>NZ_CP092487.1:1630000-2230000 GCF_022429565.1 Lutibacter sp. A64
AAGAAGGTGAAGAATTTTTATTAAAACCTATGAATTGCCCACATCATTGTGAAATTTATAATAACAAACCTTATTCATATAAAGATTTACCAAAACGTTTTGCTGAATTTGGCACCGTTTATAGATATGAACAAAGTGGAGAATTACACGGTTTAACACGTGTAAGAGGATTTACTCAAGATGATGCACATATCTTTTGTACACCTGATCAATTAGATGAAGAATTTAAAAGTGTAATTGATCTAGTATTATATGTATTTAAATCTTTAAGCTTCGATAACTTTACTGCACAAGTTTCTTTAAGAGATAAAGATAATAAAGAAAAGTATATTGGAAGTGATGAAAATTGGGAGAAAGCCGAAAATGCTATTATAAATGCAACCAAAGAAAAAGGTTTAGACTATGTTATAGAATATGGTGAAGCGGCATTTTATGGTCCTAAATTAGACTTTATGGTTAAAGATGCTTTAGGCAGAAGTTGGCAATTAGGAACTATTCAAGTAGACTATAATTTACCTGAACGATTTGAATTAAGTTATAAAGGTTCGGATAATCAATTACATAGACCAGTTATGATTCATAGGGCTCCTTTTGGATCTATGGAACGCTTTATCGCTGTTTTATTAGAGCATACTGGAGGTAAATTTCCACTTTGGCTTACTCCAGAGCAGGTTATTATACTACCAATCAGTGAGAAATATCAAAAATATGCCGAAAAAGTTTTACATTTGCTAGAAAATTCCGAAATTCGCGCACTTATAGATGATAGGAGTGAAAAAACCGGGCGAAAAATTAGAGATGCTGAATTGAATAAAATTCCATTTATGATTATAGTAGGTGAACAAGAGGAAAATGATGGCACGGTTTCTGTAAGAAAACAAGGAGAAGGAGATATAGGAACATTATCAAATGACGAATTTATTTCGTTTATAAAGAAAGAAATTAATAGTACATTAGAACAATTTTAGTTTAATTTAAATTTTACAGTTATAGCAATTAAAAGAAGATCAGGGGGAAGAAAACCTTGGAGAGTAATTAAGGAAGATCAACATAGGATTAATGAGAAAATCACGTATGTTGATGAAGTACGTTTAGTAGGTGATAACGTAGAAGTAGGCATATACCCTATTTCGAAAGCAAAAGCGTTAGCAAGAGAACTAGAATTAGATTTGGTAGAAATATCTCCCAAAGCTGTGCCTCCCGTTTGTAAGATTATAGATTATAAAAAATTTCTATATGAACAAAAGAAAAGAGAAAAGGCTCAGAAATCTAAAGCTTCTAAAGTAGTTGTAAAAGAAATTAGATTTGGACCTAATACCGATGAGCATGATTTTGAATTTAAAAAGAAACATGCTATTAAATTTTTACAAGACGGAGCAAAATTAAAAACATTTGTGTTTTTTAAAGGACGATCTATAATTTATAAAGATCAAGGACATATTTTACTTTTAAGACTGGCAACAGAATTAGAAGAATATGGAAAAGTAGAGCAAATGCCTAAATTAGAAGGTAAACGTATGATTATGTACATTGCTCCTAAAAAGAAATAATAACTTCAATAGTACTATTTAAACAATAGTAGTTTCAGAAGGAAAAATATTAAGCAAGATAAAATAGTAGAAGAAAGATGCCTAAAATGAAAACAAAATCTAGTGCTAAGAAGCGTTTTAAGCTTACTGGTTCTGGAAAAATTAAAAGAAAACACGCTTTTAAAAGTCACATTTTGACTAAAAAAAGTAAAAAACGTAAATTAAAGTTAACTCACGATGGTTTAGTTCATAAATCTGACGAAGCTAACATTTTACAACAGTTAACTTTAAAATAATAAAGTTACAGGGAATTTAATTATTAACCTTGGAGTTGAGCTAACAAGTGTAAATTAATTTTACCGCCAACTACAAAAAACAAATTGAAATTATGCCAAGATCAGTAAATTCAGTTGCTTCAAGAGCTAAGAGAAAAAAGATATTGAAGCAAGCAAAAGGTTACTTTGGACGTAGAAAAAACGTTTATACAGTAGCAAAAAATGCGGTTGAAAAAGGAATGTTATATTCTTATAGAGACCGTAAAAACAAAAAAAGAACTTTCCGTGCTTTATGGATTCAACGTATTAACGCTGGAGCTCGTCAGTATGGAATGTCTTACTCACAGTTTATGGGAAAAGTTAAAGCTAATAATATTGAATTGAACCGTAAGGTTCTTGCCGATTTAGCTATGAATAACCCAGAAGCTTTTAAGGCAGTTGTAGATCAAGTAAAATAGATTTTTAATTTCTTGCTTATATATAAAAACCCAATCTTACGATTGGGTTTTTTGTATTATAAAAAAGGCTGTTTTTACTTTTCAATTTCACGTAAACTTTCCATTTTCTTTAAAGCCATAAAACTAGTTATCGTTTCAAAATGCTCTTTTATACGCTTGTTTCCAAATTCAAAAACTTTTTCTGCTAAACCATCTAAAAAATCACGATCGTGAGAAACTAGAATTAAAGTTCCATCAAAGTCTTTTAGTGCTTCTTTAATAATATCTTTAGTTCTCATATCTAAATGATTTGTTGGTTCATCTAAAATTAAAACATTTACTGGTTCTAACAATAATTTAATCATTGCTAAACGTGTTTTTTCGCCTCCTGAAAGTACTTTTACTTTTTTTGTTGTATCATCTCCAGAAAACATAAAAGCTCCTAATAGGTTCTTTATTTGCGTTCTAATATCTCCTACTGCAATATGATCTATTGTTTCAAAAACGGTTAATTCTTCATCTAATAATGACGCTTGATTTTGAGCGAAGTAACCAATTTTAACATTATGACCTACTTCTAATTTTCCTTCAAAATCAATTTCATTCATAATAGCTTTTATCATTGTAGATTTACCTTCACCATTTTTTCCAACAAAAGCAACTTTTTGACCTCGTTCTATAACTAAATTAGCATTTTTAAAAACTACATGTTCTCCATAACTTTTAGATAAATCATTCACTACAACAGGATATTGACCACTTCTAGGTGAAGGCGGAAACTTTAATCTTAAAGCAGATGTATCAACCTCATCAACTTCTACTAACTGTAGCTTTTCTAACATTCTAACACGAGATTGTACTTGATTTGTTTTTGAGTATGTCCCTTTAAAACGCTCTATAAACTCAGTATTTTCAGCAATCATTTTTTGCTGTTCATCGTATGCTTTTTGTTGATGTGAGCGTCTATCTTTACGAAGCTCTAAATAATGCGAATAATTTGCTTTATAGTCGTAAATTCTACCCATCGTTACTTCAATAGTTCTATTAGTAATATTATCTACAAAAGCTCTATCGTGTGAAATAACAATTACAGCTTTTGCTGAATTAATTAAAAAATCTTCTAACCATTGTACGCTCTCAATATCTATATGATTTGTAGGTTCATCAAGTAAAATTAAATCTGGTTTTTGCAATAAAATTTTGGCTAATTCTATACGCATACGCCATCCACCAGAAAATTCTGAAGTTGGTCTATTAAAGTCTGAAGCTACAAAACCTAAACCTTTTAGTACTTTTTCAACCTCAGCTTCATAATTTATATCTTCAATAGCATAAAATTTTTCACTTAACTCTGAAACACGCTCAATTAATTTCATATAAGCATCACTTTCGTAATCCGTTCTTGTAGTTAATGCTTCATTAATTTCGTCAATTTCAGCTTTCATTTTAAATATTTCAGAAAAAGCTTTTGAAGTTTCTTCAATTACAGTTGCATTATCTTTAGCTAATAAATGCTGTGGTAAATAGGCAATTTTAGCTTCTTTTGGAGCTGAAATATTACCAGAATTTGGTTTGTGTACACCTGCTACAATTTTTAATAATGTAGATTTCCCTGCTCCATTTTTACCCATTAAAGCGATCTTGTCATTTTCATTTATTGAAAATGAAACATTACTAAAAAGACTTGTACCTCCAAATTGTACCGAAATATCATTAACTGTAATCATTCTTATTATCTATTTTTTGAAAAACGCAAATATACATGGTTTGATTAACATATTAATATGAAAAATTTTTAACTGTCATTTTAAGAGGCGTATAAGTAATCTGTTTGTTTTTGCTATTTATTGAATTGTTGGTAAAAAAATACCAACATTGGCAATAATATTTTGGTATTAAAACAAAAAAAGCAAGAATAAAAAAATATTCTTGCTTTTAAAAAATCTTAAAAATTAATAAGTTATAGTACTTCTCCTAATTCTTTTAATTTCTCTGTATTTTCTGCTAATTTTAATTCTTCTACAATTTTATGAATATCTCCATTAATAACGTTAGATAAATCATATAAAGTTAAGCCAATTCTGTGTTCTGTAACTCTACCTTGAGGATAATTGTAAGTTCTAATTTTTGCGGAACGGTCTCCACTTGCAACTAATGAATTTCTTTTAGCAGAATCTGCAGCTAATTTTTTCTCTAATTCTTGCTCATATAAACGAGAACGCAATACTTTCATTGCTTTTTCCTTATTTTTATGTTGCGATTTTTGATCTTGGCATTGTGCTACTAAACCTGTAGGAACGTGTGTTAAACGCACGGCAGAATAGGTTGTATTTACAGATTGACCTCCTGGTCCTGAAGAACAAAAGTAATCTACACGAATATCGCTTGGTTTTAATTCTACATCAAATTCCTCAGCTTCAGGAAGTACCATTACAGTTGCAGCAGAAGTATGTACACGACCTTGAGTTTCAGTTTGTGGTACGCGTTGCACACGGTGTACACCCGATTCAAATTTCATATCACCATATACATCTTCACCTGAAACACTAAAAATAATTTCTTTAAAACCACCAGAAGTTCCTTCACTTATATCTTCAACTTCGGTTTTCCACCCTTTATCTGAACAATATTTTGTATACATTCTATACAAATCACCTGCAAAAATACTTGCTTCATCACCACCTGTACCTGCTCTAATTTCAACAATAACATTTTTAGCATCATCTGGATCTTTTGGTATTAACATAAACTTAATATCTTCTTCCAGTTTTGGTAATTGAGCTGAAGCTTCTTCCAACTCCATTTTTGCCATTTCTGTCATTTCTGCATCAGAACCATCTGCTATAATTTCTTTTGCTTCTTCAATATTATTTAATAAGCTTTTATACTCTTCAGCAATTTTCATTACTGCGCTTAAATCTTTATATTCCTTATTGATTTGTATGTAGCGTTTTTGGTCTGAGATAATATCTGGCTGGATAATTAAATCAGAAACCTCATCAAAACGTTGTTTTACTATTTGTAACTTATCTAACATTTATTTTTTAATTGGATTGCAAATTTACAATAATTTCTTGAGACTATAATTTTTCATTTATTTTGTTATAAATCACAAAATAAATATTACTATTTGAAATTACTTAATACTTAAACTCTCCGTATTCGCTTTTAATTGTTAATTTTTTAGTTTCAGAAGCTTCTACCCTACCAATTATTTTCGCATTTACGTTAAAACTTTTTGAAATTTCTATTAAATCTTCAGCAATTTCTTGTGGAACGTATAATTCCATTCGGTGTCCACAATTAAATACTTGATACATTTCTTTCCAATCTGTTTTACTTTGCTCTTGAATTAATTTGAAAAGAGGTGGTACTGAAAACATATTATCTTTTATAATATGCAAATTATCTATAAAGTGAAGTATTTTTGTTTGTGCTCCTCCACTACAATGTACCATTCCATGAATTTCTTTTGAAGTATATTTTGCTAGAATTTTTTTTATAATTGGTGCATAAGTTCTGGTTGGAGACAACACTAATTTACCTGCATCTATTGGTGAATTGGCTACTTCATCAGTTAATTTCATAGCTCCTGAGTACACCAAATTATTTGGCACAGCTGCGTCAAAACTTTCTGGATACCTTTCAGCTAAATATTTACTAAAAACATCGTGGCGTGCAGATGTTAATCCGTTAGACCCCATTCCACCATTATATTCTCTTTCATAGCTTGCTTGTCCAAAAGATTCTAATCCAACAATAACATCGCCTGGTTTTATATTTGCATTATCTATTACATCTGCCCTTTTCATTCTAGCAGTTACTGTAGAGTCTACTATAATTGTACGTACCAAGTCTCCTACATCAGCAGTTTCACCTCCGGTAGAATAAATTTCAACACCAAAATCTTTTAAATCTTGTAATAGTTCTTCGGTACCGTTTATAATTTGTGAAATAACTTCACCAGGAATTAAATTTTTATTTCTTCCAATAGTTGAAGATAGCATAATATTTTCTGTTGCTCCAACACACAATAAATCATCAATATTCATAATTAAAGCATCTTGTGCTATGCCTTTCCAAACAGAAATATCTCCTGTTTCTTTCCAATACATATATGCTAAAGACGATTTTGTTCCTGCTCCATCGGCATGCATTATTAAACAATAATTATTGTCTCCAGTTAGATAATCTGGAACAATTTTACAGAAAGCTTTTGGAAACAATCCTTTATCTACATTTTTTATGGCATTATGAACATCTTCTTTAGATGCTGAAACTCCTCTTTGACTGTACCTTTTACTTACTTCTGAACTCATTAGTGCTATGTTTAATTGTTTTGCAAAAGTAATTTTTCTTTTTCAATTTAAGAAACATAAAAAAACCGAATGTTAATTCATTCGGTTTTTATTTAAAAATAATTGTTTTACTCCCAATCTGGCATTAATGCGTTTTCAAATAATTTTACTCTATCGCTATCGCTTTCAGTATTAATACTCATTTTATAGATTGATTTTGTTGATATCCCATCATTAGAGGTATTCACAAATATTATTTCTGCTTCATTTGGAGAAAACCTTGGATCTATATCTATAGTTCCAGTATCTTTATCTAAAGAAATATCTGTTATTGTAGCTTCGCTAAAATTATAAATAAAAATATGTGTATCTAACTGCCTATTGTTTACATTTTGATATTCTGATATATCTAGAGTATATAAAAGTAATTTATTATCTACAGAAATATTAAGCCCTCCAGCGGCTCCTAATACATCTGAAATAATGGTATTTAAAACCGCCCCATCCATATCTATTGTAAAAATGGATGCATTGTAACCTGAAATATCATTTGTTTTTAAGGCTATCATACTTTCATCATTACTCCAATCGCACTCAGTAATAAAACTACCGTCAACAGTTTTATAAATTTGTTTTAGTCCGCTACCATCTTTATTTATTACATATAATTTATCGTAATGCGGATAAATTAATCTATCTCCATTTGAAGACCAAGAATAGTCTATATTATTAAAATTATGTCCAGCTACCGCAACTTCTGAAGTTACTTGTTTTATATCTGAACCATTAAGATTCATGGTAAATAAATGTGTCTCGTTATTAAATGTACTTAAAAAAGCAATTAAATTTACTGCTTGATTTTTTCTAGGTCTCCAACTATTTTGACTTTGACTTGTTAATTGAACTTCGTTTATTTGTTCTCCACTCTCTTCATCAAAATTTGAAGAATAAATTATATTGTTATTATTTACTCCTTTTTTAACATAAAGATACCTGTTATCTGGATCTATTTTGGTTTTAAAAGAATTAACAACACTTAAAACATCATCATTAATTGCATCTGAAACTGCAACTTGCCAAAAATATTTAACTCCGTATTTTAAATCTGAAATTACATAAGTAGTATCTACAATACTTTCAATTAAAATGGTATTGTTATCAATATCATTTTTTATTTCTAATTTGTAGGATAACTCATCATCATCTGGATCTTCTGAGCTCCATATTAACTCAACAGAAAGTTCTAAATCTTCACTTCCATCTTCTGGAGTTATTAATTGAGGTGCTGTAGGCGGTTTATTTAATGAGTTATTATCTTGTAATTCAAAAATTACATTTACTTCTAAATCTTCAATAACTGTAGCTGCTTCAAAAGAAGTTAAATACGCTTCTTTAGTAGCGCTTACAGAATATTCTCCTTCTTCAACATAATTCATAATAAAATAACCATCTAGGTTTGTAAATACTGCATTACCAGTTGGACTTATTGTTATTTTTGCATTTTCTATAGGATCAAAGCTATTGGCTTCAACAACTCGACCTGTTATGGTTCCTTCACCAATATAATCGGTAGTATCTTCACTACAACTAATAAAAAAAGGTAGTGCTAGAATAAATATTAAATTAACTATTTTTTTCATATCTCTTTTATTCAAACATTACAGACTTAACTCTATTATATGGCTTTCCGAGGTAAAAATTAATTCCTAGCCCAATTCTCCAATAAAAATCATTCCATTTTCCTTGTTCAAGACCTTCTAAATTATCAGAAAATAACATGTTTTGCTCTGCAAATACTTTAATTCCAATATTTTTAGCTGGTAAATATTCTAAACCTCCACCTACTAAAAATTTAAAGTAGTTGGTATCAAAATCTTTATCTGAAATAGTTCCAACACCCAGATGTAAAAAAGGAGAAATAGCATCGTAAGGCAAAAAATCATAAGCTAAACTTGTATCAAAAGAATAGAAGTCATTTTTGAATGAATTTTCATTTTCGAGTTGAAAAAAACCAAGACCGAAATTTAAATTTAAACCCGGCTTTTTAAAATAGGTTTTAAAAGCAATGGCTACTCCCATTTTTTTTAATGAATTTGAATAATCATTATTAGCAATAGTTGTACCTCCTTCTATTGAAAGAGCAGAATGCCCTCTTTTATCTTCTAGTTTTCTATCATAAAGCGCAGTTGATTCTGCTTCTTTTTTTTCTATCTCATACTGACTTTTAACAAAATCTACTGTAGGTTTTCCTCCTTTAGGCTCCCAAATTCCATCTATAATTCCTTCAATTATTAAAAGTTCAACTGCTTTATCAATAGCTTCTTTAATTGCGAGTTGAGTAGGTTCGTTTTTTGTAACACCTGTTTCAACTTCTAACAGTCTTTTTACATTTACATATCTAAATAAGTTTGCTGATATACCTTGAGATAAGATAGTTTTAGATACGTATACATTTTTTATGATTCTTCCACTTGATGTAGAAACAGCTCGCAAATAAATTGTAATTCTATCTTGTCTATATTCTGTAGCTCCACCTACTCCAAAATACCTAGCTCCAGAACCTCCCGTAATTATATTTGAATCATAAGATACTACACCTCCTTCTAGAAGAATTCCAGCAAATAATAATGGTGGCATAGCTGTAGATTGATCTTGTGTAGAACCAGCGGCATATTCTTGTCTTGTTGAACGGATTATTTGCCGTTCATTTAAAAGGTTTCCTATATTTTCACGTTCAATTGGATTAAACCAATTTGACTCTTCTAAAGAATTTAGCAATATAGATGTTCCTCCTTGTGTAATTGCCGAACTAAATGTAGATCCGTTTTCTATTAATTTATATTGCCCCGTTTGGTCTCTAAATTTATAAACACCTACAACAGCTTTACTTAAAGGCAAAATAGTATCTAATATACTTTTTCTAGAAGTATTCTCTCCTATTCTTGCATCGCTTGTAATTAATGGTTGATTTAAATAAGTTCCACAACCTACTACTAATACTAACACAATACAAAGACTATATTTTATATACTTTTTCATAAATGTGGGGAATATTAGTAATTAGTTTGGTATAATTATATTTGTTTGTTCTCCGGTTGAAGTATCTAAAATATTTACAGATAAACCATCTGTTGAAGGTGATATTTCAACTACCAAGCTACCAAAAACATAAGTTCCTTCTGTTAGGGAGGTATCTCCAAATTCCTGTTGAAATAAGTCTTGAGATAAAGAACTTAATAATTGTCTGTTTAAAGAATCTGTAAAATTTTCTAAATCCGATCCTTGATCAAAATCAAATCCATTGTCTTCTTCAAAATCATTTTGAGCATTTGCAGAAGCTAATAATTGCTGATAGTTAAATGTTTCTCCCCCAAAAAAAGGGTTTATTGGTTTATATACTATATTTTGAGAATATAGTAGACACGGTACACTTATAAGTAGTGTTACTATAATATATTTTAACTCTTTCATGCTTTTATATTTTAATATTTTTAAAATCTTCCATTATTAAATAATTGTCTTTGTTTAGCATACAGATTTACATTTTTTAAAGTTGCTTTTACAGCTTCTTTTAAAAATTCTTCATCTGGCTTAGACATAAATTCAAACAGTTTTTTATCTTCTGAAGTAATTGTTATAATACTACTTCTACCAAAATAAGGCTTCTCTGATATGGTAATAATAAAAGGGTACAATTTACCCGATGTACTATATTCTTGATAAAAATAATCGTGAAAATCTTTTCCAATTTTTGTTATAACCTCATCAATTACAATTCCTTTAAGTTCAAAATCGACTTCTCTAATTACCTGTTCTTTAACATTTTCTCTTTTTGATTGTAATATATGAAGTGAATCTTTAGATATTACAATATTATTTTGTTTAATAAATAAATATATGCGTAAATCATCACCAGAATCTATACTTAATCTAATTTCTGCAAGGTTTTTACTTTCATTAGGCTCTAAAGAAAATTCACCCTCTTGTCTATTACTTGAATAATTTCCGGCCGTATTTTTTTTTAAGGCTAATAAATTATAGTATAAATCATTTTTAAAAATTGGCTCTTCATTATCCACCTGCGCATTTATAAGAACTAAATTATCAGATTCTTGAATATTTATCTTTCCAATTACAGATTCATTTAACTGGCCATACGCACTATTAAAAATTAACATCAAACAACTGAAAATACTATTTATATAAAGTTGTTTCATAACTATTAATAATTTTTAATAATTAATGTTTTAAAATTTGATTTTTGTAAAATAGACATATTATCTATTAAAGAATTTTGACCATAAATATTAAGAGAATTAGAATTTCCAATCTGCATAACACTTAAATTTGAAGTATTACTATTGTAGTAATTAATAAAACTATAGTAATTATTATCTCCAACCTGTTTAACTACCTGGTTATCACCTTTAATTTGCTTAACTTCAATTATATTATTATCTCCTAATTGGTTTAAATTAATAATCTCATTTGTTTGTTGATTATTATTAGATGTTATAAAATTGTTGTTTGCTTTTAAATTTGAAGCAATATTATTATTTAATTGAAAATATTGATTTATTATAACCGTATTCTCATCAGATAATTGTTGCCCAAAAGATAGATAAGTACTTATGAAAAATAAACCTACAATAATTAATATACGGTTACAGTTTTTCATCTTATTAAAATTTAGTAAAAGAGGGGTTTCCCCCTCTTTTAAATTTAAATAATACTTTTAAATTAGTTCATTTGCTCAACGCAAGCTTTATTTCCAACTCCAAATTGACCAATAGTACTATTGTTACCTCCAAACCATACAGAAGCTGATTGGTCTACAGATGCAAAGTTGTCAGCTCCAATTTGCAATACATAGCTATTATTAGAACTTAAAAATCCAGCATCTTGAGTTACACAAGCTTTGTTATCAAATCCAATTTGATTGACCATAGATGTATTTTCTCCATTAAAACTTGTAGTTTGAGTTTCTACAGATGTATTACCTGCTCCAACTTGATAAGAAGTTGCATCGTTATTGTCTCCATCTTGATCTTGTAAAGCGGAATTATTTCTTCCCCATTGACCAATAGTAGCTACATTATCATCTCCATCTTGAGATTGTTGAGCGTAGTTATTTCGTCTAAATTGAACAACACTTGCTTCATTATCATCACCTGTTTGAGTTTGAATTGAAGTATTCATTTCTCCTCTTTGAAAAGCTATCGCCTCATTATCATCTCCAATAACATATTGTGATGCATAATTCATAGCGCCACGTTGATTAACTGAACCATAATTATCATCACCTAATTGAACAATATCAGAATGATTTCTATATCCACGTTGTTGCACCCAAGCTTCATTTTCTTCTCCATTTTGATAGATATCTGAATAATTTGCAATTCCTATTTGCAAAACATTAGCTTTGTTGTCTATTCCTACTTGGTCTACGTCACTATCATTTGTTGCTAAAATCCCACTTCCTCTAGGGCCTGTTGGAATTTGTGTAATATCACAATCATTACATGCTGCTTGTCCAAAAACTACTGTTGCTGCCATAATAAAAGCAACACTTAAAATTAATTTTTTCATAATAAAAAATTTTTAATGTTAGTAAAAAGTTAGTTTAGAATATTAAATTATACAGTAGGGAAGTATATTTTTAAATTAAAAGTATACTTATACAATCTAAATTCTGTAATCTTAATAAATAGGGTAAAACAATTTTTAGGGTTTAAACTGTGGGGTAATTAAAAATAATTAGCGTACGTACTTTGTTATTTTAAACAAGTCTAAATTACTTCTATATTTCTAATTATCAAAATATTAGACAGTGAAATAAATAAACTGTTTAATTTTAGTAATGAAATACAAGTTTTACACAATAAAAGGTTTTTAAACTCTTAAAAAGAAATATAATAAAAAAATAGCTTAAAAAAAAAGCAGTATCTCACAAAGTGTGTAAGTGTAAAAGTTATTCTGAAATATTTTGCTTCTTAAAAAGCAAAAAATATTTCGGAAATAACTTTTTAAGTAATTAATTTTAACTTTTAAATACACACTTTAATGAAAAAAGAAGATTTATTAAACGATGATTTTTTAAAGCAATTTAAAAATGGAGAAGAGCTTCATAGCTTTTTAAGTGCCTTACAAAAACGAGGTATTGAAAAAATCCTAGAAGGCGAATTAGATAGTCATTTAGACTACGAAAAACACCAAAAGTCCTTAACCGATAATACTCGCAACGGATATTCAAATAAGAAGATTCAAACCAGTTATGGTGAATCAAAAATTAATGTACCTCGCGACCGAGACGCCTCCTTTAATCCAATGCTTATTCCTAAAAGGAAAAGTATGGTTGATGGTCTTGAAAACATTATAGTATCTTTATATGCCAAAGGAATGAGCAACAGCGATATTGAGTCTCAAATAAATGAATTGTATAATTTTAATGTTTCTACATCCACTATTTCAAGAATTACAGACCGTATTACAGATGATATAATCGCTTGGCAAAACCGACCATTAGAGTCCATTTATCTAATTGTTTGGATGGATGGCATTGTTTTTAAGGTTCGTGAGAACTCAAAAGTGATTAACAAAACAATCTACATATCAGTAGGTTTGCGTAGAGATGGCAAAAAGGAAGTATTAGGTCTTTGGCTTGGAAAGAATGAATCGGCAGCCTTTTGGATGAGTGTTTTAACAGATATAAAAGCACGTGGAGTTCAAGATATTTTAATTACAGCAACTGATAACCTGAACGGATTTACCGATACTATTAAAAATGTATTCTCTGAATCTAAAACACAAATTTGCGTTGTGCATCAAATCAGAAATGCTTGTAGATATGTGGTTTGGAAAGATAAAAAGGAGTTTACAAATGATATGAAGCAAATTTACGGAGCACCTACCAAACAAGCTGCACGTGCGGCTCTAAAAGATTTTTCAGACAAATGGAGTCATAAATATTCTTACGCTATAAAAAGCTGGGAGGAAAACTGGGAAGAACTTACTGTTTTCTTTGAGTTCCCTCTAGAAATTAGAAAAATTATTTACACCACTAATCTTATTGAAAATTTAAATGGAAAAATAAGAAAATACACTAAAAATAAGCTCTCATTCCCAACAGATGAAGCCGTAATGAAATCTGTTTTTTTAGCTATAAGAGAGGCAACAAAAAAATGGTCGATGCCAATTCATAACTGGGGGATAATTCTTAACCAATTTTTGACTATATTTGAAAAAAGGGTTCAGATTTAATGAAAAATCTAAACCCAATATTTTTAACTTACACACTTTTTGGGATAGTGTCAAAAAAAACAGCTTTAAAACTCTGTTTTAAAGCTGTTTATAATATATTTTTAATTATTGTTTTTTTACCTAATAAAGAGAAGCTCTCTATATTTTGTTAATGGCCAAATTTCATCATCTACCATTATTTCTAACTTATCACAATGATATCTAATCTCTTCAAAAAATGGTTTTACAGTATTACAATATTCAAATGCTTTTTTAACAGGATCTGTTAATGCATTGGCTTTTTTACGAGCAGCAATCATAGCATCTACTTTAGCATGTATTACTTCTATATGTGACGATATTTTCTTTATTAAGAAAATTTGTTCAGATGCGTACTTTTCAAAATCTTTACCAAAAATTTCTTTTAAACCAGAAACATTTTCAATTAACATATTTTGGTAACGAACTGCTGTTGGAATTATATGATTCCCTGCAATATCTCCAATAACTCTAGAATCTATTTGAATACGTAAAGTATATTCTTCTATTTCAATTTCGTAACGAGCTTCTATTTCTACTTTACTCATTACATTCATTTCTTCAAATAAATCAATTGTCTTTTTTGAAATTTTAGCCTTTAGAGCTTCTGGTGTAGTTTTATTATTGCTTAATCCTCTTTTTTTAGCTTCTTTTTCCCAAGCTTCACCATACCCATTTCCTTCAAATAAAATATTTTTAAAAGATTTAATATATTCTCTTAATACATTAAAAATAGCTTCATCTTTCTTTAATTCTTTACCTTCAATAAGCGCATCTACTTCAAGTTTAAAACTTTTTAATTGTTTTGCTACAATTGTGTTTAAAACTGTCATTGGATTTGCTGAGTTAGCCAAAGAACCTACCGCCCTAAATTCAAACTTATTTCCTGTAAATGCAAAAGGAGAAGTTCTATTTCTATCTGTATTGTCTAATAATACATCTGGTATTTTTCCTACTACATTTAATTTTAAATCTGTTTTTTCTTCAGGAGATAATTTTCCGTTTGTTACTCCTTCTAATTCTTCTAATACTTTTGTAAGCTGTTGACCAATAAAAATAGACATAATTGCTGGAGGCGCTTCATTTGCTCCAAGTCTATGATCATTACTTGCTGAAGCAATTGATGCTCTCAGCAACTCTTCATTATTATAAACTGCTTTTATTGTATTTATAAAAAAGGTTAAAAATTGAAGATTACTCATAGGTGTTTGTCCAGGCGCCAATAAATTTACACCGGCATCATTAGATAAAGACCAGTTATTATGTTTTCCTGAACCATTTACACCTGCAAAAGGTTTTTCGTGTAATAACACTTTTAAATTATGTCTATTTGCAACACGCCCCATAAGATCCATTAATAATGAATTATGATCTACAGCTAAATTTGCTTCTTCATAAATAGGAGCCAATTCAAACTGATTTGGTGCTACTTCATTATGACGTGTTTTAACAGGAATACCTAAATACATACATTCGGTTTCCAAATCTCTAATAAAATTAAATGCTCTAGTTGGAATTGCTCCAAAATAATGATCATCTAACTGCTGGCCTTTTGCTGGAGAATGCCCTAATAAAGTCCTTCCTGTTAAAATAATATCAGGTCTACTACCCGCTAATGCTTTATCAATTAAAAAAAATTCTTGCTCCCAACCTAAAGAAGATGTTACTTTTTTAACATTCTTATCAAAATATTTACAAACAGCCGTTGCTGCCGTATCTACAGCATTTAGAGCTCTTAATAGTGGTGTTTTATAATCTAATGCTTCTCCGGTATATGAAATAAATATTGTTGGAATACATAATGTTGTACCATATATAAATGCTGGTGATGTTGGATCCCAAGCTGTATATCCTCTTGCCTCAAAGGTATTTCTAATGCCTCCATTTGGAAAACTTGAAGCATCAGGTTCTTGTTGCACCAACTCACTTCCCCCAAACTTTTCAATAGCCATACCATTTCCTATTGTTTCAAAAAAAGCATCATGTTTTTCTGCTGTAGCACCCGTTAATGGCTGAAACCAATGAGTATAATCTGTTACACCTTTTGATATTGCCCAATCTTTCATAGAAGAAGCAACTTGATTGGCTATATTTCTATCTATTTTTTTTCCATGCTTAATCGCATTCATTACTCCTTTATATGCATCATTTGTTAAATATTGACGCATTGCTCGTTCATTAAAAACATTTAACCCAAATATTTCTGAACGTTTTTTATCTTCAATAACTTCAACTGGCTTTCTACTCTGTGCTAGTTGTACCGCCTTAAACCTTAATGTTGACATCTCTTTTACTTTTAAAATTGTACGAATATATAAATATTTACTCAACTTTTTTAACTATAACAAATTTACCCCTTTAAAAAATGGGGTATTAATAAAAATAATACTATTTTCACTTTTTTACCCCCTATTATTATTATAGTACTATATAAATAATTAAATTTGCTGATATTTATTTAATTTAAAAATAATAATTTAACTTATATGAGCAAAGCAAAATTAGAGTATATTTGGTTAGATGGTCATCAACCAACTCAAGAATTAAGAAGTAAAACTAAAATTGAAGATGATTTTAGCGGAAAATTAGAGGACTGCGATATTTGGTCTTTTGATGGTTCGTCTACAGAACAAGCTGAAGGTGGTTCTTCAGATTGTTTATTAAAACCTGTAGCTATTTATCCAGACCCTGCAAGACGCAATGGATATTTAGTAATGTGTGAAGTATTAAATGCTGATGGAACTCCACACCCTTCTAATCACCGTTCAACTATTGATGATGATAACGATGACTTCTGGTTTGGTTTTGAGCAAGAATATTTCTTAATGGACTCAAAAACAGATTTACCACTAGGATTCCCTCGTGGTGGATTCCCTGGACCACAAGGTAAATACTACTGTTCAGTTGGTGGTAGATATACTTGGGGTAGAGATTTTGTTGAAGAACACGCAGATTTATGTATAGATGCTGGTTTAAACTTTGAAGGTATCAACCAAGAGGTAGCTCCTGGTCAATGGGAATTTCAATGCTTTGCAAAAAGTGCAAAAAAAGCTGGAGATGAAATCTGGATAGCACGTTACTTATTAAACAGATTAACTGAAAAATACAACTATTATATAGAGTTACACCCAAAACCTGTAAAAGGTGACTGGAATGGTTCTGGTATGCATGCAAACTTTTCTAACACTACACTAAGAACTTGTGGTTCTAAAGAAACTTATGAAAAAATTTGTGAAGCGTTTAGACCTGTAACTGATAACCATATTGATGTTTATGGTGCTTATAACGAAGAACGTTTAACTGGACTGCACGAAACTGCTTCTATTACCGATTTCTCTTACGGAGTATCAGATAGAGGAGCTTCAATTAGAATTCCTATTATTACTGTTGAAAAAGGTTGGAAAGGTTGGTTAGAAGATAGAAGACCAGCTTCAAATGCTGATCCGTACAAAGTAGCTTCTATAATTATTAAAACTGTTAAAGCTGCTAAAATTTAATTCATTTAATTTTTATCTATAAAAAAAGGCTGTTTAAAATTTTAAACAGCCTTTTTTGTGCACTAAACTTAAGTGTATAAATTATTTTTTTGGATGCACAATCTTTAATTCTTCAATTAAATTTGTAGCTCCAGCATATTTGTCTATTATAAATAATACATAACGTATATCTACCATAATACTTCTTACAATATCTGCATCAAAATATAAATCACTCATAGTTCCTTCCCAAGTAGTGTCAAAAGCTAAACCTATTAGATTACCACTTGCATCTACAACTGGACTCCCTGAGTTTCCACCTGTCATATGGTTTGTTGACAATAAATTTACTGGCATTTTACCATTTTCGCCATACTGACCATAATCTTTAGTATTGTATAAATCCTGTAGTTTTTGAGGTACATCAAATTCATAATCACCTGGTTTATATTTTTCCATTACACCTTTTAAAAAGGTTTGAGTGGTATAGGTAACACCATCTTTTGGACTGTAACCTTGAACTAAACCATAATTAACTCTTAAAGTACTATTAGCATCTGGAAAAAAACGTTTGTTTGGAAATACTTCCATTAAAGCCTTCATATATTTTTTTTGAACTGCTTCAATTTCTAAATTTAACTGTTGAAATTTAGGCTCTATTTTAGTATAAAAAACAGTATGTAATTCTTTTCCAAACTGATAAGCTTTATCTTCGTTCAATTTTTTAATAACTTCTTCAGCTGTACCAGATAACAATTCTGTAACTCCTTCTAACGAAGTTAATTTAGAGCTTGCATAAATTTGACTTGTTAACGCAGTAAAATCTACATTTACCATATTTGATGGTAAAAATTCTTTTGGAGATTTATCGGCATACAATTTTACCAATTTTTCAAATACTGGTTTATCAACCTCTGCGCTATAATTTTTAAATTTACCTTCTAAACTCTTTATAATAGCATCTCTTCTACTTGAAAAAGCTGCTTCTCCACCTCTTAAATATACTTGTTCTAATTGAAAAGCGTTAAAAGTAACACCTAACAATTCTACATTTCTATAAGCTGTTTCAATCCAATAATCACGTGCTAAAGAAACACTTTCAATTTCTTTATATAGTTTTTCAAAATCTGATAGCAATGTTTTATAACCTACTAAATCTTTTTCTTCAACAATTTTAGAAAATTCTTTTTCTAATTCTTGTTTTTTCTCTATAGCATGTGTTTGATTGATTCCTTGACTCTCTCCAATCCATTTTTTCCAATAATTAGCTATTGAAGCAAATTTAGATGCATATTTAATTTTAATTGCATCATCTTTTCTCATATAAGAATCAACAATTTTTAAAGCATTTTCTCTAATTTCAATTTTAGCAGGATTTAATACATTAACAATTTGATCTACACCAATTGCTGGTAAATATTCGTTTGTTCTTCCTGGAAAACCAAAAACTAAGGTAAAATCATTTTCTTCAACACCATCTAAAGAGATTGGTAAATAATGATTTGGTTTATAAGGCACATTATCTTTTGAATATGCTGCTGGTCTATTATTAGCATCGGCATATACTCTAAATAATGAAAAATCTCCTGTATGACGAGGCCACATCCAATTATCTGTATCTGCACCAAATTTACCAATTGATGTTGGAGGTGCTCCAACCAAACGAACATCGGTAAATACTTCTGTTACGAATAATAAATATTGATTTCCTTTAAAAAATGATCTTACATAAGATTCTTGCCAAGCTTCTTTTTCAACTTCTTTATTAACTTTTAAAATATTTTGGTTAATAATTTTCATTTTTTCAGCCTCATTCATAGTATCAGTTACTCCAACAAAAACTGCGTCTGTTACATCATCAATTCTTTTAATAAAAGTTGCGCTTAAACTTTCATTTGGCAACTCTTCACTATAATTCATTGCCCAAAAACCATCTTTTAAGTAATCATTTTCAACCGATGAATGCGATTGAATTACACCGTAACCACAATGGTGGTTTGTTAACAGCAATCCGTTTGGAGATATAATTTCTGAAGTACAACCTCCACCAAAATGTGCTATAGCATCTTTTAAACTAGAGTTATTTACATCATAAATATCTTTTACAGACATTTTCATTCCCAATTGAGCCATTTCTTCGGCATTCATTCCTTCTAACAACGAAGGAATCCACATTCCTCCTTGTATATCACGTGTATCAACTTCTTTTGATACTTGCGCAACTGAATTTAACGATATAAAAGCTATCGCTAATAACACATAAAATTTAATATTTCTCATTTATTTAATTGTTTGAATTTATTGTTGTTTTGGATGTACTAATGTCATTTCCTCTATTAAGTTTTTGGCACCTGCATATTTATCAACAATAAATAACACGTAACGAATATCTACCATTATATTTCTGCAAATATCTGCATCATAATTATAATCACTCATAGTTCCTTCCCAAACTCTATCGAAGTTTAAACCTATTAAATTTCCATTAGCATCAATTGCTGGACTTCCAGAATTACCACCTGTAGTATGATTAGTTCCAATAAAATTTACTGGCATTTTTCCATTTTCAGCATAAATACCAAAATCTTTAGCGTCATATAAATCTTGTAATTTCTGAGGAACATCAAATTCATAATCATTTGGCACAAATTTTTCCATAACACCTTCTAAATAAGTTGTTGTATTGTAATACACACCGTCTCTAGGTTCGTACCCACTAACCTGACCGTAAGTTACACGCAACGTACTATTTGCATCTGGAAAAAAGCGTTTGTTAGGAAAAACTTCCATTAATCCTTTCATATATTGTTTTTGAACAGCTTCTAATTCTAAATTTAATTGTTGAAATTTAGGTTCTATTTTATTGAAAAAAGTAGCGTGAAATTCTTTCCCGAAATTATAAGCAACATCTTCATTTAACTTTTTAATTGCTTCCTCTGGAGACCCAGATAATAATTCTTGAGCTCCTTGTAAAGTGGTTAATTTTGAGTTAGCATATATTGTGTTTGCTAATTCTGAATAATTAAGACCTTCTAAATTTGATGGACTGTATGCTTTTGGTGCTTTTTCAGCATATAAAGCAACTAATTTTTCAAAAACTGGTTTATCTACAACAGGGCTGTAATTTTTATAAGTACCTTCTAATCTTCTTAAAATTGCATTTTTTGCATTCTCAAAACCTTGCTCACCTCCTCTTAAATAAGCTTGTTCTACTTGAAAAGCTCTAAAAGTAATTCCTAATAATTCTACATTTCTATAAGCCACTTCCATCCAGTAATCACGTGCTAAAGAAACACTTTCAATTTCTTTGTATAATTTTTCAAAATCAGATAATAAAGTTGAATAGTTTTCTAAATCTTTAGCTGCTACTATTTTAGAAAAATCTGCTTCTAATGCTCTTTTTTGTTCAATTGCTTTAGATTTTTCAATACCTTGATTTTCACCTATCCATTTTTTCCAATAATTTGCTGTTGAAGCATATTTTGAAGCATATTTAATTTTTATTGCAGGATCTGTACGCATATAAGTGTCTATAACTTTTAATGCATTTTCACGTATTTCTATTTTTGCAGGATTTAAAACATTAACAATTTGATCTACTGCAACTGCTGGTAAATACTCGTTTGTGCTTCCTGGAAAACCAAAAACCAACGTAAAATCGCCTTCTTCAACACCATCTAAAGAAATTGGTAAATAATGGTTTGGCTTGTAAGGTACATTATCTTCTGAATATGGTGCAGGTCTGTTATTTGCATCGGCATAAATTCTAAATAATGAAAAATCTCCTGTATGGCGAGGCCACATCCAGTTATCTGTATCTGCTCCAAACTTACCAATAGATGATGGTGGTGCTCCTACCATACGTACATCTTTAAATTCTTCGGTAATAAATAATAAATATTGATTTCCTTTGTAAAACGCTTTAACATTTGAATTTTGCCAAGTTTCTTTTTGAACATTTTTATTTACTTTTAAAATATTCTGATTGATTAACTTCATTTTAGAAGCTTCATCCATATCGCTAGTAACACCAGCAAAAACTGCTTCAGTTACATCATCAATTCTTTTAATAAAAGTAACAGACATACCTGGGTTTGCTAATTCTTCATCATAGCTTTTTGCCCAAAATCCATTTTTTAAATAATCGTGATCTACAGAAGAGTGTGATTGAATTGCTCCGTAGCCACAATGATGATTTGTTAATAGCAATCCGTTTGGTGAAATAATTTCTGAAGTACAACCACCATTAAAATGAACAATGGCATCTTTTAAACTTGAATTATTTACATCATAAATATCTTTTGCTGTTAATTTACTTCCTAACAGTTGCATTTCGGTTTCGTTAACCCCTTCTAACAATGAAGGAATCCACATCCCTCCTTGTATTTCTCGAGTATCAACAACTGTTTCGCTTGTTACCTTACTAATTTCAGATTCCGTTGTTTCTTGAACAGTTTTACAAGAAACCACTAATAATAAAGCTAATAAAAAATAGAGTTTTATATATTTCATTTGGTTAAATTTTATTTGCACAAATATAACAAACCAAATATTCATTTTTTATGAATAAACTCACAAAAAGTGTTAAATTAGCCGAAATTGAAATTTTATATATGGATACTACACCTTTTTTTACACAAGACACAATTGTTTTTGGAATTTTAATGTTAACTCTTGGTTTTGTTTTTTATACATCTTCTAGTGAAAACAAATTTTGGAAAAAGTTTTATAAATTTATACCCGCCTTATTAATGGCATATATGCTCCCAGCATTTTTTACTACAACTGGTATAATTTCTCCCGAATGGCAAACAGTAAACGAAGCTGGTGAAATAACTAAGCATAGCTCTCAATTGTATTATGTAGCTAGTCGTTTTTTATTACCAGCAGCACTGGTTTTAATGACTTTAAGCATAGATTTAAAAGCTGTATTTAATTTAGGTCCAAAGGCGTTAATTATGTTTCTTACCGGAACAGCTGGAATTATAATTGGCGGACCAATTGCTATTTTATTAGTTTCTCTAGTTTCTCCAGAAACTGTAGGTGGTGCCGGACCAGATGCAGTTTGGAGAGGTTTATCTACCTTAGCAGGTAGTTGGATTGGTGGTGGTGCAAACCAAGCAGCAATGTTAGAAATTTACCATTTTAACACTAAAAATTATGCAAGTTTTGTAATTGTAGATATTGTTGTTGCAAATATTTGGATGGCAATTTTATTATTAGGGATTGGTAAATCTGATAAAATAGATAAATGGTTAAAAGCAGATACTTCAGCTATTGAAACTTTAAAAGATAAAGTTTCTAGTTATGCTTCTAAAATAAGTAGAACGCCTTCTTTAGCAGATTTTATGGTTATTTTAGGTATTGCTTTTGTTGTTGTTGGTGCATCGCATTGGGGAGCAAATGAAATGTCTAACTTTTTAAGTACTAATTTTGAATCTGTTAGTGACAAAACCTCTGCTATGTCTTCTTTTGGTTCTCAATTTTTCTGGATGATTACTATTGCTACAGCTTTAGGTATACTATTATCCTTTACAAAATTAAAACAATATGAAGGAGCTGGAGCTAGTAAAATAGGAAGTGTTTTTATATATATATTAGTAGTTACCATTGGTATGAAAATGGATTTAACCCAAATATTAGACAATCCAGGGTTAATTGTAGTAGGACTTATATGGATGGCTATTCACGTATTTTTATTAATACTTGTAGCAAAACTGATAAGAGCACCTTATTTCTTTTTAGCAGTTGGTAGTAAAGCAAATGTAGGAGGTGCAGCCTCTGCTCCTGTTGTTGCTGCCGCTTTTCACCCATCTTTAGCTACAGTAGGTGTTTTATTAGCTGTTTTTGGGTATGTTGTTGGTACTTACGGAGCAATGCTTACTGCAGAATTAATGAGAATTGTTGCCCCATAATACTATTAAAATTCAATAAAAAATTAGATATTTGTTGCCATAAAAATAATTAAATGAAAAAAATAATTTCTTATATTCTACTTGTTAGCCTTTTTATTTCTTGTGAAAAGAATAAAAGCGGAAATATGATAGTAAATGTAGACATAAATGGTTTAAAAAAAGGAACCGTTTATTTACAAAAATTTGTAGACACCTCTTTAGTTGCTGTAGATTCTGCTAAAATTAACGGTGTTAGTAATTTTGTTTTAGTTGATGATGTTACATCTCCAGAAATGTATTTTTTAACACTCGATAAAAAAGAATATGAAAAAATCCCTTTCTTTGGAGAAAAAGGAACACTTACAATTACTTCTAAATTAGAAAAATTACTTTTATCAGCTAAAATAAGCGGTTCACAAAACCAAGACTTATTAGAGGAATATAAGTCAATGATTCAACAATTTAGAGGAAAAGAATTAGATTTTTTTAAAGAAAGGTTTGATGCTCAAAGAAACAATGATGAAGCTTTAGTTACTAAATTAGATAGTGACCAAGAAAATTTAACTAAACGCAAGTATTTATATACCACAAATTTTGCTTTACAACATAAAGATAAAGAAATAGCACCATATATTGCTTTAACCGAATTACACAATGCCAATATTATGCTATTAGATACCATAAACAAATCTTTATCTAAAGAGATAAAAACTTCTAAATACGGATTAGAACTAGATAAATTTATTTCTGAAATTAAAGATAATGACTAATTCATTATTAAATTTTTAATTAAACAGAAAGAGGTTGATTATCTAAGATTTAGTCAACCTCTTTTTTTTAATAAATTGTAACTTTTTTAAACAAAAGACTACTTATAATTTGAAATTAACCCAACTTGTGAATAAAGAACTAGAACATAAATTTATTTCCGAATTTCAAGAACATCAGAAAATCATACATAAAGTATGTAGTATTTATACAAACAATCAAGAAGCGCATAACGATTTATTTCAAGAAATTACAATTCAACTTTGGAAAGCATACCCAAAGTTTAGAGGCGATTCTAAATTAAGTACTTGGATGTATAGAATTGGATTAAATACAGCAATTACACTGTATAGAAAATCTAAACGAACCATACAAACTCAAGACTTTGATACTGTATTACACAAAATTAAAGCTACAGATTATGATAGTACTGAAGAAGATCAATTAAAGTTAATGTATAAAGCAATACACCAATTATCTGACATTGATAAAGCGCTAATATTCTTGTACTTAGAAGATAAAAACTATAAAGAAATATCTGAAACAATTGGTATTTCTGAAGTAAATGCACGAGTGAAAATGAACAGAATTAAAAAGCGGTTAAAAACAATATTAAATCCGTAAATTATGGATGAATTAGACTTACTAAAAAAAGATTGGAAAAAGCAGGATGCTAAATTTCCAAAGTTATCTTATGAAGAAATTTATAAGATGATTCATAAAAAATCCTCTTCCATTGTAAAGTGGATTTTAATTATCTGTATAGCAGAACTTCTATTTTGGAGTTTTTTAAACTTTCTTGTACCTGAAAAGTATTTAGATATTTATGAGAAATTTCATTTAAAAAATTTCTTATACACCACCCAAATTATACATTATACTGTTGTTATAGTTTTTATATATTTATTTTATAAAAATTATAAAGCTATCTCTATTTTTGAAAGCACTAATAAATTAATGCAAAAAATAATTAATACACGTAAAACCGTAAATTATTACGTGTATTATAATATAGCAATATATATATTATTATCTCTAATTGTTAATATTATAATGTTTTCTAGCCCAGAAATTATGGTAGAAACACTCATCCCAAAAAATAAGGAAATAGATGGAGAACTCTTTTTAACAATTATGTTAATTGCACAAGTTGTAGCGGTTTTTATTATTATTGGTTTGCTTTGGCTATACTATAAAATTATATATGGTATTCTTCTAAAAAAATTATCTAAAAACTATAAAGAATTAAAAAATCTAAATTAGTTTTTGAGGATTACGAGTAACTGCTAATTAACTAATTAGCAGTTACTAGGCACTAAGCTGAAATTACCTATTATCACCATCTAAAATATTACCAATACCACCAAGTATACTTCCTTCTCCTCTAGTTTTACCTCCAGTTTGTGGGGCTAAAGCTAAAACTCTACCCGCTAATCTACTAAATGGTAAAGATTGTACATAAACGGTACCTGGTCCTTTTAAAGTTGCAAAAAACAAACCTTCACCTCCAAAAACTGTGTTTTTTATACCTCCAACAAATTCAATATCATATGATACGTCTTTTGTAAAACCAACAACACAGCCCGTATCAACTTTTAAAACTTCACCAACCTGTAATTGTTTTTTAGACATATTTCCTCCCGCATGTACAAATGCTAAACCATCACCTTCTAACTTTTGCATTATAAAACCTTCGCCTCCAAATAAACCTCTTCCTAATTTTTTTGAAAATTCTACACCAACAGAAACTCCTTTGGCTGCACATAAAAAAGCATCTTTTTGGCATACAAACTTACCTCCTAACTCACTTAAATCTATTGGTATAATTTTACCAGGATAAGGAGCTGCAAAAGAAACCTGCTTTTTTCCAACACCATTATTTGAAAACACTGTCATAAACAAACTTTCACCAGTTAATAGTCTTTTTCCTGCAGAAAATAATTTTCCTAAAATTCCTTCATTTTGGTTAGAACCATCTCCAAAAATTGTGTCCATTGTTATACCATCATTCATCATCATAAAACTTCCAGACTCTGCTACTACTCCTTCCTGTGGATCTAATTCTATTTCAACATATTGCATTTCTTCGCCTTGTATTTCATATTCTATCTCGTGTGCATTCATAATTAATTAAATTTTTAGTTAGTATTTATATTTTAAGGTTAATGCTTCTTTTTTGAACTTTTTAATTTTACACTCCATTCAAATTCGTAAACAGAAACTTGTTCATCATATTCATTAAGCCCAATTGATTTCATAACAATTGTTTGCCCTTCTCCCGTTTCAATTGTTTGTTTTAAAGCTCTATTAATTAAATTTCCATCTTTACAAATAAACCTAATTTTTCCAACAGCTTTTTTAGTAAACTTACCATTATGGTTTGTAACAAGCATAGAAATAGGCTTACCGCATTCTTGTATTTTTTTTATAACTAATGCACCTGTAGAAAGCTCTGCAGCCATTGATTGTACTGCAAAATACATGGATCTAAAAGGATTTTGATTTATCCATTTGTAAGTAACAGTTACAACAGCTTTTTCATTATCTAAATCTTTTAGTTTTACACCACATAAAAATGCTGATGGTAATTTAAACATTAAAAACCGATTCATTTTTTTTACAGTTACTTCCATATAATTATAGATTAATTTTATAACAAGATAGTTAAAAATTTTTAAGGTTAAAAAAGAATTATTTGTTAATAAAATGTTAAAATACAGTACTATGTGTTGCATACTACTAGCTTTTATACATATATTTGCATAAGAAACTAATAAAACTCAAAATTATGATAACTCAAAATGATAAAAATTATAGTGCAATAACACATTTAAGCGGTTTTACTGGATGGTTTTTTCCTTTTGGGAATATTATTGCACCACTTGTTTTATGGTCTGCTAAAAAAAATGAAAGCTCTTATATTGATGTACACGGTAAATCGGCTGTAAATTTTCAACTTAGCTTAATTGTATATGGTTTTTTATTAGCATTATTAATAGTACCTATTGCCATTTTTACTTTAGGACTGGGATTAATTGCTATTGTTTTAGCTTTAATACCTGCTATAATTTTAAAATTTATTTTAATTATTTCAGCAAGTATAAGAGCCAGTAATGGAGAACAATACCAATACCCTTTTACCATAGAATTTATAAAATAAAAATAGGCTTTTAAAAAAAAATCTTAACTTATGAAGATAGAAAACACAAAAGCACAAATGCGAAAAGGGGTTTTAGAATTCTGTATCTTATCCATATTACAACATGGAGATGCGTATACTTCTGAAATTTTATCGCAACTAAAAGATGCTAAACTACTAGTGGTTGAGGGTACAATTTACCCTTTATTAACTAGATTAAAAAATGCTGGTTTACTCAGCTATCGTTGGGAAGAATCAACATCTGGACCACCAAGAAAATATTATGCATTAACCGAAACAGGAAAATTATTTTTAACCGAATTAAATACTACTTGGAGCGCTCTTGTAGAAGCCGTTAACTTAGTAACTACCAATAAACCAACTTAAAATGAACAAAACAATTAATATAAATTTAGGAGGTATTTTCTTTCACATTGATGAATTAGCCTATCAAAAGTTAAAACTTTATTTAGACGCTATTAGAAGATCTTTAAGTGATGATCCACAAGGTAGAGATGAAATTTTAAATGACATTGAACATAGAATTGGCGAGTTACTTTCTGAAAGAATTAAAGATGTACGTCAAGTTGTTAATGAAAACGACATAGATGAAATAACTAAAATAATGGGGAAACCTGAAGATTATTTAGTTGATGAAGAAATATTTGAAGACATGCCTAACTACAAATCTAGAGCAACATCAAAAAAATTATTTAGAGATGCTGATGATAAATTTCTTGGTGGTGTTTGTTCTGGTTTAGCACATTATTTTGGAATGGATTCCATTTGGATGCGTGTTATTTGGTTAATACTAATATTTGGTTTTGGTATAGGATTTTTAATATACCCTTTACTTTGGATATTAATTCCACTTGCTGAAACAACTGCCGAAAAATTACAAATGAAAGGTGAACCTGTTAACATAAGTAATATTGAAAAAAAAATTAGAGAAGAATTTGAAGAAGTTTCCACACGTGTAAAAGATGGTGTAAATGATGTTACTGAAAAAGTAAAAAATTCTGAATTTAAAAAAAAAGTAAGTAATAAAACAAAATCTGGCTTACAAGAAATTTTAGACACTTTAGGTTCAATTTTAATAACATTCTTTAAAATTTTAGGGAAATTCATTGGAGCAATTTTAATACTTATTGCATCAGTAATTCTAATACTACTAATTTTAGGAGCTTTATCTTTAGGAAGCTTTCAAATATTAGATTTTGGTGATGATTTTATAATTCAGCAACCATTCTTTTATGACGCTGCCTTACCAACTTGGTTACTAATAGCGTTCACTTTTATTGCTATAGCTATTCCTTTTGTAGTGCTATTTATGATGGGTTTAAAAATTCTTTCTAACAATATAAAGTCTTTTAATTCAACCACAAAACTATCATTATTAGGTATTTGGATTATTGCACTGCTAGGAATAGCTTTTTCAGGAATTAACTATGCTGCGCAAACTGCTTATGATGGTGTTTTTAACCAAACCGAAGAATTACCAATTACTGTAACGGATACACTAAAAGTAAAAATAATTGGAGATGAAAACCTCTCTACCAGAAACGAGCTTAGAAGACGTTATTCTTATGAAACTGTGTATGATAACGACATTAAAAAATTATATTCTAACGGAATTTATGTTGATATAAAAACAACTGATAAATCAAATGCTTTTGTTAAAATTAGAAAAGAATCTTCTGGTAAAAATAGACAAAATGCAAATTTAAATGCAGAAACCATTGAATATCAATTTAATTTAACCAATCAATATTTATTATTAAATGGTTACTTTTTAACTGATTTTAAAAATATGGCTAAAGAACAATCAGTGGCAATAACTGTTTACATTCCAATAAATACAATTATTTATTTAGACAGTTCTACGCGTACCTTTTTAAACGATGTTGATAATGTTCAGAATATATATGATAGAGATATGCCAAAACATTATTATAAAATGACAGAAAATGGTTTAGAGTGTTTAGATTGTAATGCAGATATTTTTGGCAGTGGTTATAAAAAAGAAAATGAAAACTTTAAATTAAATATAGATAGTAATGGTGTTGAAATTAAAGTAAATGATGGCAATAACAAAGCCGAAATTAAGATTAATGAAAACGGTGTAAAAATTAAATAACTACAATTCAGCAAGCATTATCAACAGTTCAGTAAACTAAATTATAATTCAATTAAAAATGAGTATAAATTTGACTAACCTAAAAAAACAAACCATGAAACCATTAATCAAACTAACAGTAATGCTACTTCTTTTAATTTCAACAACATCGTGTTTTATAGATGGATTTTCAGGAATTAGAGGCAATAGAAATGTAGTTTTTGAAGACAGAACTATTAATTCCAATTTTAATGAAATTAAAGTACAACAAGGTATTCAATTATTTATTACACAAGATAATACTACTGAAATAAAAGTAGAAGCCGATGAAAATATTATAGAATTATTAATAACAGAAGTAAAAGATAATCAACTTAAAATATATTTCGAAAAAAATGTCTACAAAGCAAAAGCTAAAAATGTTTATTTAACAACTGCAGCTATTGATAAAATTAAAGCATCAAGCGGTGCTTCAGTTAAATCTGAAAACACCATTCAAACTCTATCTTTAAGTTTAGATGCTAGTAGCGGAAGTTCAATTAAAGCATTTGTAAATGCCGACACTGTTTCAACTGAAACTTCAAGTGGAGCAACAATTAAACTTGAAGGTAAATCTAAAACTTTCTCTGGCGAAGCAAGTAGCGGTAGTTCTATAGATGCAGATAAATTAATAACAGTTGATGCTTATGCACAAGCTAGCAGTGGTGCAAATATTAATGTAAATGTATCTGGAAAATTAACTGCAAAAGCAAGCAGCGGTGGTGACATTGATTATGAAGGAAGTCCTACCAATATAGACAAAAACACCTCTTCTGGAGGTAGTGTATCAGGAAGCTAATTCCAATTTATATATATAAATTGTTAAGTCAGTTCACTTTAAGTGAACTGGCTTTTTTTGTTAATATATGTGAAAGTTGCTCTAAAAATGATATTTATCACTTTTAATAAAAATTTGATAAGTAATTTTACATCTAATTTTTTATACAAATTTCACTTTTTATTTTAAAAGAGGTATAAATTAATAAATCTATTATAAAATGCAAAAAAAACAACACCCACATTCATTTCATATACCAGTAATGGGGTTGGCTTTTACACTTGACAGTCCAATCAAGGTTGCCCAATATGGTATATCGTCTGTAATTTCTATTGTTGACGATGTTATTATTGAAAAAATGAATAAATATTATTCTGCCAAATTTCAACTTCCATATAAAGAGATTTCAACAAAGGTAGAAGATTATAGAGCTAAACGAATTACTTCTTATCTAAATACTGTAGATACAATTGTAAAACATAAATTTGAAAATCTTAAAAAATCTTTTGAGACTAAAAGTAGTGAGTTTGAAAAGTACATGGATCTTTTACCAGATTTTTCAGAATTAAAACAAAGCTTTACAAATAAAATTAAAAACAATCCTTTAAAAGAAGACATTTATAATTGGATTCAAAATAACCTTACACCAGGTAATATTGATGTAAATATTATGACAAAATTAGATAAAGCTAATTTTAAAGGAAACGAAAAACTTTCTACAGAATTTAACGACGCTCATGCAGCTTTAAGAGGATTTGCTAATAGTAATTTAGAATCTTCAATTGTATTATCTGCAGGTATGAACCCAAGACTGTACAGTTATTTTGAGAATTTTAACGATTTTTTCCCTGATGAAAATGGAAACTTAAAAAAGAAAATAATTTTAAAAGTTAGCGATTATAGATCTGCCTTAATTCAAGGAAAATTTCTTGCTAAAAAAGGACTTTGGGTTTCAGAGTACAGAATAGAATCTGGATTAAATTGCGGTGGACACGCATTTGCTTCAGACGGATATTTATTAGGACCAATTTTAGAAGAATTTAAGAACGATAAAGATGCTTTAATTTCTGATATTCATAAAATTTTAGTTACAGCTTTAGAAAGTAAAGGAAAATATGTACCAACAAAACCACTTCAATTAGAAGTTACCGTACAAGGTGGCGTTGGAAATTCAAAAGAACATGAATTTTTACTTAAAAATTACAAAATAGATTCTGTAGGCTGGGGTTCTCCTTTTTTATTGGTACCAGAAGCTACAACTGTTGATGCTGATTCTATTGATAAATTAAAGAAAGCTACTGAAAAAGATTTGTTTTTAAGTAATGTTTCTCCTTTAGGAGTTCCTTTTAATAGCTTAAAAGATAGTTCTAATGATATAATTAAAAATAACAGAATTGCTGCTGGTAAACCTGGAAGTTCTTGTCCTAAAAAATTCTTAGCCCTAAGTTTAGATGAAAAAGGAAAACCACTTTGTACAGCTTCTAGAAAATACCAGTCGGAGAAATTAGAAACTTTAGCAAAACAAAATTTAGACAGTGCTACCTTTAAAAAAGAAGCTGCTTTAATTACAGATAAAACCTGTTTATGTGAAGGGTTAGCAAATGCAGCTATTTATAACTATAATTTACCTCATAAAGGAGAAAACCAAGGTGTTGCTATTTGTCCGGGACCTAACTTAGCATATTTTACTAAAGAACTTACTTTAAAAGAAATGGTTAGTCATATTTACGGTAAAACAAATGTTATTAAAACTAAAGATAGACCACATTTTTTTATGAAAGAACTTGCAATGTATGTCGATTATTTTTCAAATAAAGTAGATGAAATTCAAGATACATTTACAAAAAAACAAGAAAAATATTTAACAAATTTTAAAAGTAATTTAAATGATGGTATTGCTTATTATCAACAATTATTTTCTGATAAAGCAACTATTTTTGAAGAAAGCAATGAACGCTTATTAAAAGACCTTGAACAATTAAAAAATAAATTATTTAAAATAAAAATTCCAGCATTACAAGCTAGTTAAAACAAATTAATATTCTTTAACTTTTGAAAACGCAATATATTTATACTTCATAATATATTGCGTTTTTATTGAGTATATTCTATGCTTATTTAACAGTGTAACTTATGTAAACTTTGCATACCCCCTTAAAAATACGTATATTTGCAATCTATGAAAGATCTTAATCAAGAAAAAAATCATCGTATTTTTACCTTTAACTATTTAGTTTTCCGAAATCAATCGGAAAAATTTATTCCACCTGCTTTTTAATTATTTAACCAACTTCATATTTAGTTAAAAATAACTATCAATTAATTTGAGTGCTCTTAAATTAAAAAGGTTATTATATATAAACTTTTTAGTTTCGAATATTAACGTACACTTATATTCAATTTCTATTAATAATAAAAAATACTTTTAAAAGTCTCATTTTACATATACTATACAGCAGATAAATTTACCGTTAAAAATAATACAAAGACATGAAATTACTTTATATAAAAAGAACACGAAAAACAGAAAGTAGATACTCACCCAAAATGGGAAGACTAATTACAACTGTAACTTATATTAAAAAATATTTTTTAGGACTACCTTTAAAAACAATACATAAATATAGAGAAACCTACTATGGTGAAATAAAAGATTGCGAAGATTGTAATTTATTTATTTAAAGTCTTTTATAATTGTATTAAGAGCCACAGTGAAAATCTTCCAGAGTTTTATTTTCAAGAATTTTTAAAGTACTATCCCTAACTTGAACCATAAGTCTGTTTAAGCTACAACTCTCTTCGCTTGTACAATCATCACATTTTTCGTAGTAATTTAAACTTACGCATGGCAACATAGCAATTGGACCTTCTAAAATTCTAATAATGGTAGAAATTTTAATTTCATTTGGTTTTTTTAATAAATAATAGCCTCCACCTTTTCCCTTTTTTGAAGCTAGAATTCCATTTTTTTTAAGTGTTAATAAAATACTTTCTAAAAATTTTTTAGAAATACTCTCAGACTCAGAGATATCTGAAATTAAAACTGGCACATTAATTTCTTGTTTAGAAAGGTAGCTTAAAGCTTTTAAGCCATATTTTGTTTTCATTGAAAGCATAACTAAAAGTACAAATTAAATACTTAAAAAACCTTGGTTTTATTGAGTATTACAAATTTAAAGAAAACCCAAATATTTTAAATATAAATGATTAATTAATTTTTAGGAAGAAAGACTTCTGCCATCATACAACGAGCACTTCCACCACCACAAGCCTCAATTGTATTTAAAGGACTGTGTAATATTTTACAGTATTTTTCAATACTATCTATTTGATTTTTAGTCAAACAATTATAAGCTGAAGTTGACATTACCATAAATTTGGTATTACTACTTCCACAAACTTGTAACATATTACCTGCAAAATTATTAACCTGAGCTTCTGTAATTGCAATTACTTCTTTACCATCATCTTTTAAATGTTTTAAAACATTTTTACGCTCTTTTTTATCGTCAATACTTTCTAGACAAATAATAGCAAAAGATTCAGCCAAAGCCATCATTACATTTGTATGGTAAATTGGTAGCCGATTGCCATCTATAGTTTGGTTAGCAATAAAAGGAACAGGTGTATATTCAAAATCTTCACAAAATTCAATAAATAAATCTTCATCTGCTCTTGGTGACAAAGCACAATATGCCTTTTTATTTATTCTATCCAATAACAGACTTCCTGTACCTTCTAAAAAGACTTCTTCATCTTCTGCTGAAGTATAATCCATAATATTATTAATTACAAATCCTTTTTCTTCAAGAATATCAAAAACTTCTTCTCTTCTTTCTAAACGTCTATTTTCGGCAAACATTGGATAGACACCAACATCTCCATTTTGATGAAAAGACACCCAATTATTTGGAAAAATTGAATCTGGCGTGTCATTATCTTTCGTATCATTTACTACTATAACATCTACTCCTATAAATTGTAACTTTTTCACAAAATTATCAAATTCTTGCAATGCATTTGATTGAAGTTTTTCTGGTGTTATATTTTCAAGTAATTTTTGATAGTAATTATTTACAGCAGTCTGTTCATTCATTCTAAATGAAACAGGACGAATCATTAAAATTGAATTTGTTATTTGTTTCATGTCTCTATACTATTTTATAACCTTACCATTACTACGCATATTACAAGTTTACAATTAGTAATTTGCTTTTTTAGGTGGCTATTTAAAACTAATTTGTTTTTAATAATTTAAAAGCTTGTTGTTTATTTACTCTATCTCTTATTAAAGGCATTGTTGAGCATCTTAATAAACCTTCTTGTTTAGATATTTCTGCATAAGGCACTTCTTCAACAATAAAACCTTGTGCGCGTAACCAGCTATTTAATCTAAAAAAGTTTTTTTCAGAAACAACCACTTCATTAGAAATTGAAAATACATTAGAAAACATTTGATACATTTCATCTGCTGAAATCTCAAACAAATTTTCTTTTCCAAATAATTTTACTAAAAAATTATAATCTTCTTCATTTTTAAATCCTTCTTTATGAATAATTGCCTTGTCTTTTCCTACTGGTTGAAAACAACAATCTAAATGAAGTGCATTTTTTTTAGCATTGGTATTAGATTTTACCAATTCAAAAGCTTTTACTATTTTATTAGGAAATAATTCTTTAATAAAATTAACTCCTTTCATATTTGTTCTCGCCGTAATTATATCTGCATAATCTGCCCCGGTATACGTTCCAATAAATATATAATTCTTCCAAAGCATAACATCTCCACCTTCAAAATGAACATCATCTGATGTTGTTATAATATTTTCAGGATTAATAGTATCTAATACATAATTTATTGCTTCAATTTCCTTTTCTCTATCTGGTAAAATATTAGATTTAATTAACTTGTCATCAATAACAAAAGCAATATCCCTAGAAAATATTTGGTTGTAATTTTTTATAATATTTGGTCGAAATACTTTAACATTATATTTCTCAAAAACTGCATTTAAAGCTTCCATTTCCATAACCATATCTTTTTCTAAAGGATAGGTTCCTGCTTTAATATGTTCTATAGATTTTGGGTCGTAAGCATCTTCAATTTTAGGGGTTTCTCCACAAGACTTTGCTGTACCTAATATAACGGCTCTAAGACGGGAGGTTTCATCCTGAACATTTAATTTTATCATATTCAAAAATATTTTGCTGTAAAAATAAGAAAACCTCATAATTAATATGAGGTTTTCTTATTTATTTAAAATAATATATTTTATCTTTCATCTTCAGGAACAAACGGTCGTAATGTAGAACCAATATATAATTGTCTTGGTCTACCAATAGGTTCTTTTCTTAAACGCATTTCTCTCCATTGTGCAATCCACCCTGGTAAACGACCTAATGCAAACATAACTGTAAACATTGGAATTGGAATTCCTAATGCTCTGTATATGATACCTGAATAGAAATCTACATTAGGATATAAATTACGAGATTTAAAATAATCGTCTTCTAAAGCAACTTTAGCTAAACCTCTTGCAATATCTAATACTGGATCATCAATACCTAAATCTGCTAAAACTTCGTCTGCAGCCACTTTTATAATATTTGCACGTGGATCAAAGTTTTTATAAACTCTATGTCCAAATCCCATTAATCTAAATGGATCATTTTTATCTTTAGCTTTCTCAATATATTTTTGATAATCACCTCCATCAGCTTTAATTTCTTCTAACATTTCAATTACAGCTTGGTTTGCACCTCCGTGTAATCTACCCCATAAAGCTGAAATACCCGCTGAAATAGAAGCAAATAAACCTGCGTGAGATGAACCTGCTATTCTAACTGTTGATGTTGAACAGTTTTGTTCGTGATCGGCATGTAATATTAATAATTTATCTAAAGCATTTACTATTACAGGGTTTGATTTATAGGTTTCATTTGGTAAATCAAACATCATTTTCAGAAAGTTTTCTACATATCCTAAAGAACTGTCACCATATTCTAGAGGTAAACCTTCTTCTTTTCTATAAGCCCAAGCAGCTAAAACAGGTAATTTTCCTAAAATTTTAACTATAGCATTATACATTTCTTCTTCAGAATCTACATTTACACTTTTTGGATTAAAAGCGGTTAATGCACTAGTTAAAGCAGAAACTACCCCCATTGGGTGTGCAGATTTAGGGAATCCATCTAAAATCTTTTGGACATCTGTATCTACCAAAGAATTTTTTTGTATATCTCTGTGAAATTTATCATTTTGTTCTTTTGTAGGTAATTCTCCAAAAATTAACAAATATGCTACCTCTAAAAAGTCTGATTTTTCAGCTAACTCTTCAATAGAATATCCTCTATAACGTAAAATTCCTTTTTCACCATCTAAAAAAGTAATAGCACTTTCGCAAGAACTTGTATTTTTAAATCCATTGTCAATAGTAGTAACTCCTCCAGTTACACTTCTTAGTGTTGAAATATCAATGGCAAGTTCATTTTCTGTTCCCTCCAATATTGGAAACTCATATTTTTTACCCCCTACTTCTAATATTGCTTTTTCTGCCATATTTAATTTATATCATATTAATTAATAAACTTGTTTTCACTATGAGCGAATTTAATAATTTTTAGACTATTGTAAAAGAATTTTGAATAATGTTTTGTTAATATTGTATATATTTTTGTTACAAAAGCAAAAAAGCTGAGTAAAAACTCAGCTTTTTATAATAAAATAAACTTTTTGATTAAAGAACTTTAAAAGCTTTTGCTTGTGGATAGTAAGCAACACTTCCTAATTCTTCTTCAATTCTTAACAATTGGTTGTATTTTGCCATTCTATCTGAACGAGAAGCAGAACCAGTTTTAATTTGACCACAGTTTAAAGCTACAGCTAAATCTGCAATTGTATTATCTTCAGTTTCTCCAGAACGGTGAGACATTACAGAAGTATAACCTGCATTGTGAGCCATATTTACAGCTGCTATAGTTTCAGTTAAAGTACCAATTTGATTAACTTTAATTAAAATTGAGTTAGCAATACCATTTTCAATACCTTTAGCTAAACGCTCTACATTAGTAACAAATAAATCATCTCCTACTAATTGAACTTTATCTCCAATTAATTCAGTTAAATATTTAGTACCATCCCAGTCATTTTCATCCATACCATCTTCAATAGAAATAATAGGATATTTAGACGCTAATTCAGCTAAATATTCAGCTTGTTCTTTTGAAGTTCTAACAACACCTTTATCTCCTTCGAATTTAGTGTAATCGTATTTTCCATCAATAAAGAATTCTGCAGAAGCACAGTCTAAAGCTAATTTAACTTCTTCTCCTGGTTTATAACCTGCATTTTCAATTGCTTTTAATACAGTTTCAATTGCATCTTCTGTTCCATCAAAAGTTGGAGCAAATCCACCTTCATCACCTACAGCAGTACTTAAACCACGGTCGTGAATTAAACCTTTAAGGTTATGGAAAATTTCACTTCCCATTTTAATTGCTTCTGTAAAGTTTTTAGCTGCAACAGGCATAATCATAAACTCTTGAAATGCAATAGGTGCATCTGAGTGAGAACCACCATTAATGATGTTCATCATTGGAACTGGTAATGTATTTGCGCTAACACCTCCAACGTATCTATATAAAGGCATTTCTAATTCGTTAGCTGCTGCTTTTGCAACTGCTAAAGAAACACCTAAAATAGCGTTTGCTCCTAATTTAGATTTGTTTTTTGTTCCATCTAATTCAATCATTGTTTGATCGATGAAATTTTGTTCAAAGATAGAAGTACCAATAAGTTCTTCTGCAATAATTTCATTTACATTTTTTACAGCTTTAAGAACTCCTTTACCCATATAATCTTTTCCACCATCTCTTAATTCCATAGCTTCATGTTCTCCAGTAGAAGCTCCTGATGGAACTGCTGCTCTACCTAAAACACCATTTTCTGTTACTACATCAACTTCTACAGTTGGATTTCCTCTTGAATCAAATATTTGACGTGCATGAACACTTAAAATTATACTCATTTTTCTATTATTTTATTTAATTATTTTCTACTTCAAATTTACAAAATAAAGACTAATCTCAAACGTATTTTGAGACCTTTTATACGATAACGTTTTCGTCTTTACATTCAAAAAAAAAGCCACTAACTATCTTAATTTGTGGCTTTTATAAATTATTTCTTATGTGATTGTATATTCTCTATAAATTGATCAAAAAGATATGATGAATCATGAGGACCTGGACTTGCTTCTGGATGGTATTGAACTGAAAAACAATTTTTATTTTTCATTTTCATTCCAGCTAAAGTATTGTCATTTAAATGCAAATGTGTTATTTCAAAATCTTTATGTTCTTCAACATCTTCTTTACTTACAACAAACCCGTGGTTTTGAGACGTTATTTCTCCTTTACCTGTTAACACATTTTTAACTGGGTGATTAATACCTCTATGACCATTATGCATTTTATAAATATTAATTCCATTAGCCAATGCAATAATTTGATGACCTAAGCAAATACCAAATAAAGGTAAGTTTTGTTTAATTATTTCATTTGCTACCTCTTGAGCTTCTTTAAGTGGCGTTGGATCTCCAGGTCCGTTAGATAAAAAATAACCATCTGGGTTAAAAGCTGCCATTTCTTCAAAGGTGGCATTGTATGGAAACACTTTTATATAGCATCCTCGTTTAGATAAATTTCTTAAAATATTTTTTTTAATACCTAAGTCTAAAGCTGAAATTTTATAAGGTGCATTTTCATCTCCATAAAAATAAGCTTCTTTTGTAGAAACCTTAGAAGCCAACTCAAGACCTTTCATATCTGGAACACTAATTAATTGCTCTTTTAAAGCTTCAATATCAAGATTTGTAGATATTACGGCATTCATTGCTCCTTTATCTCTAATATAACTAACAACAGCACGTGTATCAATGTCTGAAATAGCCATTAAATTTTCTTTTTCGAAATAATTTTCAAGAGTACCATCTGCATTAGCTCTAGAATAGTTGAAGCTAAAGTTTTTACATACTAATCCTGAAATTTTTATTGAATCAGATTCTACTTCATCCGCATTTACCCCATAATTTCCAATATGAGCATTAGTAGTTAACATTAACTGTCCAAAATAAGAAGGATCCGTAAATACTTCTTGATACCCTGTCATTCCAGTATTAAAACAAATTTCACCGAAAGCAGTCCCGTCTTTTCCTATAGATTTACCTTCAAAAACAGTTCCGTCAGCTAATAATAAGATTGCTTTTTTTTGTTGTTTATATTTCATACTTAGTACTACTTAATTTTTTTATTTTTTTGTAAAAATAATATAAATATTATATTAATGATGTAAAATATTAATTCAAATGAAAAACTAATTTAATTACAACTGATAATAATAATTAAAGATTTTAGAGACATCTTCTTCTTTTTTATATGACAATTTATTTTTCTTTACAAAAGAAACTATTTCATTTTGTTTAGATTTAAAAATTTTCAGAATGTCTTTTTTCTTTAGTTCAACTTGAATTAAATCATCTTTAAGATAAAAGAAATAGTTATAGATTAATTTCTTTTGTCCTGGTTTTATAACTTTATTGGTAATTACATGAACTTCTGGTTTAGTTTCTTTTATAAAGTGTTCTTTTAAAAACATATAATCAGAATTACCGTTGTTTAAGTTTTCATAAAATTTATTGTCAATATTAACAAAGCTTCTTCCCGAAATAAGAACTTTATCTAGATTATAAAAAGTAAATAAAGAGTCTTTAGTAATTTGAGAAACAAATTCACCTTGAAGGGTATCTAAGTTTAAATTTTTTATTAAAAATTCACTACCATTAAATACTATTGTAGCGTTATTCTCCCATTTTTCAAATAAATAAAATTTGTTATTTTGTGAATTAGCATCAGAAAATAATGAATTTGATATTAATTGAGTTTTCCCATTCGCTATTCCATAATCGATAAAATCAGGTATTTGAGCTGTAATGCTAAAAGAACAGTTAAGTAAAATAAAAAGTAATACACTAAAAATTTTCATAATATAATATTTAAAGGTTAAGTTGACAATATATAAAAAAAAAGGATAAACTATTAAATAGCCTATCCTTCTTAAATTATTAATCAACGATAAATAAATTCATTAATTATCATTTTTTGTTTCCTCTGTAGTTTCAACAGCTGCATTTTCAACTTTTTTAGATCTTCCTCTACGAGTAGTTTTCTTTTTAGCTTTAGCATTTGGATTGTAAATAGTATTATAATCAACAAATTCTATCATTGCCATTGGAGCATTATCACCTTGACGGTTACCTAATTTTATAATACGTAAATAACCTCCTGGTCTATCTGCAACTTTTACAGATATTTCTTTAAATAATTCTGTAACTGCAAATTTACTTCTTAAATAACTAAATACAACTCTACGATTATGCGTAGTATCTTCTTTAGATTTTGTGATTAGAGGCTCTACAAATTGTCTTAAAGCTTTAGCTTTAGCAACAGTAGTATTAATACGCTTGTGTTCTATTAAAGAACAAGCCATATTAGCAAACATCGCTTTTCTATGTGCTGTTTGTCTTCCTAAGTGGTTAAATTTCTTTCCGTGTCTCATCTGTATATATTGTATTAATTAAAACCTAAGTTTTAAATTAATCTTTATCTAATTTATATTTACTCAAATCCATTCCAAAACTTAAACCTTTGTTATGAACTAATTCGTCCAACTCAGTTAAAGATTTTTTACCGAAATTACGGAACTTCATCAAATCATTTTTATTAAATGATACCAAATCACCTAATGTATCAACTTCTGCAGCTTTTAAACAATTTAGTGCTCTTACAGATAAATCCATATCAACTAATTTTGTTTTTAATAACTGACGCATATGTAAAGATTCTTCATCATATGTTTCAGTTTGTGCTATTTCATCAGCCTCTAAAGTAATACGCTCATCAGAGAATAACATAAAGTGGTGAATTAATATTTTAGCTGCTTCTGTTAATGCATCCTTAGGTGCTATTGATCCATCAGTAGTAATATCAAAAACTAATTTTTCGTAATCAGTTTTTTGCTCTACACGGAAGTTTTCAACAGCATATTTTACATTTATAATTGGTGTAAAAATAGAATCTGTAAAAATAGTTCCTAATGCAACTCCAGATTTTTTATTTTCTTCGGCTGGTACAAAACCTCTTCCTTTTTCTATTGTAATTTCGAAATCTAAAGAAACAGATTTTTCCATATTACAGATAACTAAATCGTGATTTAACACCTGAAAACCTGAAATATATTTTTGTAAATCTCCTGCAGTTAATTGCTCTTGATTAGATATTGAAACATTTACAGTTTCTCTATCTGAATCTTCAATTTGTTTCTTAAAACGAACTTGTTTTAAGTTTAAAATAATTTCGGTTACATCTTCTACAACACCTTTAACTGTAGAAAACTCGTGTTCAATACCTTCAATACGAAGTGATGTTATTGCAAAACCTTCTAACGAAGATAAAAGCACTCTTCTTAAAGCATTACCAACAGTTAGTCCAAAACCTTGTTCTAACGGTCTAAATTCGAATCTACCATTAAAATCGGTAGAATCAATCATAATTACTTTATCGGGCTTTTGAAAATTTAAAATTGCCATAATTGAATTGGTATCTTTAAAATTATTTAGAGTATAACTCTACTATTAATTGTTCCTTAATGTTTTCTGGAATTTGAATTCTTTCTGGTACACTAACAAAATTACCTTGTTTTGTATCTGAATTCCAAGTAAGCCATTCGTAAACATCATTTCTATTAGCTAAAGAATCTTCAATAGCTAGTAAAGATTTTGATTTTTCTCTAACAGCCACAACGTCTCCAGCTTTTAAAGAATAAGAAGGAATGCTAACTAACTCTCCATTTACAGTAATATGACGGTGAGAAACTAATTGACGAGCAGCACTACGGCTAGGAGCAATTCCTAATCTATATACTACATTATCTAAACGAGATTCACAAAGTTGTAATAAAATTTCACCTGTTACACCTGTTGAAGCTGAAGCTTTTTTGAATAAATTAGAAAATTGTTTTTCTAAAATACCATAAGTATATTTTGCTTTTTGCTTTTCAGCTAATTGCATAGCGTATTCAGATTTTTTTCCTCTACGTCTATTGTTTCCGTGTTGTCCTGGAGGATAATTTCTTTTTTCAAAAGATTTATCATCTCCAAATATTGCTTCGCCAAATTTACGAGCAATTTTAGTTTTTGGTCCTGTATATCTTGCCATTTTGTTTTGTTAATGATAGGGATTATGAATTAAGGCTAATCCTTCGATAATCTAAATTCCTATCTGTTAAAATATTAATTAATTATACTCTTCTTCTCTTTGGAGGTCTACAACCATTGTGTGGTAATGGAGTAACGTCGATAATCTCTGAAACTTCAATTCCTAAATTGTGAATTGATCTAATTGCAGATTCTCTACCATTACCAGGTCCTTTTACATAAACTTTTACTTTTCTCATACCTGCTTCATGTGCAACACGTGCGCAATCTTCAGCAGCTAATTGAGCAGCGTAAGGTGTATTCTTCTTAGAACCTCTAAAACCCATTTTCCCAGCTGATGACCAAGAAATTACATCACCTCTTTTATTAGTAAGTGAAATAATAATATTATTAAATGAAGCTGTGATGTGTGCTTCACCCACAGTTTCAACTATAACTTTACGTTTTTTTGAACTTGCTTTCGCCATATTTTTTAGTTTAGTTGTTAGTTCTTAGTTTTTAGAATCCTAAACATTTCTATTTCGAACAGATTCATCTAACTTCTAATTACTATGTTCTAACGCCTTTAATTATTTAGTTGCTTTTTTCTTATTAGCTACAGTCTTACGTTTACCTTTTCTAGTTCTAGAATTGTTTTTAGTTCTTTGACCTCTTAATGGTAAACCAGATCTGTGACGAATACCTCTGTAACATCCAATATCCATTAATCGCTTAATGCTTATTTGAATTTCAGAACGTAATTCACCTTCAATGGTTAATGTACCAACAGCTTCACGAATTGCGTGAATCTCCTCATCAGTCCAATCTTGAACTTTAGTACTTTCGTTTACTTTTGCTGCTGCTAAAATTTCTTTAGCTTTGCTTTTTCCTATTCCAAAAATATATGTTAATGCAATAACACCTCTTTTATTTTTAGGAATATCAATACCTGCTATTCTTGCCATAATTATCCTTGTCTTTGTTTAAATCTAGGATTCTTTTTGTTGATTACATATAATCTGCCTTTTCTACGCACAATCTTGCACTCGGCACTTCTCTTTTTTACTGAAGCTCTAACTTTCATCCGTTTATACTTTAATATCTGTAAGTAATTCTTGCTTTTGTTAAGTCATAAGGACTCATTTCTAACTTTACTTTATCTCCAGGTAATAATTTAATATAATGCATACGCATTTTACCTGAAATATGAGCTGTTACAATGTGTCCATTTTCCAACTCTACACGAAACATTGCATTAGACAATGCTTCTGTAATTGTTCCGTCTTGTTGTATTGCTGGTTGTTTTGCCATTATTTTACTGCTTTTCTTTTTGTTCCTTTTTTCATTAAACCATCATAATGACGATTTAATAAATGAGAATTTATTTGTTGAATAGTGTCAATTGCAACCCCAACCATAATAAGTAAAGAAGTACCACCATAAAATAATGCCCAAGATTGAGTTAATCCAAATTTAACAACAATTGCAGGTAAAATAGCTACTAAAGCTAAAAATAAAGAACCTGGAAAAGTAATTAATGATAATACTCTATCTAACATATCAGCCGTATCTTTACCTGGTCTAATACCTGGTATAAATCCACCACTTCTTTTTAAATCATCAGCCATTTTATTTGTTGGTATTGTAATCGCGGTGTAAAAATAACTAAAAATTATTATTAATATAGCAAATAATACATTATACCATAAACCAAACATATCTGAGAACTGAATACCGATTTCTTTAATAGTATCGTTACTAGATCTCTGTAATAATGCTGGAGCAAACATAATTGCTTGCGCAAATATAATTGGCATTACACCTGATGAATTTAATTTTAAAGGAAGATAATCTCTTGCACCTGTAACATTCTTAATGTTTCCAGCAACAGTTTTTCTAGCATACTGAACTGCAATTCTACGTACAGCAGTTACTAAATAAACACATACCATTATAACTAAGAACCAAACTATTAATTCAATTAAAATCATAATTGCACCACCATTTGATGCTGTAAGTTTAGATACAGCTTCTTGAATGAAAGATGCAGGAAAACGTGCAATAATACCAATCATAATTAATAATGAAATACCATTACCAATACCTTTATCGGTAATTTTTTCACCTAACCACATTGCAAATACAGTTCCAGCAGTTAAAATTACCATTGAAGTTATCCAAAACATACTTCCGCTAATATAGAATGCTGAAGCTGGGATTAATTGATAAATATTGGTAATATATGCAGGTCCTTGTACCATTGTTATAGCAATAGTTAACCAACGTGTGATTTGATTGATTTTCTTTCTTCCACTTTCACCATCTTTTTGCAGTTTTTGCAAATAAGGAACTGCAATACCCATTAACTGAACAACAATTGATGCTGAAATATAAGGCATAATACCCAAAGCAACAATTGAAGCTTGTGCAAATGCACCTCCAGTAAACATATCAAGTAATCCTAAAATTCCTCCTCCACTTGTTTGATTTTCTAATGCAGCTTGTGCAACAGTAATATCAATACCCGGAAGTGGAACTTGAGCCGCAAAACGATAGATAGCCATAAAACCAAGTGTTAATAGGATCTTATTTCTAAGTTCTTCTATAGTCCAAATGTCTTTAATGGTTTGAATAAATTTTTTCATCTATATAATATTATAACGTTTCGGCCGTACCACCAGCACTTTCAATTGCAGCTTTTGCAGTTGCAGTATATTTATGAACAGTTATGTTTAATTTAGCTTTTAATTCTCCGTTTCCTAATATTTTAACTAAGTCATTTTTCCCAGCTAATCTATTTTCAATTAAAATGTCTAATGTAACTGTATCTGTAATTTTACCATTGTCAACTAATTCTTGAAGTTTATGTAAGTTAATACCTACATATTCTTTACGATTCATGTTAGTAAAACCAAATTTAGGTACACGTCTTTGTAAAGGCATTTGGCCACCTTCAAAACCAACTTTTTTAGAATATCCTGAACGTGATTTAGCTCCTTTATGACCTCTTGTTGCAGTTCCTCCTTTACCAGAACCCTGTCCTCTACCAATTCTTTTGCCCTGAGATTTAACAGATCCTGCAGCAGGTTTTAAGTTATTTAATGTCATCTTTTATAAAATGTTATTTAACTTCTTCAACAGAAATTAAGTGTTTAACTGTATTTACCATTCCAAGGATTGCTGGAGTAGCCTCATGTTCAACTACTTGGTCAATCTTACGTAAACCTAGTGCCTCAAGAGTTCTTTTTTGATTCTGAGGACGTCTAATTTTACTTTTAACTTGTGTTACTTTAATTTTTGCCATCGTACTCCTTGTTTTATCCTTTAAATACTTTTTCTAAAGAAATTCCTCTTTCTTTTGCAATCATACTAGCACTACGTAATTGTAATAAAGCATCAAATGTAGCTTTTACAACGTTATGTGGGTTAGATGATCCTTGTGATTTTGAAAGTACATCATGTACTCCAACAGAATCAAGTACCGCACGTACTGCACCACCAGCAATAACTCCTGTACCGTGTGAAGCTGGTTTTAAAAATACTCTTGCTCCTCCAAATTTACCTTTTTGTTCGTGAGGTAATGTTTGTTTAATAATTGGAATTCTTACTAAATTTTTCTTAGCATCTTCAATTGCTTTAGCAATTGCTGATGCAACATCTTTAGACTTACCTAATCCGTGTCCAACAACTCCATTTCCATCTCCAACTACAACAATAGCTGAAAATCCAAATGCTCTACCCCCTTTTGTTACTTTAGTAACTCTTTGTACACCTACTAGGTGATCTTGAAGTTCTAACCCGCTAGGTTTTACTCTTTCTACGTTTTTGTATTTATGATACATAATTTACTAAAATTTTAAACCTGCTTCTCTTGCAGCGTCTGCTAGAGCCTTCACTCTACCGTGATACAAAAATCCATTTCTATCGAATGCAACAGCTTCGATTCCAGCTTTAGAAGCTTTTTCTGCAATAGCTTTTCCTACTATTTTTGAAACTTCTATTTTTGAACCTGTAGCCTCAATATCTTTATCTCTTGATGATACTGATACTAGAGTAGTACCATTATTATCATCTACTAATTGAGCATATATTTCTTTATTGCTTCTAAATATAGATAATCTAGGTTTAGTAGCCGTACCGAAAACAATTTTTCTAATTCTATGCTTAATTCTTACTCTTCTTTCAAGCTTTGATAATGCCATAATATAATAAACTTATTATGCAGATTTACCTGCTTTTCTTCTTAATATTTCTCCTACAAATTTAACTCCTTTTCCTTTGTATGGTTCTGGTTTACGCATAGAACGAATCTTTGCAGCAACAGCACCAACAAGTTGTTTGTCGAATGAAGTTAATTTTACGATAGGGTTTTTCCCTTTTTCTGAAACAGTTTCAACTTTTACTTCTGGAGCCACATCAATAATTATATTATGTGAAAAACCTAAAGCTAAATCTAAAACTTGACCTTGGTTGCTAGCTCTATAACCAACACCAACAAGTTCTAACTCTTTAGTCCATCCTTGTGAAACACCTTTTACCATATTATTTAATAAAGATCTGTATAAACCATGTTTTGCTTTATGGCTTTTACTATCTGAAGGACGTTCAACTACAATTGAACCGTCTTCAACTTTAACAGTAATATCATCTTTAATTTCTTGCGTTAACGCTCCCAATTTACCTTTTACAGTAACTACATTATCTTTAATATCAAATGTAACTCCTTCTGGTAAAGCAATTGGATTATTTCCTATTCTTGACATCTTTGTTTAGTTCTTTATTAATATACGTAACATAAAACTTCTCCACCAACATGCTCTTCACGAGCTTGTTTATTTGTCATTACACCCTTAGATGTAGACACTATAGCAATACCTAGTCCGTTTAATACACGAGGCATATCATTTGCTCCAACATATTTACGTAAACCTGGTGTACTTATACGTTGTAATTTTTTTATAACAGAAGCTTTTGTAGCTTTATCATATTTTAGGGCAATTTTTATAGTACCTTGGAAACCTGCATCATCAAATTTATAACTTAAAATATAACCTTGATCAAAAAGAATTTTAGTTATTTCTTTAGTAATTTTTGAAGCCGGAATTTCAACGACTCTATGACTTGCCATAATTGCATTTCTAACTCTAGTTAGATAGTCCGCGATTGGATCTGTAATCATAATCTATTAATTTACGGTTTCGGTTTTCCTTGCACTCTGCAACGAACCTAAAACCAATTATTTAAAATTTTACCAACTAGCTTTTTTAACTCCTGGTATTAAACCTTGGTTTGCCATTTCACGGAATGTTACACGTGAAATACCAAATTGTCTCATGTACCCTTTTGGTCTTCCAGTTAATTTACAACGATTGTGCACACGTATTGGTGATGCATTTTTCGGTAATTTTTGCAATGCTTCATAATCTCCAGCTTCTTTTAAAGCTTTACGTTTTTCAGCATATTTAGCAACTAACTTTTTTCTTTTAACCTCACGGGCTTTCATTGATTCTTTAGCCATTCCTTAATTCTTTTTAAATGGTAAACCTAATTCACTTAATAATGATTTTGCTTCTTTATCAGTATTGGCAGATGTTACAAATGTAATATCCATACCTCCAATTTTGTTTACTTTATCAATATCAATTTCTGGGAAAATGATTTGTTCAGTAATTCCTAAATTGTAGTTTCCTCTACCATCAAAACCATTTGCTTTGATTCCGTTAAAATCTCTTACACGAGGTAAAGATGCAGTTACTAACCTGTCTAAAAATTCGTACATTTTAGTACCACGTAAAGTTACTTTTGCACCAATTGGCACACCTTTACGTAATTTAAAAGCTGCAACGTCTTTTTTAGATACAGTTGATACTGCTCTTTGACCAGAAATAGTAGTCAATTCATCAACGGCATAATCAATTAATTTCTTATCAGCTACAGCTGCACCAACACCTTTACTAATTACAATTTTTTGTAATTTAGGTACTTGCATAATGTTTTTGTAACTGTATTCTTCAGTAAGTGCTTTTACAACTCTACTGGTATACTCTTCTTTAAGTCTTGGTATATAAGCCATAATTAAATTGCTTTATCAGATTTTTTAGAGAACCTAACTTTTTTATCACCTTCTACTCTATAACCAACTTTAGTAACGTTATCTCCTTCAAGTAACATTAAGTTAGATATATGAATTGAAGCTTCTTTTTTCACAATACCTCCTTGTGGGTTTTGCGCACTAGGTTTTGAATGTTTAGATATCATATTAACACCTTCAACAATCGCTCTGTTTTTATTTGGAAAAATTGTAACAACTTTCCCTTCTTCTCCTTTATGGTCTCCTGCCATTACTCTAACAGTATCTCCTGATTTTATCTTTAATTTCATCTCTTATAATTTATTAAAGCACTTCAGGTGCTAATGATACAATTTTCATAAATTGTTTTTCACGAAGTTCTCTTGCTACAGGACCGAATACACGAGTTCCTTTCATATCTTCAGTATCAGCATTTAATAATACACATGCATTATCATCAAAACGAATATAAGATCCGTCTTTTCTTCTGATTTCTTTCTTCGTTCTAACAACTACTGCTTTAGAAACCTGTCCTTTTTTAACAGACCCATTTGGTGTAGCATCTTTTATACTTACAACAATTTTATCTCCTATAGAAGCATAACGTTTTTTAGTTCCTCCTAAAACTCTTATTACTAAAACCTCTTTAGCTCCAGTATTATCTGCGACTCTTAATCTTGATTCTGTCTGTAACATAATTATTTAGCTCTTTCTAGGATTTCTACTAATCTCCAACGTTTTGATTTACTCATTGGACGTGTTTCCATTATTTTAACAGTATCTCCAATATTGCAATCATTTTTCTCATCGTGTGCAACATACTTTTTAGTACTTAACACGAATTTTCCGTACATAGGGTGCTTCATTTTTTTAACCTCAGCAACAACAATAGATTTCTCCATTTTATTACTTGAAACTACGCCTATTCTCTCTTTTCTAAGATTTCTTTTTTCCATCTTTTACTACTGAATACAATTATTGTAATTCTCTTTTTGTTAATTCTGTAGCTACACGCGCTACAGTTCTTCTAAGTACTCTCAATTGCAGTGGAGTTTCCAACGGCGAAATTGAATGAGCCATTTTAAGATCTGTATAACTTTTCTTTAAACTTCCAAGTTGTTCTTGTAACTCTTCAGTTGATAATTCTATAATTTCTGATTGTTTCATTTTCTTAATCGGTTATTAAGCGTTATCAAAATCTCTAGCTACAACAAACTTTGTTTTAACAGGTAGTTTTTGTGCTGCTAAACGTAAGGCTTCTTTTGCAACATCTGCAGGAACACCTCCAACTTCAAACATAATTCTACCAGGCTTTACAACTGCTACAAAATATTCTGGAGCACCTTTACCTTTACCCATACGTACTTCTAATGGTTTTTTAGTAATAGGCTTGTCCGGAAATATTTTTATCCACAATTGTCCTTGCCTTTTCATATGACGCGTAGCTGCAATACGAGCTGCCTCAATTTGACGAGAAGTAAGTAGGTTTTGTTCTAAAGATTTAATACCAAACATTCCATTGGAAAGTTGATGTCCTCTTTGAGAATTTCCAGTCATATTCCCTTTCGCCTTCTGTACTTTACGATATTTAACTCTCTTTGGCTGTAACATTTTTAACTTCTAAATTTTAAAAATTTATTTTCTTCTACGATTTTGTGGTCTTTTAGAATTTCCTCTATCATTACCGCCCTTTCCTTGTTTTTTAGAAAGACCTACTAATGGTGATAATTCTCTTTTTCCATAAACTTCGCCTTTCATAATCCATACTTTAACGCCTAAACGTCCGTATGTAGTATGAGCTTCAACAAGTGCATAGTCTATATCAGCTCTAAATGTTGAAAGAGGGATTCTTCCATCTTTATAATGTTCAGAACGTGCCATTTCAGCTCCGTTTAAACGACCTGATATTTGTATTTTAATACCTTCTGCATTCATCCTCATAGTTGCAGCGATAGCCATTTTAATTGCTCTTCTGTATGAAATTCTGTTTTCAATTTGACGAGCGATACTTGCAGCTACTAATCTTGCATCTAATTCTGGACGCTTAATTTCGAAAATATTAATTTGTACTTCTTTACCAGTAATTTTTTTAAGCTCTTCTTTTAACTTGTCTACCTCTTGACCACCTTTCCCAATAATAATACCAGGTCTAGCAGTAGTGATAGTAACGGTTACAAGTTTAAGTGTACGCTCTATAATTACAGTTGAAACACTTGCTTTTGATAATCGGGCATGTACATACCTTCTTATTTTATCATCTTCAGCTAATTTATCACCGTAGTCTCTTCCTCCATACCAGTTAGAATCCCATCCTCTGATAATTCCTAAACGATTTCCTATTGGATTTGTTTTTTGTCCCATTTCTACTTATGATTAATTGCTTACATTTTTACTTCCTAAAACTAAAGTCACATGATTAGAACGTTTTCTAATACGATGTGCGCGACCTTGCGGTGCTGGTCTTAGTCTTTTTAACATTCCTGCGCTGTCTACAAAAATTTCTTTTACAAATAGACCTGCATCTTCTATATTTGAATCTTCATTTTTAGCTTGCCAGTTTGCAATTGCACTTAACAATAATTTTTCAAGATTAATAGATGCTTCTTTTGAATTAAATTTTAAGATTTGAAGTGCTTTTTCTACTTCTACTCCTCTAACTAAATCCGCTACCAAACGCATTTTTCTTGGTGATGTAGGACAACCTGTAAGCTTAGCAAAAGCTAATTGCTTCTTCTCCTCTTTTATCTGCTGTGCTCTTAATTTTTTTCGAACTCCCATGATTACCTACTATTTTTTACCTTTATTTTTTGCACCAGCGTGTCCTCTGTATGAACGTGTTGGTGAAAATTCTCCTAATTTATGCCCTACCATGTTTTCAGTTACATAAACTGGTACAAACTGACGTCCGTTATGAACTGCAATTGTTTGTCCAACAAAATCTGGAGTAATCATACTGGCTCTTGACCATGTTTTGATTACTGCTTTATTTCCAGTTTCAATTTTATCTTGTACTTTCTTCTCAAGTTTATGAAAAACGTAAGGTCCTTTTTTTAATGAACGTGCCATATCTAATTATTTTTTTCTACGTTCTAAAATATATTTATTACTCGCCTTAGTCTTAGATCTAGTTTTGAAACCTTTTGCAGGTATACCATTTTTAGATCTTGGATGTCCTCCAGAAGACTTACCTTCACCACCACCCATTGGATGATCGACAGGATTCATTACTACTGGTCTAACTCTTGGTCTTCTTCCTAACCAACGTGTTCTACCAGCTTTACCAGAAACTAACAATTGATGATCTGAATTTGATACTACACCAATTGTAGCCATACAAGTAACAAGAATTAATCTTGTTTCACCTGATGGTAATTTAACTGTTACATATTTGCCTTCTCTAGCAATTAACTGTGCAAAAGAACCAGCACTACGTGCTAAAACAGCTCCTTGACCAGGACGTAATTCTATACAAGAAATTGTAGTTCCTAAAGGTATTTGGCTTAATAACATTGCATTTCCAACATCAGGAGTAGCTCCTTCACCAGAAATTACTGTTTGCCCAACTTTTAAACCGTTTTGAGCAATAATATAACGCTTTTCACCATCCCTGTAAGCAACTAAGGCAATAAATGCAGTACGATTTGGATCGTACTCTATAGTTTTTACTGTAGCAGGAATACCCGTTTTATTTCTTTTGAAATCTATAATACGGTATTTCTGTTTATGACCTCCACCAATATGGCGCATTGTCATTTTCCCTCCACTGTTTCGACCTCCAGATTTTTTTTTCGGAGCAAGTAAACTTTTCTCCGGCTTATCAGTAGTTATGGTGTCGAACCCATTTACTACTCTAAAACGCTGACCTGGTGTTATTGGTTTTAATTTTCTAACTGACATTTTTATCTTTTCTTAGATATTGCTATAAAAATCAATACTTTCTCCTTCAGCTAATTGAACTATTGCTTTTTTATAAGCTCCTTTCATTGCTTGTACAATTCCACTTTTAGTGTATTTTGTATTGCGTTGAACTGGATAATTCATAGTCTTTACACTTTCAATTGCAACACCATAGGCTTTTTCTACAGCATTTTTAATTTCTAGTTTATTAGCTTTTTTATTTACAACAAAAGCATAGCGATTATATAATTCACTATCATTTGTTGCCTTTTCCGTGATAATAGGTTTAATTAAAATACTCATATCTGCTACCTATTTACTTAAATTAGATTCAATTCCTTCTAAAGATCCTTCTGAAAGAATAACTTTATTGGCATTCAACAATTCGTAAGTACTTAACCCTGTATTGATTACAGTTTTAGCACGTTTTAAATTGCGCGATGACAAATATACATTATTATTTGGTTCAGCAAAGACAAATAGCGATTTTTTGTTCTCAATACCAAATGCTTGCAAAATTGCAGTAAAGTTTTTAGTTTTTGGAGCATCAAAATTAAAGTCTTCTACAACTATAATATTGTTCTCTTTTGCTTGAATACTTAACGCAGATTTACGAGCTAATTTTTTTAAATTTTTGTTTAATTTAAAAGAATGATCTTGTGGTCTTGGTCCAAAAATACGTCCACCTCCTCTAAAAACTGGAGATTTAATACTACCTGCACGAGCTGTACCTGTACCTTTTTGTTTTTTAATTTTTCTAGTACTTCCAGAAATTTCAGCTCTTTCTTTAGCTTTACTAGTTCCTTGTCTTTTATTAGCCAAAAACTGTTTTACATCTAAGTAAACAGCGTGATCATTTGGCTCAATTCCATATACAGCATCAGAAAGTTCAACTTTTCTACCTGTATCTTTTCCTTGTATGTCTAAAACTGATACTTTCATTATTTCTGAATGATTACATAAGCGTTTTTATGACCAGGAATTGCTCCCTTAACCACTAGTAAGTTCTTTTCAGCAACTACTTTTAAAACTCTTAAATTTTGAACTGTTACATTTTTTCCTCCCATTCTACCTGCCATACGCATTCCTTTGAATACACGTGCAGGATAAGATGCCGCTCCAATTGAACCTGGCGCTCTTAAACGGTTATGTTGACCGTGAGTAGCTTGACCTACACCACCAAAACCATGACGCTTTACAACACCTTGAAATCCTTTACCTTTTGAAGTTGCAGATACATCTACAAACTCTCCTTCAGTAAATAATTCAACTGTTAGTTCATCACCTAATTTGTGCTCCTCATCAAAATCCTGAAACTCGACAACTTTTTTCTTGGCAATGGTCCCTGCTTTTTTAAAGTGACCATCTAAAGCTTTATTAGAGCTTTTTGCCTTCTTGTCATCGAAACCAAGTTGAAGGGCATTATACCCATCTACTTCTTCGGTTCTGACTTGGGTAACTACGCACGGACCTGCTTCGATTACTGTACAAGGAATATTCTTCCCGTTTTCATCGAATAAGCTGGTCATTCCGATTTTTCTTCCTATTAACCCAGACATTTCTATTTAATTAAATTAATTATTATTTTATTTTTATTTCAAAAAAACAGGGCTGAAAATAATTCAGCCCTGAATTTATTTTCTTTCGTTTTTCCCTCGACTACCGCTTAGGACATGTTACCAAATTTCTTTGGCATTAAGAAATTATACTTTAATTTCTACTTCAACTCCACTTGGAAGTTCTAATTTCATTAAAGCATCAATAGTCTTAGATGATGAACTATAAATGTCTAATAATCTTTTGTAAGAACTTAATTGGAATTGCTCACGTGATTTTTTATTAACGTGTGGTGAACGTAATACTGTAAAAATCTTTTTATGAGTTGGTAATGGAATTGGTCCATTTACAACTGCTCCAGTATTTTTTACCGTTTTTACAATTTTTTCAGCAGATTTATCTACTAAATTGTAATCGTACGATTTTAATTTTATTCTAATTTTTTGACTCATCGTTTATAATTTAGAGATTAACCCTTTGCTTTTGCTATTACTTCTTCTGAAATATTTGTAGGACAAGCTTCATAATGTGAAAATTCCATTGAAGATGATGCTCTACCAGAAGATAATGTTCTTAATGTTGTAACATATCCAAACATTTCAGATAATGGAACGTTAGCTTTTACAACTTTAGCTCCAGATCTATCTTCCATAGCATTAACTTGACCTCTTCTTCTATTTAAATCACCAACAATATCTCCCATATTTTCTTCTGGAGTTACTACAGCAATTTTCATAATAGGTTCTAATATTACAGATTTAGCAGCTTTTGCAGCAACTTTATATCCCATTTTAGCAGCTAATTCGAATGATAATTGATCTGAATCCACTGCGTGGAAAGAACCATCATATAAAGTAACTTTTAAGCTATCCATTTCATATCCAGCTAAAGGACCGTTTTTCATAGCTTCTTTAAATCCTTTTTCAACTGAAGGTATAAATTCTTTTGGAATGTTACCACCTTTAATTTCATTTATAAATATCAAGCCTGTTTCCTCTTCACCTGCAGGTTCTAACGTAAATTTGATATCTGCGAATTTACCACGACCACCAGATTGTTTTTTATAAACTTCTCTATGATCAGCTTTCATTGTAACAGCCTCTTTATATTCTACTTGAGGTTGTCCTTCGTTTACTTCTACTTTAAACTCACGTTTTAAACGATCTACAATAATCTCTAAGTGTAACTCACCCATACCAGAAATAATTGTTTGACCAGAAGATTCATCAGTTTTAACTGTAAAAGTTGGATCTTCTTCAGCTAATTTACCTAATGCCATACCTAATTTATCAACATCTGCTTTTGTTTTAGGTTCAACAGCAATACCAATTACAGGATCTGGAAAGTCCATAGATTCTAATACAATTGGGTGATTTTCAGCACACATTGTATCTCCTGTTTTAATATCTTTAAATCCAACACCTGCTCCAATATCACCTGCTTCAATATAATCTATAGCATTTTGTTTATTTGAGTGCATTTGGTAAATTCTAGAAATACGTTCTTTTTTACCTGAACGGCTATTTAATATATATGACCCTGCATCTAAACGCCCTGAATATGCTCTAAAGAAAGCTAAACGACCAACATAAGGGTCTGTTGCAATTTTAAATGCTAAGGCTGCAAATGGTTCATTTACACTTGGCTTACGCAATTCTTCTAATTCAGTATTTGGATTAATACCCCTAACACCTTCTTTATCAGTTGGTGAAGGTAAATATCTACATACTGCATCTAATAAGAATTGTACTCCTTTATTTTTAAATGATGACCCACAAACCATTGGTATAATAGACATATCCATTACAGCAGCACGTAATGCAGCATGAATTTCGTCTTCAGTTATAGAATCTTCATCTTCCATATATTTCTCTAAAAGATCTTCATCATAAGCAGCAACTTCTTCAATTAGTTTACCACGTAATTCATGAGCTTCATCTTTTAATTCTTCAGGAATATCAACTACATCAAAAGTAGACCCCATAGTATGATCGTGAAATATAATTGCACGATTTTTCACTAAATCTACAATCCCTCTAAATTCGTCTTCATCACCAATGTTAATAACAATAGGCACTGCATTAGAACCTAACATTTCTTTAACTTGAGTACAAACATTTAAAAAGTTAGCTCCTTGACGGTCCATTTTGTTAACGAAACCAATTCTTGGAACTTTATAGTTATCAGCTAATCTCCAGTTAGTTTCTGATTGTGGCTCAACACCATCAACTGCACTAAATAAGAAAACCAATCCATCTAACACACGTAATGAACGGTTTACTTCAACCGTAAAATCAACGTGGCCCGGAGTGTCAATTATATTAAAATGATACCCTTTAGCATCTGCTGTTGGAACACCATTTTCTGTAGGAAACTGCCACTCACAAGTAGTAGCTGCAGAAGTAATTGTAATACCTCTTTCCGCTTCTTGCTCCATCCAGTCCATTGTTGAAGCACCATCATGTACTTCACCAATTTTATGATTTACTCCTGTATAAAAAAGAATACGCTCTGTAGTTGTTGTTTTACCAGCATCAATATGAGCTGCAATTCCAATATTTCTTGTATATTTTAAATCTCTTGCCATTGTCTATTTATTAAAATCTTAGGTGAGAGAATGCTTTATTAGCATCAGCCATTTTATGAACATCCATTCTTTTCTTAACAGCAGCACCTTCTTCTTTTGCAGCAGCTAAAACCTCTGCAGCTAAACGCTGAGCCATTGACTTTTCATTTCTTTTTCTTGAATAAGAAATTAACCATTTTATAGCCATTGACACTTTACGGTCTGGTCTAATTTGCATTGGAATTTGAAATGTTGCCCCACCTACACGACGGCTACGCACTTCAACTTGAGGCATTACATTACTTAATGCATCTTTCCAAATTTCTAAAGATGTTTTCTCTTCATCTTGTTTCTTTTGTTCTACGATATCTAAAGCATCGTAAAAAACTTTAAAAGCTACAGATTTTTTACCATCCCACATTAAGTTATTCACAAAACGCGTCACTAACTGATCGTTAAATTTTGGATCTGGTAAAAGAACTCTTTTTTTCGCCTTTCTTTTTCTCATGTCTTTACATTAAAGTTTTTAAATTACTTTTTAGGTGCTTTTGTACCATACTTAGAGCGGCGTTGTGTCCTTCCATCAACACCTGCAGTATCTAATGCTCCACGCACTATATGATATCTAACTCCTGGTAAATCTTTAACCCTTCCACCTCTAACTAATACTATCGAGTGCTCTTGTAAATTATGTCCTTCTCCAGGGATGTAAGCATTTACTTCATTACCATTTGTTAACCTTACCCTTGCAACTTTACGCATTGCTGAATTAGGTTTTTTAGGTGTTGTAGTGTAAACACGTGTACATACTCCTCTACGTTGAGGACATGAATTTAAAGCAGCCGATTTACTCTTCTTAGTTATTTTGGTTCTTCCTTTTCGTACTAATTGCGAAATTGTTGGCATACTAAAATCTTGTTATTAATTATTTTATAATCTCTTAGGTTATTTCTAAGAGTGCGCAAATGTACAAATAATTTCTTGTTAATCAAATATGTAAATATTTTATTTTTACAATTTGTTTTTCATCATATATATAATGTATCTTCACATTATAATTTTTAATGATTTGAAACCGTATTTAAAACTTCTACTTTTAATAGTATTTACCACTATTTCTTACACACAAACACTTGCTCAAAGCTTTGAGCTAAAAATTCATTCAAAAAACAAAATAAATATACATTTAATAGACTCTATCAATTATAAAACCAAGCATTACAACAAAGAATCCATTTATAAAGAAATTGAAAATATTTCTAATTTATTATCAGCTAAAGGTTTTATAAATAATAATTACAACATCAAAGAAAACGATAGCATTATAAACTGCTATTTTGCATTAAACAAAAAAACAAATAAGATACATATATATTATAGCCACTTACACCTTCAGACAGAATTACTAAAAAAAATATCACCACACTATAACAATCAATATTTTGAAGCTACTACAGCAACAATAGAAAACAAACTAAACATTATAACAAACTATTATGAAGCTCAAGGATTTTCTTTTGTAAAAACCTCTTTAAAAAAATTAATATTAAAAAATAATATTATTGAAGCTAAACTAGACATAAAAACATCGCATAAAAGAAAAATTAACAACACCATAATAAAAGGATATGATAAATTTCCAAAAAAATATTTAAAACATTATTTAAATATTAATAAAAATACCATTTTCAACACAGAGTTCCTTGAAAAAACAACACAAGAAGTTAACACAATACCTTTTGTAACACAATTAAAAAACCCCGAAGTATTATTTACAAGAGATTCTACCAACTTATATCTTTATTTAAAGAAGAAAAACACAAATCAGTTTGATGGTATTATTGGTTTTTCAAATTCGGAAAATAATAAGTTTACAATTAATGGCTACATAAACCTTTACCTTAATAATATATTTAATAGCGGAGAACAAATTAACTTTAATTGGAAAAATAACGGAGATAAAAAAACAACATTGAATTTAGACTTAAACACACCCTATATATTAAAGAGTAAATTTAGCCTAAATGGAAATTTCAACATCTACAAACAAGATACATTATACAGTACAACAAACACAAAAATAGCTTTAGCATATAATTTCAATAAAAATCAATCGATAAGTGGTATTGCTTCTTTTGAAAAATCTAATGTATTGAGCTCTGAAAATTATAATGGAATTGAAACATTTGACAAAAATCTTTTCGGAATATCATATTTGTATCAGCCAAAATCGTATTTCTTAAAAAACAAACTAAAAATAGAGTTAAGTTATTTAATAGGAACAAGAAAAATCTATTCTACAAAAAACAGCCAATCTAAAGGTTTAACAATAGCTTCTTATTTATTTAACCTAAACACAAAAAATAAGATATTTATAAAAAACACTACTGAATTCTTAAACAATTCTAATAACAACAATCTATTAGAAAATGAATTATTTCAAATTGGAGGCGTTAACTCTATTAGAGGATTTGAAGATCAAAGCATTTTAACATCTTCTTACAACCTTACTAATTTAGAATATAAATTTTATACAAATTCCTCAAACTATCTATACACTGTTTCAGATCTAGGCTTAATTAAAAATCAGCTAAACAACACTTCTAACACACTTGTAGGATTAGGTATTGGCTATAATTTTAAATCTAAAAACAGTATTGTTAACCTAAATTATGTTCTTGGAAAAACAGAAAACACGCCTTTTAAATTTAATAATGCCAAAATCCATATTAAAATTTCTTATAATTTCTAAAAAAACTCGTTACTAAAACATTCTAATACTTTAATTTTAATAAAAATTCATCTAAAACTCGTTTTCTTTAAAAAAAGATCAATCATTTATATGCTATCTTAACATATCACTAAGGTATTTTAACATTATTTAAGAATTTATTACATAAAAGTTTGGTTTATTAACAAATTATTAAGATTTTTGAGCTAATTAATTCAAATAATTATATAATGAAAACAAAGTTTAATGGTTTATTAACACTACTAGTGTTAATAGTGCAATTTTCGTTTGCGCAAAAAAAAACTGTTACTGGAAATGTGTCTGATGCAAGCGGACCGTTACCAGGTGTAACAGTTATAATTAAAGGTACCAATACAGGTACTCAAACAGATTTTGATGGGAATTATTCAATCAACGCTAAAGAAGGCGACTACCTTAAGTTTAGCTATATTGGTATGGATACTGCTGAAAAGCTGGTCGGCACATCAAATATTATAAACGTTATAATGACGGAATCAGCACAAGCACTTGAAGAGGTTGTTGTGACAGCTCTTGGTATTCAAAGAGAAAAAAGAGAGGTAACTTATCAAACTCAAAAAGTTTCTGATGAATCATTAACAGCTGTCTCACCGACAAGAGCAGCATCTGCTTTAGCAGGGAAAGTTGCTGGTCTTCAAATTAATGTACAAGATAATGGTGTAAATCCAAGCTCTCAAATAATATTACGTGGATTACGTTCTATTAGTGGAAGTAACAGTGCATTAATTGTAATTGACGGCTCTGTATCAACTCAAGGAGCTTTTGATGATTTAAACCCTCTTGATATCGAAACCATTAGTGTACTAAAAGGAGCTACAGCTGCTGCACTTTATGGTTCTAACGCAGGTAATGGAGCTTTAATTGTTACTACCAAAAAAGGTAGCTACGGTGGTAAATTAAAAATAGGTATCAACACTTCTTATACTGCTGAGACTGTAGCATATCTTCCAAAATTCCAATCTGAATATGGAACTGGATGGGAAGGTGCTTATGACAATGTTGAAAACACTAACTGGGGACCTCGTTTTGACGGAACTTTACGTCAAATTGGACCAACATTCCCAGATGACTATGGTTTAGAAACACAAATGGTTCCTTATGCTCCTGTAAAAGATAACATGTTAGATTTCTACGAAACTGGAGATACTTTTAATAATACAATTTATTTGAGCGGAAGTAATGATGATAGTTCTTTCTACGTTTCTATTGGAGACCAAAGATCTGATGGTATTGTACCAGATGACACATACAAAAGAAATACTTTTAGAGTAAATGCTAGTAAAAAAATTGGTGAGGTTACTTTAACGGCAAGTACAAGTTTCTTTACCGATGAAACTGACGTTGTAGGTAGTACTATTGGAGATCAAGACAGACCTCTTTATTGGTTTATTTTAAATACTGCAACAAATATTCCTTTATCAGATTATAAAGATTGGGAAAACCCTTTATCATATGGTTACGCAGATAATTACTATAACGCATATTACCAAAACCCTTATTGGGCTATTGGAACAAATAGAAATACAGATGAAACAAGTCGTTTTGTAGGTAACTTCAATATTTCTTGGGACATTAAAGAATGGTTAAACTTTACTGCTAGAATTGCAGCCAACAACGCTTGGGGCAGTGGTAAAAACTGGAGAGCAGCACAAACTTATGATCCTGTTTTACAATCTGCAGCTGGTGCAGTTTCTTCTTTTGTTACTGATAGCGAATTTCAAAGTTCAATATACAATGGAGATTTCTTATTTAGCGGTAATTTTGAATTTGGAGACAACTTTACATTAAAATCTATACTTGGTGGTAATGTTTACCAATCTGAATACAGAACTAGTGCAATTAGAGCTAACAATTTAAGTATTCCTGATTTTTATGATATCTCAAACGGAACAGGTACACCTGTAACATCCGCTGATGGGTACGAAAAAAGAAGTTACGGTTTCTTTGCTGATTTAACTTTTGGCTATAACAATTACCTGTTTTTAAATTTAGCAGGTAGAAATGATTGGACTTCAACTCTTGCTTCAGATAGCAATAGCTACTTCTACCCATCAATAGGTCTATCTTTTGTCTTTACAGATGCAATTGAAGCTCTTCAAAATAATGATATATTAAACTATGGAAAATTAACATATAGTAATTCAACTGTATATTCAGATTTAGACCCATATAGAATTAACGAATCTTATTTTCAAGCTGATGGTTTCCCTTACGGCAGTGTAAATGGTTTTGAATTAACCAATACCTCTATAGATGCTAACATTGCAAAGGAGAGAATAAACACAAATGAAATCGGTTTAAATTTAGGTTTCTTTAACAGTAGAGTTTCTTTGGATGTATCTTACTTTAATACTATAACTTCAGACTTAATTACATTTACAACACCTTCTGTAGCCTCTGCTTCAAGTAGTTTTTTAACAAATATTGGAGAGTTAGAAGGAAATGGTATTGAAATATCTTTAGGTGGTACTGCACTACAAGCTAAAGATTTTAGCTGGGACATAAACGTAAACTATAGTAGCTCTGAAACTGTTGTTAATAGCATTAAACCAGGTCTAGATGAAGTTGCAGTTTCAACAACTGGACAATATGGTATATATGCCGTAGTAGGTGAAGCATTTCCACAAATAAAAGCAAATGTATATCAATATGATCCTGATGGAAGAATTATTGTAGATGCAACAAGTGGTCATCCTTTAGTTGAAACTGAACTTAAAAGCTTAGGTAAAACTACACCAGACTATATATTAGGGGTAAACTCTGTTGTTAACTATAAAGGATTTACACTTAGTGGTACTTTAGATTACAGAACTGGCCATGTTTATTACGAACAAGGATCTGATGCTATGGAATTTACAGGTAGATCTATTGCAAGTGTCTCATCAAATAGACAAGATTTTGTTATTCCTAATTCTGTAATAGAAACTAGCCCAGGAGTGTATACAGAAAACACAAATGTACAAGTATCTGGTGGACGTCAAAGTTACTGGACTGATGTTTATAATGATGTTAAATCTAATTATGTTAAAGATGCAACAGCTTTAAAATTAAGAGAGATTTCATTATCTTACTCATTACCTAATGCTATTTTAGAAAAAATAAAATTAACAAGAGTTACTTTTGGTCTAATTGGTAGAAATCTTTTTACCAAATTACCTGAAGAAAATAGATTCTCTGATCCAGAATTTAATAATACAAATAGTAATGCAATTGGTATTGGTGGATATTTCCAATCTCCTCCAACAAAATCTTTTGGATTTAATGTAAACGTGGAATTCTAAAAAAAGATATTAAAATGAAAAAATATATAAAATATGCAAACTTGTTAATAGTAATATTACTATTAACTTCGTGCGACGATTTTTTGGATGTAAATGTTGATCCAAACAACCCAACAGTAGTAACTCCAGAACTTGTGCTACCTGTTGCTCAAAAATACACCGCAAACCTTATTCAAGGAACTGACGCAGGAGGTAGAAGAGCCAATACAATTGGAAATATGCTAATGTATAATTGGAGTCAATCTGATGGCTTTGCTTGGTATCCAGATGAATTCAAATATAATGTAAGTTCATCATTTTATTCAGGAATCTTTTCTAATTCTTATACGCAAGCTCTTAAACAATATCAAATTCTTGCTGAATTAGATGAAACATACGATAATTATAAAGCTATTGCTATGATAATGAAAGCATATCATTTTCAATTACTAGTAGATTTTTATGGAGATATTCCTTACACTGAAGCCTTACTAAGAAAAGATAATGCTACACCTATTTATGATGATGCTGCATTTGTCTACAGCGATTTATTAGTGCAATTATCAGCAGCTATAGAACTTATTAATAACACAGGAAGCTCTGTAACACCAGGAACAGATGATATTATCTTTGGTGGAGAAATGTCTGATTGGGTTCGTTTTGCAAATACTTTAAGATTAAGAATTGCAGTTCGCGAATCAAATGCATCAGCTATTTCAGAAGCATTTGCTCAAAGTGAAGGTTTTATTACAAGTGATGTTTTAGTTAATCCAGGATACTCATTAGACGCAGGGAAACAAAATCCATTCTGGAATTTATATGGTGCAGACGAATCTGAAACAGTAACACTAACAAGTAAAGCAACATGTGCAACTGATTATGTCATTTCTTATTTACAAAATACAAATGATCCTAGAATTGACTATATCTATGAAAAACCAGAAACTGGACATTTAGGTGTGGTTCAAGGTTTATTAGATTATGATACTCCAATAGTAGATGCCTATGTTCCTGAAAATGTTTCAAACATTGGACCAGGATTACTTAAAAACGCATCAATGGGAGCTTGTATTTTCACTTTAGCAGAAAGTTATTTCAACCAAGCAGAAGCTTTGTTAAGTCAAGGTGGAGATGCAAAATCTTTATATGAAAGTGGTATTGAAGCATCTTTTGATTATTTAGGTGCTAGTGGTGCTTCAAGTTATTATTCACAACCTTCATCAAATGTAAGTTGGGATAGTTCTAGTAATAAATTAGAAGCAATTATAACTCAAAAATGGATTGCTACAAATGGTATCACTGCTGAGCAATCTTGGTTTGACTATACTAGAACAGGATACCCTTCTAATTTACCTATTTCAAGTCAAGCAAGTACAAGCGACAGACCTGTTCGATTATATTACCCAGCAAGTGAATTATCTTCAAATGGTGGAAATGTACCTTCTCAACCAGATGCATTTACGGCTAAGATTTTTTGGGCAAATTAATTTTTTAAAACATAGAATATTATGAAAAAAATAAAATATATATTAATTTTTATGATGAGCTTTGCGTTTTTGACGTCTTGCTTTGATGATGAAACAGGCCTTGAACTAAATGATGAAGGTAATAATGTAGCTGGTTTCACAAATACAACTGAAAATGTTTCTAAAATTTCCAGCGGTGAAGAGTACCAAATTGAATTACAAATGAAAGTATCGGGACCTACAATTTTAGATTTAACAAGTGATATTACTGTATCTTACGCAGCTACAGATGCCTCAACAGCAATAGAAGGTGTTCATTATAGAATTGACAATCCAACAACTACACTTACAAAAGCCAATAACTATTTAGGATACGGAAGTATTGTTATGTTAACAGAGGGTATTGATGCTCCTTTAGACGGCCCAAGTCCTATTTTGGTTTTACAAGCCACAACTACTTCAGGTGATGGCACAGTTGTAGCAAGTGGAAAACCTGTATCCGTAACTTTAAATTATGCGTGTGATTCTAATTTAGATGGAACTTATACTGAAACACAAGAATATTGGAGAGCAGGAGCTTTCGTAAGCTCAACCACAAGAACAGTTACTTTTACAAAAACTGGTGTTGGAGAGTATAGAACATCAGAAGTTGGACATTGGTCTCAAGCAAGCCTTGGCTACACTCCTGGATTTACATTTTACGATGTTTGCGGTGCCATTACCATTCCTGGACAAAATTTAGTTGATACTTATGGTAATTGGGTTGTAGGAGTCGCTGGAGCATCATCGGTAGATGACATAACAGGTGATATTTACATGGAATATGAAATCGAATACCCAGAAGGTACTGATGATAGGGTATATTACGTAACCTATGTTAAACAATAGTTTAATTATTAAATTTTAATAAAAATGAAAAAATATAAAATATATAATATATTGGGGTTATTGTTAGTTACATCGATATTCACATCTTGTGATTTTGAAACTGCAGAACAAGACCCTAGCGACATCGTAAGCCCTTATAATAAACCAACTGTAACAATAACAAGTGACGCAGGTACGGTAATTAATGAAGGAGAAACTGTCACCTATACAATTACATTTGACAAACCAATTGAGCGCTCTGTAACATTTACTCCATCTATTGGAGGAACAGCAGATGACCACGATTATAGTTTAGAAGCTGTTACCTTACAGCCCTACACTACTTCCGTTGAAATGCCAATTGAAGTTTTTGAAGATTACGAAATTGAAGGACAAGAAAGCTTATCAATTCAAATAGAAATTTTAGGAATAGCGGAAAGATACTTAGTTCATCCTGATACCGTAATTGAACCAATCGAATTACAAATCAATGACTATGTAGATACTAATAAATTAATTATTAATTTTGCTTGGGGCACTGAAGATGATTTTGATATTTTAACATATAGTGATACATCAACTTATCCTGAAACCCTTTGGGGAAATGGTGGCGCTACAAGTGCAAATCCTGAAATAGACTCATCTATTTGGTTAGACGATCCTGCAGGAACTTATTATGTAACAATTTTAGATTGGGGAACAGGAACTGATTGGGATTATACTTTTACTTTAGGTTTTCCTGACGGAAGTGTAGAAACAATTACAGGTACTTTTGATGGTACAAACTACCCTTATTCAAGTTTTATGGGACCTTCAGATTGGGGTTCACCAAATGCATATAAAATACTTAAAGTTGAAAATAATGGATCTAGTTTTGTGGTAACAAAGTTATAAAAAAACCATCTATACAAAAAAAAGGCTTTCCTCACGGAAGGTCTTTTTTTTATTTATAAATCTGTCCCGTCCTGAAATAGCGATACACTAAAACACAAGTGTAATGAAAACATCAGACAAATCAGGTACAGCAAAGCGAACTCAAAAAGATTACTCGCTTTCTTTTAAACTTCAATTAGTTGAAGAAGTAGAACAAGGATTTTTAACAAAAACCCAAGCCAAGCGTAAATATGGTATTCAGGGAGACGCTACAGTAACCAAATGGTTGCAAAAATATGGTAACTTTGATTGGTAAAACCAAGTTCCAAAAACGATATCAAAAACTCCAGAACAAAAAATACTTGAGCTTGAAGCTAAAATAAAGCTCCTTGAAAAACAGAAAGCTAGAGAGCAGAACGTGCTGATAAAAAGGTTATTATTTTCGATATGCTTGTTGATATGGCAGAAAAGGAATATGATATTCAAATAAGAAAAAATTACACACCCGACTTATCGACATCTTCAAAGAAGAATATAAAGAAACTTTAGTTTCTACCTGTGATTTGTTCGGGGTAAACAGACAGGTTTACTATAGATCCATAAAATCAGGACTTCATAAGCAGACTGTAGCACAAAAAGTTATCGTTTTGGTTCGTGATATTCGGATGCTAATGCCAAGATTGGGTGGTAAGAAATTATACTTTCTGTTAAAGGATAAATTATCACTATTAAAAGTAGGAAGAGATAAATTGTTTAGAATACTAAAAGCTAACCATATGTTAATAATACCTCAAAGAAGCTACCACATAATTACAGACTCTCATCATAGATTTAGAAAGCACAGAAACCTGCCTAGTATGACTGAAAAATATGATCCATATGAAAATGCAATTGCAGAGCGAATAAATGGAATTTTAAAACAGGAATTTAGTGTAGCACAGAAGATTCAAGATTTTAAAGTATAAGGAGAAACTGGTCAAAAATGCAATAGAAATATACAACAATATAAGACCTCATTTATCTAACAAAATGCTAACACCAATACAAATGCACGCACAAAAAAAAATTAAACCAAAACAATACAAATCAAAAAAGCTGAACAATGATGTCATTATTCAGCTTTAATTTTTAACTTTTATCCTTTTATAATCTGTATCGGTTATTTAGGACTAGACAAATCTTAACATATCTATAATTAATTTTAAAATAACCATATTCTTATTAAATAATTAATTAAATTTGAATATCTAAAAACCAGTATCTCATGAAAAATCTTAAAACTATTTGTTATTTAATTTTAATATTTATAGCAATACCAATGTATTCACAAGAAAACTGTAAAGTATTAAAAAAGGATATAAATTCAGAATACAGTGGTGAATGCTCTAAGGGACTAGCGCATGGTATAGGTATCGCTAAAGGAATAAATACTTATGAAGGCCAATTTAAAAAAGGATTACCTAGCGGAAAAGGTACTATAACCTATGCAGACGGAAGCTCATATACAGGAGAATGGAAAAAAGGAGAACGAAGCGGAGAAGGAAAATTTATAATAACTAGTAAAGGAAAAGACTCAATTGTAGATGGTCTTTGGAAAAAAGATAAATATGTTGGTAAAAAGAAAGTTAAAGAATTCGATGTAATTAAAAAAATAGCTGTAAGTAGATATACAATTCGAAAAATAAGTGACAAAGGTAATCAAGTAACCGTAAGAGTAAAAAATAACGGTATGTATGTAGCCACAACAAGTAATATTAATGGTTCAAGTGGTAATTTAGTTTTTAGCCAAGGAAGAGCTATTTTTGAAAACATAACTTCATACCCTTTTACATGTGATATGAACTATGAAACACCTAGCAAAATAGGAACCACTTCTTATACAGTTGAATTTCGATTTAAGATTTTAGTTGAAGGGGATTGGTTAGTTGAACTTTATCATTAATAGAATATAAGTTAAAACTAAATATAATTATCAATCATACCTATTTAAACAATACAATTAACTTAAAAATAAATTTAATTTAATATTATTCTCAGTTTTATAAATTATAAATACAAAAATAAATCATACATCATTTTTTTATTAAAAAAAGTTAATTATCCTTGGAATTAATTTAAAAACAAGTAGTTACGGAGACTATTCAGCCTGTAATTTTTAATCGTTCTAAATAAATCACCGTTTTTTTAACAATTTTAGAAGCAACCATACATTAAAAAAAACATCTAAACAGTGATAAAACCTCATAAAATTAATGAAATAACAACCTTAAATTAAAAATTTTATTATATTTGAGGCTTTTAAAATTTAATCTAAACAATTATACAATGAAAACAAAGTTTAATGGAATTTTAACGCTTTTATTAGCGCTTCTTGTACAAATATCGTTTGCACAAGATAAAACAGTTTCAGGTACTGTTTCTGACGAAACAGGTCCATTACCTGGAGTAAATGTTATTGTTAAAGGTACATCCAATGGTACCCAAACAGATTTTGATGGTAAATTCAGCTTAAAAGCAACTACAGGTGATGTACTTGTTTTTAGTTATGTTGGAATGACAACAATAGAAAAAACAGTTGGCTCGTCAAATACTATTAATGTAACTATGGCTGGCTCTAACCTTTTAGAGGAAGTAGTAGTTGTAGCTTATGGATCTCAAACAAAAAAATCTATTGTAGGTGCAGTTACAGTTGTTGACTCAGACATTATTGATAAGCAACAAGTTACTTCAGTAACTTCCGCATTACAGGGTAGTGTACCAGGAGTTAACATTATTAGTTCAGGTGGACAACCTGGAGACAATGCTACTATTAGAATTCGTGGTATTGGATCTATTAATGCATCACAAGACCCATTAATTGTTGTTGATGGTGCCGCTTTTAATGGTAACTTAAACACAATTAGCCCAGACCAAATTGAATCTTTAAACGTATTAAAAGATGCTTCTTCTACTGCGCTTTATGGATCTAGAGGTGCAAATGGTGTTATCTTAATTACTACAAAAAAAGGTAGATTAGGTACTCCAACAAAAATTAGTTTAAAATCATCCGTTGGTATTTCTGACCAAGCGGTTGACTATCATGACTTGATAAGTGCTGATGAGTATGCAACTTACACTTGGGAAGCTCTAAAAAATGCTTCACAGTATGTAGATGGTAACAATGCTACAGATGCTGCAGCTTATGCATCAGCAAATTTAGTACAAGAATTTGGTGGTTATAATCCTTGGGGAATAGCTAATCCTGTTGATACAAATGGAAACTTAGTTTCTTCAACTAAAAAATGGGAAACAGATTGGGCTGAACACTTATTTAATGATGCTGCAATTAGACAAGAACATGCATTAGCAATCTCTGGAGGTAGTGAAAGTACAACATACTATGTTGGTGCAAACTACTTAAATCAAGAAGGTTCTATTGAAACTTCAGAATTTGAACGTATTTCCACAAGAGTAAACTTAGATACAAAAGTTAACGAATGGTTAAATGTAGGGTTTAATACATCTTATTCAACTTCAACTCAAAACTATCCAGAACAATCAGGTAGTGCTTACCAAAGTGCTACAGCTTGGATTTTTGCGGTACCTTCAATTTACCCTTTAAATAGAAGAGATGCAAATGGGGATTTAGTTTTAGATAATTTTGGAGACACAATTTACGATTACGGTAATACTTTATTACAAGCTACAAATGGATCTAGACCTGCTTTAAGTGGTGAAAATGCAGTTGGAGCATTATACAGATATGATGTACAATATAAACGTGATAACTTTACTGCTAATGGTTATGCTAAAGTTGATCTTACTGAAGATTTATACTTTAAAACAAACCTTTCATATGAAAAATATTTATATGATTCATTTGAATATGCACACAATGAATACGGTTACGCTTCAAACGTAAATGGTAGAGTTTCTCAAGATAGAAACATTACATCTACTATTAACTGGATCAATCAATTAAATTACACTAAATCTTTTGATGACCACAATATTTCTATTGATGCAATCCACGAGTCTTATAAATTAAAAATTGATGCATTAGGAGCTCAAGGAACTGGTTTTTTACCAAATGTACAAGTATTAAATGGTAGTACTACTCCTGAAAGTGTTAGTGGTTACTTATCTGAAGAACGTTTAGAAAGTGTATTAGGTAGAATTGCTTATAATTACCAAGATAAATACTACCTAGAAGGTACATTTAGAACAGATGGTTCTTCAAGATTTGATGAATCAGTACGTTGGGGTAACTTTTTCTCTGTAGGTGGTTCTTGGGTAGTCTCTGATGAAGAATTTTTAGCAAATAATGATGTTATTAGTTTCTTAAAACTAAAAGCTTCTTATGGAGAGTTAGGTAACAACCGTGGTATTGGTTATTTCCCATACAAACAATTATTTAATACTGGTTGGAACCAATTAGATAATACAGGTGTTTTATTAGGCGGTGTAGCTGATCCATTTTTAAAATGGGAAAAAACAGCATCAACAAATGCAGGGTTTGATATTAGATTTTTACAAGATAGATTTTCTTTAGGTGTTGATTATTACTCTAAAGAATCTGTAGATTTAATTTACGATAAACCTCTAGCTCCTTCAACAGGGAATTCAAGCATAACAACAAATGTTGGTTCTATTAAAAATTATGGATGGGAATTTATGATTAGCTCTAGAAATATTCAAAAACAAAACTTTGAATGGACTACTAACTTAAACTTTTCTTTTGATAAAAATGAAATTACTGAGTTAACACAAGAAAGTTTTATTAGTGGAACAAAACGTTGGGAAGTTGGTAAATCTTTATATGAATTTTACATAAGAGAATACGCTGGTGTAAATCCAGATAACGGTAAAGCTATGTGGTATCAAGATGTTTTAGATGCTAATGGTGATGCTACTGGAGAACAAGTTACTACAGAAGTTTATGCTGATGCTTCAAGAAATTATACAGATAAATCATCTTTACCAGATGTAATTGGTGGTTTAACAAACTATGTTAGAGTTGGAGACTTTGACTTAAACATATTATTTAACTTTAGCTTTGGATCCTATATCTACGATTCTACTTATGCTGGATTAATGAGTGGTTTTGAAGATGTAAGGTCTGCATCTCCAGATATTGCAGATCGTTGGCAAAACCCTGGAGATATTACAGATATCCCAAGATTAGAAGCAGCTTCAAATGACTATAACTCAACTTCAGATAGATTCTTATTTGAAAACAACTATGTAAGATTAAAAGCACTTAACTTTGGTTACAATTTACCACAAAATGTTATAAATAACATTGGTTTATCTAAGTTAAGAGTATTTTTCCAAGGAGATAATTTATTAACTTTTGCAAGCCACGAAGGTATTGACCCTGAACAAAGTATTTCTGGTACTACAGATAATAGATCTTTTAATCAAAGAACTGTTTCGTTAGGTTTAAATTTAGAATTTTAAAAAAAAAGTAAATCATGAAAAAAATATTTATAAAATTTACAATTGTATGTCTTATTGCTATAACTGCTGTTAGTTGTGGTGATGACTACTTAAACGACCCTGTACCAACAGATGCTGTTACATCTGATGTTATATTTGGATCAAGAACTGGAGCAGAGGCTTTTATGTCTGGTATGCTTAGATTATTTAGAGCTCAGTACACTAACAATGATTCTGCTGGATTAAACTCAATTTATTACGCTCGTACAGTAAAAGGTAATGATGTAATACAAGGACCAACTTGGTTCCTTTACGACTACGAAAATGCTAATAGAGAACCTACTTACAGAAGAACTACATTTACTTGGAACTTCTGCTACGATGTAATTAATCAAGCAAACTCTTTTATTAATGGTGTTGAAGCTAGTGAATTGTCTGAAATTGATAAAAAAGAATTAATAGGACAAGGTAAAGTAATTAGAGCTTTATTCTATTTTCAACTAGCTATGGAATTTCAACATGCCTACAATTATGATCCTTCTTTACCAGCTCCTCCAATCTACACAGAGCTATCTTTAGATGGAAAACCAATGAGTACTTTACAAGAAATGTACGACTTAATAATTTCTGATTTAACAACTGCTGTAGCTGATTTACCTGATACAAGATTAGGAAAATCATATGTTAACAAAGCTGTTGCAAACGGAATATTAGCTAGAGTATACCAAACTACAGGAAACTGGAGTGGTGCTGAAAGTGCGGCCAATGCAGCTTATGGAGGAAACCCTTCAAGTGTACTAGATGCTGCTTCTTACCAAAACGGATTTAATGATATAAGTAATGTTGAATGGATTTGGGGAAGCCCTCAAAGTGCTGATCAAAGTAATTACTACTGGGGTGCTCCACATTCACATGCAGATCACTATACAACATCTTACCAAGGAACATTTTTTAATAATGATTTTGTAGATTTATTTTCTCCAACCGATGTTAGAAATATGTTTGAAAATGGATATGGAGTTTCTGAAGATAGCTACCAACATTATATTACAACTAAATTCTCTTTTACTTTTGATGCAGATCATCCAATTATGAGAACAGCTGAAATGATTCTAGTTGAAGCAGAAGCAAAATACTATAATGGTGATGAAACTGGTGCACACGATTTATTATGGGCACTTCAATCAAATAGAGATGCAAATGCAGTTAAATCTTCAAACACTGGAACTGATTTATTAGAAGAAATCTTAGTGGAAAGAAGAAAAGAATTGTATGCTGAATTAGGTGTAGAATGGTTTGATGCTAAACGTTACAGAAGAGGTATCACTAGAACTGGAAACCATAGAGTTGGTTCTTCAGCTAATTTATTACCTGATGATAAAAAATTCTTCTTAAAAATACCTCAAGAAGAAATTGACGCAAACGAAAATATTGATGCTAGCGTAAACGCTGACAGATAATATTTAAATAACTATATTTTAAAACCACCTCCTTCGAGGTGGTTTTTTTATTCAAACAATATACCTACATTTGCAGCATGGAAAACGAAGTTTCAAAAATATTTGGTATTAGAGCTGTTATAGAAGCAATTAATTCTGGAAAAACAATAAGTAAAATTTACCTTCAAAAAGGTTTAAGCGGTGCTTTATTTTCAGAATTAAATACACTTATAAAAAAACATAATATTGCTACAAGTTATGTGCCCATTGAAAAATTAAATAGGTTTTCTAAAAACAGCAATCACCAAGGTGTAGCAGCACAAATATCTCCAATAGATTTTATAGATCTTGAAACTTTAATTTCTACTTCTTTAGAAAAAACAGCTACTCCTCTATTTCTTTTATTAGATCAAATATCTGATGTACGAAATTTTGGTGCCATAATTAGAACTGCTGAATGTACTGGAGTAAATGGTATAATAATTCAAAAACAAGGAAACGCTCCTGTTAGTGCAGATACTGTAAAGACTTCGGCTGGTGCTGCTTTTAAAATGCCTATTTGTAAAGTTAACCATATTAAAGATGCTGTTTTTCAATTGCAAGCTGAAGAAATTCAAGTTGTTGCAGCTACAGAAAAAACTGACAATTTAATTTATGCTATTGATCTAAAATTACCAACAGCAATAATTATGGGTTCTGAAGATAGAGGAATCAATCCATCAATTTTAAAAATTGTAGATCAAAAAGCTAAATTACCGCTTTTAGGAGAAATTCAATCATTAAATGTTTCTGTTGCTTGTGGAGCATTCTTATATGAAGCTACTAGACAAAGATTGTAGTTAATAACTAAGAAGTTTTACTGTTTAATTTCAACTATTTATTCTTCTCTTTTGTAATTTTATATTCATAATTCACCGTTAATTTTTCATCAGTTACAGGTTCTTCTTCTGGTGGATTATAATTACCGTGTTCATCAAATAAATTTTCAAAATCTTTATTTTCCGTAAATTGAAATTTTTCTGGTTGTGGACCTTGCTTCCTAAAAAAGTAAGAAAAAATAAGCCCCACTAAAAAACCTGATAGATGTCCTTCCCAGGATATTCTTTCTTCTGTAGGAAAAATATACCAAACCATACTTCCATATAAAAAAACTACAATTAAAGACAATGCCGTTAATCTGTAGTATTTTCTAAAAATTCCGCTAAAAAATATAAAACTAACTAATAGATAAACTACGCCGCTTGCACCAATATGATATGAAGGCCTTGCAAAAGACCAGGTTAACAAACCTGTAAGTAACAAGCCTAAAATAAGTACCTTATTTGCAATGTTTCTATAGAAATAATATAAGCTCCCCAACATTACAAATAATGGAATGGAATTGTTAAATAAGTGCTTTGTAGAGCTATGTATAAAAGGCGAAAACAAGACACCTTTTAATCCACTTAAGGTTTGTGGATATATACCAAATTTATTAAAATTATAACCAAATTTAATCTCAATAAAATAAATAAACCACAACAAGCAAATTATTAAAATAGGAAATACAACTACTCCCCTATTATATTTAAAATTCTGTTGCTCCATAACTTATAAATAACAAATATAAGTCCATTCTATTTTAATCTGAAATATTGTCAGTAATTCTTATAAATGTTGAATTGTTTAATTATAGTTGAAAGGTTTAAAGGTTGGAAGGCTACTAAATTAGAAAGTTACGTCACTGCGAACGGAACTTTTGTGAAGTGAAGCAGTCTGTTTGTTTAGACCTAGAAATAACATACTAAATAAAGTTGATGAAATTGCTTCTGTTATACCGCCCTCTCAATTGATCTGTGTTTAATGTGTAATTGTTGTTCAACGTACCTAAACGAAATTCGAAAATCATAATTAAAAAATGCTACATAATTAGTATTTTTACAGAATGAATGAACCATTAGCTGAACGCATACGACCAAAAACTTTAGATGACTATATTAGTCAGCAACATTTGGTAGGTAAAAACGGTGCTTTAACGCAACATATTAAAAGAGGTATAATACCTTCATTAATTTTATGGGGACCTCCAGGAATAGGAAAAACTACCTTAGCAAATATTATTGCACAAGAATCTAAAAGACCATTTTACACACTTAGCGCCATTAGTTCTGGTGTAAAAGATGTAAGAGATGTTATTGCTAAGGCAAAACAAAGTGGTGGATTATTTACAGATAAAAATCCTATTTTATTTATTGATGAAATCCATAGGTTTAGTAAATCTCAACAAGATTCTTTACTAGGTGCTGTAGAAAAAGGTTGGGTTACTTTAATTGGTGCAACTACTGAAAACCCTAGTTTTGAAGTAATTCCCGCATTGCTTTCTCGCTGCCAGGTTTATATTTTAAATTCCTTCAGTAAAAAAGATCTAGAAGAATTATTAGAACGCGCTTTACAAACAGATATTTATATTTCAGAAAAAGATATAAAAATAAAAGAAACAGAAGCTTTGTTACGAGTTTCTGGTGGCGATGCTAGAAAATTATTAAATATTTTTGAATTGGTAGTAAATTCTGAAGAAGAGCCTATTGAAATTACTAATGATATGGTACTTTCAAAAATTCAAAAAAACACGGTTTTATACGACAAAACCGGCGAGCAACATTACGACATTATTTCAGCATTTATAAAATCTATTAGAGGTAGCGATCCTAACGGAGCTGTTTATTGGCTTGCAAGAATGATTGAAGGCGGAGAAGATGCCAAATTTATTGCTAGAAGATTGCTTATTTTAGCGAGTGAAGATATTGGAAATGCCAATCCTACTGCTTTAATTATGGCAAATAATACATTTCAGGCAGTAACTACTATTGGTTTTCCAGAATCACGAATTATATTAAGTCAGTGTGCGGTTTATTTGGCAAGTTCGCCTAAAAGCAATGCTAGTTATGAAGCCATAGGGAAGGCTCAGGCGTTAGTTAGAGAAACTGGCGACTTATCTGTACCATTGCATTTAAGAAACGCTCCTACAAAGCTAATGAAAGAATTAGATTATGGTAAAGAGTACAAATATTCGCATAACTATGAAAATAATTTTGCAGAACAAGAATTTTTACCCGACGACATAAAAAACACTACATTATTTGAACCAGGAAATAATCCAAGAGAAAATAACCTTCGAGCATTTTTAAAAACTAGGTGGAAAGATAAATATGGGTATTAGTTAATGGTTGCTGGTTATTAGTCAACAATCGAAATGTAATTAAACCTACATATAACATTTAAAAATTTTAATTTTATACCTATACAGATTAGAATTTTAAAACCTTACAGTTTTAAACCAATAGATTGCTGCAGTCGCATTTTCCATAACATTTGAAACTCACCATAGCAATAGCAATTAAAATAAGTTATTTAAAAATTCTTCAACCTTAAACCTCACAGTTTCAACTTTGCTACTTTAAACCTTTATAACCTTTTAAACTACTCAACTAAATACGTTTATATGTTTTTTTACCGTTAACCGTGTCTACATTTAAATTTCCATTAGCATCAACTTCAACTAATTGTGGTTGTTTAAAAGCACGCCATTTTATAATGTAAATATTTGGTTTTGAAGTTGTGTAAATAGTAGCAAGCTCTACATTTTCATCACCACCAGTAACAATATATTCATTGTTGCTTTTAGTAATATTACTTTTTCCCCAAGTATCAAGTAAATAGGCTCCCACTATTGAAGAAGCACGCTCTTTTTCTACTGTATCTACATTATATTTTGCCTTAATTTTTTCGCTAGTTAAGGTAGCTGTTGCTACAGTTTTATCTGTTTTTACTTCTTCAGAAATTTTTGATTCAGTTACTTTTGGCAATACTTCTTTAACTTCAGTCTTTTCTACTTCTTTAGTCTTTAAAGTTTTAATGGTACTACTACTTTCTGCTATAGAAGAAGTGGCATTATAGCTATAATTTAATGCTTCAATATCTACAAATGCCTCTCTTATAGTTGCATGATATGCTTTTTTATATTCTTTAATTTTAGATTTTGCCTGGTGTGTTGAAAAAATAGTATTATTATAACAATCTATTAAATCAATACTTATTGTTGTACTAAACATTCCAGAATCATCTTTTAAAATTGCTTTTAAAGCCATACATCCATTATTAGCTAATTCATCTGGATATATATCTGTTGAAAAGTATGCGGTAAAACCCGCTCTTTCAAACAAAAATTTAGTTAATGAATTAATTTGGTAGGCATCTTCACTTTTTTGAAATTCGTATTGTTTTGGAATAATTATATACTTATAATCATTGATACTTTTTTGGGCAAAAGTGAACGTGCTACTTAAAATTAATAAAAAAGCAACTAAACTAGATTTATTCATAATATATTTTTTAAAGGTATTTTTTTATTTCGCTTAACAAATTTACAGATTTAATGTTTTCTGAAACAGGTTCTTTGTTAAAATTACAAAATATAACATCTAAGCCTACATTTTTTGCTCCCATAATATCTGCTTCCCAATTATCGCCAATCATAATAGACTCTTTAGATGTTGCATTTGCCTTACTTAAAGCAAAATTAAAAATATGTGGATTTGGTTTTTTAACGCCTGCACTTTCGGAAGTTATTACTTGATTAAAATACGTGTCTAACCCAGAATTTTTTATTTTTTTTGTTTGTACTTCATTAAAACCATTTGTAATAATATGCATTTGATAATTTGGTTTTAGATACTCTAAAAGTTCATAAGTACCTTCAAAAAGCTGATTATTATCTGGTAAATACTCTATATAATCTTCGGCCAAATTGTCTATTAAGTTACTAGTAGCTTTAAACTTTATTATTTGAAAAGTATCTTTTAATCTACCAACTCTTAACTCTTCTTTAGTAACCTGCTCATTTCTATACAGTTTCCAATATTTTTGATTGATACCTCTATAATAATTTAGAAATTTTTCTAAATCTACTTTAACATTATGCTTTTTAAAAATTGTATCGAATGCAATATCAGAATTTGTTTCAAAATCCCAAAGTGTATGATCTAAGTCGAAAAATATGTGGTTTATTTTCATTTGATAAAAATATGAATATAATACAGACCTTAAAAACTATTTTAACCATTATATTTGTTAAAATTATGTTATTGAATAAAAAATTACACATATTATTTTTAAGTGGGTGGTACCCCTCAAGAGTTTCGCCTCAAAATGGAGATTTTATTCAAAGACATGCAGAAGCTGTGGCAACAAAACATAAAGTTACACTAATTTACGTAGTTACAGATGAAAATATAAAAAGTAAAGAACAAACTACTAACCTTATAAATAATGTGTTAACTAAAGTTATTTACCTTCCTAAAGCTTCTAATAGAATTTCAAAATTCTTTTCTTTTTTATATACTTATTTAAGAGAAATCAACTCAATTGGAGATTTTGACTTAACACATCTTAATATCACTTTTCCTAAAGGAATTATAGCATTGTATTTAAAATGGTTTAAAAACAAACCTTATATTATTTCTGAGCATTGGAGTGGATATCAATTACCATTAAACAAGTCAATTGGAATTCTACAAAAATTAACTACTAAAATAATAGTTAGGTATGCTAAGTATGTATGCCCTGTATCGCAAAATCTAACAAATTCAATGATTAAATTTGGTTTAAAAGGCAATTTTTATAATATCCCAAATGTTGTAGATACAACAATTTTTAATACTTATAAAAAGAAAACAGAACAATTTATTATTACTCATATTTCAGGCATGAATAATGAAATTAAAAATATAGCTGGTATTTTAAATACAATTAAAAAACTTGAAAACTACATTCCAAATATGAAATTTAATTTAATTGGTAATAACTCTAAAAATTATAAGAATCAAATTAAAAATTTAGGTATTAAAAATATTTATATTAAAGAACAAATACCCCATAAAAAAGTTGCTGAAATTTTAAAAGAGTCTAATGTTTCTATATTATTTAGCAATTATGAAAACCTACCTTGTGTTATAATTGAATCGTTCTCATGTGGAGTTCCTGTTGTATCGACAAACGTTGGAGGTATTTCTGAATTTTTCCCAAGCGAGTTTGGATATTTAATACAACCTAAAGATGAAATTGCTTTAGAAAAAGCAATTCTAAATATTTATCAAAAAAAATTAGTTCCAAATAAAAATGAAATGCATAAATATGCTGATGAAAATTTTGGAATTAATATAATCTGTAAATTATATTCTAATTTATATTATAAGACTTTAAAAAATATAAGTTGCTAAGTTTTATCTCAAATTTTATTAAAAGATCTGGAAATTACGTTTTTATTGCCACAATAATTTCAAGACTACTTTCTTTTCTTGCTTCGTGGATTGCCTTACAATTAATCCCTAGTAAAGAATTAGGGGCGGTAATATATGCTTTTCAAATAATTTCATTTATCATTCCTATGGCTGGAATGGGGCTAAATCAAGGTTTATTAAGATACGGGGCACTATTAAAACTTAATAAAGAAAAAAACAAATTATTTATTTATACGTTAAAATATGGAATTTTAGTTAGCTTTCTATTAATTGGACTTTTAATTGTAGGTTCTTTTTTAATTGATTTCAAATTAGAAAACACACGATTTTATCTTATTCTTTTAACATCTGCAATTACAGCTCATTTTGTTTTCGGATTAATAAAGATTCAATTTAGATTATATAAAAACAATAAATTATTCTCATATATAGAGGTTACTTATAACCTGCTATTGGTATTTTTTGTCACTCTTTTAAGTTACTATTTTAATGAATTTGGTTACGCTATTTCTTTAATAATTACCCCTATAATAACTTGTTTGTATTTTCTAAGTAAAATCAATATAAAATGGAATGAAAAGGTGAATCTTAAAATTATTAATTTTTCATTCTGGAAATATGGTTTTTTTGCTAGTCTTTCAAACGTAACAACTCAACTTCTTTTTGCTATTGATATTTTATTGATTGGAAGTATTTTAAATAATTTAGAATTAGTAACAGCTTACAAATACATTTCATTAATTCCTTTTAGTTTCTTGTTTTTATCACAAGTAGTAATAACAACAGATTTTGTAAATTTTACTGAAAAAATATATAAAAAAGAATATATAAAAAAATACATTCTAAATTATTTAAAATTGTTTATTCTTATTAGTTTCACTTGCTTTGGTTTTATTTACATGTTTGCACATTATATCCTGTTATTTTTCAATAAAGAATATATTCAATTTGAATCAACATTATTAACACTAACTTTTGGTGTTACTGGTATTTTAATTTTACGTGGAATTTTTGGAAATTTATTATCATCTATTGGAAAAGCAAGTGCTAATTTTATAATTACATCAATAGCTTTGTTAATTAACATTTTATTGAATTATATACTTATTCCAAAGTATGGAATATTAGGTGCTGCAATAACTTCAGCAATATTAATGTGGTTTACAGGTATTTTATCTATGTTACTATTTTTTTATTACTATACATTAAAATACAATCACATTAAATGACATTTTTATAAAAAAAAGCAGTATAAGATTCTTTTTCCGCCCCAAAACTTTTATAAAAACTAGCAACACCTTTAACCATAGAGCCTTCAAAGTCTAAAACTCTATCAGTATTTTCATATTTATAAATAATTTCATTTAGTATTAATGTAGTTAATCTTTTCTCTTTTCCTAAATCTGAAGTTATAGGAACTAAATTTGTAATTCTATTTTTATCAATTAGGAATAATATACTTCCTTCTAATATATTTTTTACATAAACTCCCACTAAATGAATTATTTTGTTTTTAGAATTTAACAATCTCTTTAATGTTTCAATTTGAGTTTTATTTATCTTATAATTATGAGAAACACTTAAATAAAAATCTAAAAATTCTTTTGGAGCAATATTGAAATTAATATTGTAATTTTCTTTAAAAACCCTCTTCAAATCTCTTTTTCTATTAGAATTAAACCCTTTATAAATATCCTCATAAGGTTTATTTAAAGGCAAGACATAATTTATTCGTTCAGTTACATTTTTATGTTGAAATTTATTTTCAGAATTAAATTGAATCGTTATTTTTTTAAATTTCTTAGGAATTGCTTTTATAAAATCTAATACTAATTTCTCTGAAATTGGATTTGGAGAGAATACACCTAATTGCTGTGTCCAAGCAGGCGGGTAAATATATTTTATAAAATATTTTTGTCGCCAAGGCAACGGCATAACAGCCTCATAATCATTCAAAACCAGTGCATCCCAATTATCAGCTACACAATCTAAATACCAACTAAATGCATAGATACGTGAATTTACAGAAGCTTTTATACACGTATTGTATTTAGATAAATTTAGTTCATTGTTTTTTAAATATCGAATCATGCAATTTAACTCAACATTTGTTTATAAATGGAGGTCCAACCTTGCCATCGCTCATTTTCGCTTAGTGTTTCATTATGAAATAAGCTCACAAAAGTTCCATTCACTTTTTGTACTTCTTCTTTTAGTTTTAATATTTCCTCTAAACTTTCTTTATTTGAAAGTTCCATATAATCTTTTAAAGTAACATCCATAAATGCAAACGGAATTATTTTTAAAGGTGTTTTAATTTCAAAATCTAAATCGTAAAAATAAAAAGGTGTACAAGTACTAGCTCTAAAACCAACTCTTTTTGCATAACCCATTGTATAATCTTCTAAAATATCTAAATCTATTAAATTTTGATACGTTTCAGGAATACTTAGCCTTAAATAATGCTGACGTGAAAAAACAATTGGTGTATTTGTTATATTTTCTAACCTTAACTTTTCTTTTTTTAACTTTTCTATATTTTTAAAAGCAAAATAAGATGGATGTAAACCAATTTTAGCATAATCTGCTACAGATTTTATAAGCGATTTAAATTTGCTATTATTAAATGAAATGTTTTTATCGAATGTAGTATAATCTCCTATTAAAAAGAAAAATAGGGTAGTGATATTATGTTCTTTTTTAAATTTTAACAACTCAGAAAATGTATCGTATGGATCTTTTCTTAGGTTTAAATGTGCCGATAAACGATGCCAAAAATTAACAAATTTAAAACCAACAATGTCTAACAAATACCCTCCTAAAGACCTAACAACACCTTTGTGTTTATAGGCAAATGCAGTATCTACATCTATTGTTGAAATTAATTTAAATGTTCTTTTTTTATAATTATAAGTTGGAAATTTTTCTTTTAAAAGTTCTAAAAATTTATATGCCCAAATATCTACTAATGGTTGCTCTAAAAAATTATTTTTAAAAGCAATACTCTCTTCAACAGGAAAACGCTCGTGTATATCTTGTACGTGAGGAAGGTACTCTTCGTACCTACTTATTAAATAAAAACTTGCAGCAAAAATATCAAAAGGAATACTTGATGCTTCTCCTGCTGGAAAAAAACAAGGAACATCATCCCAATTTAAAATATTTATATCAATATCATTAATTCCTTGTTCAAATAATAAATCATGGCTTCTAATAAAAAACTCTGAACCTAAAGGAGATTTACAATAGGTTATTTTTGGTCCATTGTGTGCAACAAATTCATCTACCTTAGTTGTAAAAACAACTGGTATTTGTAAAATTCTTACAAAAAAATGCTTAAAAATATAATTTACCCGCGGTGTAATTTTATGTGTATAAACTAAGAGCACTATTTTAATTTTTGGTTGTTGGTTGTTGATTTTTAGTTGCTAGTTGTTATAATTTTTGAATAGTTTATTGGTTTAGTCTATGTTATAGTAACTCAAGCTTCGACGCCGTTCAGTCGCCGTTTATAATTTCTTTCGTCTTCAGTATTTCTTCACTTTCAACTTTTTAACCGTTTAACTATTCAACTTATTTCAAAAAACTACATCAAACTTTCATCGGCAAAGCTAAAGTACGCATTTTCTGTTATAATTAAATGATCTAAAACTTTAATATCTAAAGTTTCTCCTGCTTTTTGTAATTTGGAAGTTATTAACTTATCGGCATTACTAGGCTGTAGTTTTCCTGAGGGATGGTTGTGACATAATATAATTGCTGTAGCATACAATTCTATAGCTTTTTTAAACACCAACCGTACATCTACTAAGGTACCAGTTAAACCACCTTTACTAGATTGTTGTTTGTATAATACTTTATTAGAATTGTTTAAAAAAATTATCCAAAACTCTTCATGTTGTAGCTCTCCAATTATTGGCTGCATAATACTAAAAACAGCTTTACTACTGGTTACTTTAGGTAATTCTAATGCTTCTTCTAACCTTCTTCTTCTGCCAAGTTCTAGAGCTGTAATTATTGAAATTGCTTTTGCTTCTCCAATTCCTTTAAATTTTTGTAAGTCTAAAACGGTTAGTTTTCCTAATTTATTAATACTATTATCTATGGAATTTAATATTTTTTTAGAGAGATCTACTGCGCTTTCATTTCTATTTCCAGATCCAATTAAAATAGCTATTAATTCAGCATCAGAAAGTGCTGATTTACCTTTTAACAATAATTTTTCTCTGGGTCTATCATCTTCAGCCCAAGATTTTATTGAAAGTGATTTATTATTGTAATTCATAAGCAAGTTTTACTCAAATATAACTATTTAAAAATAAATATCTAAAACAAAAAAAGAGAGCTATTAAAAAACAGCTCTCCTAAACTTAATTCAACTAATTTAAATTTCTTGTGTTATATATACAAACTCATTATAATAATAAAACACTCTATAAAATTTCTTAACACTTCAAATTAACATAATATTTAAGAAATAATTAAAATTTTTCGACAAACAACCATTCTAAAATGATGAATAAACGTAAAATAGACATTTTATGTTTTATTTGTTTTTAATAAAACTCTAATTACTGATATTCAAGACTCTAAATAATTACATTTCATTAAACCATTGAAAGTAGTAAACTAAAACCAGTAAATAAGAAGATTAATTAATTTTTAAAAATCTTATAACTACGTTTTTTTAATTAAAAAAATAGCCAAAACTCAGTTCCCTAAGTTTTGGCTATTTATACTTATAAAATCTTTTTATAAAGATTATTTACTTTAAATTTATTTAGCAAACCATAATTTAGTTGCTTGCACATCTTCTCCTTGTTCAGATACCGCTTGCGTATAATTAGGATTACTTTGCGCCCCACTACCATAACGCATACGTTGTGGATAATCACCATTTAAAGTTCCTAATTCGTAAATTATAGAATTTGAAACCCCTTGAGATAACTCTGTAGGGTATCCTGTATCTCTAACTACAGCCCATGCTTCAAAACCATCTGTATAACTTACTAACCAACGTTGTAAAGCTATTTTTTCTAGTTTTTCATCTAAAGTTCCTGTATTAATATTTGCTGCATCTTGAGTGCTTATATAGGTTTCTATATCACCATCAGAAATGTTCCAAATTTTCATAGCTTCTCTAATTCCATCAGCAAATAAAGTTTGAGGATCACCAGAACCTATTCCTTTTAATGCTGCTTCTGCTTGTAAAAAGTAAGCCTCTGCACTTGTCAAAACAATTTCTGGATAAACATCTTCACCTTCTCCCATTTTTTGAGTAATTAATTCTCCTGGTGCACTATACATATCTATTTTAACCATTGGTTGAATATCACTATTTAATCTTGTAGGCTGACCTATATATTGTCCTTCTTCAACATTAATTGTTGTAATATTTCCAGAAGTAGTTGCTGTGTAAACAGCTCCTGCTTCATCTAAAGCTCCCATTAAGAAATCTAATCTTTGTTGGTCATCAGCATCTGATATTTCAAAAGTAAATTCTCCTCCAACTGCTGGTGAAGCATAAATTGGAAGTCTTGGGTCTTGAGTATTCTTTAATTGGTTTATTAAAGTAGCTCCAACTGACCAAGAACCTCCACCTTTAAAATTATGCCATACATCTCCATATGCTGCAGCACTCCATTGACCAATAATATCGTCTTTTTCCATAAGTACACTTCCTGAAGAAGCATCTAATAGAGGAGTACTTAAAGCTGAAGTAATAGTACTTGAAGCAAAATCATCTCCTGGCGCACCTAATGCGCGCATACCTACTCTTAATTTTAATGTATTTGCTAATTTTTTCCATTTTTGTAAATCTCCTCCACAATATACATCATTTTCATCTACGTCATCTACACCAGAACCTGTTCTTTCTGAGTCTCCAATTATTGCCATTGCTTCATCCAAATCTGCAATAATTCCTTTATAAATATCTCTTTGAGAGTCGTATTTAGGAGTTAAGTTACCATCAATACCAGCTTCGCTATATGGTAACATTCCAAAAATATCTGTATACATTTGATAATACAATGATTTCATAATTAAACCCATTGCATACATTTTTTCATTTTCAAATTCTGCACCAGTTTTTGTTAAATCCATAAATCCTTTAATGTCTCCAAAGTAACCAGCTAACCAATCCCAAGCGGCATCTGTATAACCACTATTGTAAGTATAACCTAATCCATCATTCCACCAAGAAACATTACTTCCAAATGTAAAATGTCCAGCATATCTATCTACATGAATTAAATGCGCTCTCCAATATGCATAACGCCCCGGAGCATATAAAGTATGTTGTGGTTGCGTTATAAAAAATTTAGCACTTAAATCTGAAGATTCAAATCCTTGATTGTTTGTGTTTATTTCATCAAAATCTCCAGTACATGAAAATGTGAAGAACATTAAAACACTATATATTGTTATTTTTATATTTTTCATTTCAAAAATTATTAAAATTTAACGTTTAAACTTAAACCTAAACTACTTGTTGTTGGCAAGTTGTAGAACAATACTCCTTGTGCAAAATTACTTGTTGAATAACTTGCTTCTGGATCAAAATTATCACTTTTCTTATATAAAAAGAATAAATTTCTTCCTGTTAAACTTAAAGAAGCATTTTTAATAAATGTTTTTTCTAACATAGCGTTTGGAAAGTGGTATGATAAACTTACCTCTCTTAAACGTGCATTAGTTTGTTCAATTATATATTCTGAAGCAATACCACTTACAGCACCCCAATAATCTTGAGCACTAATATTAGTAGTATTTTGTGTTAAGACTCCATCATTATCCCAAACTCCATCAACAGTAATTCCACCTTCTCTGTATTGTAATGTTTTTTTAGAAACACCATTTGCATCTAATGCGGCGTCTGTACCTGAATATACTTCTCCACCAATTCTAAAATCAATTAAAAAGTTTAATGAAAAGTCTTTATAATTAAATGTATTACTAAACCCACCTGTCATATCTGGTTGGTAATTTCCTAATTTTGTTCTCTCTTCACTTGCTTGTGGACGTCCTGTTGATGTTAATAATAGTTGTCCATCTTCTGTAGTTTTCCAAGTTTTACCATAAATATCTCCAAACCCTTCTCCTACTTGAGCTCTTACATCAACTACTCCATTGTTAGTAGAACTAAATTCAAAATAGTCTTGACCATCAATTAAACTAACTAGCTCGTTTTCATTTTTAGCTAAGTTTAAAGAAACATCCCATCTAAAATCATCGTTCATTATTGGAGTACCTCCTATCATAAATTCAAAACCTTTATTTGAAACCTCTCCTACATTTTCTCTAAAATATGAAAATCCAGTTGCAGGATCTACTGGTACATCAAAAATTAAATCTTTAGATGAAATTGAGTAATATGTAAAGTCTGCAAATAATCTATTGTCAAAAGCTTTTATTTCAAAACCAATTTCAGATGAAGTTACATCTTCAGGTCTTAAGCTTTCGCTATATTTAATATTTGGAGTATTAACAGTAATATTTCCTAAATAACCACTAGAAGCAACACCGTATAAGTTTACAATTTGCTGAGGGTTGGTATCGTTACCTACATTAGCATAACTTAAACGCAGTTTCGCTAAGTTAATTTTAGAATTCTCTCCAAAATCAAACATTCTGTCTAATAACATACTTAAACTAGCAGATTTATAAAAATAAGATCTATTTTCACTAGAAAGTGCTGAAGACCAGTCATTTCTTCCAGTTACATCTAAATATACCATTCCTCTATATGCTAAAGAACCAGAACCGTAAAGAGAATTTACTTTCTTTTCAATTAAATCTGATTGACGAACACCTAATTTTAAAGCATCTGTATTTCCTATAAAGTATTTTCCAGGAATTTTAAAATCAGACCCTGAAATACTAGAAGATCTAACAGTAGAATGTAATGCATTTCCACCTACATTTAAAGCTAAGTTAAAATCGTCATTAAGATCGTCATTATACATTAATAAAAAATCGTAATTCGTTTCAGAACGTTCGTTAGAACCATAACTTATAGTACCTTGTGAGTAAAAATGATGCCCAACAGCATGGTAACCTTCAGTATCATGTGAAACTACATCTGTACCTACTCTAACAAATGCCTTAAAGGTATCTGAAAAATCATACTGAGCTTTAGCAAAACCTGAAAAACGTTTTCTTTTATCCTCGTTTTTATCTTCATAAAGAATCCAATAAGGGTTACCTCCACTATTTGTAGCTGAAAGCACACCATAACCTTCATCAAGGTTTTGATATGTTTTTAAATCGTTTATATCAATATTTCTATTTATACCGTATACATAAGCCATAATACCTTCAGTACCTTGAGAAATACGATTTTTAGCATCTTGTAAAAAATATGTTACTTTAGCATCTAACGTAAATTTGTCGGTAATTTTACTAAAACCTCTTAAATTAAAGTTATTTCTATCAACAGTAGAGTTTGGAACAATCGCATCCATTGAAGTATTAGAATAAGAAAAACGCAATGAAGAATTCTCGTTACTATTACTAATTGCTAGAGTATTAACAATACTAGATCCTGTTTCGAAAAAATCTTTTACATTATCTGGCTGTGCCACATAAGGTCTAGTTTCTCCATTGTAATATAACTGATCGGATCCATCAAATTTTGGCCCCCAAGAACCATTACTTTTTAATTCGGTTAAATCAGTAGCAAAAGCACCATCTTTACCAGCTCCATATTCATTTTGATATTCTGGTAAAAACAATGGGTTTTGGAAAGAAATATTTGAAGATAATGAAATACCTAATCCTTTATCTTGACTTCCTTTTTTTGTTGTAATTAAAATTACACCATTACTTGCTCTTGATCCATAAAGTGCAGCTGCGTTAGGTCCTTTTAATACAGACATAGACTCTATATCATCTGAGTTTAAATCTGAAATACCAGTACCTAAATCTGACTTACTATACTCTCCTGCACCGGATCCGTTTGCAGAACCAATACCTGAGTTGTCAATTGGCACACCATCTACCACATATAATGGTTGGTTATTACCTGTAATTGAGTTATTACCTCTAATTACAACCCTTGTTCCTCCACCTGGTCCTGAAGCAGATTGTGTAATAACAACCCCTGCTACTTTACCTGAAAGTGAATTTACAACGTTAGATTCTTTTGCAAGTGAAACTGAAGATCCATCAACTTCAGATACAGAGTAACCTAAAGATTTTTTTTCTCTTGAAATACCTAATGCCGTAACAACAACTTCATCAAGAGTCTCTGCACTTTGTACTAAAGCAACATTAATTGTTCTTTTTCCATTTACAGTAATTTCTTGGTCAGCATAACCTAAAAATGAAAATTGTAATACAGCTGTATCACTATTTACATCAATACTATAATTACCATCAAAATCGGATGAAACACCCGTAGACGTGCCTTTAATAATTACATTAACGCCTGGTAATGGTACTCCATCAGTAGCGTCAGTAATAGTTCCTGTTACCGTTTGGGCTTGCATACTAGCATTTGCCAGTAAACAAAAAACTAAAAACAGTTTTAGTACTTTTTGTATCATTTAGTATAAAAATTTGAGTTAATAATAGTTAAAGATAACTAAAATTTAACATATTTTAACTTATAATTTCGACCAATAACACATATTATTAGTTAAATGATATTTATTTTAACAATAAAAAAATGTTAAATATTTATGAATAAAATATTTATACTTAAAATAGAAATACTACTGAAAAAATATTGCACATTTAATAGTTAATTAACTATTAATTTTTTTTATAAAAACTGGTAAGTGGTCTGAAGGGTATTTACAATCTTTAGAATCGCTTAATACTGCATATTTTTCTACAGATACTTTAAATTTTTTTGAATTGTAAAAGATGGCACTATTCTCTCCTTTTACTTTTCCATCATCTCTACCAACTCCAATATAATTGTAACCAACCAAAATACTATCTAAAAATGTACTTGATGCTGAAGACCTTCTTTGAATTCCAAAAATACCTGGCTGATAATAACTTATTTGGTCAATTAAAAACATTTTCAGTTTAGACCAATTATTTTCTCCATAATTAGCATTTAGATACCGAATACTCTAGGGCATTATATTAAGTTTTTCTCGAGATTTTTCACAAAACGCAAGAACTATTAATACTAGTAAATAAGTAATTTTATTTATTGAGATTAGTTTATAATAGGTGTAAATTTTATTGCTTGTCCTCCACCTGCAGCTAATTCTAAATTTAAGATAGTATTAGAGTCAACTTCTTCTGAATAAATTTCAATTGCTTGTGGATTTGTTCTCCAATGTGCATTCTCACTATCTGCATAAATTTCAGCTATATATTTTTTAGTAGCATCTAAAAAGGATAATTCTATTTCTAAGGTCCTTTTATTTTCATCAGTACAACTTCCTAAAAACCAATTATCACTATTTTTATCTTTTCTAACAGTGGTTATATATTCTCCAATTTTACCATTTAATACTTTCGAGACCTCCCAATCAACTCCAAAATCTTCAATAAATTTAAAAGCTGGCTGATTTTTATAATTTTCAATTAAATCTGAAGCCATTTGCATTGGGCTATATAAAATAACAAATAAACTTAATTGTTTAGCTAATGTTGTATTTACTCTAGATGTACCATTATCTAAATCATTCCATTTTATTCTGTCTTTTGAATTTTTAAATAAAATATCAAATGTACCCGGAGTATAATCGAATGGCCCTGCCAAACCTCTTGTAAAAGGAATTATTGTATAATGTTCAGGTGGATTTCCAGAACTCCAAGCATTCCATTCCATTCCTCGAGCTCCTTCGCGTGTCATCATATTTGGAAAAGTTCTTCTAATTCCAGTTGGTTTTATTGGTTCGTGTACATTTATCATAATATTATATTTTGCAGCCTTTTCTACAACTTTTCTATAATGATTTACCATATATTGCCCGTGATGAAATTGTCCTTTAGTTTTTATTGCACCAGCATATCCTGTTTTTACAGCTTTTACACCTATATTATGATACAACCTTAAAACTTTATCTAAATTATCTTCAAAATAAGCCGCATCTCCTCCTGTTTCTACATGTCCAATAAACTGAACATTTTTTAAGTTTGCATAATATGCAATTTCATTTAAATTAAAATCTGGATAAGGTGTTAAAAAATCGAATGCACCTTTTTTACCCCAATTTTCCCAACCCGTATTCCATCCTTCAACCAAAACACCAGAAATATTATGTTCGGCTGCAAAATCTATATATTTTTTTGTTGTAGCAGTTGTAGCTCCATGTCTTTCACCTAAAGTCCAAGTACTAGTACCTAAATGCATTCCCCACCAAACACCAATATATTTCATTGGTTGAATCCAAGAGGTGTCTTCAATTTTATTAGGTTCATTTAAATTTAAAATTAAATTAGATGTCACTAATTTTTCTGCGCTGTCGGTTATTTGCAAAGTTCTCCAAGGCGAAACCATAGGTGTAGTAGTCTTTACTTTTATACCATCTGGCCAAGGAACCAAATTACTTTTAAATGAAAAATCTATAGCTTCATTTTTAAATAATGTCATGTCTGCATAATCTGTTAAATTAGCTTCATGAATACTAATAAACACATTGTTTGCTTCAAAAGTTATTGGTGTATTTGCAGTTTTAATTGAATTTAACGGAGCATTTTGAAATAATTGCTCATACGAATCAAAATTAGCTGGTGTAAACCAACCTTCATAATTTTTAGAAAAGTTAAACTCTGTCAATTCTTCAGCAATTAAAATATCTTTTAAATTTGCTTGCTCCGGAAGTTCATATCTAAATCCAATACCATCATTATACACTTTAAAAACAATATTCATTTTTCTAAAAGGCTCTACTCTTTCTTGAAGAAAAATTTTAAGTTGATTAAAATTATCTGTAATTACCTCATTTTTTCCCCAGACTTGCTTCCACGTGGTATTCGAATTTGATATTTTAAAATCACTTACAAAAAAATTCCCATTCATTGGTTTTGAATTTTCTAATAAGTAACCCAAGTTTGAAGGTTTAATAATTACCGAATCTTTAAAGTAAACTTCATAAGTTACATCTCCACTTTTAACATGGATTGTTACTTCAATATTAGTATCTGGTGAAGTTATTTCTAATTTTTTTTCATTGGTGCAACTTAACAACAACAATAAAAATAGTCCGATAATTATAATTTCCCTCATTTAAAAAACTTAATTAACTAGTAATCAAACTCTAAAAACCACAAAAAACACATTTTATCTAATGTAATTATGATGTTTCTATTTGTTTGCTGAAATAATTTTATATCTTGAAAGTAAAAAGGAATCTCAGCAACTTTTAAAAAATCTCAACTTTTTAATTTCTTATTTTAAAGATTTCTACGGAATTAATCCACTACTTCAAACTTTAGTTTTTGTAAATCTTGAGAGTTTCTACCAACCATAACTTCAAATTCTCCGGGCTCTACAACTTTCTCCATTTTTCGATTCCAAATGGCAAGTTCTTCTAAAGTTAATATAAATTCAACTTTCTTTGTTTCTCCCTTTTTAATATGAATTCTTTTAAACCCTTTTAATGTTTTTTTAGGAGTTGTTACACTGCTATAAATATCATTTATATACAACTGAACGACTTCATCTCCGTCATAATTTCCTATATTTTTAACACTAACACTCACTTTAATTTCACCATCTACATTAATTTTATCTGAACTTATAGAAAAGTCGGTATATTCAAAATTAGTATAACTTAATCCATAACCAAAAGTATATAAAGGATTTTCACTTTCGCTAACATACCTGTGTATTGCAGAAGGTTTTTGATTGTAATAAATTGGTAATTGCCCAACAGATTTAGGAATAGTAATAGGCAATCTTCCTGCAGGATTGTAGTCTCCAAACAATACATCTGCTACTGCTTTACCTCCTGATTCTCCAGGAAACCAAGCCTCTACAATTGCTGGAATATTATCATTTATCCAATTTATAGAAAGCGGACGACCGTTTAACAACACACAAACTACCGGTGTGCCTGTTTTTTGAATAGCTTTAATTAATTCTTCTTGCATTCCGTGTAAATCTAAGGTGGCTACATCTCTATTTTCTTCTACCAACTCTTTAGACTCACCTAATACAACAATTGCTACATCAGCATTTTTAGCAATATCTATAGCAGGCTGTAAGTCTACTTTTTCTAAATTCCAACGTAAATGGGCTCTGGCTCCCCAGCCACCTTCCCACATTTCTATGCGAACTTTATATTTCCTACCACCTTCAATATTCATTGGAGTAGTAACAATATTAGTACTTCCTTTTCTCCAATTATCGATAACTAACACATCATCAATCCACATTCTAATACCATCATCTGAACTTAAACCTAGCCATCCATCAAAAGATTTCTCTGCTTGTATAAACCCAGTCCATCTAATTGAAATTTCATCATCATTTACACCTTCACCTGGAGACCAAGGCCAATCGAAATCTAATTGCTTATCAATTCTTGTTAAAGCTGGTTTTCCTTCTAATTTTCTATTATTGAAATATTCTCCTTTCAAACCATTTTGAGATGTATCTGGAGTTAGTAAACTAGTTGAAGGAATTACTTGACCTTTTACTATTAATGGAACTCCTTCTTCATAAAAAACTTTTGTATTTGAACCTACAACGTCTTTTATCCCTTCTAAAACAGTAGTTGCAACTTTATTTCTTACCGAATAACCGCCTAATCTTGAAGCATCTGCATTTGGTCCTATTACTGCAATTTTAGTTAGTTTTTTACTAAGCGGTAACATTTCTTGTTTATTTTTCAATAGAACAATAGATTTATGACCTGCTTCTAAAACTATTTCTTGATGTTCTTTTGAATGAAAACGCTCTTTAATTAAGTTTGTATTTGTATATGGATTTTCGAATAAACCTAGTAAAAATTTAAGTCGCAAAACACCTCCAACGGCTCTATTTATTTGACTTTCTGTTAATTCCCCCTCTTTAACCAATTCAATAATAGTTTTTTGCCAAAAATCATTTGAAAAATCATAAAATTGCATATCTACACCAGCAGCTACTGCTTGCTTGATACTTTCTTTAGGAGAATCTGCAGCATAATGAGTAGTTTGAATATATTTTATAGCTCCTAAATCTGAAACTACAATTCCTTTAAACCCCCATTCTTTTCTTAAAACATCGGTTAGTAGCCACTCATTTGCAGCACAAGGAATTCCATCTAATTCCGAATAAGCACACATAGCTCCTAAAGCACCACCTTGTATATATGCTTTTTCAAATGCAGGTAAAAAATCTTCACGAGCTGTACGTTCCCCAACAATTACAGGTGAAGAATTACCTCCCGCTTGCGGATAACTATGCACTGCAAAATGCTTTGGTTCAGCAATTATAGCTCTATCTGAAGCTAATGTATCACCCTGCATTCCAGTTATCATTGCAAGTCCTATTTCACTTGCCAAATAGGTGTCTTCACTAAATGTTTCTGCAACTCTTCCCCAACGTGGCTCTCTTCCTATACCAAGTACAGGTCCTAATCCAAAATGAACTCCGTGTGCACGCGCTTCAGTTCCAATTACAGTACCTACTTTTTTCATTAAATCTGTATCCCACGAAGCTCCCATACCAATATTCATTGGAAACGCTGTTGCTCCTTCACCAAAATAACCATGTAACATTTCGCACATTATAAGTGCAGGAATTCCCCATCTATTACTTTCAATTACATTTTTTTGAAGCTCATTAATCATTTCTGCAGAATTTGGATAGATATCGTGGATAGCTCCTACTCCAAGATTTCCAATTCTTTCTGCTGTTTTTAATTTAGAAAATGCTTCACCTTCTTTAAAAAATTCACCTTTATACATATCCATTTGACGTACTTTTTCTTCTAAACTCATTTTAGAAAGTAAATCTTGTACTCTATCTTCAACAGATAATTTAGCATTTTGATAAGGGTATTGACTCTGAGCATTTGAATTGTGATAAAATCCAACTATCAAGAATAAAAGAAGGTATAAATTTTTCATGATTACATTAATATTATATTAAATAAACTAATTTTTAAAAGATTTTTAAATCTCTATTCCTCATAAGTAACATACGCTGAGACCAACCAATGATTTAATTTATCGCCATCGGCTGCTGTTGCTGGAATAGAAATTTTAACAGTATGTTTTCCAGATTTTAGATAACTTAAATCAATTTTAAAAGGCTTTACTGATGAACCAGGACACCAATTAGATCTTGATAAATCTGATGACGCTATTCGTTCTTCAATTTCTTTAACTTGATACGATCTGGTTTTAGAATCTATGTATGAAGCGGAATCTTTTTTTATCCATACGCCTGAAGTTGGGTTAAATCGTCTAAAAGAAGCGCAATCATCTCGCCAAGGAATGGTATCTAAGATAAGTTTATTATCTACAAAAACACTGTTCTTAATTTTTATAAACTCATCGCCTCCACTATGCCCACCGTGACCGGTAGTGGTGTAATACAATTTAACATTTTTGGCTTTTTTAGGCAATTCAAAAGTTTGTTCTAAAACTGTTCTTGCAAAAAAATCTGGTAACGATTGTCCGCTTACATACGGAACAGTATTTACCAAAGTGATTACTTTTTGAGTTTTTCTAGAACGATTAGAGTAATTTAATTCTAGGTCAACTTCATACCCCTCTGCGGTCCAACTATCAATCCAAACACCAACATAAAAAGTATTAGTTACTAAACTTTTTAACTGTGAAATATCTTGCTCCCAAACTACTTCTTTTTCCCAAGAAGGAATGTAAACAGGTCTTCTATATTTTACAGTATTATCGCTATAATATCCAACACCAAAAGGAGTCATAAAACGCAATAACTCTACAACTGGCTTGTAGGTATCAGTTGCTTTTACACCTTTAAATTTAGTATCTATTGTAGAAGCTATAGGAAATTCTTTATTCCCTTTTGAAATATCTATAATAGATAATTCATCTAAATTATTTACCACAAAACAAGAACCAGACTTATCCCAACGATCTCCATTTGAACGTACCGTTAATTTAATGCTAACATCTGTCCCTTTTTTAAACTTTGGAACCGATACTTTTTTATAAATTATTCTTCCAGATTGCAACCGTTCAACTTCAATATCTTTTCCTGGAGTACCATTAAAATTTATTGGCTCTTTTTTAAATACGGTGTAAGTAATTTCTTCTTGAGCATTTACTGAAAAAATTGCAGTAAACAACAATGTTATAAATAGTGTGTTTAATTTCATTAAAATGATTTTATTATTTAATATTTTAACTCGTACAATTTATAGATAACATCATACTTAATTGGCCACTGAGTGGAGTCTAAGTGTTGTTTCAGCATCACATAAAATATTTCTAACATGATATACGCCCTGAAACAAAATCAGGTTGACGGACTATTAATGATTCATTACCTATAATCAGATTTCAGTTATTTCAAAATAACTTTTAAACTGTTTCCATTTACCAATTCATTATGATTAATAAAATAGCTTTTATGTTTTTTACCGTTTAATAAAATTTGATTTATATATCCGTTATTATTTGTTTCTTTTTCAATAACCAGCTCACTGTTTTTATAATATTTTGAATCTAATTGAATCGTTATCTTATCAAATAATGGTTTTGTAATGGTGTATTTAGGTTCTCCTGGGGCAATTGGATAAACACCCATCATTGCATACACAACCCAGGTAGACATGGTTCCAGTGTCATCATTTCCAGGAATTCCATCAGATGTGTTTTTAAAATATTTTTTAACTAATGCTTCAACTGTTTTCTGGCTTCTCCATTCCTCACCTTTTACATAATTAAATAAAAATGGGTAGGCTATATCTGGCTCATTTGCCATATCAAATTGATTATCGTCAAAAACTTTTTGCAATTGATTGGTAAATGCTTTATTACCTCCCATTAATTTTTTAAGTCCTAAAATATCATGTGGAACCATAAAAGCATATTGCCAAGCATTTCCCTCGATAAAACCGACATTCTCTGTAAAGTTAGCTCCATCGTTAGGATCAAAAGGTTCGTACCAATTACCATTACTTAATCTTGGTCTTAATAAATCTATATTTTTATCAAACAGTTTTCTGTAAGAAATTGAGCGATTTTTATAACACTCATAATCAGCTGTTTTACCTAATTCTTTTGCTAATAACGCTATAGAATAATCGGCTGCATTGTATTCTTGTGTAGTTGAAACAGACCCACCATTATCGGTTGTTAAATAGCCTTTTTCAATATAATCTTTCAGTCCCGGACGTACTGGATTATTTTCAATCTGTTCAGCACTTTTTAGCATTGCATTATATGCCTTTTCTACATCAAAATCTTGAATCCCCTTTAAATATGTATCTGTAATTACAATACTTGCTGGATCTCCAACCATAGTAAATGTTTCTGTAGAATTTAATTCCCATTTTGGTAACCACCCATTTTCATCGTACATATCTAACATACTTTGTATCATATTAGACTGTTGTTGTGGATAGACTAATGACAATAATTGATGTACATTTCTATAAGTATCCCATAACGAAAAAACAGTAAAACGTGTACCATCGGTTTTCCCTATTTTACCTGTTTTAATTTCAGGATATTCACCATTAAAATCGTTTAATGTGTTTGGGTGAATTAAAGTATGATACAAAGCGGTGTAAAAAACTGTTTTATCATTTGTTGAACCGCCTTCAACCTTAATTCTAGAAAGTAATGTATTCCACTCGTTATAAGTTTCTTTATAAATATCATTAAATGTTTTATTCGACGTTTCTTTTTCAAGATTTTCGCGTGCATTTTCTATACTTACATAACTTACACCTATTTTAACTTCAACAGTTTCAATTTTATCAAAATTGTAACTAAAATAAGTTCCAATACTATCTCCAGCAACCATTTTTGTTGAAGCATCCATTAGCCTAGTTTTACCATTATAACCCATCCATTGTGCTTCTACACCTTTGTAAGTAGTAGGTTTTTTCCAAACACCAAATTTATCTGCTGGTTTAGAAAATTTAGCTACAAAATAAACTGGATATGCAGCTTCTGGACTGTTGTAACAAAATGAACCCACAGAACGCATTCCTTCAATTTCTGTTGAAGAAACCACTTGTACCATAGCCCCTTGTTCGTTAGTTAACCCTAAACCTAAATTCAATAAAATATTAGATTGCCCTTTTTGAAATGTAAATTTACTTACACCAACCCTTTTAGAAGTTGTAAACTCGGCTTTTACATTATATTTATCAATTTCTGAACTGTAATATCCTGCTTTTGAAATTTCATTTGAATACGTAGAACCATATTTTAAATGATCGGTTTCAAGTTCTCCCGTTGTTGGCATTAATAATAAAACACCCAAATCTGGACAACCAACACCGCTTAAGTTAACTTGACTAAACCCTGTTAAAAAAGTATTTTCGTGTACGTAGGGATTAGACAACCAACGGCTATCTTTTTCCAACGGTAAATTTGCTGGACCAGCAACATTAAACGGACTTATACTAGCCATTCCTCTAGGTGCAATTGGACCTGGAAAAGTTGCTCCAAAATTAGAAGTTCCAATAATCGGATTTACATAATCGACTGGCTCTTGAGCTTGCATTGTAAACACAATACAAAAACTCACTAGTGTAAAAATTATATTTTTCTTCATTATAATTATTTTTTTGAAGTGCTTAAAGAATACGGAACACTTTCTGAAGCAGTTCCCCAATTTACATTAGGTGTATTATTCATTTTAAATTCTAACACTCCACCATTTTGAATAGCATCAAATTTTATAAAAGTATTGTTATATGGTTTTCCATTTAAATTGGCTGCATCTATATAAAAATTACTTTCAGAATTGTTTTCTGAATTAATTTCAAAAGTGTTTCCGTTTTCTAAATGTAATGTTGCTTTTTTAAATAACGGACTTCCAATTACGTATTCATCTGCTCCTGGGGTTACCGGATAAAAACCTAAAGAACTAAACACATACCAAGCAGATGTTTGTCCGTTGTCTTCATCACCACAATATCCATCTGGTGTTGCAGAGTATAATTTGGTTAAAACATCTCTTACTTTCTCTTGAGCTTTGTATGATTGATTTGCATAATTATACAAGTAAATCATATGTTGAATTGGCTGATTACCGTGTGCATAATTTCCCATATTTGCGATTTGCATTTCTCTAATTTCGTGTATTGTAAAACCGTAATACGAAGCATCAAAAGAAGGTGGCATTTCAAAAACCTCATCTAATTTTGATGTAAATTGTTCTTTCCCCCCCATTAAGTTAATTAGTCCATCTATATCATGAAAAACTGACCAAGTATAGTGTAAACTATTTCCTTCGGTAAAAGCATCTCCCCATTTTAGAGGATTAAAAGGTGCTTGAAAACTACCATCTTCATTTTTACCACGCATCCAGTTAGTTTCTGGATCGAATAAATTTTTATAATTCATAGATTGCTTGTAGTATTTTTCAGCAATCTCAGTCTTCCCTAATTTTTCAGCCATTTTAGCAATGGTAAAATCGGCATACGCATATTCTAAAGTTCTAGCTGCATTTTCGTGAATTCCAACATTATAAGGCACATAGCCTAAAGTGTTATAATATTCTAAACCTGCCCTACCTACTGAGTTTACTGGCCTTCCGTCTGTAACTGTTGCATTTTTAAGCATTGCTTCTAATAAAACTTCTACATCCATATCTTTAACACCTTTTAAAAAAGCATCAGAAATAATTGGAGCAGAATTAGAACCAATCATACAATCTCTATGACCAGGACTTGCCCATTCTGGCAACCAACCAGATTCTTTATAAGTATTTGCCAAGCCTTGCATAATTTTTCCATTTAACTCTGGATACATCATATTAAAAAATGGAAAAACCGCTCTAAATGTGTCCCAAAAACCATTATCAGTAAACATATATCCCGGTAAAACTTCTCCGTTGTACGGACTGTAATGAACGACTTCATTATTGGCATCAAATTCATAAAATTTTCTTGGGAATAGTAATACTCTGTACAGACTAGAATAAAATGTTCTAATATTATCTATATTATCATCTTCAATTTCAATACGTCCTAATTCTGTTTCCCAAGCTTGTTTTGCTTTTTCTTTGGTTTGAGTAAACGTATCTGTACCAATTTCTCTTGATAAATTTAATTGAGCTTGCTCTGGACTTATAAACGAAGATGCAACTTTTACATGTACAGCTTCACCTTTTTTAGTTTTAAAACTGATAATAGCCCCTACATGTTCTCCTTCACTATTTTTTGAATTTTCTTGTAAATTCCAACCATCATTCCAAGTATGGTTTAGTTCAAAATCTTTATCAAATTCTGCAACAAAATAATTATGAAAATTATCTGGAACACCTCCACTATTATTTCTACAATACCCAATTATTTTACGTTCTTCTGGAAAAATCTTCACCATAGAACCTTTAAAAAAGGCATCTAACATTATGTATGATTTTTCAGATTCTGGAAAGGTAAATTTAAAATGCGCAGCTCTTTCTGTTGGTGAAACCTCAGCGGTTACATCATAATCCGCTAAATAAACTGAGTAATAATATGGTTTCACCGTTTCTGCTTTATGAGAAAACCATGATGCACGTTCATCTTCCTGAAATTTCAAATCTCCTGTTGTTGCCATTAATGAAAACGCTGCGTAATCGTTAATCCAAGGACTTGGTTGATGTGTTTGTTTTATTCCTCTAATTTTATATTCATCGTATTTGTAGGTCCAACCATCTCCCATTTTTGAAGTCATTGGAGTCCAAAAATTCATTCCCCAAGGTGTTGCAATTGCAGGGTATGTGTTTCCATTAGACAAACTAAATTCAGAATCTGTTCCCATTAAAGGGTTTACATAATCTGCCAAACTTTTATTCGTTTCAACTTTTGTTTCAGTTTCTTTTGTAACCGAAGTACAAGAGAACATAAATAAGCTTAAAATAAATAATAGATCGTATTTCTTCATAATCTTAATCAATTAAAATTTCATCAATAAATAACCAAGTTTCTCCTCCTTCTGGAGTTTGTTTTAAATTAGTTGCAATAACTTTTACAAATTGTGCTTTTTCAGTAGAGAATTCAATTTTAAATTCTTTTAACTCTGAAGTAGCGTTTTTAGCATAAGCTCTTTCTACACTTCCTACTTGCTTATAATTTTCACCATTTAAGGAAACAAATACTTCAATTTTGGTTGGATAATATATTCCAGGCCCTTGATTTTCCATAGAACCTACAATTACATTACTTATTGAAGTTTCTTTTTCTAAGTCTATTACAACCTCCATATCTTTACCTAACCAAGCTTGCCATTGACCATCGTGAAAGTTTTTTGTACCTCTTAACGTATTTACCAAAGTAAAATCTCCCGCTCCTTTATAATTGTTATTATAAATCTCTTTATAAGAAACTTTTTTACCGACAGCTCTATGAAATTTTATAATTTGATTAAATTCTTTTCCAATAGGCTTATTATTTTCAAATAAAGAAGCTTTTAAATTAGTAGTTTCTGTAATTTTAATAGGTTCTACATATTTATTTGAAGAGCTATTTAAATCAGTTCCATCTAATGTATATCTAATATCTGAGTTCGGAAATTCATTTTTCAATATGACCTCAACTGTATTTTCCTCTAGGTTTATTTGAGTATCAGCAGTTACTAGATATGCACTTCTAGCATAATTAATACCTAAAAACTCATACCTAGTAAACATGGTAGTAATTCTATTAGAAAAATCTTCCCAATTACGAGATTCTTTTGGAGACCAAAGCGTTTCAGACAAAGCTGCTAATCTTGGAAAAATCATATATTCTGAATGTGCTTCTGTTTTAATTTGTTCTGCCCATAAATTTGCTTGTCCGCCTAAAATATGTTTTGTTTCATCCTCGGTTAAATCTTCAACAATAGGGTCAAATTCATATACTTTACTTAAAGTTGTATAACCACCCCAAGCTAATGGTTCTTCGTTCTGTGGTCCTTGATAATGATCAAAATAACAATGAGAACCAGGCGTCATAATAACATCATGTCCTTGTTTTGCAGCTTCAACACCACCTTTTACACCTCTCCAACTCATAACCGTTGCTCTAGGAGCCAAACCACCTTCTAAAATTTCATCCCAACCAATTAAATTTTTACCTTTTGAATTGATGAATTTCTCCATTCTTTTTACAAAATAACTTTGTAACTCTTCAACATTTTCAAGTCCTTCGGTTTGCATTCTTTTTTGACAATGTGGACATTTTGTCCAATTGGTTTTTGTTGCTTCATCACCACCAATATGTATGTATTTTGAAGGAAATAACTCCATAACTTCTAACAATACATTTTCTAAAAATTCAAAAGTATTTTCTTTACCTGCACAATAAATTTCAGTTATTGGCCAAACACCTCCAGACGGTACTCCAATTGGTGTTTCAAAACACGATAATTCTGGATAAGAAGCAATAGCACTCATAACGTGTGCTGGCATTTCAATTTCAGGAATTACTTCAATACCATTAGCCGTTGCGTAAGCTACAATTTCTTTAATATCTTCTTGTGTGTAAAAACCACCATATGTAGCTTCATCTTCAGCAGTAGTAACTCTTCGAGCATCCCAATGTAAATCTTCTTGATCTAATCTAAACGCTCCTACTTCTGTTAATTTTGGATATTTTTTTATTTCAATTCTCCAACCTTGATCGTCTACCAAATGTAAATGCAATACATTCATTTTATGCATTGTCAAACGATCTATCGTTTTTTTTATGTATTCTTTTTTAAAAAAATGACGTGAAACATCTAAATGAAGCCCTCTATATTTAAAACGAGGTTGATCTTTAATTTCAACTGCAGGAACAATCCAATCAATAGTTGAAACTAATTCTTTACTTTCAATTTCTACAGGTAATAGCTGTTTTAACGTTTCTAAACCATATAAAAATCCATTATTACTGCTTGCGCTAACAATTATTTTATTGCTATTTATTGATAGTTGATAGGCTTCATTTTCAAGTTCTGAATTCGTTAAAAATTGTATGTAATTTTCACTTGGTACTTCTTCAATAATTTGAAGGTTAAATCCAATAGCTAATCCTATTTTATCGCTAAATTGTTTAGCAATCTCTTTTTGAAAAGCATTTGTTACAACAATTTGTGTGTTTTCAGTAAACTCAAATACACCTTGTTGTAAGTCTAATTCCATAGGTTTTGGAATTATATGAATATCACTTTCAACAAAAACCTTAGGCTTTGAACACGAAGCAATAGCAGCTAAGAGTAATACTAGTAAAAACGTTTTAATTAGTTTCATTTTATTAGCTTTTTAGTAGAACTATTTTTAATTATCCCAAGACATTTTAAATTGTGCATCTTCCATTCTATTCCCTTTTTCTTCATCGTAAACTGCATAATTAAATCCAGAACGCAAACTATAACCTGCGTGTTCTCCATTTTTATTTACAGCAATAAACCCAACTTGTAAATATTCCATATCCTTATGATTTTTATGCTTATTATAAATGCGTTCTACAATTTCTTTACAAGCTTCAAAAGGCGATTTACCTTGTCGCATTAATTCTACAACCATAGCACTTCCGGCTGTTCTAATTACAGCCTCACCTAAACCTGTAGCAGCTGCTGCCCCAACTTCATTATCTAAGAATAATCCTGCACCAATAATTGGAGAATCTCCTACTCTACCATGCATTTTCCAAGCTGCTCCACTTGTAGTACAGCCTCCAGAAATATTACCATCCTCATCCACTACTAACATGGATATTGTATCGTGATTTTCAAAATTTATTACTGGTTTGTATTTAGATTCTTCTATCCATTTTTTCCAATCTTTTTCTGCTGCTACAGTAAGTAAATTTTCTTCAACAAAACCTTCTGAAAGCGCAAATTGAAGTGCTCCTTTACCTGATAACATTACGTGAGGTGTATTTTGCAATACTCTTTTTGCTACTGAAATTGGATGTTTTATACCTTGTAAAAATGCTACAGAACCACAATCGCTGTTATGATCCATAATACAAGCATCTAAAGTTACTTTTCCTTCTCTATCTGGAAAACCTCCATAACCAACGCTTCTTACCTTTGGGTCAGCTTCAGGAATTTTCATTCCTGCTTCAATAGCATCTAATGCTGGTTTTCCATTTTTTAATTGCTTCCAAGTTGCTTCATTTGCCGGTAAACCGTGATTCCAAGTAGAAATAATTAATGGTTTTTTTTGGTTCTTAACCGCAACTTTTTCAGAAGTATCCCCTTCCTTTTCTGTAAGCTCTTTACAGCTTAAAACGGTACTAATTCCTAAGGTACCTAATGCTGCTTTTTTTATAAAATCTCTTCTTTGTGACATACTCTTGGGTTTAATTGTACACTTTAGAACTTAAAGCCATGGTGTTTTTAGAATTTTTAATAGGAAGATTTCCCATTGTAAAAATCAGTTTTCCACCATTCATAATTTCTTTATGTGTAATATAATTTTGTTCAATTATTTTACCATTTAACTCTATAGATTGAATGTATATATTTTCTGAACTATTATTTTTAGCTTCAACAGTAAATATGTTTCCATTTTCTAAATTTAAACTTGCTGCATCAACATTTGGCGAACCAAAAGCATAAACTCCCTGTGCCGGATTTACAGGATAAAAACCTAAAGCACTAAACACATACCAAGACGACATTTGTCCACAATCTTCGTTACCACAATGCCCATTTGGTTCATTTTTATATTGAGTTTCTAAAATTTCACGCACTAACTCTTGTGTTTTCCAAGGTTTTTCAATGTAGTTGTACAAATATGCCACGTGGTGACTAGGCTCGTTACCATGTGCGTATTGTCCAATCATTCCAGTACTAAAAATTGGTAATTTATCTTCAGGAAGTGGATTTAAAGAAAACATGGTATCTAATTTCTTTTCAAACAAATCATTACCTCCAATAATTTTAGTTAAACCTTCTACATTATGTTGTACAGACCAGAAATACTGCCAAGCGTTACTTTCACAAAAATAAGGTGAATATTCTTTTGGAATAAACTCTTTTACAAATTCTCCGTTCTTTAATTTAGGACGCATAAATGTACTTTGCGCATCATATACATTTTTCCAATTTTCAGAACGTTTTAAAAATGTATTGTAAGCTTCTGTTTTACCTAATGCTTTTGCAAATTGTGCAATACACCAATCATCGTATGCGTATTCTAGTGTTTTAGAAACCGACCAATTTTCGTGATGTTCGCCTACAGGCACATATCCAAGTTCCATATACTCATCAATTTGTCTAGAATTATCTGTTGCACTTGCAACACAAGCTTTAAAAGCTAATTCGCTATCAAAATTTTTAATTCCTTTAAAATAAGCATCTACAATAACAGGAACGGCATGGTAACCAATCATCATATTTGTTTCGTTTCCTTGCATAGACCATACTGGTAATAACCCAGTTTCTTTATAATGTGCTAATAAAGATTGAATCATATCCGAAGTTCTTTCTGGATGTAAAATGGTGTATAATGGATGTGCTGCACGGTATGTATCCCAGAGTGAAAAAGTATCATATCTATCAAAATCAACTGCTTTTGCAATACTATCATTCGCTCCTTTATAGTTTGAATTGTAATCGCTTAACAAGGTTGGCGCTAACATAGATTGATACAACATTGTATAAAAAATATGTTTTTTAGTAGTATCTGCTGTTGAAATTTGAATTTTTTGAAGTTCATTTTCCCATATTTCTTCAGCTTTAAATCTAATTTCATCAAAATTAAAATCAAGAGCTTCAATAGTTAATGACTTATGGGCTCCTTCAATACTTGCAGAAGAAACACCCGTTTTTAAAACAATTTGTTCTGCTTCTTCTGTTTTATAATTTAAAACAATTCTTGTATTTACAGCTGTAACTGGAGAAGTTGTTAATGAATTGTTTTTAAAAACTTGATATGATTCAAAAGGTTTAGACAGTTTAATTACAAAATATACACGTTGATCTTTTGCCCAACCTTTAGATTTTCTATACCCTTCAATAGTAGTATCATCAATTACATTTATATAAGTATCCATGGGTTTATCCCAATTTAATGCGTAGCCTAAATCTATATTAATTTGACTAGCATCATCTTTTGGAAATGTATATCTATGTACCCCAGTTCTTTTGGTAGCTGTTAATTCAGCTTTAATTTCATAATCTAACAAATCAACCGAATAATAACCCGGAGAAGCGGTTTCTTTATTATGAGAAAAACTTGAAAAAGGCTTAAAACTATTTTCTTTAATTCTTTTTGAAAATTTACTATTTGTTGGCATTACCAAAATATCGTATAAATCTCCAGCTCCTGTTCCAGGTAAATGCATATGTGAAAATCCAGAAATAATAGAGTCTTGATAATAATAACCTGCAATTCTATCCCACCCAGGAATACCAATATCCGGACTTAATTGAACCATTCCAAAAGGAACGGTTGCCCCTGGATATGTATTTCCAGGGCCATCTGTACCAATAAAAGGATTTACATATTCTATTAATTTTTCAGGTTTAGTTACTTTATCTGTACAGCTACCCAATAAAGTTAAAAAAACGATGCATATAAGTCCAAACTGCCTCATAAATTATTATTTTAAACTTTCTTTAGTTTCTTTAATTGCTTTTAAATATTCTTCAGTTATTGCCGGACCATCGAAAAAAGTAACTCCTTTTGCTCCATTATCTTTTGCTAAATGAATTGCTTGTTTTAACTCGTCAACAGATTTAAATGCTGGAATAAAAACCCCTGTATTTACACCAATTCCTTTATCTTTTACATCATCAACACCTTGTTTTGTAGCAAAACCAACCCAATCTACCTCTTCGTTATAAAATCCGTGATAAATCATAGGGTATACTTCATTAATTGTCCATTTATCCCAACGTTGACGCACCATATGGTCTGCCATTTCTGGATAAGGGAAAACCGCTGCCGTTAAATTTTTATTGTACTTATGAACAATTTCATAAGCATCGTTTACCACATCTCTTACTGCATTTAAACGAAATTGTTTCCATTCCATATCAATATCGGTATTTTCAATATTTCTTGGATTTTTATGATGTATTTTTTCAAACTTACTTACACACACGTCACAATAACAAAAATCGAATTCTGGTAATTCTTCATCTTGAACTAAATCGTATTTAGGTAATAAACCTATTGGTAAAAAAATATCTGAAAAACGAATATAATCTAAATGTACACTTTCAATTCCATCTACTTTAGCCAAACCTTCAACTAAACTTAAAACGTGGTTACGAGATTCTTCTCTAGTTGGACATAACCATTGGTAGTACCCTACATAAGGACGTGTATCGTAACAAGATTTTCCTTCTCTACTTACAGCATACCATTCTGGGTGTTGCATTGCAATACTATCTCCAGGGCGATTCATTGCCATAATCCAAGCATGAACTTTTAGTCCATTTTCGGTTGCAATTGGCGTAATTCTTTTTAATAATTCTGGATCTGTTCCTGTATTTATTAATACCTCATCAATACCAGCAGATTTATACTTTTTAAATTCTTTTGCGTACTCATCATTCGCTTTTTCTTTACTAGCTGAAATCCAAACCCCAAATTCAAAAGGGTTATCAGTTACAATGCCTTCTGAAGTTGATGCATCTGTTTTTTCTTTTGTGGTTTCACAAGAAAAAATAGTTATTATCAAGACGAAAAATAATAGTTTGTGTAGTTTCATATGTTAATATTTATTGATTTTAATTAGTCATATGTAATTCGCATTTCGACATTGGCGTTTACAACCAAATTTCGGTCATGCTCATTTCATAATAAATTTAATTTGAAATAATTTTACCGTTTTCTTTAATAGTTAATGTTTTTTTTGTAAAAGGGCTTTTTACTGAAATATTATAACCCGTTTTATGATTTTCTAGAGTTGGCTGTAATGTTTTATGATTTACAATAATTGCTTTATTAGTTAAACTATCTATTGTTGTTGCCCAAGTATTGTATTTTTCTCTGTAGTTTCTTTGTGCTTTATATAAATTATATAATTGCTGTTTTATGCTATCATCTTGAGGAATTGTAAATGTATCATTTGAGCCCACCTCTTTTGAAGAAAAATAAACATAACCCCATTTTTCAGGTTCGTGCATATTTATAACACCTTGTGGAGACCATACCCAATTGTATTCGTGCAATAATTTACCATCAGCATCCTCTTTTCTTTGATATTTTCCATCTTCCAACTGAAAATCCCAATTAACTCTTGAAAAATTAACTCTCCAATGTTTATTTTCAGGTACATTATTTTCGAAATAAGATTTTTTATAAGCTTTCCAAGGAATTGCCAATTCTAAAGTCCATCCTTTATCTTTATCTGTTGAATTGTTTAAAGTACCATCTACATTTACGGCAGATTTTAATCCTGTTAAGGTCCAATCATTTAACACAACATTTTGCTCTCTGTAAGGTTTTGTAATAAATAAATCCCACACAGTATTTAATGCATTAATTTCCAATTCGTAATAATTAAACGTATCACCGTCTGGATCTATAAAAACTTCAAAATCGTTATTATGAAAAATAATGGCATCGTGTTCTGTAATATCTGCCCAAACATGTGGTTCTTCCATTTTTGCTAAAATGTAAAAGTACATTTCATCCCACATCATTTTAACCTGTGTTTTGTAAGTTGGTTCTTTTACACCTTCAATATCTATAAAAGTATCGGACCATGCTATTTTACTCCAAGAAGTTTCTGTTGCCAGACCATCAACTTTAATAGTTTCAGAAGTTTTGTAAGCTACATAACTTTTAGGAACATTATTTTTTGATTGCGCACAACTCACTACTGTAAATAAGCAACAGGCAATAACTAATTTGGTAAATTTCATATTTAAAATTTTATAAACTGTTCTCTTTTGTGTATTTAATTAGTTCACTTATTTTTCCAAAAGCCATAGCTACAACTGTATCTGCAGCTCCATAATATACCGCTAACTTATCTTCTTTAATATCATGCAAAGCTGCACATGGAAATACTACATTTGGCACATCACCAACTTGTTCGTAATTTACATGAGGACCTAACAAATAAGGTTGTGTTCTATATGTTACTTGGTCTGGTTTATGTTCATCTAAAATGGCAGCTCCCATTGCATATCTAAATCCATTGCAAGTATTTATTACACCATGGTATAACATTAACCAACCTTCTTCAGTTAAAATAGGAATTGGTCCTGCTCCAATTTTTGTGCATTGCCATGCGCTATCTTCAAAAGGTGTTGGTTTCATTACCAATCTATGCTCTCCCCAATATTTCATATCTGGACTATAACTAATCCAAATATCTCCAAAAGGTGTATGTCCGTTATCACTTGGGCGGCTTAACATGGCATATTTTCCATTTATTTTTTGTGGAAATAATACACCATTTCTGTTAAAAGGTAAATAAGCATTTTCACATTGAAAAAATTCAACAAAATCGAATGTATAACCAATACCAATTGTAGGTCCATTATAACCGTTACACCAAGTAATCCAATACCTATCTTCAATAAAAACAACACGTGGATCGTATTTATAATCAGAATCTATCATTTCGGTATTTCCAGCTTGCATCTCTATTGGTTCGTGATTAATATCCCAGTCAATTCCATTTTTACTAAAACCTGCAAAAATATTCATTTGAACTGCTTTATTATCACATCTAAAAACACCAGCAAAACCATCTTTAAAAGGCACCACTGCACTATTAAAAATACTATTAGAGCTTGGTATTTGGTCTCTTTTTATAATTGGATTTTCTGTATATCTCCAAATTACATCAGTACTATCTTTAGGTTTATCTTGCCAAGGTATTGTATTCACTATATTGTATATTTTAAAGTTTATTTATTTTATTTTCAACTATTTAGTTAGGTAATTTTCTAACACGATCTAACCAAGTAAATTTAAGTATTATGGATGTGATAATAAAAACAACCAAAGATATCCACATTTTTGGGTAATCTCTAATCATTAAATAAATTGGCAATACAATCATACTCGATTGCCAAATAATTCCAATGGCACAATTCATCATATCTAACCAAAATTCTGAATTTTTTTCAGCTGTTTTATCATCTTTTTTTAATTCATTTAAAACGGGTTTCCAAAATCCCCAAGGATGTACATTTTTATAAAATGATTTTAGCACTTCCATATTTGTTGGAGCACTTAAATACGTTCCTAAAAAAGAACCCAACAACGAAAAACCAAATATAATTGGAAATAAATAAATAGCTGAAATATTAGATAAATCATAAAGCATTGAACCTTCTGTAAAATTACCCTTATTTTGATCTAATAAAAACTGCAAACTAGCAATAATTAAACCGGCTAACATTCCCCAAAAGTATCCCCAACCGTTAAAGCGCCACCAAATCCACTTTAAAAAATTTGCTGCTACATAACCACCAAAAAGTGCACTTGTAATCCACAATGTTAACGAGTTAATCGAATCTGCAAAAAAGCCCATAAAAACTCCTAAACCTACCACTATAAATGAAGCAATATGACTTGCTTTTACATAATGTTTATCGGTGGCTTCTGGCTTAAAATATTTTTTATAAATATCGTTTACAATATATGCAGGCCCTGCATTTACAAAGGCTGAAAAAGTTGACATAAATGCTGCTAACAATCCAGCTAACAACAGTCCTTTAATACCTACTGGTACATGAAAATTAATAACTCTAGGTAAAATAATTTCTAAATCTGCTCCTGTTAAATTTGGATTAGCGATCATTTCAGGAGCCAATACAACTAAGGCAATAACAACAACTCCTCCGATTAATAAATACCTTGGAATAAATAATATTAAATTTGTAAAACCAGCCATATACGCAGCCTCTTTAACCGTTTTTGTTGATAAAATACGTTGCATATCAAAACTAGGAGTTGGACCAGCAATACTTGCAAAAAATCCTTTAAATAAACTCATTCCAATTAAAGCACCAAACATTTTATAACCTTCAGAATCGACTAAATCGTTAAAAGCTTGGTATTTTGAACTATCCCAATGTGTATCTAATTCCCAACCAAAAAAGACATTTTTCCATTCGGATGTAATTACACTATTTATTTCTACATCACTAAATGCAAAAAAAGCATACCCCGCCACTAACACACCTGCAATTACCATAATACCGTATTGTAAAACTTCAGTAGCTACAACAGAAAACATTCCTCCTTTTATGGTATAAATTGTTGTAAGAAAAATAATAATTAAAGCATACGATTGTTCTGAATTAAAAAGGATAGAATTTCCTATTTGCAAGGTAAAATCCCAAGGTAAAATAACAGTCATAAACTTACCAACACCTTCAAAAAAGTAAGCTATAAAACCAATTGCTGCAACTACGGCAAAAATTGCCACAATTTTATGAGAAGCTCTACCAGCCTTATCATCTCCAAAACGAGTTAAAATCCATTCGGAACCTGTCATAATATTAGACCTTCGTATCCAAACGGCTAAAAACATCATTATAAAAATTTGATTCCAAATTGGCCACAACCACATTAACATAAAACTTTTAGCTCCGTAAAGAAAAAGCCAACCTACCATTAATGCTGTTCCCGAAATATCAAACATTCCAGAACCGTTACTTAAACCTAGAAAATACCATTTAATATTATTTCCTCCTAAAAAATAGGAATTTAAACCTTTTGATGCTTTTTTAGATACCCAAATCCCCACAAAAAGTGTTAGTAAAACGTAAATCGCAATTATTGATGCGTCAATTATATTCATCCTTATTAATATTCTTAATTAGTGATTCCCCAATTTTTATTTGGAGTATTTCCCATTACAAATTGAAGTGTACCACCTTGTAGAATTTGTTTATGGCTTATTGAAGTACTATTAAATACTTTTCCATTTAATGTAGCTGATTGAATATATATATTCTCATCTGAAACATTTTCTGCTTTTATTGTAAATGAAATATCTTCAGAAATTTTAATTGTTGAAGATTTAAATAATGGACTTCCTATTTGATACTCTCCAGAAGCTGGACTGTATGGATATAACCCCATAGAACTAAATATGTACCATGCCGACATTTGTCCGCAATCTTCATTTCCACTTAAACCATCTGGAGTTGTATTGTATTGTGTTTTTAGTATTTCGCGCACCCAATATTGCGTTTTCCAAGGTTTATTTGCATAATTGTACATATATGCAATATGATGACTTGGTTCATTTCCGTGTGCATATTGTCCTATTAAACCCGTAATATCTGCCGAAACATTATCTCCTGTAATTTCTGAAGACTCTGTAAATAGCTGCTCTAATTTATCTGTAAATTTATCTTCGTCACCATGTAATTTAATTAGGTTTTCAACATCATGCAAAACAAACCAACTATGTTGCCAAGCATTACCTTCTGTATATTCTGCATGCACTCTATGTGCTGAATATTTTGGATCGAATGGTTCTTTCCAAGCATCACCTTTTGCATTTTTACCACGCATAAAACCTGTTTCTGAGTCGTATAAATATTGGTATGCTTTAGAACGATTTAGAAAATACGTGTAATCTTCTTCCTTACCCAATTCTTTGGCTATTTGAGCTACACACCAATCGTTATAAGCAAATTCTAAGGTTATTGTAACAGATTCATCTAATAAATCGTGAGGAATATATCCGTATTTTTTATAATATTCTAAACCTCTATCATCTTGCATCATTGTGGTTTTCATAGCTTCATAAGCTTTATTTATATCAAAACCTTTAATACCTTTTACATAAGCTTCAGCAATTACTGGAATTGAGTGATAACCTGTCATGGTATTGGTTTCATTTCCATATAAGGTCCAAACTGGTAATTTTTTATTTGTTTGGTAATATTCTAACATTGTATTTATAATGTCTGAAACTTTATCTGGAGCTAAAAATGTTAATAAAGGTTGTTCTGCTCTAAACGTATCCCAAAGAGATAATGTTGAATATGCCGTATAATCATCGGCTTTTATAATTTCATCGTTTTCTTTTCTAAATTCATTATTTACATCGCTAAAAGTAACGGGAGCAACTTGCGTATGATACAATGCTGTATAAAAAATTGTTTTTAAATCTTCATTATCTGTCTCAATGGTGATATTAGATAAATTTTTATTCCAAATTTTAGAAGACTCATTTTTAACCGATTCAAAATCAATTATTTCTTTTGATAAATTTTCTAAAGCATTAGCTTCACTAACTGATGAAACAGCTACTTTCACCAAAAGTTCATTAGTATTTTCTGAATTAAAAAAGAGTTGTGCAAAAGCTTTTTCACCTTCAACAGTAGTTACATTACTTTTATAAGCACCATCATTTACCAATTGATATGTTTTTATTGGTTTAGAAAATTGTGCAACAAAAAACACTTTTTGATTTTTTGCCCAACCCGTAGAATGTCTATAACCCGAAATGGTGTTTTCATCTATTATAGTTATTTTTGAAGCCGTTGTTTTATCCCAATTAATAGCAAAACCTAAATCAATTATTACAGATTGTTCATCTTTTTCTGCAAAAGTATATTTATGGTAAGCAGTTCTTAAACTAGATGTTAATTCTACTTTTATATCAAAATCTTTTAACTTTACGCTATAATATCCAGGCGAAGCATTTTCTTGATTATGAGAATATAAAGATTTATAAGGAATATCATCTCTTGTTTTAACTTCTGCAGCTAAATCTACCTTTTTATTTATTGGCATTAAACGGATATCTGCTAAATCTCCAATTCCTGTTCCGCTTAAATGCAGATGGCTAAAACCAATAGTTATAGAATCTGAATAATGATATCCTGAACACCAATCCCAACTAGAAATTCCATTATCTGGACTAACTTGTAACATACCAAAAGGCACAGTTGCACCAGGGTAAGTATGTCCGTGTCCACCAGTACCAATAAAAGGATCAACAAACTTTGTAAGGTTTATTTGAGGTGTTTTCGTCGCTTCACTTTTAGAATTTTCACAAGAACTAATTCCTAATAAAATTCCTATTAAACAAAGTAGTTGTAGTTGCTTCATTTTCATCATTTCTCAAATTTTAATTTTTGTAATTTTAAATTTAGTTATAAATATTACTTATTTTAGTCATTTTGAAAAAAAAATTAGACGTACTACACATAAACAAGGTTAAACATTAAAAAAAGTTAAAAAAAACAATGTCGGTAACAAATTATAAAGCCACATCAATTTCATCTAAAATTCAAGAAATATCTTTAAGACATCATATAATATTTTGGTCTTTATATTTTATTTTTAACACATTCCGTTGGGGAAGTTATTTTGATGATTACCTATATTCTCTAAAAACAAACCTTATTGGCTTTCCAATACACATGACATTAAGTTATTTAAATGTATATGTATTTATGCCTAATTTTATATTTAAAAAAAAATACTTAACCTATATTACCTTACTTGTACTGTCTCTTTTTACCATGTTACTTGTAAAGTTTAATTTAACATATTACTTAGTAAGTGAAAATGTTTGGCCTGAAGGAACCGAAGTTATTAGCAAGTTAACCTTAAATTATTCTATAGATATGATGATTGGTGAACTGTATGTAATTACGTTTGTTACTGCAATTAAAATTACCATGGATTGGCTAAAGGAACATAAAAGAGTTACGGATTTAGAAAAAACACAACTAGAAACCGAATTATTATTTTTACGAACTCAAATTTCTCCTCATTTCTTTTTTAATACCTTAAACAATATTTATTCACTTTCTTTAGAGAACTCTAAAAAAACACCAAAAATAATTCTGAAACTATCAGAGTTAATGCGTTATTTTTTATATGAAACAAAAAAAAGTAAGCAAACTTTAGAAAAAGAAATTATTAGCATTCAAAATTATTTAGACTTAGAGCGTATTAGATTTGATAATAATTTAGAAGTAAATATGACTATTTCTGGAGATATATCAAACAAAAAAATTGCTCCAATGCTATTACTTTCCTTTATTGAAAACGCATTTAAACACGGTGCAAACAAAAATATAGGTAAAACTAAAATTGATATTGATTTTTTAATTAAAGATGATTTTCTTTACTTTACAATATCAAACCCAATACCAACTACAACAACACAGAAACAACATCAAGAAAAAACTACAGGTGGAATTGGTTTAGAAAATGTAAAAAAAAGGTTAGCTTTGGGTTATCAAAAAAAAGAATACAATTTAAATATTGAACAAAAAAACAATTTATTTATAGTGGCTCTTAAAATTAAACTAAAATGAAAACAACCTGCGTTATAATTGATGATGAACCCCTAGCAATAAATGTTATAAAAAATCATTTAAAAGAATTTAATGATATAGAGTTAATAAAAACTTTTACTAACGCTGTTGAAGCTTTATCTTTTTTTAAAAATAATGCGGTTGATCTTATTTTTTTAGATATAAATATGCCATTATTAGATGGTTTAAATTTTATAAAATCCCTAGAAAAAAAACCTCTTATAATTATTACAACAGCACATATTGAATATGCTGTAGAATCTTACGAATTAGATGTTTTAGATTATTTGGTAAAACCTATTCCATTTCCAAGATTTGTAAAAGCAATAAACAAAGTTTCTAAAAATTTAGAAAAACAAACAGTAAACAAACAACAACCTGAAAAACCATATTTTTTTATCAAAATTGATAAAAAGAAAATGAAAAAAATCTATTTAGATGAAATTTTAGTTATTGAAAGTTTAAAAGACTATTTAAAAATAACCACTGTTGACAATAGATTTATTATACACCAAACCCTTTCAAGTTTTACCAAACAACTACCTCAAGATAACTTTATACGCATACATAGATCTTATACAATTGCTATTGATAAAATTGATACTATAGAAGGAAATAGTGTTGAAATAGCTGGAGTTAGATATCCTTTTGGAAGAACTTATTGCGAAGAAGTAAAAAATAAAATTTTAAATTTATATTAAATTAACTTTATTAACTGATTTTAATGTCTAAAATCAATATTTTGAAAATAAGATATAATATCTTTGCATTAAATTTTAAGTCATGAAAATTATTATTGCTGGCGCTGGAGATGTTGGATTTCATTTAGCAAAGCTTCTTTCTTTTGAAGCTCAAGATATTTATTTAATTGATACCGATATTGAAAAACTAGAATATGCAAGTAATCATATTGATGTAATTACAAAAAAAGGTGACGCAACTTCAATTAAGCTACTAAAAGAAATTAATATAGATAAAGCCGATATTTTTTTAGCGGTAACAGAATCTCAAAATACAAACTTTACAATTGCTGTTTTAGCAAAAAAATTAGGTGTTAAAAAAACTATTGCCAGAATTTCTAATCACGAATTTACTCAAAGTTCTGAAATAGATTTTTCTGAAATTGGTATAGATAGCATGATTTCTCCTGGGGAATTAGCTGCAGATGAAATTAAAATGCTCCTAAATCAATCTGCTTTTAATGATACTATTCAATTTGAAAATGGTACCTTAAATATTTTAGGAAGCACTCTGGAATATAATTCACCTTTAATTAACCTAACAGTACAAGAAGCTAGAAAAAAATTTCACGATATAGAATTTATAACCATTGCTATAAAACCAGAAAACAGTAATGAAACAATAATTCCTAGAGGAAATACTGTATATCATGCTGGCGATCAAATTTATTTTTCAACACCAAAAGAAAGTATAAAAAACCTTTACAAATTAATGGGAAAAACCCAATTTGGAGTAAAACATGTAATGATTTTAGGTGGTGGAAAAATTGGAGTAAAAGCGGCACGAAACTTATGCGATAATAAATTTAATATTAAATTACTTGAAATTAATAAAACACGTGCAAAAGAAGTTGCTGAAAAGCTACCCAATGCATTAATTATTAAAGGAGACGGACGTGATGTTGAGCTTTTAGAAGAAGAAAATATTTCTGAAATGGATGCCTTTATAGCCGTAACAGGAAACTCGGAAACAAATATAATGTCGTGTTTAGTTGCAAAATCTAAAGGGGTTAAAAAAACCATTGCTTTGGTTGAAAACATGGACTACATCAATATTTCACAAACCATTGGAATTGACACCCTTATAAATAAAAAACTATTAGCTGCAAGTGCTATTTTTAAACACGTTAGAAAAGGAGATGTTTTAAAACTAGCCAACTTACATAATGTAGATGCAGAAGTTTTAGAATTTAGAGTAAAAGAAAATTCATCCGTTACAAAAAAACTAGTAAAAGACATAAATATTACCAAAAAAGCTGTTTTTGGTGGTGTTATTAGAAATGGTGTAGCGCATATGACTTTTGGAGATTTTCAAATATTAGCTGGAGACAAAGCAGTTGTTTTCTGCCTACCAGAAGCTATTCATAAAGTAGAAAAATTGTTTAACTAATTCATGAAAGGTCTTAATTTAAAAATTATTATTAGTTTTTTAGGATTAACTTCTATGTTAAACGGAGCATTTATGCTTTTTGCCGTTCCTTTTAGCATGTATTATGGAGAATCTGAAAAATGGGGAATACTACAAGCAGGATTATTAACTATTTTTATTGGATTTATCATATGGTTTTTTAATAGAAATGCAAAAAAAAATCTTGGAAAAAAAGAAGGTTATTTAATTGTTACTTTAGGATGGCTTATGCTAACCTTAACAGGAACATTACCCTATGTTTTTACGAACACCATACCGGTTTATACCAACGCTTTTTTTGAAACAATTTCTGGATATTCAACAACAGGATCTTCTATTTTAACCGATATAGAATCTATGCCAAAAGGAATTTTATTTTGGCGAAGTGCAACACATTGGATTGGTGGTATGGGAATTATTGTTTTAACAGTTGCAATATTACCTTTATTAGGAATTGGAGGAATGCAGTTATTTATGGCTGAAGCACCTGGACCCTCAGCAGACAAAATGCATCCTAGAATTACAGAGACAGCAAAAAGACTTTGGATAATTTATTTTATTTTAACCTTCACAGAATTTTTTCTTTTAAAAATTGCTGGAATGACTTGGTTTGATGCTATAAATCACGCCATGGCAACTATGAGTACTGGTGGTTTTTCAACAAAAAATACAAGTGTTGCTTATTATGATTCTTCACCCATAATTCAGTATATAATTATTATTTTTATGTTTATTGCTGGTGCAAATTTTGTACTCTCCTATTTTGCTCTAAAAGGAAAAATTAGAAAAGTTTTTAAGAGTGAAGAGTTTAAATATTACCTGTTCGGAACAATTATAGCTACCCTATTAATTACGTTTTTAATTGTAAACCATCAAGATGCAAATTTACAAACTAGCTTAAACCATACCTACCCTTGGGGTGTAACAGAAAATGCTTTTAGACATGCTGCATTTTCGGTAGTTTCTGTATTAACTACAACTGGTTTTGTTTCTGCCGATTTTACAATGTGGAATTCTATGGTAACTGCCATTATTTTCTCATTATTTTTTATAGGTGGTTCCGCTGGGTCAACAAGTGGTGGAATAAAAATAGTTAGACATATAATAATGATAAAAAGTAGTTTTTATGAATTCAAAAAATTATTACATCCAAATGCTATAATCCCCGTAAGATACGATGGAGCAAGCATACCTAAATCCATTATTTATAACATATTATCTTTTTTTGTATTATACATGTTAATATTTATTGGAAGCAGCTTATTATTAACCTTTATGGGCTTAGATTTTCAATCAGCTATGGGTGCTGCAGCTTCTTCATTGGGGAATATTGGTCCCGCTATTGGTTCAGTAAGTCCTGTAGATAATTTTGCCCATCTAACAATTTCTGCTAAATGGATGTGTTCTTTTTTAATGCTAATTGGTAGGTTAGAATTATTTACTGTACTTATTTTATTTACACCTTTCTTTTGGAGAAAATGTTAATTATTTTAAAGCCCTAAAATTTGTTTTCCTTCTTCTGAAATATTAGCAGTTGTCCATTTTGGTTCAAAAACAACTTTTACATTGGTGTGAATTGAAGCGTGCTTTTGAGCAATTATTTCTTTAATATTGGTAATAATAGTTTCACCTAATGGACACGATGGCGTTGAGAATGTTAAATCAATATTTACCTCTGCTTCTCCATCGTAATTTAGTTCATAAATTAAACCTAAATCAACAATATTAATTTCAATTTCTGGATCCATTACATTTTTTAATAATTCTAAAAGTTCTAATTCAAATTCAGTAATTTCTTGTTTATTCATTTTCTATAGATTTAACTTTATGGGTAATCATTTTAAATATATTCACATTGTATAAAATAGCAACCAGCAATAAAGCATAGCTTCCTATTTTAATAAGCAGCAATTGATTTATTAAAAAGCCTACTACAAACATTCCAATAAACACAAAATAGAGAACAAATTGAATGCTCGCTATTTTTTCCGAATACAATTCTCTTGGCAACGGTGTTTTGGTTTTCCCTACTAGTTTTTTATACTTATTTAACCAAATAATAAATGGTAATGTTTTATAGGTTTGACCTAAAATTAAGGTTGTAATCAATCCAAAAATAATGGAGAAACCATAAAAAGTTATAATTCTATACATAAATTCAACTTCAAAAGAAGCATTTAAAACTATAAAACCAATTAAAATAAATGGTACAAATACAGCTGCAATTGCAAGCATAGAATACTGCATACCAACATCTAATTTTTTACGTAATCTCTTTTTGTATGAATCATAAATAAAGGAAACAAAAAACAAAACTCCACCAATAATTAAGACTGAAATTAAATAATCTAATTCACTCTTCTGAAATAAAAACCAATTTAGTACAGCTACTAATAATCCGCCATTTATTAAATAATAAGCATATTTTAATTTCTGTTCTTTTAACTCGTGTGAAATTAAAAACATTGGAATTAAGGTTGCTCCTACTCCAATAATTAATAATACAAACCAACCAATTAAACCAACGGTTGCGTGTATTTTTAAATAATGAAGATGAATTTCAGAAAGAAAATTAAACTTAAAATTTAGGGCAATTATAGTTCCAATTAATTCGGTTATTAATAACCATAAAACAGCTGTAATTACAAAGGTGGATTTTATGTTTTTTAAGGTTGCACTTTTATAAGTTAAACCAACATTTACCACAAACAATAACAACGATAAAAACATACAAACCGAAGCGTAAGGCAATAATGTTACGTATGATGCTATCCAAAATGAATACGATAAAAACAACACGCTAAACCCTGAAAACCAAAAGGTGACTTTTGCTAATTTTTCGCTGTACAAAGCGGTTTCAAAAACCACTGGAATTAGTTGATACAATGCTCCAAAAACAATCATAGAAGCCCAACCTAAAACAGCAATATGCGTTATAGCAATTAACTTTGTGTTAAAGTAAGCTTGTAACAAACTTTCATCAGCCATAATCAATAACACCGCTAGAATTAATAAACTAATTGCCCCAAAAATAAAATAAGGAACAACTACACTACTGTGCGGCGCATTATTTGTTTGTAAGCCATTCATTAGGCTTTTCTAATTAATAGTTGAATATTATTCTCGTCAATTTTATTGTAAAAAATATCGAAATTTCTTTCTTTTAATTCAGGTAATAAAAATTGAGGCACTTTTTTATGATCTACCACCAAACAAAAATCGTTAGGTAATGTTTCTAACTTTTCTAAAATGGTTGTCATTGGTTCTGGCATTTCTAAATGACGCACATCTACATAGTCCATTTTACCAATGTATGTTTTATAAATATCGTCAAAATTATTTTCAGTTGTACAAGTAGATTCAACTGTATGCAACGCCACCTCTTCCACTTTTTGAAAATAGGTGTGCACTAAATCGCCTTTTCTTTTAACTTCGGTACTAAATCCTTTAGATTTTAATACATTAATTAATGGAATAGGCTCAAATGAATTTATAATTTCTAACGTTTGATTTTTTTCTAACAGTTTAATCTTCTGCATTATTTCTTTAAAAGGATCTTTTCCTTCTGCTATAATAGCACGAACATCAAAACTTACCAAGTTTATTTTATTTATACTAATTTCCTTAGTTAAGTCAGTTTCTACAACATTGTTTTCAACTTGAAACCCAATCTCTTTTAATTTATTTAAAAATACTTCAATAGTAACACCTCCAATTTTAGCAGCATCTGCTATTGTAACTCGTGGCGCTAGAGCTCGACGCAATAAAGGGTTCTTTAATTTTTTGAAATGCGAATTTATTGATGCAATAGTATCTATAACATCTTTATTTTCTTTAATGAGTGTAGATATCTTAGTTTTTTGAGAAACCTTCATCTTATTTAGATTTTGTCTAAACAAAGATATAAAAATAAAAGACTCTTTTATCTTTTATTAAAAAGTTATTTCAATAATTCTTTTAATTTTTTAAAATCCAACCCACCATAATCACCTGAACTCATAAGTAATAATGCGGAATTTTCTAAATTTTGATTGAATAAATAAGATCTAAATTCTTCTGGTTTTGTATAAATAATTATGTCTTCTCGGTTAAATGCAGTTTTAATTTGTTTTGCAGAAACTTCTTTCATTTTTTTAATTTCAACAGCGTGTGGAGAATAAAACACAACTGCAACATCAGCTTTATCTAAAGCACCTTCATATTCTTTTAAAAATTCTGCGTTTAAACTACTATAGGTGTGCAGCTCCAAACAAGCAATAACTTTACGTTCTGCATACTGATTTTTAACAGCAGTTGTTGTGGCTTTCACTTTACTTGGTGAATGTGCAAAATCCTTAAAAACTACAGCATTATCATTTTCAGCTATTTTTTCTAAACGCTTACTTGCTCCTTTAAATGAAGCGATAGCTTCATAAAATTCGTCTTCTCCAACCCCCATATGTTGACAAATCCACTTTGCTCCTGCCATATTTTGCAAATTATGTTTTCCAAAAAACTCTAAAGGCATTTCTCCTTCAGCAGTTTCTATATAAGTTGTACCATTTACAATTTTAAAATCTGGAGTTTTATATGGGTATTTTTTAATTGGACTTTCAGAATTTTCTACTACTTTTTTTACCTCTACATCCTCTTCATTATAAACCATAATTCCACCATTAATTAGTGAATCTGTAAAAATAGAAAATTGCGCTACATAGTTTTCAAATGTTGGAAATACGTTAATATGATCCCAAGCAATACCGCTTAAAAGCGCAATATTTGGTTTGTATAAATGAAATTTAGGTCGCAAATCTATTGGAGAACTTAAATATTCGTCTCCTTCTAACACCATAAATTCATTTTCTGAAGTTAAATGCACCATAGTATCAAAACCTTCTAACTGCGCGCCAACCATATAATCAACTTCAATTTCATGATAATTTAACACGTGTAATATCATTGAAGTTATAGTAGTTTTACCATGAGAACCACCAATTACAACCCTTGTTTTATCTTTGCTCTGTTCATATAAAAATTCGGGATATGAATATATTTTAACACCTAATTCTTTAGCTTTCAACAACTCTGGATTGTCAGCTTTTGCGTGCATTCCTAAAACAATGGCATCTAAATCTTTAGTAATTTTTTCTGGAAACCAACCAAATTCTTTAGGTAATAACCCTTTTTTTTCTAAACGAGATTTTGAAGGTTCAAAAATAGTATCATCACTTCCAGTAATTTGGTATCCTTTTTGTAGTAAGGCAATAGCTAGGTTGTGCATAGCGCTTCCACCAATAGCAATAAAATGTAAATTCATACGTGTTTTTAATTAATGTGGTAAAAGTACAAATACGTAATTTAATTTTATAAATTTAATAGTTTCAATTAACAATTATTTTGCGTAATTGTATAAATAAATTCAATATGAAAAAATTCACTTTAATAATTATGTCGCTATTTTTATTTTCTAACAATACTAATGCTCAAAAAAGTTATAATAATTACGACAAACTTTGGCTTAAAGTGACTCAATTTGAAACTGATAAACTTCCAAAATCTGCTTTAAAAGTTGTTAATGAAATTTATACAAAAGCAAAAGAAGAAAATAACAGCCCACAAATTATAAAAGCTTTATTACACCAATCTAAATACGCTTTAACACTTGAAGAAGAGGCTCAATTAACTATTATAAATTCATTTAAAACGGAAATTAACTCAGCTAAATTTCCAACAAAAAATATATTAGAAAGTGTTTTGGCTAACTTATATTGGCAATATTTTCAACAAAATCGGTATAAATTTTACAACAGAACAAAAACAACTGAAAAGGTTGATTTTGTAGATTTTAGAACTTGGGATTTACAAACCATTTTTACAGAAATTCATACACATTTTCAAAATTCTTTACAAAACGGATTGGTAGCTCAACAAACAGATTTAAGTCAGTTTGATGAAATTTTAAACCTTCAAAAAGATTCAAAAAAGTTTAGACCAACTTTATTCGATTTTTTAAACCATAATGCCTTAAAATTTTACAAAACTTCTGAAACAGCTATTACACAAGCTAATTATAAATTCGAAATTGACGATGACAAGTATTTTAATAATAACAAAGCATTTTCTCTATTAGAATTAAAAGCAAAAGACAGTCTTTCTTTACAATTAAACGCATTAAAAATATATCAAAATATACTTGCTTTTCATACTAAAAGCGGTAATATAGATGCTTTAATTTCAGCAGATTTAGAACGTTTAAAATTTGTAAAAAAGCATGCTATAGTTAACCAAAAAGATGAACATTTTTTAGTAGCACTGCAACAATTAAAAAATGAATTTTCTTTAAACGAAACAGCAACATTAATCGATTTTGAAATTGCTACTATTTATGCCAATGAAGCTTCTAAATATAACGCAATAAGCAATACCAAAAATCAATTTAAAAATATTGAAGCCTTAAAAATATGTGAAATTGCAATTGAACGGTTTCCTGAAAGTATTGGTGCAAAAAATTGCAAGCAATTAAAACAACGAATTTTAAAAAGCAGTTTAGATATAACTACCGAAAAACATATTCCAATAGAAAAAAATAGTAAGGTTTTAGTAAATTATAAAAATATTGAAAACCTATATTTTACAATTTATACTATCTCAGAAAACCAACTTTCTAGTTTTAATAAAATCTATAATAACAACGAAAAAATAGCTTTTATCAAAAAACTAAATCCATTAAACTCTTTTCAACAAACCCTAAAAACAGAAAACGATTATCAGCAACATGCTACCGAAATTTCAATTCCACCTTTAAAAAATGGTCAATACCTAATTTATGCATCTACTGTTAAAAGCGTAAACGAAGAAAGTCTTTTTGCCACTACTACAATCCAGGTTACAAATCTTGCCTTAATTGAAAATCGCTTAAATAACAATTATACGTACCAAGTAGTTGATAGAAATAATGGAAAACCTATTGCTGGTGCAAAAGTGAACATAAAAAACTACAATACCGGACGTTATAACAACACTATTAATAAAAATTATACAACCGACAAAAATGGGCAATTGAGTTTTACTTCAAAAGATTCAAATAGAAATGTTGTAATTTATATTAAAACCGAGCATGATGAAGCTCGTTTTGGTGATTATTATTTTAGTAATTACAACTACACGGAGCCTAAAAACAATATAACAATAAAAACATTCTTATTTACTGATAGAAGTATTTATAGACCAAGCCAAACAGTTTATTTTAAAGGTATTTTTATTGAAAAAGACGATGATAAATCAACACCTTACACAGACGAGTTTGTAACAGCCTCACTATATAATGTAAATAATGAAAAAATAAGCGAACTAAATTTAAACACCAACGAATTTGGTGCTATTAGTGGTGAATTTATACTACCAACCAACGGACTTTTAGGACAATATTCTATTCGGTTAAATCAATTAGGATATACTTATCAACGCCATTATTTTTCTGTTGAAGAATACAAACGTCCAAAATTTGAAACCAATTTTAACCCAATTACCGAAACCTATAAAATTAACGATAGTGTTATAGTTACAGGAAATGCTATGGCGTATGCTGGTAGCACAATTTCCGAAGCAAAAGTTACCTATAGAGTTTATAGAAAAGTAATCTACCCAAGATGGTTTTATTGGTACAGACCGTATTTTACTCCTTCAGAACCACAAGAAATCACCTATGGAGAAACCAGAACAGATGCCGAAGGAAATTACAATATCACTTTTAAAGCTTTAGCAGACAAAAGCATTGATAAAGAAAATCTACCAATTTTTTATTATGAAGTAACTGCAGATGTTACCGATATAAATGGTGAAACCAGAAGTGCCTCTACAGTAGTAAAAGTAGGTTATCACGCATTAACTGCTGAAATTAATATAGACAGCTCAATTGATAAAAACAGTAAAGAAAACCTACTAAAAGTTGAAACTAAAAACTTAAACAATCAAACTGTTTCAGCTAAAGGAAATGTAAAAATATATAAACTACGAGCTCCAGAAAACGTTTTAAGAAAACGTGTTTGGACTACTCCAGATTATCAATTATATACTTTTGAAGAATTTAAAACTAAATTTCCAAATGAAGCTTTTTCAAATGAAGATAATGCAGCTAATTGGAAAAAAGGCAGCCTTGTTTTTAATACCAGTTTTAACACCGAAAACAGTCCAGAAATTGCACTTAATAAAATTAAAAATTGGGAATCTGGCAAATATATTATAGAGCTAGAAAGCAAAGATAAATTCGGACAATTGGTTACCGACAAGCAATTAATTACAGTATTTAGTGAAAATGATAAACAAGTTTCAGATAAACAATTATTTACTATTTCTTTAGATAAAAGTAGCTACAAACCTAACGAAACTGTGACTTTAAAAGTTGGATCAGCTTCAAAAGATTTAACAGTAACTATTGATATTGAAAAAGATCATAAAATAGTTGACACTCAAATAATTCATTTAAATAATGAAATTAAAGCACTAAAAATTCCTGTAACAACAGATGATTTAGGCGGATTTGCAATTCACTATAGTTTTACAAATTTTAACGCATTTGAAAACGGTACATTGCCAATTGTAGTTCCATATCCTGTAAAAGAATTAGAAATAGAAACACTTACATTTAGAGATAAATTACAACCTGGACAAACCGAAACTTGGAGTTTTAAACTAAAAGGAAACAAAGGAGAAAAAGTAGCAGCAGAATTATTAGCAAGTATGTATGATGCTTCTTTAGATCAATTTAAACCGCATAATTGGCAATTCTATCCAATTTCACACCCTGTTTACTATGCACAAACAAACAGAAGAGCACATCAAAGTTTTCAAACTTCTCGATTCAACATTAATAATTTAAATAATGTCTACAACGGACAAATACAACAACATTTTGATGCCTTAAACTGGTTTGGTTTACGCTTAAACAGAAACCAAATCCTAATTAGAGGTGTTAGCTCAATGCAAAAATTTAAAAGTGTTAATAACAACGTAGTTGCTTCAGATATGATTATGGCTGTAGAAGAAAATGAAGAAGATCTTGAGGAAGTTGTTACAGTTGCTTATGGAACAAAAAAAGATGAAAATGAAATTTTAGAAAATAAAAAAACAGACGTTTCAACAGTAAAAATTCGTACAAATTTTAACGAAACTGCTTTTTTCTACCCTCATCTAAAAACAGATAAAGATGGAACTATAAGTTTTAGTTTTACAATTCCAGAAGCATTAACACAATGGAAATTACAGTTACTGGCTCATACCAAAGAACTAGCAGCTTCAACCAAAACATTGACAACCGTAACTCAAAAAGAGTTGATGGTATTACCAAATCCACCTCGTTTTTTACGTGAAGGTGATGTTCTAGAATTTTCTAGTAAAATTTCAAATATTACGGATAAAAATCTAAACGGAGTTGCTGAATTAATTTTAACAGATGCAATCTCTGGAAAGGATATTTCAACAGAATTATTTAAAATCGGCACTTCAAACCAACAAAATTTTACAATTAATGCAAAAGGAAACTCAAATTTAAGCTGGAAACTTCATATTCCAGAAGACATTCAAGCTGTACAATATAAAATTGTAGCAAAAGCTGGAGATTTTTCTGACGGAGAACAAAATGTATTGCCGGTATTATCAAACAGAATGTTGGTTACCGAAACATTACCAATGTGGGTTCGCAGCAATCAAACAAAAACTTTTACGTTAGATAAATTAGTGAATAGCGCTTCGACTCCGCTCAGCGACCGAACATTAAAAAATCACAAATTAATGTTAGAAATCACATCAAATCCGGCTTGGTATGCAGTGCAAAGTTTACCGTATTTAATGGAATATCCGTATGAATGTGCTGAACAAACATTCTCGCGTTATTATTCTAATACACTAGCAAGTCATATTGCAAATTCAAATCCACAAATACAAAAAGTATTTAATTTATGGAAAACAAGCGATGCGTTGGTTTCTAATTTAGAGAAAAATGAAGAGTTGAAATCTATTATTATTCAAGAAACTCCTTGGTTACGTGATGCACAAAGTGAAACCGAACAAAAAAAACGTATTGCTTTATTGTTCGATTTAAATAAAATGAAAAACGAACAAGAAATCGCACTCAATAAATTAAAACAATTGCAATTCTCTAACGGTGGTTTTCCTTGGTTTAAAGGAAGTGATTATCCTAATAGATATATTACGCAGCACATTGCTTCTAGTTATGGACATTTAAAACAATTAAATATTGTTGAAACTTCTGAAACTGATAAAATGATTGTTAAGGCTGTTGAATTTTTAGATGATGAGATTTTAGAAGATTATAACAAACTTTTGTCAGAAGCTAAAAAAATTAGAGAAAAAGAAAAAACAACAACAAAAGGTATAAAAGCTGAGCAAGAATATTTAGCTAAAAACCATTTAGGGCACACACAATTACATTATTTGTATATGCGTAGTTTTTATAGTGAAATTAAAATTCCTACAAAAGTTCAAACGGCAGTAGATTATTACACAAATCAATCTGCTACATATTGGACAAACTTCAACTTATATTCAAAAGGGATGATTGCTTTGATTCAGCATAGAAATGAGAATTCTAAAATTACTTCTGAAATAATAAAATCGTTAAAAGAAAACAGTATTACTTCTGAAGAATTAGGAATGTATTGGAAAAAAAATACACCAAGTTGGTTCTGGTATCAATCACCTATTGAAACACAAGCCTTACTAATTGAAGTGTTTTCTGAAATAGAAAATGACATAAAAATTGTTGATGAATTAAAAATTTGGCTACTTAAAAACAAACAAACCAATAGTTGGAAAACCACCAAAGCAACTACTGAAGCTGTGTATGCATTATTATTACAAGGAAGCGATTGGCTATCTATTAATGAATCTGTTGAAGTAACAGTAGGAAACAAAAAAATTGAACCTTCAAAATTAGAAAACGTAAAAGTTGAAGCTGGAACAGGTTATTTTAAAACTTCGTGGAGTGGCAATGAAATTACTTCAGAAATGGGAGAAGTAACGCTTTCTAAAAAAGACGAAGGCATTGCTTGGGGCGGTTTGTATTGGCAATATTTTGAAGATTTAAATAAAATAACTTCAGCAGAAACTCCTTTAAAATTGAGTAAAAAATTATTCTTGAAATCGAATACTGATACAGGAAAAGAGTTAACAGAAATTACTGAAACTTCTAACTTAAAATTAGGTGATTTAATTACAGTTCGCATTGAATTAAAAGTTGATAGACCAATGGAATTTGTACATATGAAAGATATGCGAGCAAGTGGTTTAGAACCTATAAATGTAATCTCTAGCTACAAATGGCAAGATGGTTTAGGTTATTACGAAAGCACAAAAGATGCATCAACTAACTTTTTTATGGAGCGTTTACCAAAAGGTGTGTATGTTTTTGAATACGATTTACGCGTAAACAATGCAGGAAACTTCAGCAACGGAATTACAACCATACAAAGTATGTATGCTCCAGAATTTAGCAGCCATAGTGAAGGAGTTAGAATAAAAATTGGAGATTAGCTGATGGTTGATGGTAAAATAATAATTTAGTTAACCTAAGCTTCGACTCCGCTCAGTAACTGATCACTAAGCGGAGTCGAAGTGTTATTTAAAATTGGTTGTCAGGTTGAGCTTGTCGAAATCCATTGTTATTTTGCAACAAATTGTTATATTTCGACAAGCTCAATATAACCTCTGCATTTATTTTTTATAGAGTTCTTCTTATAATTCAACTAAATTATTATTCAGAAAGAAGTTTAGAATCGTAATAATTAACATCCATAAGTTTTAATCTTTTAGTATGTTTTATTAAACGCTCTTTATAGTCTTCCCAATTTCTTAAAGAAGTTGGTGTCCAACCGATTTCAGAATGACCAATAATTCTAGGAAATACCATATATTCAATATCATCCATTGTTGTTATTGTCTCAGTCCATAAAGGAGATTCTATACCTAAAATATTTTCTTTTTTAACACCCTTAATAAAAGTATCTGGAGTCCATAAATAAGCGCTATCCAATTCTATATAACCAGCCCAATTTAAACCTATATTAGTTAAAGAATCGTACTTCATATCCAAATAAGTTTTTGTTGAAGGTGATACTATTACTTTTGAATTTTGAGCAACTCCTTTTTTAGCATTTTCTTCTTTTGCCCAAAATTGAACAATAGCCTCATTTTTAAGATCTGCATGTGCTATTTCATCCCAACCAATTACTGTTTTATTATAAGAGTTAACAATATCTTGAACTCTATTAATAAAAGGTATATAATCTTCCATATCTGTAACATGAGATTCATCTCCACCAATATGAATATATGGGCCAGGTGTTAATGCTACTAATTCTTTAACCACATCATCAATAAATTTATATGTAATTTCTTTACTTGTACATAAGGTGCTAAAACCAACTTTTATTCCTGTATATAATTCTGGAGATTTACCGTCACAATTTAATTCTGGATACGATGCCAATGCTGCATTTGTATGCCCTGGCATATCAATTTCTGGAATTACAGTAATATAGTTAGCTGCTGCATATGCCACAATTTCTTTATACTGTTCTTGTGTATAAAAGCCTCCTTCGCCTCCACCAACTTCAGTAGACCCACCAATTGTTGTAAGTTTTGGCCACGATTTAATTTCAATTCTCCAACCTTGATCATCAGATAAATGCAGGTGAAGTATATTAATTTTATAAGCTGCAAGTAAATCTATGTAACGTTTTACATCTTCAACACCAAAAAAGTGACGTGCAACATCTAACATTGCACCTCTATATGCGTACTCTGGATAATCTTCAATTTCTCCAGATGCAATAAACCACTGTTTTTCTTGTTTTTGTGTAGATTCTATTTCATCTGATAAAAGCTGACGCAACGTTTGAATTGCCCTAAAAACACCTTCTACAGTAACAGATTCTATAACAATATTTTTTTCAGAAATCGTTAATTTATAACCTTCACTCCCAAATTTAGTATCTAAATCACTTATTTTTAAATAAATGCTATTCGATTTTGAAGTCTCGGATCCGGTTTCTACCGCTAAATTAAAACCTGTAGCAGGATTTAATATTGAAACTAACGAATTCCCTATTCCTAATAATTCTTCTGAATCATTAGTTACAAAAATTTTAGTTTTAGCATTTAATTCAAAAGAACTTCCTGTTTCAGATACTGAAACTGGTTTTGGAAACAATACAGCTTCCGAAAGATTTAATTGTGGATTACCTGAACATGAAGTGATTAAAATTATTGAAAAGAAAAAGAATACTTGGTTAAATAGTTTAATATGCATCATAAAAAAATATAAATTAAATGACTGATTAAATTACAAATTTTTAAATAATTATCAATCCATTTTTTAAAATATTTTTTTTGAAGATACTTTTAAAATTCAAAAACTAAAATCTTATTATTAAAAATAAAAAAGCACTACTTAATTTTTATATTCTCAACCTCATCAATAGTATAAGATTCTGAAAAACCAAAAATTGTATATTTAATTTCGCCTTTATATTTTACTTCAATTTTTTTACTAAAAATACTACCAATTAAACCGCTAATATTCTTATTTGAAAAAATACTATCTGTAGGAATATTTACTTTTAACGGTATTGTAAATTCCTTTTTGGCTGGTACATCAAAATTTTCTGTTGCTATAGTTGCCATTTGATTACCATTTACAAAAACTTTAATTTCATCAGTTTTTAATTTACCACTAATATCATTTGGATTTTTAAACATAGCATCACCTTTTAAAGTAATATATGTTTTTGTAGATGCTGCAACTTTTATATTTGAAACACCTATAAATTCAGGCGCTTCCTTTACCGTACAACTATACAAACAACATAAAAGTACAAACACAAATATTTTCTTCATTATTTTTAATTTCTAAATCGCTGGTAAATTAAGAATAATTTATTTTTTAAAATTACCTTTTATTCAATTTAAATTTTTAACACTTAAACTTTTCAAAGTTATTCTATCTTTGCAAAAAAACATTAAAATGGACTTAAACCTAATTCCTAACATAAAACATACAACTAGTAATAACTTTTTTTTACTAGCAGGACCTTGTGCAATTGAGGGTCAAGAAATGGCGCTTCGTATTGCAGAACATATTTTAAAAGTTACAGACAAACTACAAATTCCATTTATTTTTAAAGGAAGTTTTAAAAAAGCAAATAGAAGTAGAATTGATAGTTTTACTGGAATTGGTGATGAAAAAGCTTTAAAAATATTACAAAAAGTTTCAGATACTTTTAATGTTCCAACTGTTACCGATATTCATACAAATGAAGATGCTGCAATGGCGGCTGAATATGTTGATGTATTGCAAATTCCTGCTTTTTTAGTGCGACAAACAGATTTAGTAGTAGCTGCTGCTAAAACGGGTAAAGTTGTAAACTTAAAAAAAGGTCAGTTTATGAGTCCTTCTGCTATGAAACATGCCGTTCAAAAAGTTAAAGATAGCGGAAACGAAAAAGCTTGGATAACTGACAGAGGAACTATGTTTGGTTACCAAGATATGATTGTTGATTTTAGAGGAATTCCTGAAATGCAACAATTTGCACCTACTGTTTTAGATGTTACACATTCTTTACAACAACCTAACCAAACAAGTGGTGTTACTGGCGGAAGACCAGATATGATTGAAACCATTGCCAGAGCTGGAATTGCAGTTGGTGTTGATGGCTTATTTTTAGAAACCCATTTCGACCCTAAAAATGCAAAAAGCGATGGCGCTAATATGTTAGATTTACAATATTTAGAAAGTTTGTTAAGTAACTTAGTAGCTATTAGAAAAACTATAAATAGTCTTTAATATTAAATATTTAACAAAATTTATTTCAGAATCTTATTAAATACAATTATTATAAGATTTTGAAATAAATTTAGGATTAGGGATATTTTTTAAATAAACCATGCTTTTTTACTATTTTCAACTGAAATAATTGCATCCTTTAAAAGCTGAGAAAACATTAACTCATCAAAATTATCTAAAGATTTTACTTGAAGCGAACGTACTTGCTTTCTATTATTGTAGTTTTTTAATTCTGGGTATTTTTCTTCTAAAATAATACCATGTACAAAAGCAACATCAACAAAATTGGTTCCTTTTAGCACATTTAAATACAATACTGGCTTTTTATCAATACAAAAAAAAGGAATTTTAAAACTATATTTCTCTTCAATTTGAGGCGCTACTTTTACTATTACACCTCGTAAATAAAGCATAATTGATTGATAAGGCTCAACCTGATTGTAAAAATATTCGTCTATAGGATTCATAAAAAAACACCAACTATATATTAAATTTTGTTGGTGTTTTAATTGTTTAATATTAATTTAAATTCTTATCCACATTTAGAATGTCCACAACTTTTACATTTTAAACAACCTTCTTCATAAATTAAACCTTCTGGATCTCCACATTCAGGACATTTTCTATCAACTGCTTGTGTACCATCTTCAACAAATTGTTTTAATGTACGAGCAATACCGTTTTTCCAAGTATTAATATTATCGTCGTACATATTTAAGTTATTAATTAAATCAACTACATAAGGAATTGGCATTCCGTGACGTAAAACACCAGAAATTAATTTGGCATAATTCCAATATTCTTTATCAAAAGTACGCGATAATCCTTCCATTGTAACCTTATAACCTTGTCTATCTTCAAATTGGAAATCGTATCGAGAACCTCCTTTTTTATCTTTATTTTTAATAACCCAACCTTCTTCTAACCAAGTTGGTAATAAAAATGCATCTTCTAACTTACCTGTAAATACTTCATAAGGTCTGTTATCTATTAATCCAACAACTGCAACCCATTTATCGTAATCATTTTGAAAACGAACTACTTTAGCTTTAATTTTTTTAGGTCGCTTTGGGAAAATAGTATTGGCATAGCATTCAGCATCTTTCTTTTCTTTTTTAGCATCGCTTGATACTAAAATTCCGCTTCTAGAACCATCTCTATATACCGTTATTCCTTTTAAACCTTTTTTCCAAGATTCTATATAAATATTTCCAACTAAATCTACTGGAACATCGCTGGCTAAATTAATTGTAGAACTTATTGAATGTGTAGTATATTTTTGAACTAAAGCTTGCATTTCAACACGTTTTTCCCAGTCAATTTCTGGAGCTGTTGCACCGGCATACGGACTTTTTTTAATATCTGTTTCGCCTGTTACTTCCATCCATTGTTTTAATTTACCATGGTACACTTCAAATTCTTCAAAAGCATCACCCATATCATCTACATAAGCAATTTTTGCATTTGCATCGCCTTCATTTACTTTTCTTCTACGTTTGTATGACAATAAAAATACTGGCTCAATTCCTGAAGATGTTTGAGCTAACATACTTAAACTTCCTGTTGGAGCAACAGTACTAATAGAAATATTACGTCTTCCATATTTCATCATTCTTTCATAAACATCAGGAAATTCAGCCTCCATCATTTGTACAAACTCAGAAAATTTTTCTATTTCTGGACTAAACACTTCAAATTTACCACGCGTAATAGCCATATCTATACTACTATCAAACTCACCTCTAAGTTTAGTTTTCATAATTTCATCAACAACAGCAATCGCTTCATCGGTATCAAACTTTTTACCCAACGCAGCCATACAATCTGCCAAAGCTGTAAAACCTAAACCAGTCCTTCTTCCTTTTTTACCAGTTTTATACAACAATTTCCAAGTATCAATTTCTACTTGCTTAATTTCATTTGGTTCTTTATCGTGCATTATTTTGTTGAAAATCTTATCAACTGCTTCCAATTCTAAATCAACCAAATCATCCATTAATCGTTGCGATTCATAAGTAACTTTATAGAATTTTTCAAAATCGAATGAAGCCTCTTTTGTAAATGGTTTATCAACAAAACTATATAAATTAAGTGCAATTAACCTACAACTATCTCCACCTTGCATTGCAATTTCTGAACAAGGATTTGTTGAACTATTTTTAAATCCAGGATACATTGAAGATGTTGAATAATAATGTTGACGATCCCAAAAAATTAAACCTGGTTCTGCTGTATTGTGTGCTGATTTAATTATAGTATTCCACAATTCTTTAGCTTTAATTGTTTTTGTATATTTTGGTGTTTTACTATCTATTGGCCAACGCAATGTAAATTCTTCGTCTTTTACAACTGCTACCATAAATTCATCAGACAACCTTAAAGAAATATTTGCACCTGTAATTTTAGATAAATCTTGTTTTATAGTAACAAATTCTTCAATATCTGGATGTGCAATATCCATAGTTAACATTAATGCACCTCTTCTACCATTTTGAGCAACTTCTCTTGTAGTGTTTGAAAAACGATCCATAAATGAAACCGCTCCAGTTGTTGTACCTGCAGAGTTTGATACTTGAGCACCTCTTGGTCTTAAATTTGATAAATCTACACCTACTCCACATCTGCGTTTAAATAATTGTGCCAATTGTTGATCGGTATAAAAAATCCCACCATAAGAATCATACACCGGAGGTACCACCACACAATTTGAAAGTGATGCAATTACATTTTTATTTCCTAAAGAAGACATTACACTTCCTTGTGGAATTATATATTTAAAATCTTTAAATAATTCGAAAACTGCGTCTTCAGACAAAAATTCTCGGGTTTTACCGTATTCAGAAAGTCCTTCTTTAGTTTTTTCAGTTTCTAAATATTTTTTTTCAATTCGTCCAAATTCAGCTGCCATTCTTTTGTGCATTTCGATTGGAGAAGCTTCTAAGTATTCGCCTTTTTTATTTTTTACCGCATACTTGTTCATCCAAGTAGTGGCTGCTAGCTCATCATTATTAAAATAAGATAAACAATTATCTAACACCTCTTTATAAGCATATACTTTCGGAAAAACCAACTCTTCTGTCATTTTCATTTTTTTAATTATTATACTTTTTTCAAAAAATAAAATTAATTCAATATTTAAAACTATTTCATCTTTTATTGAATTAGTTAATAACATTATATTGTTGAAAAGTTAATTTTTTTTATTGTAAAATGGGTTTTATTTTCCTTTAAAATTGAAAATAAGTAGTTTTATAAAAAAGAGCTGTATATAAATTTTAGTTGTAAAAAAAGCACCACTAAATACCTCTAAAAAAAATTGAAAACCTATATTTTATCACTTTGGAAGTTAAGATAAATGAAGATTTATTTTTTAGAATTTAAAGTAAAATTTAAATATAAAAATAGTCAAATTTTAAAGAAACGGATTGTTTTTATTAAACAAAATTCATGTTTTTTAAATTTTTAATTTTCTAACCAAATCTTCCAATCCATTTAATTTTAATTCATAAACTAAGCGCAACTGATCACCTAATTTTCCTTTTGGAAACCCTTTATTATTATACCAAACTATATAATGTTCAGGAAGATCTATTAAATATCTGCCTTTAAATTTTCCGAAAGGCATCATAGTATTTGCCAATTTTTCCAATTCGTGCTGTTGATTATTCCCCATCAACAAAATCTTGCAAATAATTAAAACGTTCCGTTAATTTTCCATTTTGAGTCATTCTAGCTCTTTCTAAAACACCATGATTATCGTTATTAAAAAATGCTGGTATTACATATTTTGAAAAACTTTCACCAAAACCTTCTGAAGCATCTTTAGGCAGCTCACAAGGTAAGTTATCAACTGCCATAACTGCAATTGCATTTTCATCTTTAAAATCAACTTCTTTTTCTGTTATAGGATTGTAACCATAAATTGGATCAGCAATTGTTGAAGGACGAATGGTTGATGCTACAGGACCATCAATATCACAACTAATATCTGCCACAACTTTTATATTGAATGCTTTATCTTTAGCATCTTCACGTGTATAAATATAAGGCGAACCATTTCCAAAAAAATGACAAGCAATGTACATATCTGCAACTTTTGCAAAACGCATAAAATTACTTTCGTACACAGATGGATTGTCAAAAAAATCTTGTTGATTTTTTGTTTGTCCATCTTTTCGTTTATTATAATCTAACACATCTATTTGAACAAATACTGGTTCAGAAAAGGTTTCATTTAAAAATTCTTTTACAGAAACTTCTCGCATACGCATACCCTTTAGCATTTCTTTTGCTCCATTTCCTACTCTACCTTTACCTGTTAAAACCACTTTAATATTAGGTAATTTAATTTTTTTTAGTTCGTGAATAAGCATTAATTGATCATGTAGGTTTTCAGCCTTAGGTAATTGAAATGTGTTATATTTTAAACCGTAAGTTCTAAATCCATTGTATGCCCCCACAATTCCAGCATACCTTCCAAAGGCAACTAAACGCATTTCTTTTTCATTTACAATCACTTCGTGGTCGTGCATTTCAATATTATTTGCCAAAATGGCTTGCAATAATTTTCTATTATAGGGTTGTTTTTTTATGGTATGAGAAAAGAAAAAATACTTTTTATTAGGAATTAAATGTTCTATTGGAACTTCTTTTACACCTAACAAAACATCACAATCCGAAACATCATCCACCACGCTAATACCCTGATTTACATAATCTTCATCGGTAAAAAAACGATTATCAGAACTTTCAACTTTTATAGAAAGTTTAGGGTATTTTTTTAACAATCGCTTACACTGTTTTGGTGCTAAAACTACGCGTCTGTCTGGCGGATTTTTACGTTCTTTTATAATTCCTAATTTCATAGTGTTAAATGGTATAAATATTGCTACTAAGATATTGTGAATTAAAGGAACTCACAAATAATTAATTTGATAGATTTTTTATACATTTGCGTTCCTTTAATGGAATTTGATCTTTGACTTATTGGGGACGACTGGTTTTGACTGCAAGGTCAATTAAACTAGAAGCATGTCGAGTAATGAAATAGCACTCGTAAATCTCAATTTCAATACTTTAAACGGCGAAGATAACTACGCTTTAGCTGCTTAATCCGAATTATAGTAGGATGAGCCTCGGCACACAAGGTGTGCAAGCTAAATGTCTCTTGAAAGCCTTGGTTAGCGGCGGTCAGCTAAGAGACATCGTAAAAGTTAACATAGATTTGCTATTGTTTCGCTAGCATTTTGAAACTAAAGAAACTAAGCCTAACGTAAATTGTTTTCGGTTAGCATTAGGACTAAAATTAAAAGAAAACTAAACATGTAGAAACTACTTTGGTTGCTTGTTTGGACCCGGGTTCGATTCCCGGCGTCTCCACTATTTTTATTTTAAAAAATTAATAATAAGCAAATTACCATTTTTACTTCTCAAAATTTTATACACTTTTATATTTTTAAATTACTTAAAGCTAGTTATAATAAGGCAAACACTCCTATTTCTTTTACATTTATTTTTATTAGATTTCATAAAAATATTACCTCACTAATAACACTACTTCTTTTATATTCTTCATTAAATAAACCATTAACAAAAAAAAACCACATAATAAACATACTATTATCTGTAATTAACACTATAAATTTTTATTAAATCTGAAAAAATAGTTCAGAATTTGCTCTAAAATTTATTCAAATAAATTAGTTTAAGTATATTCACGTTTTCCTACTTTTTGGAACAAATTATTTACACTAAAAACCAATGGATAATTACGGATTTCTATCAATTTTACCACCTATAATTGCAATTATACTTGCATTAAGAACAAAGCAAGTTTACGTTGCGTTACTTTTTGGAATATGGTCTTCATGGCTTATTATGAACGACTGGAATTTTATAAAAGGTACTATTGCGGCAATTGAAGGTATGGTTAACGTATTTAAATCTGAAGGAAATACCAGAACCATTATGTTTAGTGCACTAGTTGGAGCACTTTTACTATTTATTCAATACTCTAGAGGAGTTGAAGGTTTTGTAAATAAAATTAATATCCTAATTAATTATTTTGAAAAAAAACAAAGTGGTTACAGTAGAATTATTGTTCAAATTTTAGCCTTACTTACTGGTATTATTCTTTTTGTTGAAACCAGCATTAGCTCTTTAACCGTAGGTACACTTTACAGGCCAATTTTTGATAAATTGAAGATTCCAAGAGAAAAATTAGCTTATATAGCCGATTCTAGTTCTGCTCCTTCTTCAATTATAATACCTTTTAATGCTTGGGGAGCTTTTATTATGGGTTTATTAATTACACAAGGTATAGACAATCCGTTTTCTATGCTTATATCTTCAATTAAGTATAATTTTTATCCGTTTATAGCTATTGCAATAGTGATAATTATAATAATTTCTAAAAAAGATTTTGGTCCTATGGCCAAGGCTGAAAAAAGAACTAAAGAAACAGGAAAGGTTTTAAATGAAAATTCTAAGCCTATGATTTCTGAAACAATAACTTCATACAAACCAAAAGAAGGCATTAAAGCAAAAGCTTACAATATGATTATTCCACTATTTACTATGGTAGTAATGATGCCTCTAAACCTAGCTTATACCGGTTGGAATAATGTCGAAGAATACACTTCATTTTTTGACCATTTATCACAAGCTATTGGACAAGGTTCTGGATCATCATCTGTGTTATATGCTGTTATTACTGCCATACTAGTTGCTATGGTTTTATATAAAATACAAGGCATAATGAAGGTTGATGAAATGGTAGATTTAACATTAAAAGGTGTTAGTGAGTTAATGCCACTTGCCTTATTAATGCTTTTTGCTTTTGCCATAAGCGACGCTTGTAATCAATTAGGAACTGGACAATTTATAGCTAATTGGTCTAAAGAATGGCTATCTCCAGAATTTTTACCTGCAATTGTTTTCCTTATAAGTTCTTTTATTGCTTTTTCTACAGGAACTTCTTGGGGTACTTTTGCTATTATGATTGCCATTGCAATTCCAATGGCGAATATTCATGAAGCAAACGTAGGTCTTGTTATTGCTGCTACTTTAGGAGGTGGTGTTTTTGGAGATCATTGTTCTCCAATTTCCGACACCACAATTATTTCTTCTATGTCATCTGCAACAGACCATATAGACCATGTTAAAACACAATTACCTTATGCTTTAATTGGAGGTATGATTACCACCTTATTATACCTAATTATGGGTATATACTTTAGTTAAAAATAACTATTTTATTAAAATTATTTATATGTTGAAACTTAAATTTCTTTGCTTAGCGCTTATATTTATTTTAACTGGTTGTAAATCTGTTCAAGTTTCTAAAAAAATATCAAAACAACTCAATAGTTCTTTTTTTGAAAATCAGTTTGTAGGTTTATTAGTCTATAATCCTGAATCTAATAAAATTGTACACAGCTATAATGCTGAAAAATATTTTACTCCTGCAAGTAACACTAAAATATTTACCTTATATACTGGATTACACTATTTACCAAACAAAGTACCTTCATTTAAATATACCATTGAAAAAGATACTTTAAATGTTATTGGCACAGGAGACCCAACATTTTTACATTCATATTTTCAAGATAGCACCGCGCTGAAAATGTTTAATAATTATGAAAAAATAAATTTAACCGTTAATAATATAGAAGATAAAAAATATGGTCCTGGTTGGGCTTGGGAAGATTATGATGCCTATTTTAGTCCAGAAAAAAGTAGCTTTCCAATGTACGGAAATGTACTTTCTATTAATTATGACACTGAACTAAAAACTAGTCCTGAAGCTTTAAAAGATAGCGTGTATCTAAAACCATCTGGCTTTAAAAGAGCTTATAATTCTAATCGGTTTTATTACCAACCTAATCCGAACAAAACAAGAGAAATTCCAATGGTTATAGACTCTTTATTAATCAACAATTTATGGAATACTCTTTTACCAAACAAAGTTAACATTACTAATTACTCTCCAAAAAAAATGGAGCACATTGCATATAGTATAGAAACAGATTCGCTATACAAACGTATGATGCACGAAAGCGATAACTTTTTAGCTGAACAAATACTTATTTTAGCTTCTTCAACCGTATCTGACACGTTAAATTCTAACACTATAAGAAAAACCATTCTTGAAAATCAATTAAGCGATTTAAAACAACAGCCTAGATGGGTTGATGGTTCTGGATTAAGTAGGTATAATTTATTTACACCAACTTCATTTGTACAGGTTTTAACAAAACTTCATAATGAAATTCCTAAAGAACGTTTATTTAACTTTTTCCCTATTGGAGGTGAATTAGGAACTTTAAAAAACTGGTACGGAGGAAATCCAACACCTTACGTTTATGCAAAATCGGGTTCTTTTGGCAACAATTACTGTTTAAGTGGTTATTTAATTACAAAATCTAATAAAGTGTTAATTTTTAGCTTTATGAATAACCATTTCAAATCTTCAACAAATGCTGTAAGACAAGAAATTCAAACTGTATTAGAATTACTTAGAGACAATTACTAATTTAAACATGAATTATTTATAAATAAGAGCGTTTTTAAAATTAGTTTCTGAATCGTCAAGGTTAATTAAAAAACCATTGATAACTGCATATTTAATTTCTGCATCTTTTTTTAATAAAAATGTAGCATTTACACCTACCTTAATTTTTAGTTCAGGAGCTTTAAAAGCTGAATTAACCAAATGAATTGGTTTGTTTACAAATCTACTGTCTTTAGGTAAATTTTCAACTTTTAAATAGGTATAACCGTCTTTTAAAAGCTTATAAATATCTAAATCTTCAATATCTTTTATAGCTTTAAAAACTTCTGGATATACTTTTCCTGCTTCAATACTATAATTTTCAGCATCTAATGTTTCATAGCCAAAAAATGTTGATAAATCTCCCTGATCTGCTACACGGCCAACATTATAAAAGCTTGAATAATCTTCATTATCAACCTCTGCCCTATTAATTCCAATATCAATAATATAGTCTTTCCCTAATAAATTATAGGTTACCCCTTTAATTTTTAAATCTAATAATTTTCGATCGTTTTGAGGGATTTTTTCATAATCTTCAATTGAAATATCGTTATAACTTCCATTAGCTATTGTATAAATTGCAGCTAAGATTGACACATAATTTAGTTTTCTAATTTCTTGTTTTTCAACATCATTTTTATACCCACCAGATTCAATTAAAATAGCACTTGTCCCCCATTTTTGAATATTATCTCCAAAAGCTCTAGGTTCAAAATCATCATTATAACGTCCTACTTGCCCTGGTGCATATTTTTGAATAACAGTATTCATAAAAACGATAATTTTCATAGCATTTGCTCGTACTTCATTAATATCTTTCTCATAATTATAAGCAGGTGCTAAATAAGAAATAGTTGCTGTTTTATCTGTGCGTTCGGCGTTGTAATAAATACTTTGATCGTGTAAATTAAAACCGAAATCTGCATCAAGACTATCACGAACCTTTTTTAACACTCGACCTTCTGGAGACTGTAATCGTAAAGCATCTCTATTTATATCTATTCCCAAAGCATTTCTTCTGGTATATATTTCAGCACCATCAGGGTTTAACATTGGTAAAAAATGAAGTGTTAAATTACTTAGAAGTTCTTTTTTTTCATCAAAAAAATCATCACTATCAATAAAATTAAAAATATCAAAAATAGCCTGTGTTGCAGTAGGTTCATCTCCATGCATTTGAGACCATAAAAACACTGTTGTTTTTCCTGTACCAATGCTAATTAAATTTAAATCTTTTCCTTCTATCGACTCACCTACTTTTTTTACGGTGTATTTAGATTCTTTTTTTAGCTTACTAATTAACGGTTGTAAATCTTTATATTTTATTCTTCTATGGGTTAAACTTTCTTCTTTAAAACTATCATATGTTTTATATAAATTTGAAGTAAAATCGTCATTCTGACTAAAAATAATGCTAAAAAAAAGCATTGTAACACTTGTAAAAAGTAATTTCATAACATTCTATTAATATAATTTAAGCTTAATTAATAATTAAGATTTCTACCAAATTTATAACATTTTTATAACAAAAACCCGTTGTACTTTTTAATTTTAAATGTATACCATAGATAAGTTCTAGTGCTTTTAAAAATACACAACCAAAAACAATACAATTTTACTTATCGTAAATTGATTAAAATTCAAAAACACACTTTTATTTATACCCTTTTTTTAACTTTTCAGTTATAAATTCCATTGAAAAAACAGTACCTTTACAACTACACATTTTTACTTTTAAAATAATATCTACACGCATGAAACAACTATCATATTGTATTTTATTTGTCTTTTTTATACATATTAGCTGTAACACTACCGAGCAAACAACTGAAAAATCTAGCAAAACAACCATGTCTAAAAATTTAATAAAACCTCCATACCTTAAAAAAGGTGATACTGTTGCTATTCTTTCACCTGCAGGTATTTTAAAGAACAAGCAAGCCCAAATTGAACAAGCTAAAAAACTATTAAAAAGTTGGGGACTAAATGCTGTTTTAGGTGAAAACATCTTCAACCAAAACAATCAATTTGCTGGTACAGATGAAGAACGTACTTCAGATTTTCAAAAAGCTTTAGACAATAAAAACATTAAAGCAATTTGGTGCTCTAGAGGTGGTTATGGTTCTGTAAGAGTTTTAGATAAATTAGATTACAGCACTTTTATTAAGCACCCAAAATGGGTTATTGGCTATTCAGATATTACTGCTTTTCACAATCAAATTCATAATTTAGGTTTTGAAACCATACATGGTATGATGGGAATTAGTTTAAATAAAGACCTTAAATATTTAGAAGAAAATAAAAATTCGTTAAAAAAGGCACTCTTTGGCAATCAGCTTTCTTATACTATAGAAAGCTCTAATTACAATATATTAGGAGAAGCAACTGGACAACTTGTAGGTGGAAACTTAACACTTTTACACACAATGTTAGGTTCTAAAACCAGTATTAACACCAGTGGTAAAATCCTATTTATTGAAGAAATTGGAGAATATCCTTACCATATAGACCGTATGCTGCAAAGTCTAAAACGCGCTGGTTATTTTGAAAATTGCAAAGGTATAGTTGTTGGCGATTTTAGCAATATTAAAAAAAATAGCACACCCTGGGGATCTTCAATTGAAGAGCTTATTTTAAACGTTGTTAAAGAATACAATTTCCCTATACTGTTTAATTTTCCTGCCGGACACGAAGAAAAAAACGTGGCGCTTATTTTAGGAAGAACTGTAGAATTAAACATAAAAAAAGATGCATCAACTCTTATTTTTAAATAAATAATTTCAATACAATGCAATTAACTCTAAAACCTTACAATTTAAAATTACGCCATACTTTTACTATTTCAAGAGAATCTTACAATATCCAACCAAGTCTTATAGTTGAATTAAAAGATGGCGATTTTACCGGTTATGGTGAAGCTACTTCAAATCCATATTACAATATTACTATTGAAAAAATGATTGAAGATTTGACCACTTTAAAACCTTTAATTGAAGAAAGCTCAAATTTAACTCCTGAAATCTTTTGGAATACAATGTACCCGAATTTAAAACATGATATGTTTGCTTTATGTGGATTAGATTTGGCTTTTAACGATCTATTTGCACAAAAAAAAGGAAAAAAATTATATGAATTATGGAACTATACAACCGATAATAATCCGTTAACCGATTATACTATTGGTATTGATTCCATTGAAAAAATGGTAGCCAAAATGAAAGAAGTTCCTTGGCCTATCTATAAAATAAAACTCGGCACAAAAGAAGATATTCAAATAATTGAAGAGTTAAGAAAACATTCAAATGCAATTTTTAGAGTAGATGCAAACTGCGGCTGGTCGGTTAAAGAAACCATAAATAACTCCTATAAATTAAAAGAACTTGGTGTTGAATTTATTGAACAACCTCTAAAAGCTGATGAATGGGACGACCATAAAGAAGTTTTTACAAAATCTGTTTTACCTATAATAGCAGATGAAAGTTGCCAAATTGAAGAAGATGTTTTAAAATGCCACAATCATTTCCATGGTGTAAATGTAAAATTAGTAAAATGTGGTGGCTTAACTTCAGCCAAAAGAATGCTTTTAAATGCAAAAAAATTAAATATGAAAACAATGGTAGGTTGTATGACAGAATCTTCCGTTGGAATTTCAGCAATTGCACATTTATTACCACTTTTAGATTATGTAGATATGGATGGCGCAATGTTATTAGCGGAAGATATTGCTACAGGAATTACCATTAAAGATGGCATTATTACATACAGCGATTTAAACGGAACAGGAATTACTTTAGTTAAATAACTATGACAATTAACGAATTTCCAAGCAGAGAAATTACCGTAAACGATAAGCAATATTTGTATTTTGGAGGTACTTCATACCTTGGAATGGCTTCAAATAAAGAATTTCAAACCACTATTTTTGAAGGTTTAAAAAAATGGGGAACCTTTTACGGAAGCTCTAGAAGCGCAAATATAAAACTCGCTATTTATAATGAAGCCGAAAGTTATTTTTCAAAATTTTTAGAAGCTGAAGCTAGCCTAACAATATCTTCGGGAACTTTAGCTGGTAAAATGGTTGTTGATTATTTATCAAAAAGTACTAAAAAATTCTTTCATTATCCAAAAACACATCCTGCAGTATTACACCCAAATAGTTTGCCCTTATTTTTAAACGGAAACATAAATCCGCTATTACAAAATAATATTGCTGAAGACATTGTAATTACAACAGATGCCATTTTAGCCCTGGAAACAACTCCTACATCATTCGATTTTTTAGATGCAATTACACCTCAAAAAAACACGACTTTAGTTGTTGATGAATCACATAGTTTAGGTATTATTGGCACTGATGGAAAAGGCGTATTCTCATCAATAAAATCTGATAAAATACATCGGAAAATTTTAATTTCATCACTTGGAAAAGCCTTAGGACTTTCTGGTGGTATTATTGCTTCAGATAAGAATTTTGTAGATGCAATTAGAAATCAGACACTATTTGTTTCATCATCTGGAGCAAATCCAGCTTATTTAGAAGCTTTTCTTAAAAGTAAGCAACTTTATAAAAAACAAAGAACATTACTTTTTAATAATTTAGATTTTTTAGCAAGTATTTTAAAACAAAATGAAAGCTTTTATTTCAATAAAAATTACCCTGTAATTTATTCTACAAGCGATATTTTACATGAAAAACTATTGAAAAACAACATTATTATTGCTCGTTTTAAATATCCTACTTATGAAAACTTTATGAATAGAATTGTTATTACTGCTAATCATACTAAAAGTGATTTAGAAAAATTAGCGAAAACAATAAATTAAAATTATAAAAATGAAACATTATTATTTACTTTTTACTACAATGCTATTTCTTTCGTGTTCACCTAACATAGAAATAGTAGATAAACCTGTTATTTTTGATGAAGAAAGAGAAGCTTTAACACTTCAATACTTATCAGAAAGGTATGGAATAGACAATGGTACAACAGAAATTACTCCAAAAATGGTTGTGCTACATTGGACTTCAATTCCTACCTTAGAAAATACTTTTAAAGCTTTTGAAAAAAGCACAATAACTAGCAGTAGACCCGATATTAAAAGTTCTGGAAATTTAAATGTTTCTTCGCAATTTGTAGTAGATCAAGATGGAACAATTTACAGATTAATGCCAGAGACTAAAATGGCAAGACATGTAATTGGGCTTAATCATTGTGCTATAGGCATAGAAAATGTTGGTGGAACAAAAGATACTCCATTAACCGATGCGCAATTAAAATCTAATATTAAATTAGTAAACTATTTGGCTTCTAAATATGATATTGAATATGTAATTGGCCATTACGAATACACTAATTTTGTAGACCATGAACTTTGGTTAGAGAAAGATGATAATTACAGAACTGAAAAAATAGATCCAGGAAAAGAATTTGTAACCAATGTTAGAAATGGTGTTAAAAATCTGAATTTAAAACCTGTTCCTCAAAAATAAAGTTGATTCCTTAAAATAAGTTTAAAATAAAAAACTCAGGACCTAACATTTAAATTAAGTCCTGAGTTTTTTTTATAGTTGACACTATCCCAAAAAGTGTGTAAGTTAAAAATATTGGGTTTAGATTTTTCATTAAATCTGAACCCTTTTTTCAAATATAGTCAAAAATTGGTTAAGAATTATCCCCCAGTTATGAATTGGCATCGACCATTTTTTTGTTGCCTCTCTTACAGCTAAAAAAACAGATTTCATTACGGCTTCATCTGTTGGGAATGAGAGTTTATTTTTAGTGTATTTTCTTATTTTTCCATTTAAATTTTCAATAAGATTAGTGGTGTAAATAATTTTTCTAATTTCTAGAGGAAACTCAAAGAAAACAGTAAGTTCTTCCCAGTTTTCCTCCCAGCTTTTTATAGCGTAAGAATATTTATGACTCCATTTGTCTGAAAAATCTTTTAGAGCCGCACGTGCAGCTTGTTTGGTAGGTGCTCCGTAAATTTGCTTCATATCATTTGTAAACTCCTTTTTATCTTTCCAAACCACATATCTACAAGCATTTCTGATTTGATGCACAACGCAAATTTGTGTTTTAGATTCAGAGAATACATTTTTAATAGTATCGGTAAATCCGTTCAGGTTATCAGTTGCTGTAATTAAAATATCTTGAACTCCACGTGCTTTTATATCTGTTAAAACACTCATCCAAAAGGCTGCCGATTCATTCTTTCCAAGCCAAAGACCTAATACTTCCTTTTTGCCATCTCTACGCAAACCTACTGATATGTAGATTGTTTTGTTAATCACTTTTGAGTTCTCACGAACCTTAAAAACAATGCCATCCATCCAAACAATTAGATAAATGGACTCTAATGGTCGGTTTTGCCAAGCGATTATATCATCTGTAATACGGTCTGTAATTCTTGAAATAGTGGATGTAGAAACATTAAAATTATACAATTCATTTATTTGAGACTCAATATCGCTGTTGCTCATTCCTTTGGCATATAAAGATACTATAATGTTTTCAAGACCATCAACCATACTTTTCCTTTTAGGAATAAGCATTGGATTAAAGGAGGCGTCTCGGTCGCGAGGTACATTAATTTTTGATTCACCATAACTGGTTTGAATCTTCTTATTTGAATATCCGTTGCGAGTATTATCGGTTAAGGACTTTTGGTGTTTTTCGTAGTCTAAATGACTATCTAATTCGCCTTCTAGGATTTTTTCAATACCTCGTTTTTGTAAGGCACTTAAAAAGCTATGAAGCTCTTCTCCATTTTTAAATTGCTTTAAAAAATCATCGTTTAATAAATCTTCTTTTTTCATTAAAGTGTGTATTTAAAAGTTAAAATTAATTACTTAAAAAGTTATTTCCGAAATATTTTTTGCTTTTTAAGAAGCAAAATATTTCAGAATAACTTTTACACTTACACACTTTGTGAGATACTGCTTTTAGAAATTTTCTAAACAGCCTTTTTAATATTTTATTAGGAAGTTATTTTAACTTTCTAATTCTCTTAAATAGTTTAGTTTAACTTTCCAAACATCTAATTTTTCTTTATAAACATCTATTTGTTTACGTACATTTTTAACTAGAGGATTGTCTTCTGTTACATTAGAAATAAAGCCAATATTATTTTCTAATTGCTGTATTTCACGTACTGTTTCATCTATTTTCTTTCTTACAAATAATTGTTCAGAATCTAATTTTCTATAATTTTTTTGCTCTAAATAACTATTTACTAAGTTTTTAAACTTAATCATTTCAACATCTTGCTTTTCAATATCGTTATTATTGTCAACAACTTTGTCTAATAATTTATTAAATTTAACTTCAATATGTCTCATTTCATAAGGTACTCTTCCTAAATCGCGCCAATCACTTACATACTCATTTAACGTATCTATAGAAATTTCATCATCACTTCCAATTGTTTGTTTAATTGTACTTAAAAGCTCTTTCTTTTTATTTAAAACTTCTATTTGTTCTTTATTTCCAATGTCTTGATTTTTATGAAGTCTATCAAAATAATGGTTACAAGCGTCTTTAAATTCTTTCCAAAGTTTATCGGAATATTTTCTAGGAACATGACCAATTTTTTTCCAATCGGACTGAATTTTCTTCATTATTTCAGTTGTAGTATCCCAATCTTCACTGTCTTTTAAAGATACTGCCTTTTCAATTAAAGCTTTTTTTAGATTTAAGTTTTCTAAATGTTCTTTTTTTACATTTTTAAAAAACTTATTTTTTTCGATATTAAATTTACGAGTAGCTTCTTTAAACTTAGCCCATATTTGATCACTTTTAGCTCTTGGAACTTGACCAATACTAAAAAATTTATTGCGTAAAGCTTCTAATTCTTTTATACTTTTTTGCCAATCTGACCTTGTCTTATTTTTTGAAGTATCCAAAGCATCAATAGCAGCAATTACCTCTAGTTTTTTTTCGATATTCCCTTCAAACTTAGACTTCATATCTTTAAAAAACTCATGTCTATTGTCGTGAATTTTCTTAGTAATTTCACTAAAACGCTCCCATACTTCTTCTCTATGTTCTCTAGCAACAGGACCTATATCTTCTTTCCAAAGTTTATGCAAAACTTGTAATTCTTTAAAAGCTGCATTCACATCTTCTAATTTCAATAGTTCTTCTGCTCTATCAATTAACTTAAGTTTTTCTTCTAAATTATGTTTAAAATCTAAATCTCTTAAGTCGTTACTTAGGTGTAATAAATCATAAAAACGCTCAACGTGGTATTGATACGTTCTCCAGGTATCATTGTATTTTGCCCTAGGAATTGGTCCTATTGCAACCCATTTAGCTTGAACATCTTTAAACATTTTATACATAGTTGCACCTTCTGCATTATCTATTAAATGTTTTAATTTTTCTATTAAATCTAACTTTTCTTCTAAGTTAGCATTTAATTTAGCCTCTTGATTTGCATAAAACTCGTTCCTTTTAATTTTAAAATCATAAAGATAACTGTTGTACACAGATTTTATTGGATTATTATATTGAAAGTCAATAATATTTCCTCCTTCAGCTAAAAATTTTTCTTTTTCAGCTTTTAAAAGTTTCCCAAACTTAAGATTGAAAACACTTTTAATTTTGTTTACATTACTATTTATACTTTGAACCTGACCTTCTTTAACAAGTTTTCCTAATTCTGAAACTAAAGCTTCTAAGCTTAAGTTTTCATAATTTTCCATTTCAATTTCTTGATGTTCGCTTTCTTCGGAACTTTCAGCAATTTTAGTTTCAATTTCAGTAATTGCTTTATTTGAAGTGTCACTTTTTTTAATTTTAGGAGTAGCTTCCTCTTTTTTTACTGCAGCGTCAACAGCTTCTGTTTCAACTTCAGGTTTAATTTTAACTTCAGATTCTATTGTTGCTTCTACAGCTACTTCAGCTTTAGCTTCTAATTTATTTTCTGACTTAGAATCTTCAGATTGTTCTGTTAAATTATTTTCTTGTACTGGTAATTTTTCTTCTTGGTCTAACATATTATAATGTTTAAGGTTCAATAATTATACTCATTAATAATTTTAAATAATACTAAATAAAAGACTATTTAATATTAGATTCAAAGATACTATAAAAGTTGCGTTAAAGTTTCTACTTTTTATTATAAATTCCAGATTTCCCAAGATTTTTCTGCTTGAAGTTCAAGCATTTCGTAGCCGTTCTTAGTTATTGCTCCTTTACTTTTACCTTCAGATAAAAATTTGCTTTCAGCTGGGTTGTAAATTAGGTCGAATAATAAATGTTTATCTGAAATATATTGGTACGGAATGTCCGGAGCCTCTTCTACATTTGGATGCGTACCTATTGGTGTACAATTAATAATTACCGTGTATTCTTCAATAATTTGTTGATTTAAAACTGAGTATAAAAAATTGTTATCCCCTAATCTTCTAGATACAAATTTATATTCAATATTTAATTTTTCTAACGCATAAGCAATTGCTTTTGAAGCGCCTCCTGTACCTAAAATTAAAGCTTTAGTATGATGTGGCTTCAACAATGGTTTTATTGAATTTAAAAATCCATAATAATCTGTATTATAACCAACTAACTTATTATCTTCTGTTATTTTTATAGTATTTACTGCTCCTATTTTTTTAGCATCAGCATCAATTTCATTTAAATAACGCATTACAGATTCTTTGTAAGGAATGGTAACATTAATACCTCCATACTCATGTTCTCTATGGTATAAAAGAAATGGAAATTCTTCAATTTCTGGAATATCTAAGTTACTGTATTTTAAAGTTGTTAAACCTAGTTTTTTAAATTTTTCAGAAAAATATTTTCTTGAAAAAGAATAGGAAATATCTTTTCCTAACAATCCAAATTTTGTACGATTATTCATCAATATATTCTTTACGTTCTGCTCCATATTTATCAATAAGTAAAATAATTGCTGCCCCTACTGCTATAAAAAATATAGCAATCCAAGTTTCTTTATTTGAAAAATCTGGAAAATATCTTTCAAAATTTTCAATTATTTTATTCCCTTTAGCATCTAACATATTTATGCCATTTTCCATTTTATAAACTTCTTTTTTCCAAGGCCAAACTATACCCAAAGACCCCGCTATAAAACCTATTATTACAGCTGTTACAATTTGATACCAACGTTTTAACACATACCCTAAAATATGCGAAGTAACAACCAATCCAAATACCGAGCCCGCTGTAAAAGTTGCAACAATTTCTAGGTAATGTATTCTCTCCTCATTATCCATAAAACTAAAATCTCCTGTAAATACTTCGGTAAGTGTCTTAAATAATACTGCAACAGAATCTACTAATAACAGCACATAATTACCCATTAAAATAAGTATAAATGATCCTGATAAACCAGGAAGTGTCATTCCTGAAACTCCAATTATTCCACAAATAAAAACAAACCAAAGGTTATTATTTTCTTTTGCAGGACTCATAAAGCTAATGGCAATACCTAATGATACACCTATAATTACAGATACTATATTTTTTGTATTCCAATTTTCAAAATCTTTAGAGATATAGTAGATAGACCCTAATATCATTCCAAAAAAAGCACTCCAAACATACAATTCGTAGGTAACTAATAAATAGTCTAAAACTAAGGATACACTAAAATAACTAAACGTACTTCCTCCAAAAACTAACAATAAAAAAGTGGCATTTGTATAATTATAAAAACTTTTAAACCTACCATTTATAAGCAATAAAAGAGCTTTATAATTTATTTTTCTGAAGGAATAAATCATTTCTTCATAAAAACCCAATACAAAAGAAACTGTACCACCAGATACTCCAGGAACTTTATTTGCCGCACCCATTGCTAATCCTTTTAAGAAAAGGAAAAATTTATCCAGTAAATTACGTTCTTTAGCCATAAATTAATGTGATTTTGATAGTTTTGCTATTCTTTCTAATATAATAATTACTGCAAAACCTACAAGTGCCAATAATATTGCCATTGTTAATTGGGCATCTCCTTCAAAAGAAAACGGGGAAATACTTTGCTCATTAAATGGTACTTTTACACCATGTGAATTTGTTCGCCATGTTAGTGTTTCTTTCCATGGCCAAATTTTATTTAAAGATCCTAAAATAAAACCTGTTAAAACAGCTAATGTTAAATTTTTATAATGATTAAACAACCATTTTAACACTTTAGAAAAAGTTAACAAACCAACTACTCCTCCAGATATTACAATTGCTAACATTTTAAAATCTCTATCGTGTATAGCATCTAAAACTGGTTTGTAGGCACCTAATAATACTAAAATAAATGAGCCTGAAATACCGGGTAATATCATAGCACAAATTGCCAATGCTCCAGCTATAAACAAAAATAATGGTGAAGAATTTTCTGAAACTAAGGGCTGTAATGTAGTTATATAATAAGCTACAAGAGCACCAACCATAAATAACACTACTGCTAAAGCGCTCCATCTAGTAATTTGCTTTCCTATAAACAAAATACTTGCTAAAACCAATCCAAAAAAGAAAGACCAAACAAGTATTGGTTTATTTTCTAACAACCACGATATTAATTTAGCCAAAGATAGAATACTAATAAATATACCTATTAAAAGAGCTACTAAAAAATTACCATTTATTGTCTCCCAAAAAACCTTAAATCCCTTATTTTTTAATAATTTAATTGACGAAATTTTGATTGAACTAATAGAAGTTAATAATTCTTCATAAATACCAGAAATAAATGCTATTGTTCCTCCTGACACACCCGGAACTACATCTGCAGCTCCCATAGCCATTCCTTTAAGTGTTATTACTAAATAGTGAATAAAATTTCTTTGTTGCATTTGTTTTTTGTTAAAAGACAAATGTAATATTTTATAATGAAGTATTTTTGAAATCGCTTATTATATCTACAACTTCTTGTCTTTTAAAAACCTCTGGAAACACCTCTTTAATTTCATTATGATATTCAAAATCGATGTTCAAACCATTTATTAAGTGTTTTTTTGCTTTAGAAAAATCGTTAAACTGAAAATAAATAGCACTTAATCTATATTCTAATTCTGCAAAATCTTTAAAAACTTTTGAAGCTTTCTTTAAATTGATTAAAGCATCTTTATAATCACCTAAATAGCAAAGCACATCGCTTAAACCAACCCAAATTACAATATCAAAATCTTGCAATAAAATACAGTTTTGAAAACCTTTTACAGCTTCTTCAAAGAAATTTAATTTTAAATTAATTTCTGCATATTTTCTCCAATACAAACTATTTTTTTCATCTATTTCTATTGCTTTGTTAATATAAAACAACGCCTTATAATAGTTTTTATTTGAAATACTAATTTCGGCTATGGCTAACCATCCTTTATCTAATAATGGATCTTCGTGTACAGCTTTTTTATAAAATTGTATTGATAAAGTAGGTTTATTTAATTTTTCATAACATTCTCCAATTCTTAAATACACAAACGAAGTTGGATCGTCTAAATCTATTGTAATTTTATAATTATCAATAGCTTCTTTATAACGTTTTAATTCTTCTAAAGTTTTAGCTTTTTCTAAATACCCACCCACAAAAGTATCATCAATTAAAACTGCATAATCAAATGCTCGCAAGGCTTCTTTATAATTTTCTAATATAAAATATTGCCTTCCTAATTGATGCCAAGCAACTTCACTATACGGGTCTTTATCTATATATTTATTTAAATAATCTACTGCCTCTATATGTTTGCCCTGCATATCATAACAATAAATTACATTGTAAAGCGAAGAATAATCTTCAAAATCTACAGTTAAACATTTTGCAAAATTTAATCTAGCCTCATCAAAATTATCTAAAAACAAATATTCCATACCAATCATAGCTAAAATATCGGCTTCATCATCGGTATACAATAAAGCAATTTTTAAATAATCAATAGCTTGTTGATGCTTATCGTTTTTAGAAAAGATACTTGCTTGCTGCACATAAATTTCTTCATTAGTAGGTTCTATAGCTTGAAGCTCTTTTAATAAACTTGTAGCTTCATCAAACTTACCGTCAAAAATCATTAATTCTGCTCTTAATAATTTTAACAAAATAGAATTTGGGTGCTGATGTAAGCCCAATTTAATGGCTTTTTTTGCTAAAGATATTTTTCCAGAATCTATATAGTAATGTATAATTTCTTCAAACTCAACAGAATCAAAGAAATAAATACTATTTGTTTTTAGCATTGATTCAAATTTAGTCAACGGCAAATTATTTTCTCTAGGAGTTAAAGGCATATATAAAAATATATTAAATTACTACAAAAATAAAAGTACAAGAACAAATGCTTAATTTAATACTAAGTTCTAAATGTTTTTAACAAATTAATTAACAAAATGGTTTATATTTGTATTCCAAACAATGTTTGGTATTGCAATGAGCAAAAAAATTCTACTTAATTCTAAAGAAATTCACATTATTTTACATCGATTGGCATGTCAGCTAATCGAAAATCATAATAATTTTGAAAACACCGTACTTATTGGTATTCAGCCTAGAGGTATTTATCTAGCTGAAAGATTGGTTTCTATTTTAAAGGAAGATTACAACATCTCTAATGTAAAATTAGGGCAATTAGATATTACTTTTTACAGAGACGATTTTAGAAGACGTGGCGAACCTATAGAAGCTAATAAAACCAATATTAATTTTATTGTTGAAGATAAAAATGTTGTTTTTATTGATGATGTTTTATATTCTGGTAGAAGTATTAGAGCTGCTTTAACAGCAATTCAATCGTTTGGAAGACCAATTGATATTGAATTACTAGTGCTAATCGACAGAAGATTTAGCAGACATTTACCTATTCAGCCAAATTACAGAGGAAGACAAGTAGATGTTATCAATGAAGAAAGAGTTACTGTAAATTGGAAAGAAAAAGACGGTAAAGATGCCGTATATATTATAAATAATTAATTACATGAGTCAGTTAAGCGTACAACATCTTTTAGGTATAAAGCATTTAAAAAGAAGTGATATTGATTTAATTTTTGAAACTGCAGATCATTTTAAAGAAGTAATTAATCGTCCTATTAAAAAAGTACCATCGTTAAGAGATATTACTATTGCAAATTTATTTTTTGAAAATAGTACACGAACAAAACTTTCGTTTGAATTGGCTGAGAAACGTTTATCGGCAGATGTTATAAACTTTTCAGCAAATCAATCATCCGTTAAAAAAGGAGAAACTTTAATAGATACTGCAAACAATATTTTATCAATGAAAGTTGATTTAATTGTAATGCGACATTCAAATGTTGGTGCCTGTGATTTTTTGTCTAAACACGTAGATGCTAAAATTGTTAACGCAGGAGATGGCACACATGAACACCCAACACAAGCACTTTTAGACTCTTATTCTATTAGAGAAAAATTAGGAGATGTTGCTGGTAAAAAAGTGGTAATTGTTGGTGATATTTTACACTCTAGAGTTGCTTTATCTAATATTTATGCTCTTAAATTACAAGGTGCAGAAGTAAAGGTTTGTGGTCCAAAAACTTTAATACCTAAATATATTGAAAGTTTAGGTGTTGGTATAGAATGTAATATTAAAAAAGCTTTAGAATGGTGCGATGTTGCCAATGTTTTAAGAGTGCAAAACGAACGTATGGCAATTAATTATTTTCCATCAACCAGAGAATACTCACAATTATTTGGTATAAACAAACAACTTTTAGACAGTCTTAACAAAAAAATTGTTATTATGCACCCAGGACCAATAAATAGAGGTGTAGAATTAACAAGTGATGTTGCCGATTCTGGACAATCTATTATATTAAATCAAGTTGAAAATGGTGTTGCCATAAGAATGGCTGTAATTTATTTATTAGCACAACAAATTGAAAGGCATAAACAATAAAACAAGTAAATTACTTAGTTTATTTCCTGACCCAAAAACCAATCTTAAAGTTGAGCGGTATTTAAACACGTCCGCTAATAAAAAGTACACTATGAAAATAACAAAAACTAAAAAATATACAACCATAAAACCAACTGAAGAATCATTAACTATTTTTCTTAACAATCTAGAAAATAATTTATTAGATTTTAAAGATGAACATTTAATTTTAGATTTTTCAGAAAAAATTAACACTACACTAAAAGAATTATTGTTATTTTTGAAGATAAGTAACAAACACCGTGAAAACGGCACAAGTTTTGTTATTATTTTTGAAGGAATAGATATAGATGAAATTCCCGAAGAAATTAATATCGTACCAACTTTTACTGAAGCGTTAGACATTATAGAAATGGATGCGATTGAACGAGATTTAGGATTTTAAAAACAATAGGCTTATTGATGAAAAAACTACTTTTAATAATATTTTTATTGACATTCACTTTTTCTTACACTCAAGAAAAGGACAGTCATGCTATTATTAAAAAAAATGAACCTATTTCAACAACACTATTAGCTGTCACCGCTTCACCAAATCCATTAACAACCAGAACTCGCATTAAATTTACATCTACTAAAAATCAATTAGTAGAATTTACTGTTAAAAATCTAGTAGGAAAAACGGTTTACTTAGAAAAAGTAAATGCAAAAAGAGGAACAAATACATTTCAATTTAATCGTAATAATTTAAATAATGGAATGTACATATACTCTTTACAATCCGATTCTGAAATTATATCAAAAAGATTAGTTATTCGATGAGTTTAAAACTCACTATTTTAGGTTGTCATTCTGCTACACCAAGAGTAAATGCACACCCAACAGCTCAATATTTAGAAATTAAAAATCACAACTTTTTAATTGATTGTGGCGAAGGCACACAAGTACAACTACGTAAATACGGTATTAAATTTTCAAAAATTAAGCATATTTTTATTTCGCACTTACACGGCGATCATTTTTTTGGTTTAGTTGGTTTAATCTCTACGTTTAGATTGCTAAATAGAGAAACTGAATTACATGTCTACGGCCCAAAAGGTATTAAAGAACTAATAACACTACAGCTTAAACTTTCAAATTCTTGGACACATTATCCATTATATTTTCACGAGCTAACAAACACAGTAAGTGAATTAATTTTTGAAGATGACAAAGTTGAAGTACACACCATACCTTTAAACCATAGAATTTATACCAACGGATTTTTATTTAAAGAAAAGCTAGGCGAACGTAAATTAAACATGAATGCCATTGCTAAATATAAAGAAATTGAAATTTGTGATTATCAAAATTTAAAGAATGGAAGAGATTTTAAATTAACAAATGGCACTATTTTAAAAAATGAAGAACTAACATTAGAACCTGCAACTCCTAAAAGTTATGCTTTCTGTAGTGATACCACCTATCTTCCTAACCAGTTACCTCCTATAATTAAAAATGTAAACTGTCTATACCATGAATCTACATTTTTAAAAGACAAAGAGGATCTTGCTACAACTACTAAACACTCAACAGCCGAACAAGCTGCTAAAATTGCATTACAAGCAAATGTGCAACAACTTATTATTGGTCATTATAGTGGTAGGTATAAAAATATTGAAGTTTTTAAAACTGAAGCTCAAGAAGTTTTTAAAAACACACATTTAGCAGAAGCAGGAAAAGTTTTTGAAATTAACTAATTTTACAATTTAGCTCACCTATTTTTTTGATTTTTTTACACAATGAAAAAAGAACCGATTGCCATTCTAATCAACAACAATGTTGATAAAAGACATTTTATAGCTACCATTTTAGGTAAAAACGCTTCAGAAAAATTACATAAATACAACAATTTAAAAGGTTTTTTATTTTCAGACATTGCTATTAAAAAATATATTGAAGAAGAATATAAATACGATATTGTTAAAATAGCAACAAATAATAACAGAAAATTAAGTGAATTTTCAACAGGTGAACGTAGAAAAATATTTTTAAAATACTGTTTAAATCAAAAACCAGATTTTATAATATTTGATAGTATTTTTGATCATTTAGACAGGACTTCACAAATAGAATTAGCTGATAAAATTAAAGATCTTTCTAAAGATTTTGAAATAATTCAACTTGTTAATAGAACAGATGATATTCTCAATTTTATTGAAACAAAATACCAAATAGAAGACAATAATTTTAACTTACAACAACTTAAAACTAATAACAAAACTTATACTTCTATCTTTAAAAATGAAATACCAAATGCCTTAAAAAAAATCAAATTTGAAGAAGATACTCTTGTACAGTTTAACAATGTTTGTGTAAATTACAATAATAGACCTATTGTAAAAAACATAAATTGGACTGTTAAGAAGGGTGAATTTTGGCAGTTAATTGGTCCAAATGGAGCTGGAAAAAGCACTTTATTATCATTAATTACTGGAGAAAATCCAAAAGCTTACGGACAAGACATCTATATTTTTGGTCAAAAAAAAGGAAGTGGAGAAAGTATTTGGGACTTAAAAAAACGAATTGGCTATTTTTCAACTACAATAACAGAACTTTTCAATCGTAACCAAACTTTAGAACACCTAATACTATCTGGTTATTTTGATTCTATTGGTCTTTATAAAAAACCACAAAAAACACAACTATACACAGTAGAGCAATGGCTTAAGATCATTAAATTATCGGCTTATAAAAACACACCATTTCTTAAACTTTCATCGGGTCAACAAAGAATTGCTTTAATAATACGCGCTATAATTAAACAACCCCCTCTTTTAATTTTAGATGAACCTCTAGAAGGTTTAGATGATAAAAATACAACGTTGGTTACACAACTAATTAACTTACTTGTTTTAAAAACAGAAATAACAATACTCTATGTTTCACATAGAATGGAGCCTAGATTATTACCTAAAACTATTTTTAAACTTACCCCAAGTAAAGAAGGCTCTATTGGAGAAATCTTAAAAAAATAATTATTTGTCTTATATTAATAAGCTCCAATACTTAATAAAACTAACGTACAAGCCTGCTCAAATTTAATTGCATTATTGGCTAATATTTTTTCGAACGCAATATTTTCTGTTCCAGGATTAAAAATTACACGCTTTGGCTTTAAACTTACTATATAATTGTAATATTCTTCTTGATTTTTAGCATTTAAATAAAGTGTAACAGTATGTATGTTTTCAAAAGCTTCTTTAGTAGTAACTATATCAACATCTAAAATTGTTCCTTTTTTTATACCCAAGGCTTTTACTTCAACCTTATTTTCTAACAATTTTTTAACAGCTTTATTAGAATACCTACTAGGATTTATGGACGCTCCTATTACTAATGTTTTAAGACTCATTTAATAAAAATTATTTAACAATTTTTTAACTTTACTAATTACAACAATTAAACATTAAAATCGTCATAGGTATATAATTGTAATTTAAATTTTAAAAAAATAAAAGGGTATAGTAATTATTTGAATTAATCGACTTCACCCTCAAAAAAAAGCCTCTAAACTTGCATTCTGAGGCTTTTTTCTTTTAAATTATTACCATCTAATAATAACACTCCCCCAAGTAAAACCACTTCCAAAAGCAGCTAAAACAACAAGATCATTATCTTTAATTTTTCCTTGCTCCCAAGCTTCGGTTAACGCAATAATAACAGATGCTGCAGTTGTATTTCCATACTTTTGAATATTGCTATGAACTTTATCATCTGTTAATTTAAATTTCTTTTGAATAAATTGTGTGATACGCAAGTTTGCTTGATGCGGAATTAACATATCAATATCTGCAGCTTCTAAATTGCTTTTTGTTAAACCTTCTATAATAGCTTCAGAAAAACGAACAACAGCATGCTTAAACACAAAAGTACCATTCATATAAGGATAGTAAGACACGTCATTTTCATCGTTTTCTTCTAAAAGTTGTGGTACCCAATGCTTTATACTTGGGGCTAAAACAGTTAATTCTTCGGCATGTTTTCCTTCCGAATGCAAATGAGAAGATAAAATACCTTTTGTATTATCTTCTGTTCTAGACAATACTGCTGCACCTGCACCATCACCAAAAATTACAGAAACACCTCTACCTCTTGTAGTTTTATCTAATCCTCCTGAATGAAATTCTGAACCAACAACTAGAACATTTTTATACATACCTGTTTTAATAAATTGATCGGCAACAGACATTGCATAAATAAACCCAGAACATTGGTTTCTTATATCAACAGCTCCAACAGTACGCATTTCTAACATTTCTTGAATTTGAACGCCACAACCAGGAAAATAGTAATCTGGACTTAAAGTAGCAAATACAATAAAATCAATATCTTTTGAAGTTAACCCCGCACGCTCTATTGCAATTCTTGATGCTTTTGCACCCATTACAGCCGATGTATCTTCACTTCCCTCTTTAATCCACCTGCGTTCTTTTATACCTGTTCTCTCCTGAATCCAGGAATCATTGGTATCCATCATTTTGGATAAATCATCATTTGTAACAACGTTATCAGGCACATAATAACCAAGTCCTGTTATTTTAGAATTATACATATTTTTTATATTTTGTTATAGTATTTTCAAACCCTGTAAAACACTAATTCTTTTACAGCTACTACAATAGTAATTAAATTAATACTAAAAATAAACAGATTTCTTAGAATTTTTTAAAAAAAAGCAAGAATTATTTAATATTTCAAAAAACTTATTTTTTGATTAATATTTAGTATTTTAACATAAAAATTCCTTTTAACATTTTATTAATAAGATTGTTAGTCTTGTTTTATTAGATTTAACAACAATCAGTTTAAACAATTTTAATATGAAAAAAATACTTTTTACTCTAGTTTTATTTTGGGGAACATATATTTTTGCCCAAGAAGCACTCACCTATCAAAAACCTCCTCAAGAAATCTTAGAACTTGCTGAAGCGCCTTTAGCCCCATCAATGCAAATGGATGAAAAAGGTGAAAATTTTGTTTTTTTATACAGATCTAACTTCAAAAATATTGAAGAACTTTCTGAAACCGAAATGCGACTTGCCGGACTTAGAATTAACCCTAAAACTAACATAAACAGCAGACAGCGTTATTATACAGATATTAAAGTTAGAGTTGGAAAAACTGCTAAAGAAGAAAGAGTTATTGGCCTACCAACAAACGGACGCTACTCTTACTTCTCTTGGTCTCCTAACCAAAAAATGATGGCCTTTACAAATACCGTAAGTACAGGTGTAGAACTTTGGATATTAGATATTGAAGCTAAAGCTGCCAAAAAAATAACGGAGCCAAATTTAAATGCAAATACAGGTATGCCTTTTTCTTGGTTTAAAGACAGCAACTCCTTACTTGTAAAAACTATTTCTAAAGATAAAAAAGCCTTAATAGATACTAAAACCGCTGTTCCAACTGGCCCAACAATATCCGAAAGTGAACAAGGTATAAAAGCGCAAAACAGAACCTACCAAGACTTACTAAAAAATAAAAGTGATGAGTACAATTTTGAACAACTTGCACTAGCAGAATTATATAAAATAGATTTAAATGGAAACAAAACCCTTTGGAAAGAAAGCAATATGTATAGAGGTATGTCTTTTTCTCCAGACGGAAACTATATTTTAATAACAACTATAGAAAAACCATTTTCTTATTTAGTACCTTATCGTAGATTCCCGTCAAAAACAACAATTTACAACGCAGACGGAACACTGGTTAAAACAATGTTAGAAATTCCTTTAATTGAAGATTTACCTAAAGGATTTATGGCTGTTAGAACAGGTATCAGAAATTTAAGTTGGAGAGACGACAAACCAGCTACACTATATTGGTGTGAAGCTTTAGATGAAGGAGATCCTGCTAAAGAAGTTGCTTTTAGAGATGAAGTTTTTGAATTAAATGCACCTTTTAACGGTAAAGCAAACTCAATACTTAAAACAATTGGAAGATTTTCTGGAATTGAATGGGGAAATAACACAACTGCAATTGCCCATGATTACTGGTGGAATACTAGAAACACAAAAACTTATGTTTTTAACCCTTCAAACAACAATGTAAAACCTAAATTAATTTCAGATAGAAATTACCAAGACACCTATAGCGATCCAGGAAGTTTTGTTACTAAAAGAAATGAATACGGACGCTATACGCTAGCTTTAGACAATAACAAAGCCTATTTAATTGGAGATGGTTATAGCGAAGCTGGAAAATTTCCGTTTGTTGATGAGTTAAATTTAAAAAATTTAAAAACTAAAAGATTATACCAATCTAAATTAACAGATAAAGTTGAAGGAATTTTAGATGCTTTAGATATAAAAAAGGGTGAAATAATTGTTCGTATAGAATCTAAAAACGAATACCCTAATTATTATATTAGAAATATTAAAAAGAATTCAAAATTAATAGCCTTAACCACTTTTGAAAATCCTTTTAAAAGTATTCAAAATGTACATAAAGAAGTTATTAAATACAATAGATTAGATGGACTTGAACTGTCTGGAGTTTTATATTTACCAACAAACTACCAAGAAGGTAAAAAATACCCAATGATTATGTGGGCATACCCAAGAGAATATAAAGATAAAAGTAGCGCCGGGCAAAGCACTTCAAACTCAAACGAATTTACATACCCTTATTATGGCTCTATGGTTTATTGGGTAACTAGAGGGTATGTTGTATTAGATGATGCATCTTTTCCAATAGTTGGTGAAGGTGACGAACAACCAAATGACACTTTTATTTCTCAATTAGTAGCAAATGCAAAAGCAGCAATTGACGCTGTAGATTATTTAGGCTACATTGACAGAAATAAAGTTGCAGTTGGCGGGCATTCTTATGGCGCCTTTATGACTGCAAATTTATTAGCACATTCCGATCTTTTTGCTGCAGGAATTGCACGTAGTGGTGCATACAACAGAACATTAACTCCGTTTGGGTTTCAAAGTGAAGAACGCAGCTATTGGGAAGCTCCAGAAGTTTACAACCAAATGTCGCCTTTTATGAATGCACATACTATGAAAACCCCATTATTGTTAATTCACGGTGAAGCTGATAATAATTCAGGAACATATCCATTACAAAGCGAACGCTATTTTAATGCTTTAAAAGGACTTGGAGCTCCAGTTCGTTTAGTTATGCTTCCAAAAGAAAGCCATGGCTACAGTGCTAAAGAGTCTGTTTTACATATGCTTTGGGAACAAGATCAATGGTTAGAAAAACATGTAAAAAATAGAGTTGTTAAAGAAAATCAACATTAAAATAATTAATACTTAATTGTTTTTTGAAGGCTGTTTGAAAATAAGTCGATCGTCAACCTGAATTTATTTCAGGTTCTCATCCTGATTGACCATTTAATATGATGAGATACTGAAACAAGTTGAATATAACAGATTTAAATTACTTTTCAAACAGCTTTTTATTAGTACAACTTCATAATAAAATCAAGTGGTTTTCTTTTAATATTTGGTACATAAGTTTTTTCGGCTTGATAACCAACAGGCAACAATAAAAAAGCACGTTCATTATCTGGACGTTTCAATATTTTTTCTAAAAAACGCATAGGACTTGGCGTATGAGTTAATGTAACTAAACCTGCATTATGAATTGCTGAAATTAAAAATCCACAAGCCAAACCAACTGACTCATTTACATAATAATTTTGTTCTTTTTTTCCATTAGAATCATATTCAAAAGAATGCTTAAACACAATTATTAAATACGGTGCAGTTTCTAAAAAAGACTTATTAGCATCAGTTCCTAAATGTTTTAAATCATTCAACCATTCATCATTCATTCGTTCGCTATAACTTTTACGCTCTTCAACTTCAGCAGCAAGTCTTATTTCTTTTTTTAATTCAGCATCTTTTACAACACAAAAAGTCCAAGGTTGTTTATTTGCACCAGAAGGTGCTGTAGATGCTGTTTTTATTATATTTTCAATTACTTCTATTGGCACATCTTTATCAGAAAAATTACGTACAGACCTTCTTTTATTAGCCCATTCAAAATAACTCTTAGACTTATTCAACATTTCATTTTCAGAAAAAGTAGTTTGCTTATAACATATATGTTTATAGCCATCAATTAAAATATGATCATCCATAGTAAATTATTAATTTGCCTTAAAAGTAAACAAATTAAATATTTTTTAAGCTGGTTTTTTAAATCCATGCGGAACAGGTCTGTAAGTATAATAACTCAACACTTCAATTAAAGCACTTTCTAAAGCCTTATTAATTGGTAAAATTTGATTTCCTAAATTAAAATCAATTTGAGAAAGCTGCATATAATAATCCATAAAAATAGGAATAGAAACTCCATTTTCAATAGCATTAACACCTTTACCATAAGCCTTTGCTTTTCTTTCTTTTATAATTTTACAAGTTGCTAAGCGTAATTTACCATATTTATCTCGGGTTGCAGCATAACCAAAAAGTCGGCAAATTAAACCACGATATTTATAATTTCCACAACTTCCACTTGCATTATCAACTAAAGATAGTGGCAGATAAATAGTACAAATTGTACTTGTTTTTGCTTTTAACTGAACCAATGTTTCTTCTGCTTTTCCATTTAAAAATAAATTAAAAGCCCAAGGTAAAAACTCTAATGGAGAAGCTTCAACATCTAATTTTGTACAACATTTTCCGCAACCTTGTATGCAGTTTATATCAAATTGCGATTTAAAAGTAGAGATTTCGTTTTCAAGACAATTGAATAACGCTTCAACTTGCCTTACTTTACGTTCTACAGACATTTCTGTCTTTTTACGTTAAAATACTTATTAAAATTCATAACGCATTATATTAAAATTAAAGAAAGTGCCAGTTTGTCACTCTGGCTAGTTTGGTATTTTTTTTGACTACTACAATATTATAAAATTAAATTTAATAAAATTAAAAAAATATGGCAACTGGAAATATTAATGTAACTGCGGAGAATATTTTTCCTATTATTAAAAAATTCTTGTATTCGGATCACGAAATATTTTTACGTGAATTAATTTCAAATGCAACAGATGCAACTTTAAAATTAAAACACTTATCTACCTTAGGTGAAATTAAAGGAGATATTGGAAATCCAATCCTTGAAATAAAAGTTGATAAAGAAAAAAAGGAAATTAGAATTATTGACCAAGGAATTGGTATGACAGGTGAAGAAGTTGAAAAATACATTAACCAAGTCGCTTTTTCTGGTGCAGAAGAATTTGTTGAAAAATACAAAGACAAAGTTGAAGATTCTGGTATTATTGGTCATTTTGGTTTAGGTTTCTATTCTTCTTTTATGGTAGCAGAAAGAGTTGAAATATTTACTAAATCTTTTGTAGAAGGCTCTAAAGCTGTACGATGGGAATGTGATGGAAGCCCAAAATACACTTTAGAAGAAACAGACAAAACAGATAGAGGAACAGAAATTGTACTTCATATAGATGAAGATTCTTTAGAATTTTTAGAAGAAAGTAAAATAAACGAACTTTTAAATAAGTATAATAAATTTATGCCTATTCCAATTAAATTTGGAACGCGTGAAGAAAATTTACCTCTACCTGAAGATGCTGATAAAGATGCAAAACCAGAAACAATTACAGTAGATAATATTGTAAACAACCCTACTCCTGCTTGGACAAAAAGTCCTAGTGAATTAAAAGATGAGGATTACAAAGCTTTCTACAGAGAATTGTATCCAATGCAATTTGAAGAACCTTTATTTAACATACATTTAAATGTAGATTACCCATTTAATTTAACAGGTATTTTATACTTCCCTAAATTAAATAAAAGTGTAGATCCTACAAAAGATAAAATACAACTATACCAAAATCAAGTATTTGTAACCGATAATGTAGAAGGAATTGTTCCTGACTTTTTACAAATGTTACGTGGAGTAATAGATTCTCCAGACATTCCTTTAAACGTTTCACGTTCTTACTTACAAGCAGATGGTGCGGTTAAAAAAATCTCAAGCTATATTACACGTAAAGTTGCAGATAAACTAATTAGCTTATTTAAAAATGACAGAAAAGCTTTTGAAGAAAAATGGGATGATATTAAAGTTATTATTGAATACGGAATGCTTTCTGAAGAAAAATTCTTCGAAAAATCTGACAAATTTGCATTGTATCCAACAGTAGATAAAGAGTACTTTACTTTTGAAGAATTAATTGAAAAAATTAAACCTGCGCAAACAGATAAAGATGATAAAACAATTATCCTTTATGCTTCAGATGTTAAAGAACAACATAGTTACATAGATGCTGCAAAAGAAAAAGGATACCAAGTACTATTATTAGACTCACCAATTGTTTCGCATTTAATTCAAAAATTAGAAGGAAGCAAAGAAAATATCCAATTTACCAGAGTTGACGGTGATCATATAGACAACTTAATAAAAAAAGATGAAAATATAATAAGTAAGCTTTCTGACGAAGAAAAAGAAACCTTAAAACCTATTATTGAAGGTGCAATTCCAAAAGAAACTTATACTGTACAATTAGAAGCTATGGATTCTAATGCAAATCCTTTTATGATTACGCAACCAGAGTTTATGCGTAGAATGAAAGAAATGCAAGCTACCGGAGGTGGTGGGATGATGGGAATGGGAAATTTCCCTGAAATGTACAACTTAGTTGTAAATACTAATAATGAGTTGGTAAGTGAAATTTTAAATACAAAAACCAAAAAGAAACAAGAACGTCTTATTCAACAAGCTTTTGACTTGGCAAGACTTTCACAAAACCTTTTAAAAGGTGAAGAACTTACCCAATTTATAAAGCGTAGTTTTCAAATGGTAAAGTAAAAACCTCTAAGAATAAACACTTTAACATAGATTTAATAAATAGCCTCAACTACAATTGAGGCTATTTTTATTATTTTTGTGTTTAATACAACTAAATTTAAAGTAATTGGCATTTTTTTTGCTATTATGTAATTTAAAATCTAACAATGAAGGTTTCATTAAAAATATTTTTCAGTCTTTTATTTATAAATGCAGCAATTAATACAACTTTTGCGCAAGCTGATACTACAAAAATTAAAGACTTTAATAATGAAATTAATACAACTAAAAGCACAAATCAATTAAGAGCAAAATCCTTTGGTTCTAAAGTAAGTCCAAATAATCAAATAGATTTTAATTTAAATAAGCAGTTAAACACTACAGCAATTAACAAGCAATTAAATTCTGCTAAACCCAATAACAATTCTAATTTTTTAATGGAAAACTTACCTGAAGATAAAGATATTATTGGTAAAAAATATTTTAACAACAAAGATGTTACCCATAAAAAACTTAGTAGCGCTTACAGCCTAGGAACTGTAAAAAGCACCACAAAAAGAGTTAAAGTTGAATGCAGAGATTATAGTTACGTAGACGGAGATAGAATTAGAATTTATGTAAATGAACAACTTGTTAGTGATAATATTGGACTTAAAGGTAGTTATTACGTATATTATATCAATTTAGAAGAAGGCTATAATAGAGTCGATTTTCAAGCTATAAATCAAGGTTTCTCCGGCCCAAACACTGCTGAATTAAATTTATATGATGCAAATGGGAACTTAATCTCTTCAAAAGAATGGGCACTTGCAACAGGGGAAAACGCTACTTTAGGAGTACTTTATTACTAATAAAATTATGATATTAGCTGCTTCAGGAATTATTTTAGACAATAAAAAAATACTATTACTTAAACGCTCTAATTATACAGAAAGATACCCTGGATTTTGGGGATGTCCGGGCGGAAGGGCTGAAAAAGGCGAAACCGCGGAACAAAATGTAATTAGAGAAGTAAAAGAAGAGTGTAATTTAGATTTTACACCCACAAAAATTATTAAAACAGGTGTTTGGCAAGGCAAAAAATTCTATCGAATTTTAGGAAATTGGTCTGGTAAAATTAAAATTCAACAAGAAGAAGTTGCTGACTATAATTGGTTTACATTTTCCGAAGCCATAAAACTTGATTTATCTTTTGATTATAAAGAAATTTTAGAAACACTTCGTCAACAAAAATTGCTTTAAACAACAACAAACTAAAACCTAAAGTTATCAAAATATTACATTCGCATAGTGTTCCAAAAGGAATTGAAAAAGTAAGATTACAAGAGTACGCTCCAAAAATTTTTAATGCTTACATTCCTTCAAATAGTGGTGTAAAAAAAGCTATAAAAAAAGGTAGGGTTTTAGTTGACAATGAGATTGCAAAAACTGCAACATGGATAAGTTTTGGTCAAGTTATAAAATTAATTGAAGACCCAAATAAGCAACCAAAAGTATATAAATTTAATTTAGAAATTGTTTTTGAAGACGAACATATTGCTGTAATAAATAAGCCTGCAGGAATTACTGTTAGCGGTAATAAGTTTAAAACTATTGCAAATGCATTACTTTATAATCTCAGAAAAAGCACACAGTTAGATACGCTTACAATTCCAACCCCTATACATAGATTAGATAACCAAACCTCTGGTATTTTGTTAATAGCAAAAACCAAAACTGCCCAAATAGAACTTGGAAAACAATTTAAAAATCAAACAATAAAAAAACAATACAACGCTATTGTTATTGGTAAAACATCTACAAGTAAAACCATAAACACACCAATAGAAGAAAAACCTTCAATAACTAATTTTGAAGCAACAAACACCGTTAATTCTCTAAAATTCAAAACACTAACAGCTATAAAAGCGTTTCCAAAAACAGGAAGAACACATCAAATAAGAATACATATGGCTAGTATTGGAAATCCCATTTTAGGAGATAAGTTATATGGAAATCCAGCAACTATTCACAAAGGAAAAGGATTGTTTTTATGTGCATCTAAAATTACTTTTATACACCCTTCAACTAAACTACAAACAACAATAAAAATAAATTTACCTCAAAAATTCACTTCAATATTAACTAGAGAAGAAAGGCGTTGGAAAAGTTACAACACCCCTAAACTTTAACTAACATTAAATTAAACTTGTATGACTTTATTATGCAAACAAATCGTTTAAAGTTTTAGCCAATCTAATTCCAGCAACTTGTAACTGATTTCTAGCTAAATCAAAATAATCATACATATATCTATAACCTAATTTATCTCCAGGTTTAACAGAAGCGTAGACTTTAATTGCTTGTTGCTGAGTTTCATTTGCCCAATCTACAACAGTTCCTTTTTGCAAATATTTTAGTTGTTCTTTTGAAATTTTATTCGCATTTTTAGCCAATTCTGTGTAAGTCATATTATATTGGTTAATCATACCAGAATCCCAAAGCTTATGAAGATTTGTTCCTTCATGAAACCATCGTACTTGTATTGTATTTCCTCCTTTGTCTTCTGATTTACCAACGTGCATTGGCTGGTGTAAATCACCAATAAGATGCACTAACATTTTTAAATAAAACACCTTATCTTCTTTACTAGATGCATCATCTAAAAGTACTTCTTTGCATTTTAATATTCCAGACACCACATCTCCATCTGGATTTTTTTCAGAATCTTCATATTTAACATCTAAAGGCATATTTATATAATGCCAAGAATTAAACTTATCATACTTCTTATCAGATTTTATATCATCTCCAAAAGTTGAAACCAATGCCAAGCTTTCTCCATTTAGCAATTCTGCAATTTTTCGTTTTGTTTTTGGTTTTAAATAACTTTCAGCTATTTCTCCAATAGTTCTATGGCCAGTTGCACCCCAAATAGGATTTAAAGCATTTACATTTAAAGAACCAAATAAAAATACAATTAGTAGAAAACTAAATCTCATTATTTTCATTATTATTTTTTTTCAAATATAAAAATAATTGTTTGTTTAAAACTTTTAAATATTAAAAAAAATAATATATCTTTATGATATTATTTTAATATCATTTTAAACGCAAAACAATGACACTCGAAAAAACAAAAAAAATCTCTAGCGGTTATTTTATGCTACTGCTGTTAGTTATACTTGTTACCTTATTTGTAATAGGTATCTTACAAAGCAACCCCTATTTTATAATTTCTTCAATTCTTTTAATAATTGCAATTATTCCAGGGTTTATACTTGTAAATCCAAATACATCAAAAGTATTATTGCTCTTTGGTAAATACATTGGCACTATTAAAGAAAATGGTTTTTTTTGGGCAAATCCATTATACAAACAAAGAACCATCTCTTTAAGAGCCAGTAATTTTGATAGCGAACGTGTTAAAGTAAATGATAAACTTGGAAACCCAATTATGATTAGTACCATTGCTGTTTGGAAAGTAAAAGACACTTATAAAGCCGCATTTGAAGTTGATAATTATGAAAATTTTGTGCGCGTACAATCTGATGCTGCAGTAAGAAAATTAGCAAGTTTATACCCATATGATAATTTTGAAGATGATGGAAAAACTGAAGAAATTACTTTAAGAGCAAGTGTAAATGAAGTTAGTGAAGCTTTAGAAAAAGAACTTTCTGAACGTTTAAACATGGCTGGAATAGAAGTTTTAGAAGCACGAATTGGTTATTTAGCCTATGCGCAAGAAATTGCAAGTGCCATGTTAAAACGCCAACAAGCAACTGCAATTATTTCAGCTAGACATAAAATTGTTGAAGGTGCAGTTAGCATGGTAGAAATGGCTTTAGATAAATTAAATGAAAATAAAATTGTTGAATTAGATGAAGAAAGAAAGGCTGCCATGGTAAGTAATTTAATGGTTGTACTTTGCTCAGACAAAGACACTACTCCTATTGTAAATACAGGAACTTTAAACCATTAAAACAAGTACTACAAAAATAGATTTTGATTAAAATTTTTAAATTTATTTCAGTACCTTAAAAACTTGAAATCCTAAATTAATTTAAAGTATGAAAGTCTTTACCGAAAAACAAAAATTCAATCAATCCTTCGTCTATATAGGAATATCTCTCTGTCTAATAATTGTTGTTGCTTCAATAATATACGAATGGAAAAGATTTGCTAATGAAAGCCTAGGAGAGCAAATTGCAGCAATTATGGGACTCATAATTATACTTTTAGTAATTGTACTTTTCACTTTACTTAAACTAGAAACCAAAATTGATGAATATGGCATTAAGTATAAATTTTACCCTTTTCACCGCTCTTTTAAATACATACCATGGTCTTCTATTTCAAAATGCTACATAAGAGAATACAGCCCTATTTTAGAATATGGCGGTTGGGGATTAAAGAGTAGTTTTAAAAAAAATATAGGGAATTCTTATACAACAAGAGGTTCTATTGGTTTACAATTAGTACTTAAAAATGGAAAAAAAATACTTATCGGAACTCAAAAAAAAGAAGAATTAGAACGCGCTTTAACTGTATATAAACATAAATTAGAAACTAATGACTTATAAAATTACAACATTTTTAATCTTTTTCATCTCTGTTTTAACAGTTGCGCAAGAAAAAAACTACACAGAATTAGAAGTTAGCATACCTACTAACTCTGTAACAATTAATGGCACATTACTAACACCAAACACTTCAGAAAAAAAACCTCTGGTGATAATAATTCCAGGATCTGGACCAACAGATAGAGATGGCAACAATGCAATGATGAAAAATAATTCATTAAAATTTTTAGCAGAAGCATTAACCGCAAAAAGTATTGCAACGTATAGATATGATAAAAGTGCACTTTCTTATACAAAAGAAGAAATAGAAAAAATAGACACTCTAACTTTTGATACTTTTATTTATGAAGCTAAAAGAGTAATAGATTATTTTAAAAACACTGAAATGTATTCAAAAATAATAGTTGCTGGCCATAGCCAAGGAAGTTTAGTTGGCATGATAGCTTCACAAAATAAAGTTGACGGATTTATCTCTATAGAAGGTGCTGGAAGAAGCATTGATGAAGTTTTAGTAGAGCAAATAGAGTTACAAGCTCCCTTTTTAAAAGATGAAACTCAAAAAATTGTAATTGAACTAAAAAAAGGCAATACTGTTGACAAATTTAACCCTATGTTAATTTCACTTTTCAACAAACAAATACAACCTTTTTTAATGTCTTGGATGCAATACAATCCACAAGAAGAAATAGCAAAATTAGCTATTCCAATATTAATAATTAATGGTTCTAAAGACATACAAGTAAAAATTGTAGATGCAGAACTATTACACAAGGCTGCTCCAAAATCTGAATTATTTATTGTTGAAAATATGAACCATATTTTTAAAGAAATAAAAGGAGATTTAAATGAAAATATGCAATCTTATAACGATTCTAAATTACCAATTATGCTAAATTTTTCAGATAAAATAAGCACCTTTGCAAAAGATTTAAAATAAATTATGTCTAAGAAAAAAGCATTTGCGCTAAGAATAAATGAAGATATACTCAAAGCAATTGAAAAATGGGCAGCAGATGAATTTCGTTCTACAAACGGACAGCTAGAATGGATGTTAAATAAATGCCTAAAAGACGCTAAACGAATTCCGAAAAACAATAATAACAAAAATAATGTATAAAATTACAGTCACAAAAAACGAAAACCCACTTCTAAATGAAGTTATAGTCTCTAACAAAGCTCTTAATTTTGAAAGTAGTATTTTTCCTAATTTAGGCGCTTCATTACAAAAATTAAATTGTAATAATATTGAATTAATAGATGGAATTTCACCTGATTCTAACGGATTAGAAACCTATAAAAGCAAATATAATTCAGCAATATTATTTCCATTTCCAAATAGAATTACAAATGGAACTTATCAATTTGAAAATAAAAATTACAGCCTAGAAATCAATGAAATCGCTCTAAACAATAGACTACACGGTTTAGTATTTAACCAAAGTTTTAGCATAAAAGAACAAATTGTTACTGAAAAAAACGCTAAAATAGTCTTCAACTATAAGTACAACGGAGATATTGCTGGCTTTCCATTTCCATATAATTTAGAACTTACATACACATTTACAAAAGACAATGTAAACCTAAATTTTGAAGTATTAAACGAAGGAAAAACAGCCTTTCCGTTTGGTTTTGGGTGGCACCCATATTTTAAAGTTTCTAATTTAAAAGAAAGCACATTAGATTTTGAAGCAAAAACTCAATATTTAGTGGATAAAAATATGATTCCAACAGATGAAACACCTCTAAAATTTGAAACTCCACTACTTATTGAAGATACATTTTTGGACGACTGTTTTATTACAGAAAAATCTAGCACTTCATTAAAAACAGACGCATACAATATAGCTATAGATTTCTCATCAAAGAAACCAACTAGTTTTTTACAAGTATATACACCAGATACTAGAGATTGTATTGCCATTGAACCAATGACTTGCGCTCCAAATAGTTTTAACAATAAAAATGGCTTACTTACTTTAGAAGCTGATCAAAAATATACTTGGACAGTAGATTTAAACTATTCTATTTAAATAAACATCTTCTCAAATATAACTATTAAAATTGTTAAAATAATATTTTTCAAACCTAACAGGTTTTAAAAGCCTGTTAGGCTTAACAACTTAACTAAGTAATTAAGCTATCATTTTATAAATAAAACCGCCATATAAAGCAATTAAGATAAGACCTTCTTTCCAACTCAATTTCATTTTTACAGGTGCAAAAACCAATGGAAGTACTAAAAGTGACACACCAAGCATCCAATAAATATCGCTAGTTAACAAACCTTGATCTTTTACGGTAACTGGAGTAATTATAGAAGTTATTCCTAAAACAGCTAAAATATTAAACACATTAGAACCAATTAAATTTCCTAAAGAAATTGCTTTTTCCTTTTTTAGTATAGCAATAACTGAAGCAGCTAATTCAGGTATACTTGTACCAACCGAAACAATTGTAACACCAATAACACGCTCACTAACATTAAATTTAGTTGCTAAACCAACAGCACCATCAATTAACAATTCTGAGCCTCCCCAAAGTGCAACACCACCAATTACTAAAAATAACACATCTTTGTAAAGCGGCAATTCCTCATTATCATCTGGTAAATCTTCAATAACAGCAGGTTTTTGAAATTTTAATAAATAAAATAAAAAAACTACAAGCATTAAAAATAATATAATTCCTTCATATCTTACCAAAACACCATCAAAAGCTATAAAGCCATAAAGTAATAATGAAGAAAGCATCATTACAGGCCAATCTGTTTTATAAAAACTTTTTTCAACACTAATTGTTGAAATTAAAATAGTGATTGCTAAAACCAATCCTAAATTTGCAATATTAGAACCAATAACATTTCCAAGTGCTAAATCTGCGTAACCATCTAAAGCCGATTTTACACTCACAATTAACTCTGGAGCAGAAGTTGCAAAGGAAACTACCGTCATACCAATTACAATCTTTGGTATTTCTAAACGTAAAGAAAACCCAACTGCAGCTTTTAACAACCAATTTCCTCCCAATATTAATATCACCAATCCAACAACAATAAACAGTAAATTCATAAAAAATATTTTGTGCAAATATAACAGAAATAAAATCGTAAAGAATGAAGTTTTAAAATTTGAACAACTTAAAATTTAGTTAAATAACTATTTATTTAGTTGTACAACTAAATAAATAGTTTATATTTGACTTATAATTTCAAAAAATATGGAAAAACTCACCAATAAAGAAGAAGAAATAATGCAGGTTTTGTGGAAGTTAAAAAAAGCTTTTGTTAAAGAAGTTGTTGCCGAATTACCTAAACCTAAACCACATTACAACACCGTTTCTACAGTTATTAGAAAAATGGAGGATAAAGGTTTTATAAAACATGAAGCTTTTGGAAATACGCACCGCTACTATCCTATAATTTCAAAAGAAGACTACAGAAAAGGCTACTTTTCAAATGCTATTCAAAATTATTTTGAAAATTCTTATAAAAATGTGGTATCATTTTTTGCAAAAGAAGAAAAAATTAGCACGGATGAATTGCGAGAAATTATTAAACTAATTGAAAACAAAAAATAATGGAATTTTTACTTAAAGCAAGCGGATTAATAACCACTCTATTTCTATTTTATATTGTATTTTTAAAAAATGATACTTTTTATAAATCAATTCGTCATTATTTTTTGTTAGGACTTTTATGCTCTTTAGCAATTCCTTTTATAGAAATTCCAATCTATGTAGAACAAGCTATCAATAATTTTAACACAACAAACATAGCTACTACAGTAAATATTGTAAATTCTCCAGAAGAAGAAAGTTTTAATTGGTTATTAATAACTCCAATTATTTATGCAATTGGAGTATTATTTTTTAGCATCAAATTTATAATTCAAATAGTTTCATTACTTTATTTAATTTATAAGAATGAAGTTTCTAAACAAAATAATTTCTATTATGTAAAAACTGAAAGAGACATTAGCCCTTTTTCTTTTTTCAACTATATTGTTTACAATCCAACTAGTTACAATCAACAAGAATTAGAACAAATTATCAACCATGAAAAAGTTCATGTAAATCAACTACACAGCTTAGACACCATTTTAACGCATTTAGTTGTAATACTTTTATGGTTCAATCCATTTGCATGGCTTTATAAAAAAATTGTATTACAAAACTTAGAATTTTTAGCAGACAAGCAAGCTATTCAGACCTCAAAAAACATAGAACTTTACCAACATACACTTCTTAAAACAAGTGGAAATACTTATTACACAGCCTTAACCAATAATTTTTACAATTCATTAATAAAAAAACGCATTATGATGTTACATAAAACACCTTCAAAAAAATTAAACCAATGGAAATATGCATTGTTAATTCCGGTAATAATTGCATTTATTGCTACATTTAATACTAAAACCGTAGCGCAAGAGAAAAAACTAACAGAAATTGAAAATATAGATAAACTGGAAGTAAAATTAAAATTAGATAAAGATACTGACAGTAAAACATTAAAAGAAGAAGCTTCTTTTTTCAAAAAAGAATTTGATGCTGATATTTCTTTTAAAAGCATAAAACGAAATAAAGAAAATGAAATTACTTCTATTAAAATAACTTCAAAATACAAATCTAATTCTACAGTTTTTGTAAGAAAAAGCGACAAGCCTATTTCTCCTATAATTATAACTTATAATTCAGAAATTGATAAAATAAATATTGGAGATGCCAGTAATGAAGATCCAGAAAGTGCTTACTCAAAAAACAAAAGAATTCATGAGAAACACAAAAAGATTCATGAGAAAATTAAAATATCAAATAACTTAAACACTTCAAAAATAAATAGCGACACTTTAATAGTTGAGAATAATAAATTTATAATAAATAAAATTGATGATAATAATATAGAGGTTGAAGTAACTGAAACAGAAGATTCAGATAAAAAAAATACAATAAAAGTTACTAATACAATCTTTATTTCTGATGAAGGTGAAGAAACTAAAATTGATCTGGATAAAATTAATGCTAGTGAAAATACTTATATTATTGAAAGTGATGATGCAAAAGGACATAAAATTAAAACCTACACTATCAATAACGAAAGCTCAATAATTAATGAAAAAGAAAAACCAAAAGTATTTGTTAATGGTAAAGAAACTTCTTATGAAAATATTGAAAAAATATCACCAGACAATATCAAATCAATTTCTGTTCTAAAAGATGATTCTGCAATTAAAAAGTATGGTGAAAAAGCTAAAAACGGAGTGATAGAAATAACAACAAAAGAAAATTACAGAGTTCTAATTAATACTGATGAAAAAGAAATTTCAACAAATTTAAATAGAATTGCTGATGATAATAAACCATTGGTATTAGTTAACGGCAAAGAAATATCTACAGAAGAAATGAAAGATCTAGATCCAGATACAATTAAATCTATGAATGTTATTAAAAATGTAAATGCCACTAAAAAATATGGTGAGAGAGGTGAAAATGGAGTTATAGAAATAACATTAAAAGAATAATAATTAAATAAAATTTTATCAACCTCTTTTTTAAATTAAAAAAGAGGTTTTTTTTATTCAAAAAAATGCAAATTATATTTTATACTACTTTTAAACATAAAAACTCCTTAACATTTTAAAAAAGCGTAAAAAACACCCTTTAAATACTTACATATTTTAAATAAAAAAATTAATTTAATTACACTTAACAACTTAGTTATAGTATTAAAATAAAAACAATAAATTAAAAGTATTTTTTAATTGATAAATGAAAGGTAATCATATAAATAGCAATTAAAATTATTGCAAATAGCTTTTAATTCTTCATATCTTCTTTTAAGAATTAATTCAAATACTATTTATTAACCTTTAAAACTAACCCATATGTTATCAATTTTCGCATTTCTTACAACGTTAATACTAACAATTATTAACTATTTATTAAACTTATAAAACACTAATTACACCAATGTATTTAATAGCATTTGTTTAAAATAAGCTAAGAAACTTTCCCACACTTCTGTGGGATTTGTTTTTTATGTACATTTACAATATGAAAAAACAACTCTTTAAATTTGTTGCAAAAATCAATAAAATTGTATTGCCAAGCCTTGCTAAAACAGGTCTAGATGTGGCAAAAGCAAAGAAATGGCAGTTAGCAATTATTGGTTGGAGATATTTTGTTACAAAAAATAGTTTGTAAATAATTAAAAAGTATTATATTTGCACCCGCAAAACGGCCTCGTGGCGCAACTGAATAGCGCATCTGATTACGGCTCAGAAGGTTACAGGTTTGAATCCTGTCGAGGTCACTAAAGCTTAGTGCTTTTAACCCTAAATCCTTGTAAATCTTATGGTTTACAAGGATTTTTTATTTTTTGAACAACATATAATTTGATTTAATTTCATATATTTGGTCAACAAATCGGTCAACAAAATATTATGCGGTCAACATTGTTGACCAGATGACCAAAACCATAGTTGATTTGACTTTCGTCTTAAACAAAGTATAACTTTAAAAAAGACAACAACTATGAAAACATCAACCACCTTTTCAATCCTTATTTGGATTAATGCTTCACGTGCCAAAAACAATGAAGCTGATTTATTTGCAAGAATTACTGTGAACCAAAAACGTGCAAATATTAGTTTAAAAAGAAAAGTTAATATTAAATCTTGGGACAAATCAAAATCTAGATTAAAAGGAAACAGTGCAAATGCCCGAAAAGAAAATCAATATATCGAACAAGTAAAAGCCAAACTGCATAAAATTCATATTGATTTAGTCAATCAAGAAAAATTTATTACAGCCCAGCTAATCAAATCAACCTATCTAGGCGAAGGAGAAAATCATAAAACCCTTCAAAATTTGATTGATTATCATTCCAATAAAATTAAAAACGTGCTAGCCCCTGGTTCGATAAGAAACTACGGAATCACAGAAAATTATATTTCAAAGTTTCTAGACCAAAAAAGAAGAACAAATGATATATATTTAAAGGAGCTAGATTATAAGTTTATATGTGATTTTGAAAATTTCCTTCACAGCTATTGGCCAGAAGGTCATCCAAAAGCAATGGGCCAAAATACGGTAATGAAACACATTCAAAGACTACGTAAAATGGTCACCTTAGCTTACCATTTAGAATGGTTACAAAAAGATCCTTTTATTAGATGGAAACCAACATTTAAAAAAACAGAACGTCAATTTTTATCTGCAAATGAATTATCAAATATTGAAAACTACCACTTCCCTATTGAAAGACTTGATAGAGTACGAGATTTATTTGTTTTTAGCTGTTATACCGGTATAAGCTATATAGACATTATGCAATTAACTAAAGAAAATATTCATTTAGGAATTGATAGAAACAACTGGATTATAACCAAACGTCAAAAAACGAAAACACCCGTAAAAATCCCCTTACTAGAAAAAGCACAAGCAATAATCAATAAATATAAAAACCATCCTATCACACAAGTAAGTGAATCATTATTGCCTATTATAACCAATGAAAAACTAAATTTCTATTTAAAAGAAGTTGCACTTGCCTGTGGCATCAAAAAGAACCTAACATTCCATATGGCACGGCATACATTTGCAACAACCGTAACTTTAACAAACGGAGTTCCAATAGAAACCGTATCAAAATTATTAGGACACACAAAAATCGCTACTACGCAAATTTACGCAAGGGTAATTGAACGAAAAGTAAGTGAAGACATGAATGCTTTAAAAGCAATTTTAGATAAAAATAAAACTAAAAAAAATGAAAATAAAGCTGTAAATTAATTAGGGGTTACTATTTAATAACTATTGAATCAGGAGTTTAGGAACTTTTTGTTATTTTTAAGCATTGGAAAAGAGTTATAATTCCCCTCATTATGTCAAAAATTGTAAAAATTATCGAACAATTCGATGCGTCTATTAATGAAATTGATAAATCAAATCTAAATCTATTAAATAGTTTAAATTTAAAAATCAAAATAAATCAAAATTGTTTAGTTGTACTTCGCAAAGAAGTAAAACAAAAAGGTTTCTCTTCTCAAAAATCAGAAATAACCTTTTTTAAAAATCAAAAACCCTATATTAAGGGGAGACTTAAATTTTATCTTGCTTTAAACGATTATTATTTAGGTAAGCCTGCAGGTGAAAAATCAAAAATCCGAAAATATATAAACCTTAAATTAAGTGAGATTTCAAATGAAAATTGCAAATACAATGGATTTAGAAATTATATAAAATTAGAAAAATCATATAAAGACAACTTGTATTTTCTTAGAATACCTAATCAACTTGAATTATTAATTGAAGACACACCACTCAATAATCCAAATATTTTCGAGGACCCAGATTTTTGTACATCTAGAGATCATCTTGTAGCTATGATTGTTAAAAATGATTTACTCTGTCAGTTTTTCACAAATGAATTAGAGATTAATAAAAAGAAAAATTCTAAACCATTAATACAAGAAGTGCAAAGTATTAAAATTCCTTGGACAGGTACTAAAACAGAATTAGTAGAATTATTATTTGCATCAAATGCAGAAGGTTCAATAGGCAATGGTAATTTAAGTTTAAAAGAAATAAAAGAAATTTGCATTAATAATTTTGGAGTAGATCCGGGTAATATTTATCAAATAGTAGATCAAATAACAACTAGAAAAGGCAATCCAATAAAATTTATCGATAGATTGAAAACTTCACTATCAAATGAAATTAATAATTTTTTAAAGAAAGGTAAATAACTATACTGCAGTATGTTATATTTATTTTTTTATTAGTAATTATTACTGTTAAAAAAATATACCCTAAAAATAAACAGAATATTACCTTTATTTCAAGAGTGTATTTTAAAAAAAATATTAAAAATCATTTTTTAAAAAAATCCATAAAAAAAAGTGAAAAATAAGCATCACAATATCAGGATGATAGCTTGTTTTGATACTCCTTTTTTTATTACTTAATAAAAACTAATATTTTTTCTCATCATAACTTTTCAGCTTTGCAGAACGAAAGTCAAATCGCTATAAACAAATTATTAACCTAAAAAAAAGTTGAAAAAATGGCAGCAGAAATTATTACAACAGATGATCTCCGAGAATTCAAAATTGAACTACTAAATGAGTTTGAAAAACTATTAGAAAAAACAACGGCATCAGGAACAAAAAAGTACTTAAAATCTGGTGACTTAATGAAAATGCTAAAAGTAAGTTCAGGAACACTCCAAACGTTAAGAATCAACGGAACCCTACCCTACACAAAAATTGGAGGAATCATTTTTTACGACGCTGATGAAATCTCAAAAGTGATGAAAGAAAACCGGGCTCATAATTAAATTTCAAGTCTTATGAATTACATCAAACACCTCAACGGAGTTATGCTCCAATTTTCAAAAGACAACCGCTTAAATCCAACACATATAAGCTTGTATTTAGCTTTATTCCAGTTTTGGAACTACAATCGTTTTCCGAATGAATTTTATATCAATCGCGAAGAAATCATGAAGTTTTCTAAAATCGGTTCAAATACAACATACCACCGTTGCATAAAAGAGCTAAGTCATTGGAAATATATTCTTTACAGTCCATCTCACAATCCATACAAAGGCAGTAAAGTGAAGTTGTTTAATTTCAGTACAAGCGATAAAAAAGCTATGTATTTAGACTATCCCATAAATGAACAAGCACTGGTATCTAATATAAACATTAATAAACATAATATAAACTTTATTAAACTAGAGGCAATCGCAAAAGAAAAATTGATTTTAGATTTTTTTAAAAAAGAAAAATATCCAGAATTGGAAGCCAAAAAATTTTTCAATCATTACCAGGGAATCGGATGGAAAGTTGGAGGGAAATCAGCAATGGTAGATTGGCAGGCAACCGCCAGAAGTTGGATGCTAAAATCCGAAGAAATGAAATTAAAATCTCAAGGAAAATCGAAAGCACAAAACAATCCAAACGCTTTACCACTTGACCATTTTTACGACAACCTCCACGTCAACCAAAACAAACGCTATGATGAACCTCTTTGAATTTTCCGTTGAAGCCAAACGACCTATTTGAATTTCTGTAGCAATTCAAATTTTAGTAGCGGCTAAGCATCCAAAGAGCGCAGCGGTCTGGATGCGATAGCGGATAAAATGCAAGAATTCAAAGAAATTAAAATCAGTCTTGACTTTTTTGTTTCGTTTTTGTGTCAAGACAAAAATGAAAAGAACACAAAAGAAACCTAAAAACAAACTTCTAGAACTTAAAGAAATGGATGAAACAAAAAAATGAAAGAATACCAAAAGAATTTCAAATTTTCATTTCAACAATCAGAGTTGAATAGAACCAAAAAGAAAAAAACTATGAACCCACAACCTCACATAAAAACCGAAGGAACCTCAAAATTCCAAATAGGAGAAATTATCGACAACACCGTTCATTACGATTTCGAAAAAATAAAAACCTACCTCAACATCAAAGGGCATCTACTCTTTGGGAAAAATTTTAGAATCTACAAAGAAGACGAACCACTACTTTTCAAACTCTGTTGCTATTTCATCCAGGATCATTACAGCTGTGCCCAAATGGGAATCGACACCAATAAAGGAATATTGCTATCAGGACCCGTAGGATGTGGTAAAACATCGCTAATGAAGCTACTCCCCTACTTAGCACCACACAAAACCAACTACGAGCTCATTCCAACACGCAACATCGTTTTCAATTTCAATACCAAAGGATTCGAAACCCTGGAAAAGTTCAACGACACCAAAAACTATTGTTTTGACGACCTAGGTGTTGAACCAGACGGTTCACACTATGCCAAAGAATGCAATGTAATGGGTGAAATACTTTTATCGCGTTACGATCAATTTACCCAAGCAAATCAAAGCCTTAGTCCAAGTCTTAGTCTTAGTCATAGTTCAAGTCAAAGCCTTAGTCTTAGTCAACGTCTTAGTCACACCAAAACCCACCTAACCACCAACCTCAACGCAAAAGAATTAGAAAAAAGATACGGAAGTCGTGTTAGAAGCCGATTAAGACAAATGATGAACGTTATAGCATTTGATTCAAATTCCAAAGATAAAAGACTGTAGTTCATCATTCACGAAAACCAAAACAAATAAAAAAGGGTTGAGTAATGTTCAATCTCCTTAGCTTCAATGTAAATTCAAAAGACAAAAGAAAATAGTTTTTTATCCGTACCCTGGAATAAATTAAGGGTCTTTCCAAAAACCACTAATTGTCAAACTGAGCTTGTTGAAGTGTTGATTCAGCACCTCAATACTAAGGTTTCCCGTAACAAAATTCACTTTAAAATCCAGTAATTAGAGAAACACGAAAAACTATAAAAAAACCACCTCCAGCAGTATTTTTGTAAACCACCTGTAACACAGAACCTCCCCAAGTCCAAGTCTTCGTCTTCGTCTTCGTCTTCGTCCAAGTCTTAGTCTTAGTCTAAGTCTTAGTCTTAGTCAACGTCAACCTCCTATTTCAGCACCTCAACAATACGGAATCCCGTAACAAAATTTACTTTAAAATCCGGTAATTTGAGAAACCAACAAAATAAAACCCACCTCCAAAAATTGCTATGTAAAATAAAAGAGGTGGGTTAAAAAAATTGCTATGAAATGAGCTTTACGCTCGAAGATTATTTTTACTAAAATTACTTTTAGCGAATTCAAGCTGTACCATAAAAAAAATAAAATGACAACAGCTTAAAAAGATTGACCACTAATCGTAGTCATTTCAAATATAAAATAATTTTTTTTCAAACCCAATTTTATTCAATATTTATTATATTCAAACCCAATTTAAAACAACCAACTAAAAAATTAACATTTATCATAAAGCACATCATTTATTTTAAGTACTTTTAACTTCGTTTGATAAATAACGCTATGACCTTTATCAAAAAAACAACAAAAAAAATAACGGAATTATCGTCATTTTCAAGGCTAAAAGTCAAATTTAGTGCTTGATAATGTTGAATTGTTTCAAAAAAGTATAAAAATAAATATGGCTAAAAAAAGCACAACTCCCAAAAAAACGAAATCTATTGAAGAAACCCTTTGGGATTCGGCCAATAAATTAAGAGGTACTGTTGAATCATCAGAATACAAACACGTAGTTTTAGGATTAATCTTCTTAAAATTCACATCTGATAAATTCCAGGAACGCAAACAAGAGATCATAGACGAAGGAAAAGAAAAGTTTGTAGATATGGTTGAATTCTACACAATGAAAAACGTGTTTTATTTACCTGAAGAATCTCGTTGGAGTTACATCATACAAAATGCCAAACAAGCTGATATTGCGCTAAAAATCGATACCGCTTTATTTACCATTGAAAAAAACAATCCTTCATTAAAAGGAGCGTTGCCAGACAATTACTTTTCACGCTTAAATATGGACGTAAGTAAGCTTTCAGCGTTACTGGATACCATAAACAATATTGATACTATAAAAGACAAAGAACAAGATATTGTTGGGCGTGTATATGAATATTTTTTAAGCAAATTTGCCATTGCAGAAGGAAAGGGAAAAGGAGAATTCTACACACCTAAAAGCATTGTAAACTTAATTGCGGAAATGATTGAACCGTACCGTGGTAAAATCTATGACCCAGCTTGTGGTTCTGGTGGTATGTTTGTACAGTCGGTAAAATTTATTGAAAGCCACAAAGGGAACACCAAAGACATTTCCGTTTACGGACAAGAATATACAAATACCACCTACAAACTAGCAAAAATGAACTTGGCTATTCGTGGTATTGCTGCAAATTTGGGTGCCGTAGCTGCTGATACGTTTGGTAGAGACCAACACCCCGATTTAAAAGCTGATTTTATTATGGCAAACCCTCCTTTTAACCAAAAAGATTGGAGAGCAAAAGATGAGTTATTAGACGACCCTCGTTGGCGAGGGTATGACGTGCCTCCTACTTCAAATGCAAACTATGGGTGGATTTTAAATATGGTTTCTAAACTATCTGAAAATGGTATTGCAGGTTTCCTATTGGCAAATGGTGCGCTATCTGGCGGTGGTGAGGAGTATAAAATTAGAAAAAAACTAATTGAAAATAATTTAGTAGAAGCCATTGTTATTTTGCCTCAAAATATGTTTTATACTACAAATATTAGTGTAACTCTTTGGATTTTAAACAACAATAAAACCGAAAGAACGGTATCTAAAGGAATTGAAGACCGTAACTACCGAAACAGAAAAGATGAAGTACTGTTTATGGATTTACGCCAAAAAGGAGAACCTTTTGAAAAAAAATACATTCAGTTTAATGAAGCTCAAATAAAGGATTTTGCAAAAACGTATCACAACTGGCAATGCCATCCTGAGCTTGTCGAAGGATCTTATAAAAACATCCCCGAATATTGCTACTCCTCAACAAAAGAAGAAATTAGTAAAAAAGACTATTCTCTAGTACCAAGTAAATACATTGAATTTGTAAACCGTGATGAAAACATTGATTTTGATACCAAAATGAAAGGTTTACAAAATGATATTGGTAACTTACTTAAAGAAGAATCGAAATCTAAAACTGAGCTATTAAACGTTTTTAAAGAATTAGGGTATGACATCGAATTATAAAAAAATTGGAGATTATATTCAGCTCGTTGACGAAAGGAATAAAGAATTAAAAGTTACTACACTTTTAGGTTTAAGTATTACAAAAGAATTCATTCCATCAGTAGCCAATACTATTGGAACGAATATGAAGAACTACAAGATTATTAGAAAAAATCAATTTGCTTGTAGTACTATGCAAGTTCGTAGAGATAAAAAAATGCCTATAGCATTACTACAAGAATTTGATGAAGCTATCATTTCTCAAGCTTATCCTGTTTTTGAAGTAATGAAAGAAAATGAATTACTGCCTGAATATTTAATGATGTGGTTTACACGTTCTGAATTTGATAGACACGCTTGCTTTTTAGCTGTTGGAGGTGTTAGAGGTAGCTTAGAATGGGAAGATTTCTTAGAAATGCCAATACCAATCCCATCCATAAAAAAACAACAAGAAATAGTTAATGAATACAATACCGTAGTAAATCGCATAAAATTAAACGAACAACTCAACCAAAAATTAGAAGAAACAGCACAAGCATTATACAAACATTGGTTTGTAGATTTTGAGTTTCCTGTAGATTCAGAACGTCATCCTGAACTTGTTTCAGGATCTCATCCAATAGGCTACAAATCTTCTGGAGGTAAAATGGTTTACAATGAAGAATTGGATAAAGAAATTCCTGAGGGATGGGAAGTTGAAAGTTTATCCTCAATATGTCAAATAAAAGGAGGGAAAAGAATGCCTTCTGGTGAAAATCTTATCTCTATTAAAAACAACCACCCTTATATAAAAGTTGCTGATTTAGGAACATCTAAATATGCTACCCTCAATGATAATTTTGAGTATGTTCCAAAAGAGGTTCAAAGTAAAATATCAAGATATATTGTTTCAACTGGAGATTTAATAATTTCAATTGTTGGTACAATCGGAATTATTAAAGTGATTCATAAGTCATTAAATAATGCCAACCTTACTGAAAACTGTGTAAAAATTACTAATCTAGAAAGTATTAGCTCTGGATACTTATATCATTATTTAAATTCAAAAGAAGGGAAAGAAGAAATAAAAATGAGAAATGTTGGGGCAGTGCAAGCTAAGCTACCAATTTATAATATAGAATCTTTTGATATTCTGTGTCCAGAATCAAAACTATTTGAAAAATATAAAAAATATATGACTCCAATAGATTCCTCTATTGAAAAAAGTCAAATAGAAAACATTCAACTTAATCGCTTAAAAGTACTCTTACTCTCAAAAATGACAAAGGTTGAAATTGAAAAAGAAATAGTTAGTTAAAATATCATCGTTATGAAAAAAGAAAAAACAAATCAAAAATTTCCTAAAGGAGCAGAATGGCGAAAGTGGGATTTACACGTACATAGTCCTTATACTTTTATGAATCGTTATTCATCCACAGATGAAGAATTTATTAAAAAAATTCAAGATGAAGACATTTCAGTTATTGGTATAACTAATTATTTCAAATTCTCTGATGAAGAATTTAATTTAATTACTAAATTAAGAAGTGTCAGTGTTCAAGCATTTTTAAACCTTGAATTACGTTTAGATTACCAAAATAAGGATGATGATTGTTTAGACTTACATATTATTTTTTCTGAAACTGTTGAAAAAACAGATATTCAAAAATTTTTACAAAACTTAACGGTCAATGTCGAAGGGAAAGACAAAAAAGCAGACGATTTAGCTACTTCAGATGATTTTAAAAAAGCAGTTGTAAATTTTGATAAATTAATTGATGAATTAAATCAAGAGTCATTAAACCTTAAAGGAAAGTATTTAGTTGGGTTTTTATCGAGAGGAAAAGGAAATGCCCGTAGTAGTTCTAACTTTGAAAAAATAACTTCCAAAACATCATTTTTAATTCATTCAACAGATAATCCTAAAAATATAAATGATGATAGACTTTTTTGGCTTAAATATGAAAAGCCTCTTTTTCAAAATAGCGATGCACATAGTCTTCAATCAATTGGGAGTAAAAACACTTGGGTAAAAGCAGATTCAACTTTTGATGGTCTTAAACAAGTTCTAAATGAGCCTGAAGAAAGGATTTATATTGGCGAATCACCATCTATAAAGAAAAGAGTATTGACTAATAAAACAAAGTATATTAAAAGCCTATCAGTAAAATCTATCCCAAGTTATAGCGGAGGATATGGAAAATGGTTTTCAAATGTAAATATTCCTTTAAATCCAGAGCTTGTAGCAATTATTGGAAACAAAGGGAGTGGTAAAAGTGCTATGGCGGATATTATTGGTTTATGTGGGAATGCAAAAATTAGAGTTGATGACTTCTCTTTTTTGAATAGGAAGAAATTTAGGTCTGGAGGAGATAGAATCGCAAAAAACTTTGAAGCTAATTTGTTATGGGAAAGTGGTACATCTAAAACAAAAACATTAGATAGTAATATTGGAGAAGAAATCCAAATGGTAAAATATCTACCTCAAGGGTATTTTGAAAGATTAACGAATGAAATTTCATCTGTTGAAGAATTTCAAGAAGAAATTGAGAATGTTGTATTTACGCATATTAATAGTGATGACAGAGGTGACTTCACTTCTTTTGACGAATTAATTAGACACAAAAAAAATATTTCTAATCAAGAAATCAACCTAATTAAACAAGAATTAAAACCCATTAATGAAGAAATTATTAACCTCGAAAAAAAGAGAAATGCTAAATACAAAGAAAAAATTAAAAATAGTATTAGATTAAAAAAGGATGAGCTAAAAGCCCTTAATGAGCCAAAAGCTGTTTCTAATCCTGATACTGATCCTAAAAATGTTTCTCAAAATAAAGTCATTCTTGATGCTATAGAAAAAATAGATGAGAAAATTCAAAAAATATCAGAATCCATTCAGAAAAAAATAGAACTTAAAAAAGAACTTATTACTGAACTTGATGAAATAAAAACAATAAAAGAAGATTTTGAGTTTAAGAAAAGAGAGTATGATGATTTCAAGGTTCAAAAAGAAACCATTTTAACAAAGTATAAATTAGTATTTGATGACATTTTTGAATTCAAATTAAACCTAAAAAGTATTAATGACTTAATAAAGAAAAAGAAAAAAGAATTATTAATTGTTAAGACTGATTTGGGTGATGAAACTAGTAAAGATCCTAACTTTAATTCATTAGAAACTCAATTAGAAATATTAAACAAGGAGCTTAAAATTGAGCAAAACAAATTAGATGGACCTCAAAAAGCTTATCAATTATACCTTACAAAAAAGAAAGAATGGGAGAAACAAAAAGCTCTAATTATTGGTGCTGATGATAAGTTAAATACTTTAAAATTCTTTGAAAAAGAACTGAAATTTTTAACAAATGATTTATCAAGTAAACTTGATGAATTAAAAGATAAAAGGAATCAAATTGCGAAGAGGATTTTTGATAAAAAACAAGCAATTATATCCATCTATAAAAAAATTAAGTCTGATATTGATTCTATTATAAAAGATAATTCAAGTTTAGTTAATGATTATAAGATTAACATTAATGCTGCTTTGACTTTAAAATTAGGGTTTAATGATAAATTCTTTAATTTTATTAACCAGAATGTAATAGGTACATTTTACAATAAAGAGAATGGACAACAACAATTAAATCAAATTTCGAATGGTCTTGATTTTGATAAAAAAGATGAGGTAATTAGTTTTCTTGATAGTTTGGTTGATGCAATTTCTTTTGATAAAAGAGATTCTCAAAACAATGCTGAAAGGTACATAAATGAACAATTGAAAGAACCTGAGGAGTTTTATGACTACTTATTTTCATTAGATTTTTTAGATTACAATTATCAATTGAAACAGGGTGATAAAACTTTAGAACAATTATCTCCTGGAGAGAAAGGTGCATTATTACTTGTCTTCTACTTACTCTTAGATAAAGAAGATATTCCTTTAATTATCGATCAACCTGAAGATAACTTGGACAATCATAGTGTTGCAAATATTTTAGTGCCATTTATTCGAATAGCAAAAAAGAATCGTCAAATTATTATGGTTACACATAATCCTAATTTAGCCGTTGTTTCAGATGCAGAACAAGTAATTTACGTGAATTTAGATAAAGAAAACAACCATCAATTTGAAACTATTTCTGGAAGTATAGAGGATAGAACTATTAATGAAAGTATTGTTAAGGTTCTTGAGGGAGCTATGCCTGCATTTAATAAACGTAAACAAAAATATTATGAACATTAATCACAAACAATCATTCTTGCTTTACGAGATTTGGATGCTTTAGTTGTAGTAGGAGTACTAGAAAAGGTTGGAGAAAAACGAGGTACTTTTTATAAATTGGCGAATTAGTGGCGGAAATGGCGGATAAATGGCGGAAAACATTGTTTCAAATGCATCATTATTGATTCAATAGACTCCTTTGAGATGTCAAAACAAGCAAATTGGTAACCAAGTAAGTAACAAAGTTGGTAACCATCACAGTAACCAAGATAAAATTAAATGTAATAGATTTGTAAAACAACTATGAAATTTACAGAATATCAATTAGAAAAGGCATTTATAGAATTACTAGAGGTACAAGAAATACCACACGTAAACGGTAAAGAAATTGTACGTGCTGAAAATGAAGTGTTAATTAAAAACGACTTAATTACATATCTTCAATATCGTTATACCGATATTTCAATAAGTGAAATAAATTCCATTATAAAAAAAATGGAAGCTTTACCAAGTTCAGAAGTATACCATAGCAATAAAAAAATAATGCACTGGTTAATGGATGGGTTTACATTAAAACGTGAAGACCCCACTAAAAAAGACCTTTTCATTCAGTTAATTGATTATTCAGATAAAGACAACAATACCTATAAATTTGTAAATCAACTAGAAATTGTTGGGTATGAAAAACGCATTCCTGATGGCATTATTTACATCAATGGTTTACCAGTTGTAGTATTTGAATTTAAAACAGCTATTAGAGAAAACACCACCATTTACAATGCGTATGTACAGTTAACAACACGGTACCACCGTGATATTCCAGAATTGTTTAAATACAATGCTTTTTGTGTAATTAGTGATGGTGTAAATACTAAAGCAGGTTCCTTTTTTGCACCTTATGAATTTTATTATGCTTGGAGAAGAGTGGCTGGTTTGGCTAAAGATGTAGATGGTATCGACAGTATGTTTACGTTAGTGCAAGGAATGCTACATAAAAACAGATTACGTGACATTATTCAGAATTTCATTTACCTGCCAGATAGTTCAAAAAAAGACGAAAAAATAGTATGCCGTTATCCGCAATATTATGCAGCACGAAGTTTGTATAACAATATTAAAAAAGCGCAAAAACCAGAAGGTGATGGTAAAGGGGGTACTTATTTCGGCGCTACAGGTTGCGGTAAAAGTTTTACAATGCTATTCTTAACAAGGTTATTAATGAGAAGTCCTTTTTTCTCAAACCCAACCATCGTGTTAATCACAGATAGAACAGATTTAGACGATCAATTATCCGGGCAATTTACCAGTGCTAAAACCTATATTGGCGATGAAAATATTATCAGTGTTGAAAGCCGCAATGAATTAAGAGAATTAGTACAAGGCAGAAAAAGCGGTGGGGTATTTTTAACCACCATCCATAAGTTTACAGAAGATACAGAACTTTTAACCAATAGAACAAATGTTATTTGCATTTCTGATGAAGCCCATAGAAGTCAAACAAACCTCGACCAAAAAATTCAAGTAACAGAAAAAGGTGTGAAAAAATCATTTGGTTTTGCAAAATATCTTCACGATTCTTTACCAAATGCAACATTTGTTGGTTTTACAGGAACACCTATTGACGCAACGTTAGATGTATTCGGAAAAGTAGTGGATGCCTATACAATGACAGAATCTGTAAAAGATGAAATTACAGTAAGAATTGTATATGAAGGTCGTGCTGCAAAAGTTGTTTTACATAATAATGAGCTACATAAAATTGAAGAATACTATGCTGCTGCAGAAGAAGATGGAGCCAATGAATACCAGGTAGAAGAAAGCAAAAAGCAATCAGCTAATATGAATGCTATTTTAGGTGATCCTGATCGTTTAAAAGCATTGGCTGAAGATTTTGTAAAACATTATGAAAACAGAATAAATGAAGGCGCTACTGTAAAAGGAAAAGCAATGTTTGTTTGCAGTAGCAGAGAAATTGGATACCAATTTTATAAAAATCTAATTGCTTTACGTCCAAATTGGGCAGAAGTTAAAATTGCTGAAGAAGGAGCAGTTTTAACGGATAAGGACAAACGAGAAATCAAACCAATGGAGCGTGTCAAAATGATAATGACAAGAGGAAAAGATGATCCAAAGGAAATGTACGATTTGTTGGGTACGAAAGAATATCGAAAAGAATTAGACCGTCAGTTCAAAAATGAAAAATCAAATTTTAAAATAGCCATTGTAGTAGATATGTGGCTAACAGGTTTTGATGTACCATTCTTAGATAGTATGTATATCGATAAGCCAATCCAACAACATAACTTAATTCAAACCATATCTAGAGTAAACAGAAAATTCAAAGGTAAAAACAAAGGTTTAGTAGTAGATTATATCGGAATCAAAAAACAAATGAACCTTGCGTTAGCTAAATACAATAAAGGAGAAAAAGAAAATTTTGAAGACATAAATGAATCACTTGTTATCGTTAGAAATCATTTAGACTTGCTAGCTAAAATATTCCACAAGTTTAATAGTACCAAATATTTTAAAGGTTCAGCTTTAGAGCAATTAAACACCTTAAATAATGCCGCTGAATATGTACAACTTACAAAAGAATTAGAAGTACGTTTTATGGGATTGGTAAAAAGATTAAAAGCAGCTTATGATATTTGTGCCGGTAGTCATCAATTAACACAAACTGAAAGAGATGATACACATTTTTATTTAGCAGTGCGTTCAATCGTATTCAAACTTACAAAAGGTAATGCTCCAGATACAGCACAAATGAATGCCAAGGTTAGAGAAATGATTAAAAAGGCATTAGAAAGTGATGGAGTTCAAGAAATATTTAAACTAGGTGAAGAAGCAGGAACAGAACAAGATATTTTTGATGAGACTTATTTAGCCAAAATTGATAAAATAAAATTACCAAATACAAAGATTAAACTATTACAACAATTGTTAGCAAAAGCAATTGGAGAAATGAAAAAAGTCAATAAGCTTAAAGGGATTGACTTCTCAAAAAAAATGCAATCATTAGTAGAACGCTATAATGAAAGAAAAGATGATGATGTTTTAAAAAGTGAAGTGTATGAAGAAATGGCAGAACAATTAACCAATTTAATTTGGGAGGTACACAAAGAATTTTCGGCAGGTGATGAATTAGGAATTGACTTTGAAGAAAAAGCCTTTTATGATATTTTAAAAGAATTATGTGTTAAATATGATTTTAGATATCCCAATGATAAATTAATTGAGTTATCAAAAGCAGTAAAAGACTTAGTAAATGCTCAGGCTAAATTTCCTGATTGGAGTAAAAGAGATGATATAAAAGCTGCTTTAAAAGTCGGTTTGATTTTATTGCTAGATGAATTCGGTTACCCACCAGTAGAACGTGATGAGGTTTATCACGATATTTTTGAACAAGCTGAAAACTTAAAAAAAAATAAAGGCTAACCTAATAATTGTAATAGAAATAAGAATTCAAAAATTGCTACGCTATGGCATTAGATGATGAAAAAAAGTTGACAAGTGCAGATTATTTTGATAATGTGTTGACTCAGATAGAATTAATAAAAAGTGATGCGGATTTTAATATTGATTTAAATACTGTTTTAAATGGAGTTAAAAATAGATGTAGAGCGGACTATAGTTTAGGTTTAGAATTATTAAATAAATCATTATCAGTAAATGAGGACAAAGAAATTATTATATCTGCTATTGTATCGGGGCTCTATGATAACAAGAAAGTTGAATTCTATAACTCAATCTTACTAGATTTTATACAAAAAGATGATAAGCTAAATCCAATTTTCTTTGGCTTATCTAATATTTCAGAAATTACAGAAATCGAATGTAAATTATTTATCAAACTAATTAATAAATACAACAAAGAGGATTTATTAATTAGTTCAATTTTATCACTTATATTTTCAATTCTAAAATCCAACAATACAAAATATCACATCTTTTGTTTTAAAGAATTAAAATCATTTATTAAAAATGAAAAAGCAGCTTACTATATTATAAGTAATTTAAGTCATCTAAATGATTACAATAAAGAGAAAACAGAAATTGTTATCAAACTAATAAATCAAGATTACTTTTCAATTGAAAAATATATAAATCCAATAAGTAATGTATTTTGGCATTTAAAAGAATTTGACTCTTTTAAAAGTGTTGTGCTTAGCTTAATTAGAAAGAAGCCTTTTGAAAAATTTATTAAACGTTTTGGTTCGTATTTACATTCTGTAGATAAAATTGAACTAGACAAATTTACATTAGATCTTTTAACTAGTAATCAAGCTAGTAAAAGAGCGACTGGTATTGAGATATTTAATCAATTATCAAAACAAAACCCTTATCGTTTTACATTTAACGTTTTAGAACTATCTTATATTTCACAATATAAATTGTGGATGTCATTAACTCAAGACTTTCACGAACCTAAAAATAGACTTATAGCTTTACTTCCTTTAATTGATTCAAAAAGTGAATTAATTAAAGAAAGTTTTTTATGTAAACTAGAAGAAATATCAGAAGACTATGGAGGTCTGGTTACTAAGGTATTGGAAGAAAATCTTAACAAAGATAATCCTGATTATATTTTAGTGACGGAAAGGATTAAAAAATATAATGAGAATTATTATGGTGAAAATATTGATATAAAGAATTCCGTTTTAGAATTAAATCCATACCATATCCATTATAAATACATAAAACATTTTAACGAAGTATTTTATAAAAATATGAGTAAAACAGTAGATAAAGGAGCTAAGGAAAATAGCTTTCTTTCTTTTTTGGGAGCAAATACTATAAAACTATCAAAAGGTGGAGGTTGGCGATTTGGAGAGAACAAAGAAATTTCACAATTAGGAAAAGTTGGAACTAGTTTTACTATGCCAAGAAGTTACTTTATAAATCCAAATAGATTTGAACTTGAAAAAGGATTTTCAATTAGACAAGATTGGACAGATGAAGAATTTTTAGAAATTAAAAGCTTTCTTGAGGATGAATAGCAATAGTATAATAGTTCGTGAATATCTAGCTTCATTAAAAGAAGATTCAGAATTAGATTATCTATTTCCAATTCTTTTAAATCTTATGGGGTTTAGAATTATTCAAACAGCAAAAGAATCAAAAGGACAATCACAATACGGAAAAGATATTATTGCTATTGGTAAGGATGAAAATGGAATCAAGCACAAGTGGTACTTTGAATTAAAAGGATATTCCGATAGAGATATAACAATTACTAATTTCTCAAAATCTGACGGAATTAGAGAATCAATTATTGAAGCTAAGCATAGTTCATTTAATGATTCTAGTATTCCTGAATTCAATAGTTTACCTATAAAAATAGTAATTGTACATAATGGAGTTTTAAAAACAAATTTTAGAAATACTTTTGAAGGTTTTATTACCAAAGAATTTAAAAATGGTGAATTTGAACGCTGGGATATTTACCTACTAACAGATCTTTTCAGTAAATATTTATTTAATGAATATTTGCTTTCGGATGATGCAAGTAATAGGTTGTTAAAAAAAACTTTAGCCTTTTTAGATTCCCCAGATAACGATTATTTAGAATTTAAAGAGTTAGTTACTATTCAGTTCAATAAGGTTGAAAACATAAAAAGTAGAGCATTTAAAAAGCTTTTTGCAACTCTAAACCTTTTAAATTCTATAATCTTTCATTATAGCAAAGAAAATAATTATTTAGTACCTGCTAAGGAATGTTCTAAATTTTTGATTCTAGAAACTTGGCATTGGATTTTAGAAAATAACTTACAAGACAAAAAACCGGTCGTCAAAGAATTTAAGAAATTACTTAAAGGTCAGTTCGAAATATTTGACAAATATTTTCAAAAAACTTTTTCTATTGCAAAAATCGAAAATGGTTTGTTCTCTGAATATGGTGCTTTCTACGAAAAAATCGGATATCCTTTAAGGTGTTTTGAATATTTAGACGACATAATTTATTATTGTAGATTAAGAAATACCATATTTGAATCAAAGAAAATTGAACGTCTTAAAAACAAACAGAAGGACTTAATCATTGAGCTGATAAATAATAATAGTGGTTTCAATCGTCCTATTTTTGACAATCATTCTATACCTATTACACAACTATTTTTATTCTTTTCCGATAAAAAATGCTTAAGACAAAAAGATGTTAACTTTCTTGCTGGTTATTTTCAACTTACAATTTCAAATTTAAGAATAGAAAAAATAAGACACGATAGACAACCTGAACTGTACAACAGAATTGACCCAATAATTGAATTTGTTGCCACTGGAATCAAACCAGAAGAATATTGTGACAGCTCTTCAATTCTACTTGCAATATTATTAGAAATAACTTTAATATTTAATTCAGAAGATTTATTCAATGAAATCTTATCATTTGTAGATGAAGGTTTAAGTTTGCAAATAGTCTCTATTGATGCTGCCAAATATAATGTTGAGCAATTACTATTTGAAAAAAATTTACACAGTGAATATTATGTGGATTGTATTGAAAGAGATCAAGAAGGATTAAAATTACTTAAAAACCAAGCTGATTACCGCCTTTTTAAAAAATCAGTATTGAAGAAAAAAGCATTACCTAATTTATACAAAACAGATAAATTAGGTCTTTCCTGCATTAGATATTTGGCTCATAGTTATTATAAAAACGAAATATTACCAGAAGAGTGGAGAGAATTAATTAATGATAATAATGGTCAATAAATAAAAAACTTACCCTATTATCTCCAGCAGTATTCCGTTCCATTGCATTACACTACATACAGCTTTCAATTCACCGCATAAAAGCTTTCCTATGGTCAGCATTTATCTTTGCCTTTGCGCTCTCTTAAATCCGGTTCCATAATAAAGTTTAGTACAAAACTTCATCATTATAAAAATGTTATTTTTATATTTGAATAACTCAACTAAAACCCATGTTTATCCCAAAGTAGAATACAGATAAACCAATATAAATGAAGCATATAACAAGTTGCCTGTAATACGATTGAAAATCGCAAAACACAAAATAGTTTCCATATATTGAAACTTTTCACTAACTTTGTCGTCTAAATAGTAAGAAAAGGAATGAAACCTAAATTTGATGTTATATTTTTAGAACAAGCGATTGAGTTTGTGGAAAATTTAGACAAAAAAACGAGAACGAAAATATTTTACAATATTGACAAAGCAAAATTGATAAATGATCCTAAACTATTTAAAAAACTAAAAGATGAAATTTGGGAATTTAGAACAAAGTATAACGGAGTTCAAATTAGACTTTTTGCTTTTTGGGACAAAACAGAGAAAACTGAAACGTTAGTAATATCAACTCACGGAATTATTAAAAAAGTGAGTAAAGTTCCGAAAGGAGATATTGATAAAGCTGAAAAATTAAGAATGGAATATTTTAATCAAAAAAAATATTAGAAAATGGAAACTACTAAAAAAATAAAAATGATGAGTTTAAACCAACTTAAAGATAAACATCTTGGAGAAGTTGGAACAATTGAAAGAGACAAATATGAGTTTGATTTAAAGATTGAGATTCTTGGAGATATGATAAAATCTGTACGAAAAGAAAGACATTTAACTCAAGAACAATTGGGAGATTTAATTGGAGTACAAAAATCTCAAATATCAAAACTTGAGAGAAATACGAGAAATGTTACAATTGAGACAATATTGAAAGTATTTAAAGCTCTGAAAGCTAATGTGAAATTTAGTATAGAAATGAACGAGGGAGAATTTAAAGTAGCATAAAAGTACTACAGGCAACACCTCATATAATTTATGCTTATATTTAAAATAAATACGAACTGACAAACATTCAACTAACGATTTGCTACCACCGAAAAATCTCCGATTTTTAGGCGCACAAATCATATAAAAACTCGTTATAGGTAATTTACCAAAATCGCTAAAAACCAGAAAAATGAAAAAAATTGGAATAAAAAATTTTGATATGCTTTACTTCCTTAATTCTTCAAGTTTAAAATCAGATTTTTTGTTCTTTGATGAAATCAGATATGACCCTTTACAATTAGAATCAATTTTACCTTTTGCAGAGTTAATCTCAAAAACAATGTGTGATAGAACAGGAAACATGTTTGAGGGGAAAATGAAAGAAATTGAATTCTTATCAAAAAAAAATTTACTAAAGGAGTTTGAAAGAATTGAAATTTCAAATTGTTCAAATATGCATAAAATTTCAAATTCCGAACAGTTAAAAATCTTACAAATAAAAATCACAGAATTAATCAACGAAAGGAATGAATTATTAAACGCTGATTTTGCAAATAATATTCAAAACAGACTGGAAAGAGTATTTACTTCCTCTACAGAAATTAGTGATTTACATTCTCTATTTTTAAGTTTCATTACAAATTATGAAGGAGTTTTTGAAACTACACCTATTGTCTTTTATCCACAAAATTTAAGCTTTAATAAAAAATTTATATCAAATAAATCAAAAGTTATAAACTTAACACTTAATAAATTTCCATCTTTAAAATATCAAACTGAATGGAATCAAATTATAGAAATCAAATCTGATGAAGACTTGAAACATAAATACCTTAAGCTAAATAATTGGATAAATGAAGTTGCTTTGGAAAGTTATTCTATAAATGAAATTAAAGAAAAGTTAGAATTTATGTTAGCAGATTATGAAAAACAACTAAAATATCACTCAAAACAAATAGAATATAATAAACTTGAATTACTACTTAATTCGAGTATAGGAATAATTGAAAACCTTCTTAAATTAAATTTAACTGAAATAGGAAAAAACACTATTAATGCAAAAAAGGAAAAATTGAATTTAGAAATTAATAAGCAATTTTTATCGGGTAATGAGATTGCATATATAACTGAAGTCGGAACAAAAAAATCACTACAAAAAACTACTTACAACAAAGTACTGTGATAAAAAACAAGTAAAAATGTATTAATTTTTCACAAAAGTACTTTTATAGTTTCTATCATATATTAATCCAGATTTAGCAATTGCAAAGGCCTGTTTTAGTAGTTTGTTACAAACCCGTTTACCTCAAAGAACCTCAAAAGATTTTATAACCCGAACTCCCAACAAATCCGTTTCCATAACAAACAGCAAAACAAACCACAAACATTCGTGCAGGTAATAAGGTGTTCGCAATACGCTCCATTTTGTTCCATAAAATATAATTACAAGGGTTTTTAACTTTAAAACCTAATCCCGGACTTGTTCCAAAATCTCATAATTAAAACCGTAATCCAATTCTCAACCCCTTGTACTTACCGTTCATAGCACTACAATTTGTGCTCCAGCGGGTGCTCATTGTAGCACACTCACTTATTTTATTACACACAATACACGTATTCCTCACGCATAGCTATCTTTTGCCCCTAAAACCCAATAAGGTATAAATATATAGTATTAGGGGCAAACCGCTATTAAACTATTTTCGCTCGCCTGCTGCTCACTTCGGGCAACCCCCATAAGAGGATAATGGAACTTCGTTATGAGAATTACAAAAGACAAAAAATATAGTGTTTTTAATATGTAATAGAAGGAATAATCCCTCTTATGGGGTACGGTTGTCACAGTTTTTGCAGTACTTACTTCAGAATTAAAAAATCCATTTTGCATATTATTTAACCCCTCCCTAACACTCGGGATTAAACCATATTGCAAACCCGCACAAGAGCAATCCATTTCGTTATATTATTTTTACATTAGAATAATTTTATTAGTTACCCAACTCACCAAATCGACCTATTAAAATTGCAGTAGTAATACAAGTTATCGAAACGTTTGAGTAAGCCAAAGAGAACAGCGGTCTGGCGTCAGGTCAGAGCGTCAAGGAAATGTTCAGTGAACATTTTTAGCGAATGAGCCAGATGGCGCTTTGGCAGATGACATAATATTCAATGCAATTTTAATAAGTCTTGATTTTTTGGTTCGTTTTACATCAAGTCAAAATGAACATAAAGTAAATAAACCACTCCATTCCTTGCCCTTGTCTTTCCTACCACATAAACTCAAACATAAAAAAGTAGGCAAAAACTCCGCCAACCTTGCGTGTGCCACGTAGTTGTTCCACGTACTTATGCCGTTGGCAACGTACTTTTGCCCCAACACCCTCGTTCAACTCGCTGGCGGCTCGCTTTAACGCTTCGCAAATTACCTGCTTAAGTATACTGTGTAGATTCTGATTAATATTAATTTTCAAAATATTATTCCAATCCTCATCGACCTTAGAAAACTAAAGTAGTAATTCAAGTTTTACAAACGTTTGAGTAAGCCAAAAAATGAAATGGTCTGGCGACGAAAGTTGTAAAATGTAGAATTCAATGAGGTTTTATGCAGTCTAGATTTTTTGGTTCTTTTTCATCAATGCAAAAAGAGTAATAAATACAACCGCATAACACATTGATTTTTGTTATTACAAAAAACCAATAAGTTATTGCTAACACCCAATGGGTTAAAAACAAATTTTTAACCCATTACTAAAAAAAAATATTCACAGTCGTATCTCGTTCCAAAATTGAACTTTTATTGCTATCGACACTAGAATTAAACAAATCCTTGGAAACAGCATAAGCATCTAATTCAGTATCATTATAGCTTTCATTAAGTAGTAATTTTATATCTGTTTCTGTTAAAGAAGCATTTAACCATTCCTTTTCCAAATCTTTAGAAAGTAGTAGAGGTTGTCTTAATTTCTTATTGTGAATTTCACTAAACAACGGACTAGCATTTTTAGTTAATATAGTATAAGTAACAATATTTTCAACAACTGTATAAATTCCCGCTAAGCCAATTATAGCGTCATCTTTATGCTTAATATGTATGGGATATTTTTTTTTATTGTATTCGTGAGGTTCAAAAAAACCAGTTACAGGTATAATACAACGTTTTGTCAATGCAGATTTTTTATACAACCAATAATTAAACAACTTTTCACTTCTAGCATTTAAGCCACTACCATATTTAAGTTGTTGTTTGTAGTACTCTTTTACTTCACTAACTTTTTTGGTAGGTGGCACAATACCCCATGTTGCGGGTATTAAATGTGTTGTTTTTTGTTGAGGTATAATCAACGAGTTTAAATGTTCAAATCCATTATTATGAAAATGAGGTGTATCATAGGTTTCTCTCAATCCATCATCAATCAATTGAACCTTGAATCTATTTTCAACTTTCTTAACTTTTTTAGTATGTGATGTATGAAAGCACATTTTAATAAATAGTAATGATCTCTTTTAATTTTGTAGTATAGCGTGGTGATAATTGTTCTTGCTTCATTTTCCAAGTTCGTCCTAAACTTTGTGAACCAAACTTTACTTTATGACTTCCCAATTCTCTGTTCAATTTATCAATACTTTTCATTAAAGGCAAATGCTTCGCATTTTCTTTAGTAAATAAAGTCATTTGTTTATTTGTTTCAGGTGCAATACCCATAACAACAATACCTGCTTTTTTGTAGTGATAATTTTCTTTATAAATATATTCCAACCCCTCAACAGCATATTTAATTAAATCAATGCTAGAATTAGTTGGATAATGAGTTTTAATAACGATGTTCTTGCTATATTGAGCTAAATCCTTTCTATGGTAATTAGTATGTAAAAACACCATAACAACAGTGCAACAGCTACCTTGTTTACGTAACTTTTCAGCACAACTAACAGCAAAGGTACTTACGCGTTCTTTGATACTATCAAAATCAGTTAACATTCCTTCAAAAGTTCTGGTAGTTGCAATTGCTTTTTTCTTTTGAATAACTTCTAAACCTAAAGTTTCTTTGCCTTCCAATTCGTGTTTTAAACGTAAGCCAACAACACTCATCTGTTTTCTAACAACATCATCGTGTAAATTTGTAAACTGGTATGCAGTTAAAATATTTTTTGCGTGAAGTTTTTGTGAATGTTTCCTCCCAATACCCCAAACATCTTCAACAGCTAACCATTTCAAAGCTTTAATTCTTTTTTCTTCTGAATCAATAATATACACACCTTTGGTTTGTTTTGGAAACTTTTTAGCGATTCTATTAGCTACTTTTGAAAGTGCTTTTGTAGGTGCAATTCCAATACTAATTGGAATGCCTGTTCCTTTGTCAACAGTACGTTTAATAGATTCAGCATAGGTTTGTAAATCAAAATGTTTGTCAAAACCTTTAAACTGTAAAAATGCTTCATCAATGCTATAAATTTCAACATCTGGTGTATAAGTACCTAGTAAAGTCATAACTCTATGACTCATATCTCCATACAAGGCATAGTTTGAAGAAAATACGTGAATGTTGTTCTTTTCAAATGTACTTCTGAATTTAAATGCAGGTGCGCCCATTGGAATGCCCAACGCTTTGGCTTCATTACTTCTTGCAATAACACAACCATCATTATTCGACAAAACAACAATAGGTTGATTTCTCAAATTTGGTCTAAACACACGTTCACACGATGCGTAAAAGTTATTACAATCTACCAATGCGTACATTTAAACAGATTTAATAACAGTTGTTACAATACCCCAAATAATAAAATCATTATCTTCAGTAACTCTTATAGGTTTATATTTTTCATTTTCAGCTACTAGCCAAACACAATTTTTGTCAATGTTTATACGCTTTACAGTAAATTCTCCATCAATAAAGCAGACAGCAATTTTATCATTAATAGGCTCTAAACTCTTATCAATAATTAATAAATCGCCATTATTTAAACCTGCATTAATCATACTATCTCCTTTAACTCTTCCATAAAAAGTAGTACTTGGATTTTTTACAAATTCTTTATTTAAATCAATAGCAGCATCTAAAAAATCATCAGCCGGACTCGGAAACCCTGCACTAATACCACTATCAACCAAAGGTAAATTAATACTTGTTGAAGTATCAGAAGAATAAATTTCCAAATTTGTAGAATGATGAAGTTTCAAGAGTTTCATTTTTGAAGTTTTTACAAAATTACTTCTAAATAAAATATGAAATAAAGTTGTATTTAAAAAGTTATAAACGAATCTAAAAAAACAAAAGTTGATGCAAGTAGTAAAATAAAAAAACATAGCAAATATTGGTTGTTCCCTCCACCAGCCGCACTAAGGCTATAAAGGTCAAGCCCTACGGGTTTTGAAAAAAACCTCCACCTCACAATATTTAAGTTTTTATTAAAGCATTATATATAGGTTGTATTTTTCTCAAAAACCTTGACAGCCTTTGCCTCACAACCATAAAGCTTGCTTTCTTTTTTCTTTTTGTTCCGAAAAAATTACGTGCGCGGTAGCGCATATAATTTTAAATCGTGAACTATGTCAAATTTTGAAATCAAAACCCACCAGGTAGGAAGAACCTACTGCGTACCTCATTTTTTTATCCTATCTAAAGGCTTGAACAGTGGCAAGCCACTAGAGCAGCCTTGCCCAAACTGCTTTGTAATTACAACTAATTCTGAAGCAACCCGGGAGTCATTGTATTACCTATGTCTATCTCTTAAAATTGGTCGATTCTTCAGCTATTATTTAAAAGGAAGTGTTATCCCATTCATTTGTATTTCAGATGCTAAAAAAGTAATCAATACAGCCTTGCAAAACAACCAAGAGCAGCAATGGAAAATCAAAGTTGAAAAGCTAAAAAAAATCAATGCTTTTGAAGCAAACCTAAAACAACAATTAGCTGCAATCTCACAATTAAAAATTGTGTTGTTGAGGTCTTAAATAATCTATAAATCAATTATTTACAATACGACCTATTTAAATTTCTGTAGTAATTCAAGTTTTAGGAGCGGCTAAGTATCCAAAGAGCGCAGCGGTCTGGATACGATAGCGGATAAAATGCTAGAATTCAAAGAAATTAAAATCAGTCTTGACTTTTTTGGTTCGTTTTTGTGTCAAGACAACTGCGAAGCACATCACGATTTCAGTTAAAAAAAAAAAAGGAATGAGTAAAAATGAACAAACAACTATGAAACTAATTATAGCCGGAAGTAGAACCTTCTCCGACTACAAAAAACTAAAGGAGGTGTGCGACCAATTCCTCCAGGATCAAAACAATATTGAAATCGTAAGTGGAGCCTATTACAGAGGAGCCGACAAACTTGGAGAACAATACGCCACTGAAAAAGGATTCCCTATAAAACAATTCCCTGCAGACTGGAAAAAATTCAGAAGAGCTGCAGGACCAAAACGCAACCAACAAATGGCAAAATATGCCGATGCCTTAATAGCCTTTTGGGATGGAAAAAGTAAAGGGACCAAAAATATGATTGACTTAGCAAAAAAAGAAAATCTAAAAGTAAAACGTATACATTTCGAAACGTAACCCTGAACTTGATTCAGGGTCTCTCCTCCAAATTTTAAAACTAAAATAGCATCAAATAAATTTAAACCATATTTAAATTCATTTTAAATTGGAGACAATCATATTTTTGAAGCTCTTTTTTATTAAATTAGTACATTGAAAAATTGCACAATCAAAAATAACTCAAACATACGTTTATCCAGAAACAGCATCGGATAAACCTTAATAAATGTTTGGATATAACTAGTTGTAAAATATAGCGGATTAACAATTCAAAAAACGGATTGATTTTATTAATAATTAGAGAAATGAACATTATAAAAGGAGTAATAACAAAAACAACAAAGTAATAAAAGAAAATTCTAAATTTTAACATAAATATTACAAATTATGAAAAAAGCACTATTATTAATTGCTTCTATTATCATTTTTATAAATACAACTAAAGTATTTAGTCAAAATGAGGTTTCAGGAACAGTAACATACTTATTCAATTATTATCAAGGAAATAAAGCAGACGTCGGTTCTAAAGTTTATCTAATTGACAGTACAATGTTTTCAAAGATTAAGAATTACGAAAACTTAAAAAACTATTCGCTGATGAACAGCAAAAGATTTTTAGCAAATAGTTGTATTAAAAGCTTAGCTGAATATAATTCAGAAAATGACTATAAAAAGCTGATTAAACAAAAAGAAAAATTAGAGAATAAAAACAAGCATCTACAAGAAAAGAATAAGGAAGATTATAAAAATATAGTGGATGATTTAAAACCATTTAATAAAAAGATTGAAGATAAAAAAAAGGAATTAGAAAAATGGACAAATGATTTACAGGAAAATAAGGCACTTACAGATGATGAGTGGAATATTTATTGCCGTAAAGCTGCTGAATCGTTAATAGACTTATCAAACTCAAAAAACGTTAAAACAAATACTGCAAACGGTCTCGGAATGTTTACGTTTAAAAAAGTTGAGAATGGAACATATTATGTAGTTATCCAGTCTAAAAACAGAAGTGGTTTAGACGTGCTTAGCTTTATGGGTAAAGTGTATTCAAAAAAAATAATAGTTGATAATTCCGATATCGATGTAAGTTATAATTTTACTGTTAATTAAAACCACCTTAGCCTTTTTTTTCAAAATTAAAATCACTTTAAACTAAATAAACTATGAAAAAGACACTATTCCTAATCGCAATTATAACCTTATTTACAAACTGCTCAAAGGACGATGATCCTAAATTAACAATTGACGATATAGCAAAGAATGTTAAATTATCATTTTCAACTGAAAATTACGAACCTGAATTAATTATTTTTTCAGGCTCTGTATTTTCAGTTATCACAAATAATAATAATGATGTTGATTTTAATGTACGTAGCTTAGAAGTTACCGCAAAAAACGGAGATGTTTTATACTCTAAAAATTACAAAAACGATTTTATAACCGTTCCAAAAAATGGAGGAGAATGGTTAGATGGAAAAAATTTCCTTTACGTTTTTTATGGTGTTACTTTTAAATGGACTATTGTTTATAATGGAGAAACTCGCATTTTAGAACATACTTTTGTCAAATAAAACCAAATTGACAAAATAGTAACTAAATCGAGAATCTTTCACATTTTCCAATTTAAGAGGATTTGAGAATTGAATCAGTACGATTTTAGCACTAGATTGAAAAGCTACATTTTACAACACCTCATAAAATTTATGCTTAAATTTGAACTAGTACAAACCGACAAACATTCAACAAACGATTTGCTTCAACCGAAAAATCTCCGATTTTTAAGTCGCACAAATCTTATAAAAACTCGTAACCACACATTAAAGCGAACACCTATGACAGACGACCAATACCAAAGAATAGTTAAGAATCAAACAATTTTGGATAGTAAACTTGATGGAATAATTAACGAATTGAAAGTGATTAAAAGTGACGTAAAAGTTGCTATTAACAATCAACAGTTACTTGAGCAGTATGAAATAGATATAACCAATAGATTAAAAAGAATTGAAAAATAATAAACCATCATTAGAAAAGAAAAAATCATATAAAGATTATTTAGACAAGACATTTATTGAAGAACTTAACTATAAAATTTGGTCTACGAAAGGAAGCCGATTTAATGCGAATAAAAGACTTCTAAAAATTGCAGATTTATCTAATTTATGTACAAGTATGTTATCGGTTTATCTGATAGCAGTTGGACTTTTATCAGTTTATAACATCTACTCGACTGAAAATATTGATGAAAATCTAATTGCATATTCAATAACTTGTTTATCAATTCTACTTTTAGTTTTTGGACAAATAGAAAACGCTAAAGATTTTAGCACCAAAGCAAAACAATTCCATAATTGCGGACTTGAACTTTCAAGTTTATATAATGACTTGCGGATTTTTAAAACTCTGACTGACAAACCAAATCTGAAAGAAAAGAAAGATTTTGCGGAAAAAATATCTAGAAAGTATGAACGGATTTTGGAAAGACACGAAAATCATCATCCAATTGACCATAATATGTTTAAAGCAACTAAAGCGGAATATCACGAATTGAGTGATTGGTCTGTTTTTAAGATTAAAGCTGATTACTATTTAAAGACAAGTCTGATTTATCACGTTTTAATAATTTTACCGCCAATAATTATAATTGGATTAATGATAAAAAACGTGTGGTAACTCCGTGTATAATTAATTACAAGGTTCTAGCCTACTTACGAAAGTCCTCTCGGACTTTCTATCTGTGATTTATTTGCTAACTTTAGTGCTTAAACCACGCAACTAACCATACATAAACACGTTAGCCACAAGCCGAAAAGAAAAAAATGACTATAAAAAAAACAAATAATTTAGAAAGTAGAGCACAGTTTTCTTTGTTTGTAACTTCATATTTGCCATTATTTATATTGATAATATTCAAACAATTTTATATAAATTTTTCAGATTTAGTTTGGGGTGGATTTACTTTTAATTCAATTAATAATTTTATTGAAAAATTTGGTTTATCAGCAATCCTGATAGTTATTGGAGCTTATGGTTATTGGGGAGCTCAATTGACTTTTTCAAATATCGATAAAGCTTCAAATAATGGTTTTCCATCGGTTGTAACAAATATCAAAAATAAAAATAGTGAAGCGATTAGTTACATCGCAACTTACATTATTCCTTTTGCATTTCAAAAATTTGATTCTTGGTTTGAATTAATTTCTGTACTATTTATTATAATAATTATTTATAGAATTTATATAAATTCTTCACTATTACTAATAAATCCCGTTATGAATTTAAAATATGCCATTTTTGACTTTGAATTTGAGGAGAACGGAAAAATCAAAAACGGAATGATAATTACAAAAAATAAATATTTACAAGAAGACGATAGTGTTAAACTATACCAAATCGGAAACAAAATGTATTACTCAAAAAATATTGCAAAATGATAGAAACTTTTTTAGAAAAAATTGAAGAATTACCCGTTGAAAATTCTCACTTATACTTTATAACAAGAGTCTTAAAACCAAATATTAAAAAAAGAGACAAAGTATTAGATAAATATGATTTTCAAATCTACCAAGTTGATGTAGATAATGAAATTCAAAACCATTTACACAGCTTAACTGTTAGACAATTAAACTATATTAACAGAAAAAAATTAGAGACTACAGAATATGAGGCAATATCTGATGACACTCATCAAATATTCACTTATGACACTACGAATAAAGCAATGTCATTTACAAATATTGTTGAAAATCGTCTTTCAAATAAATCTGAAATTCCAAAAATTGATAATTTAACTGATATTGTTTCTACTCAAGAACTTTGGGCTTATTCAGTTGGTTTTTTTGATAGTGAAAACAAATGGATTTATTCTTTTAGAAAAATTCTAAGAGGAAAAGTGGCAATAGATGAAGAAGAAAATTCTAAGAGAAAATTTTTAGGGTCATTTAGAACTAAATTTAACACGCAAAGTAGTAAACTTGAATTACTAAAAGGTGAAACTATAACACTTGATGAAAAAATAGATTGTTTATTTTTTAATGATATATTTTATATATTTCAAAAAACACAATTCGAACAAATAACTTGTTTAACAGAAGAATTTAAAGATCACGCTGAAAAAGTAGCAAATGAATTACTCGAAACAAATATGTTTGAGGGTATGGAATTATTAAAAACACAGATTAAAGAAACTCCTGCGATTCATAAAAAATTGGTAAGATTAAAAAAGACAAACAACTATAACAATCTTAATGAAAATTCATTAGATAGGATGATTGATATTGCTCATAAATATGGAGGAATATTAAAAAAGAAAGGTGGTAAACTGTTAATTGAAAATGAAACAGATATTGATTTAACAATCAAGGTCTTAGTTGATTTCTACAAAAAGGGTGAGTTTTCGGGAAAACCATATGGAACATTTAGCGGAAAAGAATTAGTAGAAAAAGCATAATGCCAGTGGCTAAAAATGCATATAAAAATAGGTAAATTATTGTAAATATGATATTTACGACACAAAAATACATTAATTTTAAGCATCTGAAAAGTGCGTTTTCAAACCCGCTACTTTTCATATTCTAACCCGTTAAAAAAAAGCCTGGCTAAAAATAGCTAGGCTTTATTTTTTAGAAAACAACTTCCGCAACAAACAAGAAACAATAAAACTTACAACCGCTCCAATAACAGCCATAACAACGGTAAAAACCACATCGTGTATGCTAATATTAAATAGAGTGGAAAGCAACGTACCTCCCACAACCCCAGAGCGTACTTGTATATTTGTATTATTCATCACTTCGTCTTAGTCAAGGTCTTTGTCTTCGTTTTTGTTTAAGTTTTCGTCTAAGTCTTTGTCTTCGTTTAAGTCTTTGTCAAGGACCTCGTCATTATCAGAAACCACCGCCTGACTCACCGCAGTTGCCACCGTTCCGGCAACCGTTAAATAAGTGGCAATAGTTACAATAATTGCAGGCATAGCAACTGGTGCTGCAATAATAGCACCACCAGTAGCGGCCAATGCAATACCTATATTTCTAAGCTTTTTAAAAAAGCTTGGCGTTGTTGTTTTATAACGTTCAGTAATTTTCATAATAGATGTTTTTTAAGATTTAATGTTAAGTGTTACTTTTTCTTTTCGTTCAAATGCCTGATGGCAATACGAAAGTATTTTTTGAAACAAGGGCCTTGAATACAATCCCTTTCCAATACCGTTGAGGTGTCCTACAGGAGCCAAACAACCTTTTAATTCTGTTCGTGCATCATTGGCAGGATGAATCAATATCAAGCTTCTGCCAGGAACATTTTCAAGTTGTAAATGATGTTTAAACTTTTCAGAAAATCTCGGTTTCAAAATATATTCACCTTCTGGAATACAGGAAACTTGTTTCTTATTTTCAAACCAAGGCAATTCAATCACAAAACCCATAAAATGGTTTTTGTAAAAGAGGGCACCATTGGTACCCTCTTTAAAATAGGTTCTATGCAGTAAAAACTCCATTAAGCCTGATCAACTTCAATAACAGATAAAGCATTGTAAGAACCGTTTTTCAACGGATACATTTGCCCATTTACCTCTTGATAAAACTCAACACCCAATACAATAACAACTGGGTTTGTTGAATTTGCAGGTACCGTAGTTGCTAAACTAATAGCAGCTCCCATTGTACTGTCATAAGGTAAAACAGCAGTCTCATCATTTTCAAAAGCTGAGGTTTCTCCTGCAAAATCCAATTCAGCAGCACCAGTCACTACTTTAAAATGCGTAGTTCCTGAAGGTGCAGCAATACGAATAGCAGGAGCAAAAGCTGCAATATCAACTACAACATCACCCAAAGCTCTGTCATAACTTGCAGTGTAAGGAGCAAACAAAGTTGCACCTAGCTTTCCGTTCGTATTAAAATCAAAGCCCTTTAAAAGACTTAAATCACCATCTTCAATGGTTCTTAAACCTCTTTCGTTGGTAGCATCTGTTTTTACCACTTTCAATAAGTCAGTAGTCAATCTACTAACCACTCTTTTGTCCTTTGCATTTTGCAACAACACACGAATCGCATTACGTAATACTTTACCACCTTTACCAGCTCTTCCAAATTCAGAACCGTTTTCACGCGTTCTTTGAAACGCAGGATCATTTTTAATTCGTGATGCATCCACACCACCTTTTTCACGGGCCAAATGCCCATCACTTGTTTTGTAAAAAGAAATATCTCCGATAGTTCCTTTTAACTTAATAATGCCGTTTTGTCTAGCCATAATTATATAAAATTTTTAATTCTCAACAAATGAAGTTATATTTATAAAAGAATTAAAAAACAAGTATCCATTCATTCCGAAACCCGTTTTTTCTTCCGAATTAGGTGTATAGATAAAGCATAGATACTCCTAGGGTAAAGTATGGATAGTGTATGAAAACAATGAAAATAGTAAGAGCTTGCATATACCCAAAAGACATTCAGTGCATCACTGGTAGAAGTGAACGCTATGGTCGTAAGCTCCTAAATAAAATTAAAGATCACTTCGGGAAACAAAAGCACCAGTTTATTACTTCAGAAGAATTTGCAGAATACAGTGGTATTGATCTAGAAATTGTAAATGAATATTTACAAAAAGTATCATAGTATTTAATGCTATTTGTGTTTATTTAATGATGATAAAATTGTATATTTGATATTAAGATTGAAAGTTAAAACCAATCAATGGATATCAAAGGTTAGGTCAACAAATCGGTCAACAAAATATACAAGGAGCAGGAATTCCCTTATAAAATAAGGCACTCAACTGATAAGTTTGAATCCTGTCGAGGTCACAATTCAAAAAAGCAACTATCTAACATACAGGTAGTTGCTTTTTTATTTAATCCACCCTCTCCCCTTTTAACCAACTAAGAATCTTTCTTTTTATTAACCTATTTACTATTTTAAAATAAATTGTAAAAATCTTAACTTATAGAAACTTTTATTAATTTACTGATTTAAACATTAAATAAATAGTAGTTATTAAAAATTAACCATCAGAAAATCTACCATTTATTTTAGCTAAAAATAAAATTTCAGATAACCTATAATCAAATTTGTAAATCAATTAGCCGCATTAATAACATCATATTTAATTCAAAAAATAATTGTATTTTAGACATTTATTTACCCTTTTAATTCAAAAAATAATTGTATTTTAGACATTTATTTACCCTAAAAAAATTAAAATAACTGAAACTAAACTAAATCTAATGAAAAAAACAACTAAACTCCTACTATTTCTCTTAGTTACACTAAACTCATTTGGACAACAAAAAGCCCCTATTACGGACTACAAATATTATATTGAAAATGAAACTGTAATCAGTGAAAACAAATTAGATGCACGTGCTTCTTTCACCTCATATTCTAATTACAAAGATGCTTTAAACGAAAATATATCCAATACTTATTTTCAGTTATTAGATGGTGATTGGAAATTTAATTGGGTAAAATCTCCAAAAGATAGACCTACAACTTTTATGAATCCTTCAGAAAATATTTCTGATTGGAATACCATTAAAGTTCCTTCAAATTGGGAAGTTGAAGGTTATGGAACCCCTATTTATGTAAATCATCAATATGAATTTGCAGATCACAAAGCTATGGTTGCAGATGATATGGAATTAATAGATGGTATTTACCCTGCTGACCCAGGAAATGTTCCAAACAGTTATAACCCTGTTGGTTCTTATAGAAGAGATTTCACTGTTGATGCTAATTGGAACGATAAAGAAGTTTTTTTACAGATTGGAGCTATGAAATCGGGTGGATTTGTTTGGTTAAACGGACAATATATCGGATATTCTCAAGGAAGTAAATTACCTGCAGAATTTAATATTTCTAAAGCTTTAAAACCTGGGAAAAACACTATTGCTATTCAAATTTTTAGATGGACAGATGGTAGTTATTTAGAATGTCAAGACTTTTGGAGAATTAGCGGTATAGAACGAAGTGTTTATATTTATGCGCAACCAAAAGTAAGAATTAATGATTTTGAAGTTGCTTCAACATTAGATAAAGCCTATGAAAATGGTTTACTTGACCTAACAGTTTCTTTAAAAAATCATTTTTTAAAAAAGCAAAACATACAAGTTAGCTATCAATTATTAGATGAAAATCAACAAATAATTACTTCAGAGAATGTAAAAACTTCAGTAAATGCTTCTAGTAACAATCAAGTAAATTTTAAAGCTGAAATTCCACAAGTAAAACAATGGAGCGCAGAACATCCAAACCTATATACTTTAATTTTAGAATTAAAAGATAAAAAAGGGAAGGTTTTAGAAGTAATTCCTACTAAAATTGGATTTAGATCTGTTGAAATTAAAAACGGATTGCTTTTAGTAAACGGCCAACGTATTACTTTAAAAGGTGTAAATACTCAGGAAGCCAATCCTGAAACCGGACATGTTGTACCTGAAGAACAAATAATAAAAGACATTAAACTTTGGAAAGAAAATAACATTAATGCAGTACGTTTAAGCCATTACCCTCAACAACGAAGATTTTACGAATTATGTGATATTTATGGAATATATGTTGTTGATGAAGCAAATATAGAATCGCACGGAATGTACTACGGAAAACACTCTCTAGCAAAAAAAGAAAGCTGGGAATTAGCCCATGTCGACAGAATGGTTAGAATGGTAAAACGCGATAAAAACCATCCTTCAGTAATTATTTGGTCTATGGGTAATGAAGCTGGAAATGGAGTGAACTTTTTTGCTGGATACGATGCTATTAAAGCTTCTGATAAAACTAAACGACCTGTACAATACGAACGACCATATAAAGACTACGATGGTAGTTTATTTGACATGGATACTAACACAGATATAATTGTACCACAATACCCATCTCCTGCAACTTTTGAAGCCATTGGAAAATCTAAAACAGACAGACCTTTTATTCCAAGTGAATATGCTCATGCAATGGGAAATAGCACAGGTAACTTTCAAGATTATTGGGATATTATTGAACAATACGACAATTTACAAGGTGGTTTTATTTGGGATTGGGTAGATCAATCTATATGGAAAACTAATGAGAAAGGAGAGCGTTATTATGCTTATGGTGGAGATTATGGTGAAAATATGCCTTCAGATGACACCTTTTTAAATAATGGAATTGTTTTTCCAGATCGTACTCCACAACCTGGTTTATATGAAGTAAAAAAAGCACACGAATTTATTAATTTCAAAAATAAAGGAATTAATAAACACAACGAAATAAGAATATTAGTAGAAAACCTATACGATTTTACAAACTTAGATCAATTTAACATTAGTGCACAGATTAAAGCTGATGGTACTATTTTAAAATCTATAAATATTGGTAGCATTCCTGTTGAAACTCATACAGGAAAGCTTATTAGAATAAGTTTAAATGGTGTAGATTATAAAGAAAATACCGAATATTTTGTTGAAATTTCAGCAACTACAAAAGAAACTTGGAGCCTACTTCCTGCTGGGTTTGAAGTTGCACATGAGCAAATTATGTTAACAAATAAATTCAAACAAAATACTAAGGAAGTTTATTCAAACAATACACTTACTGTTAAAGATTCTGATGGAAATTTAACTATTTCTAATGAAGATGTTACCATTATTTTTAATAAAGAAAATGGAATTATTACATCTTACACATACAAAGGTAACCAACTTATAAAAGATGGTAATGGTCCAAAACCAAACTTTTGGCGTGCACCAACAGACAATGATTTTGGTAATAGAATGCAAGCAAACAATATTGAATGGAAAAAAGCGTCATTATTTGCCAAAGTAACAAATTTTGAAACTTCAAAAGGAGCTAATAATAGTATTAAAGTTACAATAGATTATAAGCTTCCTGGAGTTGAAACTACTTTTAATTCGTCTTATGCTATAAATGGTGATGGAGTTATTTTAGTTGACAATACCTTAAATGAAACAACTTACAAAGGAGATATTCCACGTATAGGAATGCGTATGCAATTACCAAAAAAATATGAAAATATGAATTATTACGGTCGTGGCCCTTGGGAAAACTATATAGATAGAAAAGCATCTGCATTTATAGATTTATATAGCTCTAAAGTAAAAGATCAATACGTTCCATACATTCGCCCACAAGAAAATGGATATAAAACAGATGTACGTTGGGCTGCTTTTTCTGATACAAATAACAACGGTTTATTAGTAGTTTCAAAAAATATATCTAAGGGATTTGGTATGAGTGCACTACATATGCCAAATGAAGATTTTGATACTACAGAAGGACTTGTTTACGGAAAGACACAAGATATTGAACCAGAATTTAGAATTGATGGTATTCCAGCAATTAACACATCTAAACATACAATAGATATTAAAGAACAAGATTTAATACAATTAAATATTGATTTAGAACAAAGAGGTGTTGCTGGAGATAATAGTTGGGGTGCTAAACCACAAGATTACTATCTAATTAAGGGTAATACTAAACAGAATTATCAATTTTATTTAGTTCCTTTTAATAATAAAACAAAAGATGATTTTATTAAACTAAGTAAATTAAGTTATAAATTTTAAGTTGAAAACACACTGTTTTTTAATTTAAAAGCTAATTAAGAATGCAAAAAAAGGATTAAATCTTAAGATTTAATCCTTTTTTGATATAATAAAAAATAATATAAACTAAACTTCTTATAATTCTCTTAATCTTTGAGCAGCAATTTCTGCGGTAATATCTCTTTGTGGAGAACCAAACATTTCGTATCCAACCATAAACTTCTTAACCGTTGCACTTCTTAATAATGGTGGATAAAAACTCATATGCCAATGCCAATGATTATTATCTTCATTATTTGTAGGCGCTTGGTGAATTCCACTAGAATATGGAAAAGAACAATCAAATAATTTATCGTATGCTTTTGTTAAAACCGAAATTGCTTCAGCAAATTGCTTACCTTCTTCTTCGTTTAAACAACTTATATTTTTTTGTGCTTTTTTTGGTAAAATCATAGCTTCAAATGGCCAAACTGCCCAAAACGGAACTAACACTACAAAAGCATCATTCTCAAAAATAATTCTTTCTTTAAGAGCCAGCTCTTGTTTTACATAATCTTCTAAAATAGTTCTATTATTTTGTTGAAAATATTCTAATTGCTTAACATCTTTTTTAAACACCTCGTTAGGTAAAGAAGATTGACTCCAAATTTGTCCATGTGGATGTGGATTACTACATCCCATTACAGATCCTTTATTTTCAAAAATTTGAACGTAATTTATATTTTCTTCCTTCCCTAAAAGTTCGTACTCGTTTTTCCAAGTATCAACAACTTTTTCTATAGCGTCTATAGACATTTCAGCTAAACTTTTTGAATGGTCTGGACTAAAACAAATTACTTTACAAATACCAGTTTCACTTTCTGCTTTTAATAAACCATCATTTATACTAAAAGACTTAGAATCTTTTTGCAATGCAGCAAAATCGTTGGTAAAAACAAACGAACCTTTATAATCTGGATTTACTTCACCATTAATTCTTGTATTTCCTGCACACAAATAACAGCTTTCATCATAAGAAGGTCTTACTTCTTTATTTAATGTTTCTTTCTGTCCTTGCCAAGGTCGTTTTGCTCTATGAGGAGAAACCAACACCCATTCACCAGTTAAAATATTGTATCGTTTATGCGAGTAATCTTGTAAATCTGTATTCATTGTAAAATTTTTATTTTCTGAAACATTTTTAAATGTAAAATATACATTTAATTTAACTTGTACAAAGATAATTTAAATTTTATAGAAATAATAAATACAGTGCTTAAAAATAACTTTTGAAATAAAAAAATTAAATATTTTATTCTAAAGTATCTAAAAACAGGTTGTTAAATAAAGAATTTTAAAAAAAACAATTAAGTATGATAAAAGTCATAAATTATACTCTTATTTAGACTTACTTTTGGCGTATATTTCATTACTTAATTGAAATAAGTAATGTTTTTGATTTTTTTAGTTAGTAGTAAAAAAAAGAGAATTTGACTTCAAATTCTCTTTTTTTATGTTAACCAATATATAATTGTATTATAGTAATACAACTGAATTTTCTTCAGCTCCTAATCCGCTATTTACATATTTATCTGCACTATCATCATTCACCCATTTTTCACCGTCTAATAAATATTTGAATTGAAATTCATTTCCAGCCGGCAAATCAATTGTAACCTTAAATGATCCATTCTTTAATTTTTTCATAGCAATTGGTTCTGCAGTATTCCAATTATTAAATTCACCTAATAAATCAACTTTTTCGGCTCCTAATACAGCATCTTTATCCATTGAAAAAGTTACTTTACATACCGGTTTGCTTTTTAAATATTGTTTCTTTAAACCCATAATAATTTTTGTTTAGTATTTAAATACAAATATAATTGAGAATTAAGTGTTTAAATACAACTCAGTTTTCATATTTATACACTATTTTAACCTTTAGATTATTTTTAAATGACAAATATCAATATCACACACATACAACGTTTTCTCTTAAAATAAAATTAGCTTAAATTAATAAGCTACAAACAGTTAAAAAAATGCTTAAATTCTTAATTATTATATTTAAATAAACAATTTGTAAGCTTTACAAGTAATTAGCGTCTAAATAAAAAAGAGAGAAATCTCTTTTCATTTTAATTAATAATGTTCTTTTTAATTAAATAAGTTATTTGAAAAGTCGGTAGTAAATCATCGACTTTTCTTACACTATTTCTGCAGATAAGCCTTTGCTTAATAATTTACTACAGCGTGGTTTCAATTCGTTATATTCCCCTGTTTTTACGGTACATTTTCCTTTATAGTGAACTAAAATTGTACATTGCTCAGCTTGTTCTAAAGTATGGTCACAAACTTCTATTAAAGAATCAATTACAAAATCAAATGTGTTAACATCATCATTAAACAACACAATTTCATATTGATTGGTTTCTTTTTCTAATGTTTCAACTTCTTCTTGTATTTTTCTTTCGGTACTCATAATGCTAAAATAATAAATTATTATGAAATTAAATGGCCTTATATTTTAAAGCAACCCAATTATTACGCTCTATTATGGTATCTATTTTAAAATTATATTTAGATACTTCTGCATCAATAACTGGAATATCTTCTTGATAAAAACCACTAAACAATATTACACCATCTTTATTTAAACAATTCATATACGATTGCATATCATTCAACAAAATATTTCTATTAATATTTGCAATAATTACATCGTATTTTTTATTTACCAACAAAGAAGCATCTCCTTCATAAACTGAAATATGCGAACATTTATTACGTGCTACATTTTCTAATGAATTCTCATAACACCAAGTATCAATATCAATTGCATCAATAGGTTTTGCACCTTTCATTTCAGCAAAAATTGCTAAAATTCCAGTTCCACACCCCATATCTAATACTTTTTTATCGGTTAAATCTATGTTTAACAAGTGTTGCACCATCATATGTGTTGTTTCATGATGCCCAGTTCCAAAACTCATTTTTGGTTCTATAATAATGTCGTACTTTAAATTTGGGTTTTCGTGAAACGGAGCTCTAATACTCACCACATCATCAACCTGAATTGGGTTAAAGTTTTTTTCCCATTCACTATTCCAATTTGTTTGTTCTATAACCTCTTCAGTAATGGCAAATTCAAACTCACCTGAATTTAAAATCTGAATGTCTTTTAAAATTTCGGAATTCCAATCATCTTCCTGTATATAGGCTGTTACACCATCTTCATTTTCAACAAAACTTTCAAATCCTGCAAAGCCTAATTGCGCAATTAAAATTTCAGTAGCAGGTTCTTTAGGTGAAACCGTAAAATTATAACCAATGTATTTTATCATATCAAAATTTATTTCCAAATGCAAAAATACGGTTTCCTTTGCTAATGAAAGAAAACCGTATCTATATTTTGTATTTATTTTAAAAACTCCTTAAAAAGAATTTACCAAAGCAATAAAACTTTCAGCTTTTAAAGCTGCTCCACCAATTAATCCACCATCTACATCTTCTTTAGAGAAAATTTCTTTTGCATTTCCTGGGTTTACACTTCCTCCGTATAAAATTGATACGTCACCAGCAACTTCTGTATTGTATTTGTCTGTAACAATTTTTCTAATAAAAGCGTGCATCTCTTGAGCTTGCTCTGGAGAAGCAGTTTCACCAGTACCAATTGCCCAAACTGGTTCGTATGCTAAAACTATATTTTTCCAAGCATCAGCTGGTAAATGAAATAATGCATTTTTAATTTGACTTTCAACAACACTAAAATGATTTCCAGCTTTTCTGTCTTCTAAAACTTCACCAAAACAGAAAATTACTTCTAATCCGTTTGCTAATGCAGCATCCACTTTTTCGGCTAAAATAGCATCGGTTTCTCCAAAATATTCACGTCTTTCTGAATGTCCTAAAATAACAGTTTTTAAACCTAAAGATGTTAACATTTCAGCAGAAATTTCTCCTGTAAAAGCACCGCTTTTAGCTTGGTGCATATTTTGAGCAGCAACTTCTACAGCTGAACCTTTTGCTACTTTTACAACTTCACTAATATTTACAAAAGTTGGTGTAACAATTACACGCGTATTGTCTAGATTTAAGTCTTTTACTTCTGCTACAATTTCGCTTGCTAATTGTGTTGATTCTTGAACATTTTTGTTCATTTTCCAGTTTCCTGCAACTATTTGTTTTCTCATTATATTATATTTTACTTTATACTATTCATTTATCATACAAATTTACACTTTTAAGATGAAAAAAAGGCTGAAAAAAAGGACATGTTTCCGCAATCGTTTTCGATTGATAATCAATATAAATAACTAATTCAATAGTTACATAATAATTACTAGAAGTGCAATCTAAAGCCTAAAATATTAACAAGTAGATAACATTGTTAAACGCATAAAATTTAAGCTCAATTAGAACTTAAACTATTAAAATTACTATTTTTGCCCTAGACTTTATTTTACACTATGAACAGACAAGAATTAATTGCCCAAATTCAACAAAAAAAATCTTTTTTATGCATTGGTTTAGATGTTGATTTATCTAAAATTCCAACATATTTATTAACTAAAGAAGATCCTATTTTCGAATTCAACAAACAAATAATAGATGCCACACATCATTTAGCTGTTGCCTACAAGCCAAATACAGCGTTTTATGAGGCTTACGGAATTAAAGGTTGGCAAGCATTAGAAAAAACCATAAAGCATATCAATACAAATTATCCTGAATTATTTACTATTGCCGATGCAAAACGTGGCGATATTGGAAATACTTCTACAATGTATGCTAAAGCTTTTTTTGAAGATTTAAATTTTGACTCAGTTACAGTAGCTCCCTATATGGGAAGTGACTCTGTGGAACCTTTTTTAGCTTTTAAAAACAAAAACACCATTCTTTTAGCACTAACTTCTAATAAAGGCGGATTGGATTTTCAAGGATTAAAAACTGAAAATGAAGCATTATACAAAGAGGTTTTAAAAACTGCACTTACTTGGAAAAATTCTGAAAACTTAATGTTTGTTGTTGGAGCCACAAAAGCTGAATATTTTAAAGATATTAGAAAAATTGTACCTAATCATTTTTTATTAGTTCCAGGAGTTGGAGCGCAAGGCGGTAATTTACAAGATGTTTGCAAATACGGATTAAATAAAGACTGTGGCCTACTTATAAATTCTTCAAGAGGAATTATTTATGCTGGAAATGATGAAAATTTTGCTTTAAAAGCACAACAAGAAGCTGAAAAACTGCAACAAGAAATGGCTAAAATTTTAGTTACTGAGGTTTAACTGTTTACTTTTAGTGAATCCAATTAAATTCACTCAGATAATATGTATAAAACCAATTAATTTTTACCACCACCAAAACACTAAACACCTGATAACCAAAACACAATGAAAACAATTAAAGATCAAATTGGAAGAGAAATCACATTAAAAAACACACCTAAAAGAATTGTTTCTTTAGTTCCTTCGCAAACAGAATTATTATATGATCTAGCCTTAGAAAATGAATTGATTGGTATTACCAAGTTTTGTGTTCATCCGTATCATTTAAAGCCTACAAAAACAAGTGTTGGAGGTACTAAAAAAGTAGATTATGAAAAAATTAAAGCGTTAAACCCTGACTTTATTTTATGCAATAAAGAAGAAAACGCTTACGATATGCTGCCTGAATTAGAAAAAATTGCACCTACTTATTTTTCTGATGTAAATACCATACAACAAGCTATTGACTTAATTTTACACTTAGGTTCAATTCTTAACCGAAGAACTGAAGCTGATAATTTAGTGCATAAAATTGAGTTTAAAATGAACGATTTTAAACAATTTATAAAAGACAAACCCACCAGAAAAGTTGCTTATTTTATTTGGGCAAAACCGTGGATGGTTGCAGGAAACGACACCTTTATCAACGAAATGATGCTACTTAATAAGTTTGAAAATATTTATGGAGATATGAGTCGCTACCCTAAAGTAGAAATCAATAAAATACGCCACGAAGGCGATCCAGACGTGGTAATACTATCTTCAGAACCTTTTCCTTTTAAAGATGAACACGCCATGGAAATAGCAACCTTTACAAATCGTTCTGTTACAGTTTTTGGAGATGGCGAAATGTTTAGTTGGTTTGGTTCTAGAATGCTTTTAGCTTTTGATTATTTTAAAGAATTACATAAAAAATTAGAAAGCCATTTCTAAGAAATAATTGCTAAATGTTACTTTTTAGTGAACACAGTAAACCTTTACCCCTTTAAACCTATACAGCTATAAACCTTTCAACTTTTCAAGTCAAAAAAACCTAATCCTGTAAGGCAAAAACCTTTTTTAACAAGTCTGAGCTTCTACTACCAACTTTAGTTCTAATATTTAACTCTTCAACTTCAACCATTTCATAAACACCTTTTAAAGCTTCTCCAGTAACATAATCTGTTAGGTCTGGATTCACATCATTTGTTAATGGCAAACTATTATACTTGGTAATTAAATTTGTCCAAATTTGATCTGCTCCTACTTTTTGAAAAGAATTAGCGATAATTGGATTAAATTTTTGGTACAATGTGTCAGAAGTTGCAGTTTGTAAATATTGTGTTGCAGCATTGTTTTCTCCTAATAAAATATTTTTTGCATCTGCAAATGTCATACCTTTGATAGCATCAACAAAAATAGGAATAGCCTCTCCTACAGCATCTTCAGCGGCTCTATTTAATACTTTAATACCTTCATCAGCTAATTTAGACAAGCCTATTGAACGTAGTGTATTATCTACTTTTTGTAATTCTTCAGGTAGTAAAATTCTAGTTAATTCGTTATTATAAAAACCATTTTCTGCAGATAATTTTGTTACCTGATTGGTAATTCCATTATTTAAAGCCTCTTTTAAACCTCCAGCTATCTGCTCGTTTGTAATACCTGTATTAGGCAATTGACTTATTACTTGTTGTAATTCTGAACAAGCAGAGAATTGAAAAATAACTGCAATTAATAATATTCTTTTTAACATTTTTTTATTTTTTAAATGAATCTGTTTTTTTATCGTAACCATACGGACAATGTTTACATCCATTTTTACAACAACAGCCTCTTTTTAAAAGGTATTTTTCTGTAAAAACACGATATCCTTGTTTATTAGTATAGTAATCTCCTTCTTCTAAAGGAATGAATTTTTTATATTCCACGGGGTAAAAAATAACATAAAAAAACGTTCTGAAACATCAGAACGTTTTTAACCGTATTATTAACTATTTTCATTCAATTGTTGGTGGATATTTTGCCATTATTTCAGCAAGAAACTCTTTAATTCTGGCTTCTTTTTTAGCTACATCACCAGAAGTAGTTAAACCTCCACTTCCTATCCCTTGCCAAACTAATTCTTTCTTATCTGCATCTATTAAGTCTACAAAAAGTGTTCCTTCTGTATATTTAGAAATATGCATTCCATAATTTGGACCATAATACCAAGGATGCCAACCAATATGCATAGAGTTATTACTATAAACATCAACTTTTTGTCGTGCTTTAGTAAAAATATTTACCAAAATATCTGGATTTTCAGATTTTGTAAAACCTTTAGCAAGCAATTCAGATTCTATTGCTTTTAAAATTCTACGTTTATCTAAATCAGATATTTCAACCTTATCAATTCCTTTTTTATAAAATGCAAACGTTTTATATTTAGAAAAATCTGTTGATGTATCATAATCAGATGTAACTTTTACAGAACTACATGATGCAACTAAAAAAAGTAGCACTAATGGAAGAAATTTTATGGCTTTCATATTCTTGAATTTTACTTTATTGAACATATTTTATGATGAATAGCTTTTATTTTATTACGTTTTTTTTTTAGATATAATCTTAATAAATTAACTTTTAACAAGCTATCTTTCATAACAATTAACATATCAATAATCATACCAGAGTCTTTAACTAAAATACTAATCCAATTTTAAATCTTAAGCTTTAACACAAAATGCTTCTTACTTAAAAACAACAGTTTTATTTTTAAAAACCATTACTTTACGTTTTGTATGTAATTTTAAGGCTCTAGACAATACAATTTTCTCTAAATCTCTACCTTTTAAAATAAAATCTTTAATGGTATTTATATGAGATATACGCGTTATATCTTGTTCAATTATCGGACCTTCATCTAATTCTTCAGTAACATAATGACTTGTTGCTCCTATTATTTTAACCCCTCTTTTAAAAGCCGAATGGTATGGTTTTGCGCCGGGAAATGCAGGTAAAAATGAATGGTGAATATTTATAATTTTATTCGGATATTCTTCAATTAATTTAGAGGAAATTATTTGCATATACCTTGCCAATACAATAAAATCTATTTCAAACTCACGCAATAATTTTAACTGCTCATCTTCAGCCTGTTGCTTTGTTTCTTTAGTTACTTTTATATAATAATAAGGAATATTAAAAGATTTAGCTATAGGCTCTAAATCTTGATGATTGCTTATTATTAATGGTATTTCCACCTCCAATTCATTTGTAGTATACCTACTTAAAATATCATACAAACAATGCTCGTATTTAGATACAAACAATGCCATTTTAGGTTTTTGATCGGAATCATACATACGCCAAGTCATCTCAAATTTATCGGCAATAACATCCCTAAAAACATTTTTAAATACACGAAAAGAGAACGATTCTTTTAAAAGTTCACATTCCAATCGCATAAAAAACATATTATCTTCTCTATCAACATGCTGATCTATATATACAATATTTCCGTTTTGTTGATGTATAAAATTAGTTACAGCAGCAATTATACCTTTACTGTCTTTACAATTTATAAGTATTGTTATTTTTTTCATTACTAAAATTTATGTGTCAAAATTAAATAAAAATAACACTGTAATTACCGTTACTTAAAATGTTATCTATTTAATAATAAAATATTTGTATTTTTAAAAAATTCATAAATTGCAGCAACAAATATTTATAAATATTACGAAATGAAAAAAATCACACCTTTTAAACCCGTAAATAAAATACGAATTGTAACTGCTGCTTCGCTTTTTGATGGCCATGATGCATCCATAAATATTATGCGTAGAATTATTCAAGCAACTGGTGTAGAAGTTATTCATTTAGGTCATGACAGAAGCGTTGAAGAAGTAGTAAATTGCGCTATTCAAGAAGATGCCAATGCAATTGCAATCACTTCTTATCAAGGCGGACATACTGAATATTTTAAATATATGTTAGACCTTTTAAAAGAAAAAAACGCTGCACATATTAAACTTTTTGGCGGTGGTGGAGGTGTAATACTTCCTTCTGAAATTGAAGAATTAATGCAGTACGGAATCACAAAAATTTATTCTCCAGACGATGGTAGAAGCCTTGGACTACAAGGTATGATTAATGATATGGTTAAAAAAAGTGACTTTACCACTGGTGAATTTATTGATTTTAAAGTTTCGGACTTAAAAAGTAAAAACGACCGACAATTAGCAATTGCTATTTCAGCTGCTGAAAACTTTTCAGAAAAACATACTAAATTTATTAAAGAAATTAGAAATTCATCAAAAACATCTGATACACCAGTTTTAGGTATTACAGGTACTGGTGGTTCTGGAAAATCTTCTACCGTAGATGAAATTGTAAGACGCTTTTTAAATGATTTTCCTACAAAAACAATTGCAATTGTTTCGGTAGACCCTTCAAAACGTAAAACTGGAGGCGCGCTTTTAGGCGATAGAATTAGAATGAATGCCATTAACAACAACCGTGTTTATATGCGCTCATTAGCCACACGTCAGGCCAACTTAGCACTTTCAAAACACATAAATGATGCAGTTAACATTCTAAAAGTTGCTGGTTTTGATTTGGTTATTTTAGAAACTTCTGGAATTGGACAAAGCGATACTGAGATTATAGAACACTCTAACGTTTCTATGTATGTTATGACACCAGAATATGGCGCTGCAACACAATTAGAAAAAATTGATATGCTAGATTTTGCAGATATAATTGCACTTAATAAATTTGATAAACGCGGCGCCTTAGATGCACTTAGAGATGTAAAAAAACAATACCAACGCAATCATAATTTATGGGAAGAAGCTATTGATTCTATGCCAGTTTTTGGCACTATTGCTTCACAATTTAACGATCTTGGTACAAATCAATTATACCGCTTTTTAATTGAAAAAATAAACGAAAAAACCAATTATGATTTTAAAAGTAATTTTAAATTTAAAACAAATTCGGTTAAAAATCAATTTATAATTCCTCCAAATAGAACCCGCTATTTATCTGAAATCACCGAGAATAATAGATCTTACAGCAAAAAAAGCCTTCAACAAAAAGAAATAGCTGAAAAATTATATGGAATTTACAAAACTATTTGTTCCGCTGCAAACGTCATTTCAACGGAAACAACACAAACCTTTCTTTCTGAAACTGGGTTAAACGAAGATGAGATTCTAAAACAAGTTGACAATAGCGAAAATCACCAATTAATTTCACTGTTATTTAAAGAATTTACTCGTGTAAAAATGGATTTAAATCCGCATAATTGGAACATCATTTTAAACTGGGAAATCAAAAAACAAGCTTATAAAAATGAAGTATATTCTTATAAAGTACGAGATAAAGAAATTCAAATAAAAACACATAGCGAAACACTTTCTCATTTACAAATTCCAAAAATTGCATTACCAAAATATGAAGCTTGGGGAGCAATTTTATATTGGACTTTAGAAGAAAATGTACCAGGAGAATTTCCGTATACCGCCGGACTTTTTCCTTTTAAAAGAACTGGAGAAGATCCTACAAGAATGTTTGCAGGTGAAGGAAGTCCGGAACGCACAAACAGACGTTTTCATTATGTAAGTTTAGGCTTACCTGCAAAACGCCTATCCACCGCTTTCGACTCTGTAACTTTATATGGAAATGACCCAAATATTCGTCCAGATATTTATGGTAAAATTGGAAACGCCGGTGTTTCTATTTGTTGTTTAGACGATGCTAAAAAATTATATTCAGGTTTTGAATTAACAAACCCTACAACATCTGTTTCTATGACTATTAACGGCCCAGCCCCAATAATGCTAGGCTTTTTTATGAATGCCGCCATAGACCAAGAATGCGAGAAATACATTATAAAAAACAACCTTAAAGAAGAAGTTGAAGCTAAAATAGGTTCAATTTATAAGAAAAAAGGAGTTAACAGGCCAAAATATCAAGGAAAACTTCCCGAAGGAAACAACGGTTTAGGTTTGCTATTATTAGGTGTAACTGGAGATGAAATACTACCAAATGAAATTTATCAAAAAATTAAAGCTGAAACTATTTCAAAAGTTAGAGGTACTGTTCAAGCTGATATTTTAAAAGAAGATCAGGCACAAAATACCTGTATTTTCTCTACTGAATTTGCATTGCGTTTAATGGGTGATGTTCAAGAATACTTCATTAAAAATAGTATTCGAAATTTTTATTCAGTCTCTATATCTGGCTATCATATTGCAGAAGCTGGTGCAAATCCAATTTCGCAACTTGCATTTACTTTGGCAAACGGATTTACATATGTAGAATATTATCTTTCTAGAGGAATGGATATTAATAAATTTGGACCAAATCTTTCATTCTTTTTTTCAAATGGTATCGATCCAGAATACGCAGTAATTGGTAGAGTTGCTCGTAAAATTTGGGCAAAAACATTAAAATATAAATACGGAGCAAATTCAAGAGCTCAAATGTTAAAATATCATATTCAAACTTCAGGTCGTAGTTTACACGCACAAGAAATAGATTTTAATGATATTAGAACCACATTGCAAGCTTTGTATGCAATTTACGACAATTGTAATAGCTTACATACAAATGCTTATGACGAGGCAATTACAACTCCTACGGAAGAAAGTGTACGTAGAGCTATGGCAATTCAATTAATTATTAACAAAGAATTAGGTTTAGCTAAAAATGAAAATCCAATTCAAGGTGCATTTATTATTGAAGAATTAACCGATTTAGTTGAGGAAGCAATTTATTTAGAGTTTGATAGAATTACAGACAGAGGTGGTGTTTTAGGTGCTATGGAAACTATGTACCAACGCAGTAAAATTCAAGAAGAAAGCTTGTATTATGAAACATTAAAACACAATGGTAAATTTCCAATTATTGGTGTAAATACGTTTTTAAGCAGTAAAGGATCTCCAACAATTTTACCTCAAGAAGTAATAAGAGCAACTGAAAAAGAAAAACAACATCAAATAAATGTAGTTAAAAATTTAAACACCGCTAATGCAAATAAAGTAAAGGAACAACTTAAACTATTAAAACAAAAATCCGTTAACAATGAAAATATTTTTGAGCAATTAATGGAAGCTTGCAAAGTATGTTCTATTGGACAAATTACAGAAGCTTTATTTGAAGTTGGTGGTCAGTATAGACGGAATATGTAATTTTTTCAATTAAAAATGCATCTTTTTAATCATTTTTCAGTCTACTATATGAATATAAAATTTAATAATATGAAAAATAAAAATGAATGTTCTTGTAATTGTGAAGGTTGTAAAACTGGAAATTGTGAAAACTGCACTTGCTCAAATTGCACTTGTACAAATTGTAACTGTTAAAAAATGACAACAAATCAAGTTTGGAATAACTATTCAACAGATTTAAAACAATTTATCATCAGCAAAGTAAAAGATACTACTATTGCTGATGATATTTTGCAAGATATTTTTATTAAAATCCACACAAAACTTCATACTTTAAAAGACTTAAACAAGCTAAAATCTTGGACTTTTTCAATAGCTAGAAATTCTATTATGGATTATTATAATTCTAGAAATTTAGTTTTTGATATACCTGAATTAGAAGTTGATTTTGAAATTGAAAATAAAGAACATACTGAAAAAGATTGTTTGCATGGAATTTTAAAAAACCTTCCAAAAAAATACAGAGACCCTCTATTCTTATCAGATATAAAAGGAATAAAACAAACAGAAATCTCTAAAATATTAAATCTTCCTTTACCAACAGTAAAATCTCAAATTCAAAGAGCTAGAAAATTAATTGCTCAAGGTTTTATGGATTGTTGCGGGTATGTTATTAACGAAAAAGGAGTGCTACAGGGTGAATTAAAAGATAAAAAAGATTGTAAAATTTGTAATTAAATTACAGCAAAGAATTTACATAACGCCTGTGCATTCTTTTTAATAAAATAAGCTCTTTTCTAAGCAACCTTACAAAGTCTTTTCCCTGTATTTTAGTATTTTCTAACTTTACACAATTAGTGTATAAATTATCTATAAAATACTGAAGTGATTTTGCATATTTTAATTTTAATCTTGGATTTTCTTGAATTTCTGTTTCGGCAATTTTAGGCACCAAACCTAAAGAATCCATCACCAAAATATTAGCATATTTATCCGATGCCGATTTAGACAGATACATTTTATTTATACTTTTATCGTTTGTTACGTATGCAGCAACGCTTCGCGACAGACGAAAAACCTCTAACGATTTTTGATAAATTGTAGATTGACTTAAATTGTATCCTTTATTTTCTTGCATATCTTTAAAAAACTAACCCAAATTTAACAAGAATTCTCATAATTCATATTTAATAATTAAAGACAAATAACTATTTTAATTTAAATTTTAATATTTTTACTTTAAATTCTTTAATTATGAAATTAGACGATATAAACTGGAACATCTTAAAATGTTTGCAACAAAATTCACGCCAGTCTAATACTGAAATTGCAAAAAAAGTTGGTATTACTTCGCCAGCTGTTGCAGAAAGAATTAGGAAAATGGAGGATATTGGTATAATTGAAGGTTACTTTGCTAAAATTTCATATACCGAAACAAACTATCAGTTAAAAGCTATAATCACTTTAAGAGCTTTTATGGGGCGTTTAAAACCATTTTTAGAAACTGTAAAAACATTTGACGAAGTTGTAAATTGCTATAGAATTACGGGAAACGAAAATATTATTATGGAAGTAGTTTTAAAAAACCAACAACATTTAGAGCAACTTATAGACAAACTTATTACCTACGGCGAAACTAGAACCCATATTGTACTATCAGACATTGTAAATAACAACCCTATTTTGAAAAAAATTTAAAAGTTACATCTCATAACTAGCGCTCGTTTTCAACAAGTACCTCAGCTAACGCAAGCCTTATACATGTGCCGTCTTCTAAAATTTAATTACCCATCAGTATCAATAATTGTTAAAGCCAAACGGATTTTAAAATAGGCAATTTCAGCATTAAAATATTCAAAATAAGGCTTTAACGCAAAAGGACTTTCTAATTTTTCTTTAGCTCTCCTTACTTTTTCAACCTCTTCTTTAGTAACAAAATTATAAATATCTATATCTTTTCCTTCGGTATATAACAATGCTAAATGCGAAAAAATAGTAGTTGATTTTAAGTTTCTTTTTTCAGCAATTTCATCAATTGTTAAACCTTCTTTATATAAATCGTAAGTAATTTTGTGTGTGTCTTTCTTTTTGCGAGATTTTATTTTCTCATTTGAAAAAGCTACAATTTCAGCAATAAAATCCTCTCCATAAACCTCTAATTTACGCTGCCCTACTCCACTTATTTCTAAAAAGTCTGATTCACTCATTGGTCTAGCACGTTCTATTTCTTTTAAAGTTGCATCATTAAATACTAAATATGCTGGTATTTTTTCTGCCAACGCAATTTCCTGACGTAATTTTCTTAAACGTTCAAACAAAGTATCGCGTTTTGCTTTTTTAGTTTTAGTTGTTTTTTCATCATCAACTGGTTGTTCTTTAAATTCAACTGGTTTGGTTAAATTAACAACTTCATTTTTAAACAATACTTTTTCAGAAAAATCGGTTAGTTGTAAGGCATTATTTTTATGAAACGCAATTTCGCAATATCCTTGATTAATTAATTGAACAATATACTGCTGCCAATCTCTCCAAGAAATATCTTTTCCAACTCCGTGAGATTTTAATTTATCGTATCCTTTTTCTAAAATAGTTGCATTTTGCGCACCACGTAAAACATCAATTACGGTTCCAATTGCTTCACTTTCTTTTAATCTTGTAATTACAGACAATGCTTTTTGAGCAATTACAGTACCGTTAAAAAACTGTGGCGGATTTTTACAAACATCACAGTTTACACAATTTTCGGCTAATAATTCACCAAAATAACTCAGCAATATTTTTCTTCGGCAAGTTGTAGCTTCAGAAAACTGCTTCATTCTTTCTAATTTTGCTGCTTGCACTTCTTCATTAGTAGCTCCGCTTATAAATTTTCGTAACTGTATAACATCCGAATAACTATGAAATAATAAGGCATTCGCTTTTAATCCATCCCTTCCACTACGTCCAATTTCCTGATAATAACCTTCAATATTTTTAGGCATATTATAATGTATAACCCAACGTACATTAGATTTATCTATTCCCATTCCAAATGCAATAGTTGCACAAACAACTTGCACTTTATCATAAATAAATTCTTCTTGGGTTTTGGTTCTTTCATTAAAACTTAAACCTGCATGGTACGATTTTGCGTTAATTCCGTTTAACTTAAGTTTGGAAGCTATTTGCTCAGTTCCTTTACGACTTAAACAATAAATTATACCCGATTCTTTTGGCTGTTTTTTTATGAATTTAATTATTTGAGATATTCTATCATTTGCCGGACGCACTTCCAACTCAATATTTTTTCTATCAAATGAAGCAATAAATTGTGTAGCGTGTGGTATGTTTAATTGCTCAATAATATCTGCCCTTGTAGCTTTGTCTGCGGTTGCAGTTAAAGCTATAATTGGTGTGTTTGGCAATGAGTTTTTTAAAAAACCAAGCTGCTGGTACGATGGTCTAAAATCGTGTCCCCAAGACGAAATACAATGTGCTTCATCAATAGCAATACAGCTTATAAACTCTTCATTTAAAATATTTTCTAAATACGATAAACTTTCTGGCGCTACATATAAAAGTTTTAATTCTTTTCTATAAATTTTCTCAAAAATCTCAGTTTGTTCTTCTGTTTCTTGACTACTATTGTAAAAATCAGCTTCAATTCCGTTTGCTTTTAAGCCATCTACTTGGTCTTTCATTAAAGCAATTAATGGTGAAATTACCAAAGTTAATCCATCAAACAATAACGCAGGTAATTGAAAACAAATAGACTTCCCTCCTCCTGTTGGCATAATTACCAAATTATCGTTTTTTTTAAGTACGGAAGTTATAATTTGTTCCTGTTGATCACGAAATGAATCGTAACCAAAGTACTTTTTTAACGTAGGAATTAATTTTTCTTGGGATTCTTTTATAGTCATTTAACAAATTTTCTACAAAAATACATTTAATTAACAAATTAGAAGAAATTGAAATTACCAATACTATTTTCAATATTATTTCAATATTTTCTAAAGATTGTAAGTTTCATTTACAATATATTAAAATTTTTATCGGATAGTTTAGTTTATAAGGCTTAAACGTCAACTTCTTATAAAAAAAAGTATGCTTCCCTCGTAAAACTTTCGTAATTTCGTCAGCTTAAAGTTTGACTTACAAAATAAATTAAAAAAAGATGAGTAAAATAATGACAGTCGACATATTGTCGAGTATTAAAGGAGCACAACCCTCTGAGGCTGTGAACAAATTATTTGATGTAATTAAAAATGCACAACCAACAAATAATAATTCTTTAAATAATGTCAATTATAATTGCGTATCGGTTAATAATTTAAGAGAAGATGTTGTTATTGAAAGTTCAGCTATTGAGAAACAACTAATTATTGAAAACTTCCCGAATAAAAAGAATGGTTATTTAGTAGTTGCAAAAATTATTGAAGACTAGAAACAATTACAGATTTCAAATTATGAATTACGAGTTGTAATTTAAAAATTCAACTACTAACAATTCAACACAAAATTAAATGGATTCTCAAATAAAACACATACACCAACAATTGGTGACTCAACAAATAACTTGTACAGAACTGGTACAAGAAAGATTAAACTTACTTAAAGAAAACACACATAATACCGTAAATTCTTTATTAGATGATTCTGCTTTAGAATTGGCTGAAAAAGTAGATACCAAAATAAAAAATGGTGAAACTATTGGACTTTTAGAAGGTATTCCTTTTGGAGTTAAAGATGTATATATGTTACAAGGAACTTACACTACTGCTAGTTCCGATTTATTAAAAAATTACAAATCTGCTTATACTGCAACGGCAATTCAAAAATTATTAGATGCTGGCGCAATACCGTTAGTAAAAGAAAATTGCGATAGTTTTGGACACGGTTCATCTAGTGAAAACACTATTTTTGGAGCCGTTAAAAACGCTGTAAACCCTGAATTAGTTGCTGGTGGTTCTAGCGGTGGTTCAGCTGTAAATGTTGCTAAAGATTATACTGTATTTTCAATTGGTGGAGATACTGGAGGTTCTATTCGCCAGCCTGCTGGTTACAACCATATTTATGGTTTAAAACCAACTTACGGGCGTATTTCTAGATATGGAATAATGGCTTATGCATCGTCTACCGATTGTGTTGGCCCTCTTGCTAAATCTGTTGAAGATATTCGTATCATTTTAAATACAATGAGTGGAAAAGATATTAAAGATCAAACTTCAATTATATCAAAAGAAATTGACGAAAAAGCAATTTTAAATAACACGGTGAAAACAATAGGTTACTTTAAAAACTTTATTGATAATGATGCTATTGATGCTGAAGTAAAAGCTGATTTTTTAGCCAATATTGAAAAAATTAAAGCAACCGGAATTAAAGTTAAAAAATTAGATTTCTTTAAATCTGATATTTTAGTATCTACCTATTATACGCTAGCAATGGCAGAAACTGCTTCCAACTTATCGCGTTTAGATGGAACTAATTACGGTAACAGAATAGAATCTGAAAATTTAATTGAATCTTACGCTGTAACACGTTCTGAAAATTTTTCAGAAGAAACAAAACGCAGAATTGTTGGAGGAAATCAAGTTTTATCGCAAGGTTTTTCTGATGAAATTTACCTAAAAGGATTGGCTTTAAGAGATCAAATTTCAGAAAACTTTAGTAAGGATTTTAAAGAAGTTGATGTTATTTTATCACCCGTTACACCAAGTGCTCCACCTAAAATTGGAGAAAGTTTAAAAGACCCGCACGCTATGTATTTATCTGACGTTTATACTGTTGGTTTTAGTTTAGGACAATTACCTACCTTAACCATACCTCAAGGAACAGTTACAGGTTTGCAAATTACGGCGGCAAAAAATAATGAAGAACTTATATTGAAGTTTGCTAACTTCTTAAAAGAAACTATATAATGGAATTAGAACAATTAAATGCTGCTATAAAAAAGCACGATTTAGAATTGGTAATAGGACTGGAAACTCACGTTCGATTAAATACCAAAACCAAGTTGTTTTGTTCTTGTCCAAATCAAGAAATTGAAACACCAAACACTAATATTTGTTCGGTCTGTACAGGACAAATGGGAGTTTTACCTGCCATAAACAAAGAAGCTATTACCAAGGCTATTTATTTTGGAAAAGCGGTAGAATCTTCGTTCGACAATGAAGTAATATCCTGGGACAGAAAACATTACGAATATCCAGACAATCCAAAAAACATACAAATAACGCAATTTCACAACCCTATAATTCCAGACGGACACGTTTCTTGTTATAGAAATGATGGTTCACAATTTACTGTGAATTTAACTCAGGTTCATATTGAAGAAGATGCGGCAAAATTAATGCACGAGAAAAAAATATCGTTGGTTGATTTTAACAAAGCCGGTGTTCCTTTAATTGAAATTGTTACAGAACCTTGTATCAGAAATATTGAAGATGCTTCAACCTACGCACAATACATTCAACGTATTGTTCAAAATTTAGGAATTTCTGAAGCAAACCTTGAAAAAGGTGAATTTAAATCAGACGTTTCTGTGTCTTTACGTAAACGAAGAACTTACGATTTAAACCCAAGAACTGAAATTAAAAACTTGAATTCGTTTAAGTTTATGGTTGATGCTTTAAAGGAAGAAATTGAAAAACAACTTAATTATTACGTTGAACATAAAGAATTTAGACCTGATCAAACCACAGTTTTATGGGATGCTGATTTAAAGCAAACCAAAACAATGCGTAAAAAAGAATTTGAAGCAGATTACCGTTTTATTTCTGAACCAGATTTACCTTTTGTAAGCATTAAAAACGAAATTAAAGCAATTTCTGTAGATTCAAGCGCATTGCCTTTTGCTGTTGAAACTGTTTTAATTAAAGGTGGTGTTTTACCGCAAGACGCAAAGTTTTTTACTGCCGACGCTATACGTTCTAAAGTATTTATGGACATAAATAAGGTTTTAAAAGATCCTTCTTTTGTTGCAAAAACTTTAGTAAACAATATAAAACCAGATGATTATTCAGCAATAAATAATATTGAAAGTTTAATAGAAATATTTCAATTATTTAAAGCCGAAAAAATTACAGCTGTATTGGCTCAAAACGGAATTACTTCGTATTTAAAAGATAGAACTTTTGATTACAACAAGTATTTTGAAGAAAACACTATTTCAGAAGATAAAATTAAAGAAGCAATACTAAAAGTAATTTCAGAAAATGAAGCTATAGCTAATGATATTAAATCTGGAAACCAAGGAAAAGCAGGTATTTTAGTTGGTAAAATTATTGCAATTATTGGAAAAGGAGCTTCTGGAAAAGTTATTAGACAAGGTATTTTAAATGAACTAAATGCTAGTAATACAAATTTAAAAGATTCTCAAGAAGCTAAAAACAAGTTGAACGGAATTGAAGAACATACTTCAAAAGAACAAGACGAAACACTTCCTGAAATTCCTATTATAATTAAAGATACGTATAGAACGCACAAAGCTTCAGAAATATCAGAAAAAAACATCACCGAAAAAGTTACATTAGCAGGTTGGGTTTCAAGTGTTCGTGACCACGGTGAATTAATGTTTATTGATTTACGAGATTCAAGTAATGAAATTTTTCAAGTACGTTTAAGTAGAGAATCGTTTCCAAATTTAGATGAACTTGTAAAATTAAAACCAGAAACAGTAATTTCTGTAACTGGAAACATTGTGCAACGTAATGAAGACGATTATAACGCTAGTTTAAGAACTGGAAAAATAGAGTTAGAAACTTCAGAATTAGATATTTTAAATCTTTCTAAAACATTGCCTTTTGAAATAAAAAGAGCCACAAAAACTAGTGAAAATATTCGTTTTCAATATAAGTTTTTAGACCATAGAAACGATGATGTTAGAAGAGCAATAGTTAACCGTCATAAAGTAATTAAGTTATTACGTGATATTTTAGATGATGAAGAATTTTTAGAAATTGAAACACCAATTTTAACTGCAGGAACAGATGAAGGAGCTCGTGAATTTATTGTTCCAACACGTAAACAACCAGGTTCATTTTACACATTACCACAAGCACCTCAACAGTTTAAACAAATGTTAATGGTTAGTGGTTATGAAAAATATTTCCAAATTGCACGTTGTTTTAGAGATGAGGATTCTCGTGGAGATCGTCAACCAGAATTTACGCAATTAGATATTGAAATGGCATACGCAAGTATGCAGCAAATTATAGATTTAAACACAAAAATGTTTAATGAAATAGTTAAAAAAATATATGGTAAAAAGTGGATTTTACGTCCGTTTGAAGTAATTACCTACAAAGAAGCTATGGATAAATATGGTTGCGATAGACCGGATTTACGTTATGGTTTACAAATGCAAGATATAACAAGTATTGTAAAAGATACCACATTTCAAGTATTTAGCAAGCCAATTGAACAAGGCGGAATTGTAAAATGTATTAAAGTTTCTGCCAAAGAACAAGGCGAAAGCCGTATGTCTAAAGGTCAAATTGAAAACTTGACTGCTATTGCACAACAAAATGGTTTAGGCGGATTGGCATATATTATTGTAAATGAAAATGATTTACAATCGCCTATAATTAAATTTTTAGGTGCTGAAATTGCTGCTGGAATTATTAATGAAACCAATGCTGAAGTTGGAGATATTGTATTTTTCTCTGCCGCGGATTACGAAACTGCAAACAAGGCTTTAGATGCTGTTAGACAAGAAATGGGTAAAATTTTAGGATTGATAAATCCTAAAGAATTACGTCCGGCTTGGGTTGTTGATTTCCCTATGTTTGAAAAAACAGATGAAGGTAGATGGACATTTACGCACAACCCATTCTCAATGCCTGCAATTTATGATTTAGAAAAGCATATAAATGGTAAAGAAGACGAAATTGGAACCATAATTGCCCAACAATACGACCTTATTTTAAATGGTTATGAAATTGGTGGAGGATCAGTTCGTGCACATAAAGCGGAAATTTTAGAGGCAACTTATAGAAATATGGGCTATTCTAAAAACGAAATGATAAAAAGTGTTGGTGCTATGTACAAAGCGTTTCAATATGGTGCGCCACCACACGGAGGAATTGCTTGGGGAATTGACCGTTTAATGATGATTTTAGAGAAAAAAGCATCTATTAGAGAAGTTATGGCTTTCCCTAAAACAGGAACTAGTGACGATTTACTTTTTGGAGCACCTTCAAAATTATCAGACAAAAAAGTAGAAGAACAAAACGTAAGAGTTTTAAGAAAATAACTTAACTTAAATACTTTAAAAGAGGTTATTGAAAATGTATTTTCAATAACCTCTTTTTATATTTATTAAAATATTCACCATAATATTTAGCTTATTAACCCCTTAAAATACAATTATTTATGGTAACTTTACTACTGGATTATTTATCCGTTGATGTTAATTACACTTCTAGTTCTTCTAAATGAACTAATAAGGCTTTTTAAAAAAAACCTTTCTAATTTTAACGCACTAATTATCAGATTAATGACTGATTATTAGTAAGTATTCTGTTTTAGAAATCTTATAATGATATCTTGCTTATTTCATTAATAAGTGTTGACTTCAATAAAAAAAACGAATGGCTTTATTAAAAATGGGAGTTATAGGAACTTCAAAAAAAGTAGATGAAAGACGTGTTCCAATTCATCCTGAGCATATAAAAAGAATTCCTGAAAATATTAGAAAACAACTTATTTTTGAAAAAGGATATGGAAAACCTTTCAATATTTCAGATGAAGAAATATCAAATCAAACAGGTGGAATTGCAACCAGAAAAGAACTTCTAACTGAAATAGGTTCAGTTATTATTGCGAAACCTGTATTAGCCGATTTACAAGAGTTAAAAACAGGTGGAATACTTTGGGGATATCCACATTGTGCACAGCAAATGCCGATTACGCAAACAGCTATAGATAAAAAATTAACCTTAATTGCTTTTGAAGATATGTTTGTTTGGAATCCGAACGGACAAATGGGTAGACATACTTTTTATAAAAATAATGAAATGGCAGGCTATAGCGCTGTTATCCACGCTTTACAATTAAAAGGAATAGATGGACATTATGGAAACCAAAGAAAAGCTATTATTTTTAGTTTTGGGGCTGTAAGTAGAGGTGCAATTTATGCTTTAAAAGCACATGGTTTTAGAGATATTACTATTTGTATTCAAAGACCTGATCACGAAGTAAGAGAAGAAATTCTTAATGTGGAATATGTTCGTGTTAGAAAGGGAGCAATAAATGAACCTCGACTTGTTTTGGTAGAACATGATGGTTCAGAAAGACCTTTTTCAGAACTGATTAGTGAATCTGAAATAATAGTTAATGGTACGTATCAAGATACAGATGATCCATTCGATTTTGTTATTGAAGAGGAAAAAGCTAGTTTAAATCCTGGTACTTTAATTATTGATGTAAGTTGCGATGAAGGAATGGGTTTTTATTTTGCAAAACCTACAACTTTTAAAAATCCAATGATATCTATTGATAAAATAGATTATTATGCAGTTGATCACACCCCAAGTTATTATTGGGAAAGTGCTTCAAGATCTATTTCTGCTGCTCTAATTGTACATTTACCAGCAGTAATGAACGGCAGAGAAAGTTGGATGCAAAATAAAACCATACAAAATGCCATAAATATTGATAAAGGTGTTATTGTGAAAGATACCATACTTCGATTTCAAAATCGTGATAAAACGTATCCACATTTGGTGATATAAAAATTAAAATGAATAATACTTTTAAGTAACTTCTTTTGGTTTATTGAATGTTAATTATAGATTCCTGATTGATATGCTGAAATTTTAGAAATAAAGCTTTCCTAAAACAAAAACCAGTAAGGATTTACTTTTTGGAGTATCTTCAAAATTATTAGACAAAAAAATAGAAGAATAAAATAAAAGAGTTTTAAGAAAATAATATTTTTTAAAGCAAATAAAATCAATTTATTAAACTAAGCTTGTCGAAGTTTTTTATTATAAAAAAGCGAACAACTCGTTACATTTTAACTATTTAAGAAAGGACGAGTATTGTTTCAGAATCTAATTACACTACACTCAATTAATATAAATACTAGTAATTCAACATCATTCAACAAGCTAATTTATGAATAGTTCCGCTGCACAACTCTTTACGATAAGTACTTTTTTTTAAATTGAATTTTACAAGTTTTAATTAAGTAGTATTTTAAAATGTTATTAATTCTAAAAATCTAGTATTTTTACAGAAGCTATAATTACGATTCCTTATAAATGACTACTACAAAAAAAGACAACTGGAAAATTTGTAATACCTGTAAAGGTCAAGGAAAAAAAAGGCGAAGAATTCGTAAAAAAGCACTACTAAATTATCAAAAAGCATTAGATAAATTTAATAAAGAAAATACAAACACAGCTGCTCCAAAACGACCTAGAGGTCACCTAGAAGTTTGTTCAAATTGTAGTGGATCTGGTTTAGTCCCAGCAACAAAAACTACAATTCCTAAAACAGATACTTATCCGCATATTGCAATAATAGGCGCAGGTATTGGAGGTGTAGCATTAGCGGTTGCCTGTCAACATAGAGGCATTCCATTTACACTATATGAGCGCGATAGTGATTTTGATGTACGATCACAAGGGTATGGACTTACTTTGCAACAAGCAAGCAAAGCAATTGAAGGTTTTGGACTTTTCTCTCTAAAAGAAGGTGTGGTTTCTACACGGCACGTAGTACATACCACAACTGGGACTATAATTGGTGAATGGGGTATGCGAAAATGGTTGCAAGAAAATTCTAAAACAACTCCTAAACGAACTAATATACATATTGCAAGGCAATCGCTTCGTTTAAATTTACTAAATCAACTTAACAGTAACTCAGTACAATGGAATCATCAACTTATTGCACTAAAAAACAATAACGATAATTCTATAGATTTAAGCTTTAAAATTAATGACTCTTTTAAAAATACGAAAGCCGATTTGGTTGTTGGTGCCGATGGTATTCGAAGTACTGTCCGAAAATATTTATTTGGTGAAGAAACAATGCCGCTTCGTTATTTAGGTTGTATTGTAATATTAGGTATTTGTCCTTTAAAAAATATTGAAACAATTAAAAGTGAATTGCTAGATTGCAAAACAGTTTTTCAAACGGCCAATGGTAACGAACGTATTTACGTAATGCCTTTTACTTCAAACACTTTAATGTGGCAATTAAGTTTTCCTATTTCCGAAGAAAAGGCTAAAAAATTAAGTGCTTTAGGCCCTTCAGCATTAAAAAAAGAAGCTTGTAAAAGAACACAATGGCACACTCCTATTCCGCAACTATTAGATGCTACTTTAGAAACTCAAATTTCTGGTTACCCAGTTTACGATAGAGAATTATTGAAACCAGAACTATTAGAAAAAGCAGGAACAATAACACTTATTGGAGATGCAGCCCACCCAATGAGTCCGTTTAAAGGACAAGGAGCCAATCAGGCTTTGTTAGATGCTTTAAGTTTAGCAAGAAACATAACTACTGGTTGTAGCCCTTATATAAATTGGAAAAAAATTGGAATTAGAAAAAGCGTTTTACAAAATTTTGAAGAAGAAATGCTAAAAAGAAGCGCTACCAAAGTAAAAGATTCTGCCAAGGCAGCACAATTTTTACATTCAGATATAGTGCTTCATAAAGGAAATGAACCTAGAGGGCGGTGCGAAAAAAATGTCTATAAAAAAAGTGATGACATTCAAAAAAACAGGAACCAGTGACGATTTATTGTTTGGAGCACCTTATAAATTATCTGATAAAAAAGTTGAAGAACAGAATGTTCGGGTGATTAAATAGTTAAATTTTAAAAAGGAATTGTAGTAAATATTAAAATCAAATAGAGGATAATTATTTTTCAACTAATTTATAACCTGTATCCCTAAAGTAAGGCCAAATGCCATACCAATGTTTTTTCCCAAACACAATTAATGATTTTTGATTATTCTGGTTTAAAACTTTAGAAGCAACTATACTGTCTCTGTAAGAGTTTAAAGCATAATAATTATTTACAGTTTCACATTTATACTTGTCATAAAATCCAGTATTAAAATCGCATTTTGATAACATAATTTTTCCTTCTTTTTTTTCTTGAGCATTAATTAATTCTGTTAATGTTGCATCCGTATGTATGTCTAATGAGTCAATACCCAGATTTTGATTACTTTGTGAAATATATTTTTCTTTTTTATAATATTTAGGCAATGACTTATTATTCTTTGAGGTTAAATCAGTTGCTCTAAAACCACCAGTCATTTTCCTAAATTTCATTAGCAAGATTTCAAGTTCTTGTTTATTAATTGAATCTAAATCATGTTTATAATATTTTTTATCAAGTTTAATACCTTCATAATATACTATATAACCGTTATTTTTTAACGAATCTATTATTTTTTTAACTTGTGAGAAAAATTCAGGTTTTGCGACGTGTACCATTGGTAAATAAATAACTTCTTGATTACCTTTCTTCATTACTTTTAAACTATTATTTACATCATTTGGTGTAATAATATTGAGTATTAAACTACTACAACCAACAAGTAAAAAACAGCTTAGAATTAAATAATATTTACTTTTCATTTATTATTTTTAAGATGTGAATTTAAAAATAAACTCACATCTTATCTTTTAAAAGATTATAATAATGCTTTAATAATAACATCAGCATTATCAACAATTACTTGTACAACTGCATCAAGATAACAACCTGCTTTACACCAACCACGTCCTTTTATTTTTCCCCCATTCTCATCTGTGTAATCATCATTGCATTTACTTTTACAATCTGAAATACCGCCGCTACTCTTAGAGGAATAGCTTTTTGAATTATAACCACTTAACTCTAATTCATTTTTAATTAAATTGTACAACTCATCTTTTGGTATTCCAATAAAATCAATAAGATTTTGAGACAACTCAAAACTAAATTCTTCATCGTTTATATCTTCTAAAGTAATTGTTATAAAACCTTTTTGAGATGTTGCTTTACTATATACTCCTGGTTTTGAGAATTGAACTTCTGTTTTCTGTATAGTTGTTTCAATTCCTTCTAAATCTGTTGATCCTTTTTCTTCTGAGCATGAGAATATTATAGATAAAATAAATACACAACTTATAATTTTTTTTGAAAATATTTTCATTTTAATAAATTTTAATTAGTTAATAGCGCATAATTGCGCTTTATATTTTTTTAATTTTGTGAGGAGTATTACTTTTGCTTTACTTCCTCTTTTTGTATGTATTAGCTATGTCATAATAGTTATTGGTTTTAGGTTAAACATTTTATTTGCGTATTGTGTTCTTAAAATTTTACAAACAGAGGATTTTTCTGTTTAGATAATAAGGATGAGATTCCTGCTTTCGCAGGAATGACAATAAAAATGGAATTTCTGTATTGAATGAAATGAAAAATTTAAATGAGAATTTTATTGGTTTTGCATGTTTCATAGTACAACTTTTAACTCTTTTTCAAGTTAAATTTATAAAAAAAAAAAAAATCAGCAAGTTAATATTGCTTTATTTCACTAGAAAACAAAATTTTACGGATTCCTTTTACTTAAGTAGAAAAAAACCTTACTTAATTGCAAAAATGTAAGTTTTATTAGGAGTTAGAGTATAAATTTAGATTATTAATATGCTTAAAAGCTCGTCATTCTAAACTTGATTCAGAACCGCATCATAAGTGTCACTAATTTATATGAGAACCTTAATCAAGTTCAGGTTGACGAAAACGTCATATTGAGCTTGTCGAAATAGATTAACTAACTAATAAACCAACTTCGACAAGCTCAGTTTGACAAACTAGACATAATTACAACTACAAATTATACCCAATAGAAAACATTACAATTCTCGGTAAGATATACGTTTTTGAGTCCGAAATTATGTAGGACGAAAAGCTATTTTGTTGTTTATATTTTACATTAAATAAATTTTGAGCGTCTATTTTAAAACTCCAAGCACTGTCTTCATTTTTATATGAAAGCGTGCTATTTGCAATCTGATAGGTGTTTTTTTGATTAAATGTTTTGTTTTCGTAATTGTAATTTTCGTATTCAAAAGAAAAAATAAATCCTTCTAAAAAGTCGTAATCTATATTTAGGTACGGTTGGTTTGTAACAAATTTAGAAGTACTGTTACTCGATGTGTAATTACCAATACTTTGTTCAAAACCTACTTCAATTGTTGGAAATTTATCAAACAACGTTTTTACTGAAAGCGTATAACTATAATTATTACTTTTATTGGTTACAAATGACTCATTTATATTTTGAAGATAACTAGAAGTTAACACTCTTGTATTCAATCCATATTTAAATTTCTTAATTTTTTTATCAATATTTAAATTAAAAGACCAATTTTCTGATGCATTATCTACTATTATTGGAGAAATATATTGATCGGTTTCGTTAAATTGTACTGCATTTTGAAGTCCTTTAACTTTTTTAGTATAATTTATTCCTCCAAACAACATTAAACCTCGGTACAAACTAAAACGGCTGTAATACATTCTTGCAGTATGATACAACTCATTCTCTAAATGTTCGTTTCCTTTGTACACCGAATTATACGACTGTAAATAAAACCGATTTGCCAATTTTGAAGCATCTGAAAAAGCACTTTTTAACTGATAATTTAATTTTATCTTTTTCGAATTACTAAATTTAATTTCTGCTGAAAAATCTGGCAACACAACTATTTTATTACTTTTTTTAGACTCTTGCTGATTTAAATTCCAATTGTAATTATGTAAAAAAGCACCTTGCTTTAATTCAAAAATACCTGTTTTAAATTTATAATGAACGCCTAAAAATAAATCGTTTAATTGATAGTCTAAATCGTTTCCAAAACCTGCGGAAGCAAAATTATTTATAACCCCATTTTCTAATTGTTGGCTGTCTTCTGTAAAAAAAGTTTCGTTGCTGTATTTGTTTCCTACAGTTGTATAAATATGATTAAAATTATTTAACACCCAATAATGCTTAAAAACACTATGTATTGTAGTGTTTTGTATTTCTTTTTGTTGATTTATACTATAATTATCTGATTGCTCAATAGGAATTAATCCTTGTAAAATAGCGTTGTTTGCTTCCCAAAGTGTTGTTGGATTATTTTTATCGAAAGTAATATCCGCAGCAAAAGAAAACGTATGTTTATTAGACATTTTTTGATGCCATTCTATATTCTGATTTAAGTAAATTGCTTCCGCATTATTTTCTGAAAAAATTGTCCTGTCATCATTTTCAATACTTGAAATAATATTATTACTTTTTAAATTATCTGTTTTTTTAAATTGCGTTTTAAAATACCATTGTTGGTTTATTGTAGGCGCATATTCTATATTAAATTTTCCGACTCCTAAAATATTTTTACTAGTTGAAGTATTTTCTTTTTCCTCAGTAAATGCAGTGTATTCATTTACCGAAGCAATAAATGTTTCATTTTTTGAATGTGAAAAAATAGCATAACCAGAAATATCTAATTTACTATTTACCACTTTTGAAATATTTAAAGCTCCAAATTTATTAGTGCTAGTTACCAAATCTTGAGTTTCCATAAAATTAGCAAAATCAGTTGCGGAAACATTGTAAATAGAACCATCCCCTTTTAAAGCGGCACTTATACCACCTTGAAAACTCATATAATCTCTAAACGTAAAAATTTTTTCGCCAGTATTGTTTAAATTTCCTATAAAATTAACATTGGTTTTTGGGCTGTAATAAAATAAGTTACTGTGCGCTCTATAAAAATCTTTAGCACCTTTTCCAGCTTCTATATCTCCAAAGGCAAATTGTTTTTTGTCTTCTTTCAATAGTATATTCATTGCCATTTCGTCTGTATCTGATACATTTTTTAAAAAAGCAATTTCGTTATAATTATCTATTACTTGTATTTTATCAACAGCATTTGCAGGTATATTTTCTACCGCTAATTTAGAACCACCACCAAAAAACTTTTTACCTTCTACCAATAAGGTAGTTACTTTTTTACCTTGTACTGTTACACCTCCATTTTTATCAACTTCAACACCTGGCAATTTTTTAAGTACATTTTTTAGTTTACGTTCTTCGCCTGTTACAAATTTATTTGTATTGTAGGTTATAGTATCTTCTTTAACGGTTACAGGCATTTCAATTACAACTTCTTGCAATTGGTTTGGTGCATCTTTTAAAACAATATGTTGTTGCGTATTTTCTGTTGCTGTAAACTTAAAACTAGCCGTTTTAAAACCCATATAACTTACAGAAATAGTATAAACTTCATTTTTTGAGAGTTCTAATTTATACAAACCATCATTGTCCGTAATACTAAACTGTAAATTTTTAGAAACATCTGCTGGTTTTGCTATAACGTTGGCATAACTTAAAGGGTTTTGTAAACTGTCTTTAACACTACCTTTTAAGGTAATGGTTTGGGCATTTGTAAAAAAAACACCGATTATAAAAAACCCTAAAATAGCACTATATTTTTTAAGCATACACTAAATTCTTTCAAAAATATTTATCTCTTAATAAAGCCACCCATCATTTCTCTAATTCTTTCTTGATATTTCTCTTCTGTAATAATTTTACCTTTAAATGGTTTAATTATAGGTTTTTCTTTAGGAAACAAAACAATTTCCGTTGCAAAAAAGGTATAATGTGTATCTTTTAACTCCAATACTAACCCAGGTAAACCAACAAATTGTTTCGGACCAGAGGCTACTGATATTTCTGGAGTATACCAAGCTATTATTTCGAATGTATATACACCCGTTGAGTTTTTATTTGTTACGCTAGAAATCGCTTTGTAGCATAAATAATTATTAATTTTTTTAGTCTCTTGTGTTAGTATCCATTTTATATTTGATGGTTGTGTTTCTACTAATATTTCTCCATCAACTTTTCTCAATTGTATATCTTCATTCAGGTCGCAATAATAGCTGCCGTTACTTATTAATTTACTTGCAATTGACGCTCCTTTTGGTTTTAATCCATTATCCAATTCATCCTTTACGGAGAAAATTGATTTTTTATTTACAAATTCTAATTTAAACTTAACATCAGCAATAAATTCATATAATCCTTTATACATGTCCTTTACATTCTTTTTTGCATTATTTCTCTTAGTAATTTCATTATTATTTGGTGTGAATTTATAATAAACACTACCATAAATATCTTTGTTTTGTGCAATAATATTTATTATTGGAAAAATAATAAATAGAATTAATGTTATTTTTTTCATTTTAATTATTTTAAATTACAAAACAAAATAAAGAGGAGTTATTGTATTACTCCTCCTTATTTTATTAATTATCGTTTTACTATATATTACCAGCAGCATCAATTTCTTCCCAAGAATATCCCATGCAAAGAGCATATGCCAAATTCATATGATTAAATATTGATTCGTCAGAACCTCCTGCCTCTGCCTCAGATTCTCCAGCATCAAATGCTGCCTCATCACTTGAATCTAAAACTTCAGTCTTACTGTCTAATGATAAAACAGTATTTGATTCAACTTTAGAATTTGCATTGACAAAACTTACAGTTGCAAATACAAATACCATACTAAAAATTATTTTTTTCATTTTAATAAAATTTAAATTAGTTAATAGCGCATAATTGCGCTTTAATATTTTGTTAGTTCTGCGAGGAGTATTACTTTTGCAACACTTTCCTCTGTTTGTATTTAGTAGCTATGTCATAATAGTTTCTGGTTTTAGGTTAAACATTTTATTTGCGTATTGTGTTCTTAAAATTTTACAAACAGAGGATTTTTCTGTTTTATAAATTAACATCCATTTTTTAATTATTCGAATATTATTTTAGTTTTTACTCAAAATCAAAATAAGGGGTACAATCAAATACAACTTTTAATTCATTGCTTTAAAATTAGCTTACTACCAATTCTTTTTAATTCTTCTAATGTTACTTTTTCTCCTTTAGTGGGTTTCGAGATTTTATACTTTTTATCTATCTGATTAAATTCAATTTTTGATGCAACAAACTTTATATTTGAATCGCTAATTTCTAATATAAGTCCTGGAAGGTTACAATACTCGGCAGGGCCAAATGGAAAATTTAATTCAGGAGAGTACCAAGCTGTTAACTCAACTTTTTTATTCTTACCTTTAACAACTATATTTTTTTCTCCAATAGCTTTATAACAAGTATATTTTCCAATTTTCTTACTTTTATTTTGAAGTTGCCATTTATAAGCATTTATATTATTAGATACTAAGAATAAACTGCCAAATGCTTCTTTCTCCCAAAGCTGTTCTTTAGTTTTAAAATTTGTGTAAACGATATCTCCACCTCCTCCAAGTTTTATAAATAATTTCTTTCTCCTGTTGTTATCTTTTTTTAAAATATCTTGAACTTTAAACAATGATTCACTTTTATTACATGTTAAGTAATATTCTACATTTTTAAGTTCATTATTTTGTTCATCATCAAAATTTTTAACTCTTTTAAGCTGATTGGCATCTTTTATTTTTTTTGACTCACTTAAAATACTATTCTTTTTGTAGGTTACAAATAAAACATTCTCTTGAGAAATTGATTTTAAATTAAAAAAAAATGTAACCGTAAAAAATAATAATACTTTTATTTTCTTTGATTTTATATTCATTATTAGAGTTTTATGACCCTTACCAATATCAAATAACATTGATAAGGGTAACTAAATGTATTAATTAACACTAAAAAGAAAGTTTTTTAATGATTTTTTTTGAAGTTAGCTAATAATATCTTGTAAATCAGTTAACTTCACCTTGTACCTTTGGAATTTTAAGACTGTATTTTAAAAAACATAATCAAGTGATATAATTATCATATAACACTATATGCTTCATATAAAACCATAATTTTCTTAATCAAATGCACAAAACATTTTTAATACTATACTTCTTGGTCAAGTCCCAAACACTGTTCGTAGTAGTAATTTGTAACATCCCAATAATCCCAATCACTCCAATTAGCACCCGTATCTTCTTGCAATTGATCAGTCTTATCCCAAGCATATTCAACACAATCATCTCCTAAGCTTTCATTCTCAACTTTTATAGTAAAACTATTGAGAGTCAGTGAAATTACAAATACCATTCCTAATATTATTTTTTTCATTTTTATAAAATTTAAATTAGTTAATAGCGCATAATTGCGCTTTATATTTTTTTAATTTTGTGAGGAGTATTACTTTTGCTTTACTTCCTCTTTTTGTATGTATTAGCTATGTCATAATAGTTATTGGTTTTAGGTTAAACATTTTATTTGCGTATTGTGTTCTTAAAATTTTACAAGCAGAGGATTTTTCTGTTTGGATTATAAGGATGAGATTCCTGCCAAAGTTTATCTTGAGCGAAGTCGAAAGGCAGAAATGACAGTTTAAAAATTGACAACTGTTTAACAGCGTTTCGACTCTACTCCGACTCCGCTCAGTAACCACGCTCAACGACAGTTTAAAATAAAATGGAAATTTTATAGGTTTTGGATGTTTCATAATGCAATTTTTAACTCTTTTTCAAGATAAATGTATAAAAAAAAAAAAAAAAACTCATCAAAATATTATTGCTATATTTTATTAAAAAAAAACAATTTATGGTTTTACCTTACTTATAGTGTGGAAAAACCGTACTTTAATAAAACTTGTTGGCATTAAATTAATAGTTACATTTACAAAAACTAACTCATTTATAAAATGACTCAATTCACATTAATTATTGCAAGTATTTTAGGAGGATTATCCGTTATTTTTGGTGCTTTTGGAGCGCACGCTTTAAAAAAAAATCTAACAGAAGAACAATTAAAAAGTTTTGAAACTGGTGTAAAATATCAAATGTACCACGCAATTGTTCTTTTACTTATTGGTTTTAATATAAAGTTAGAAACAGCTTCAGAAACATATATGGTGTATAGTTTTATTGCTGGAATTGTTTTATTCTCTTTTAGTATTTATGGTTTGGTAATTTCTTCAGCAAAAAATAAAAAACTACGATTTTTAGGTCCAATTACACCGCTTGGTGGCTTACTATTAGTTTGTGGTTGGTGCTTGTTATTTTATACTATTTTAAATATAAGCTAACAATAAACTTATAATAATTAAGGCTTTATCAAAAAGATTGCCACGGTCCTACCTCCCTCGCAATGACGAATTATAAATGCTATTTTTTTTGTAGATTTACCACTAAATCAACTCTTCCATTAATGAAAAACAACACTTTTAAAGTAATTGCATTAATATTAACAATTACTACACTATTTTTTTGTAAAAACAACAGTACTGAATTCACCCAAGAAAAAACAAATTATGTTCAAGAAAATTACAACAAAATAGAAACTTCCATCACTATGCGCGATGGTGTTAAACTATTTACCTCAATTTACACACCAAAAGATACTAGTAAAACCTACCCTATTCTATTACAACGCACACCTTACAGTACCAGACCTTATGGAGCAAATAAGTTTAAAACCCGTATTGCGCCAAACGAACATTTAATGAAAGAAGGCAATATTGTGGTATATCAAGATGTGCGTGGGCGTTGGATGAGTGAAGGAACGTATGATAATATGCGTGCCTATATTCCAAATAAAAAAGACAGCACTTTTGTTGACGAAAGTTCCGATACGTATGATACTATTGATTGGCTAGTAAAAAATATAGAAAACAACAACGGAAATGTTGGTACTTGGGGAATTAGTTATCCTGGTTTTTATAGTACGTATTCAACTATTGATGCGCATCCTGCTTTAAAAGCTGCATCACCACAGGCTAGTATTGCCGATTTTTATTTCGATGATTTTCACCATAATGGAGCTTTTTTATTGAGTTATTTTAGAGCAGTTCCATTGTTTGGAACTCCAAAAGATACACCTACTGATACAGCATGGTACAAAATTCCAGACCTTAAAACAAAAGATCAATATCAGTTTTTTTTAGATGCTGGTCCTTTAAGTAATTTAGATCACTTTTTTGAATATGAAAAATTAGACAATCCTGCATTAAAAAACAGTGAGAACACAAGCGATTTCTTTTGGAATGAACTGAAAGAACATCCAAATTACGACGAAGTTTGGCAAAGCAAAGGTCTTATTCAGCATTTAAAAAACATTAAATCTTCAGTTGCAACTATGGTTGTTGGCGGACAATTTGATGCTGAAGATCTATACGGTCCTTTAGAAACCTACAAAACCATAGAGAAATACAATAAAGACAATTATAATACTTTAGTTTTTGGACCTTGGAGTCACGGACAATGGGCAAGTACCAAAACAAATAATAGTGTAGGAAATTATTATTTTGGCGATTCTATTTCAATAAAATTTCAAGAGCAAATTGAAACCAAATTCTTTAATCATTTTTTAAAAGGAAATGGAGATAAAAATTCTGGACTACCAGAAGCCTATGTGTACGATACTGGAAAAAAAGAATGGAATAGTTATAATGCTTGGCCACCAGAAAATTCTGAAAAAGAAACGTTTTATTTAAGTGATAATCAAGAATTAACTTCTAAAAAAGGAAAAGAAATAGGTATTCAATTTATTAGTAATATTAAAAAACCTGTTCCGTATTCCGAAGATATTAAAACGGTTTTTACACCTAGAAAATATATGACAGATGATCAACGTTTCGCTGCTAGAAGAAGTGATGTGTTAGTTTTTGAAACCGATTTTTTAGATGAAGAAATTACAATTAGTGGAGAAATTTTAGCTAAATTACAAGTAGCAACAACTGGAACAGCTGCAGATTGGATTGTAAAAATTATTGATGTACATCCTTCAGATTCTAAAGAAAATAATAAGGATATGCAAAATCATTTAAAAATGAGCAATTATCATTTAATGGTGCGTAGCGAAGTTATGCGAGGAAAATTTAGAAACAGTTTCACCTATCCAGAACCTTTTATTCCAAACAAAAAAACTGCTGTGAATATTAAATTACAAGATATACATCATACATTTAAAAAAGGGCATAAACTACAAATTCAAGTGCAAAGTACTTGGTTTCCGTTAATTGATTTAAATCCACAAACGTATGTAGATAATATTTTTAAAGCTAAAGAAGAAGATTTTAAAACACAAACACATACTGTTTTTACATCTTCAGCAATTGAGTTTACAGTGTTAAAATAAAAAATTGTATATTATATATTTAAAACATATTTTGTTTTTTTAACTAATTGTCAATTCTACATAGATTGGAATTTGTTTTTATAACATGTAGATTCCTGCCGAAATTTATCTTGAGCGAAGTCGAGAGGCTGGAATGACAAGAATACTAAAATTTATATCTTATGAAATATTCTACTTTATTTTTCAGCTTTATAGTAATGCTACTAATTTCTTGTAAAGAAAAACCTTCAGAAAAATTAGCTATGCAAATGGTAAATAATACTCATTCTTCTTTTGAAGTAGAAACCATTGTTAGTGATATGGATATTCCTTGGAGTATGGCTTTTTTACCTGATAATTCTCTATTAATTACAGAATTAAAAGGTGAATTAATTCATTTTAAAAACGGTGTAAAAACTAGTATTAAAAATGTACCAGAAGTTTTTGCTAGAGGTCAAGGTGGTTTATTAGATATTGAATTAGATCCAAATTATAGCAAAAATGGTTGGTTGTATTTATCATACGCTTCAAACATAGAAAACGATGGTAATGGTGGAAATACAACTATTATGAGAGCAAAATTAAAAGATGGTGCTCTAACTGAAACCAAAGTATTATACAAAGCTACTCCAAACACAAAAAGCGGAACACATTTTGGATCTCGCATAGAATTTGACAAAGATGGTTATTTATATTTTTCAATTGGGGATCGTTATGTTAGAGATGAAAATCCACAAGATATTACTAAAGATGCCGGAAAAATTTATAGAATAAACAGTGATGGTACAATTCCAACAGACAACCCTTTTTACAATACAAAAAATGCTAAAAAGGCAATCTATTCTTACGGACATAGAAATCCACAAGGAATGGCAATGCATCCGGTAACTGGTGAAATTTGGATACACGAACACGGTCCAAAAGGTGGTGATGAAATAAATATTATAAAAGCTGGTAAAAATTATGGATGGCCAAAAGCATCTTTTGGAGTTAATTACAGCGGTACAAAATTTACTGATAAAACTTCTATTAAAGGAATGGAAAACCCTATTCACCATTGGACTCCTTCTATTGCGCCAAGCGGAATGACATTTGTTACAAGCGATAAATATCCAAACTGGAAAGGAAATGTACTGGTCGGTTCTTTAAAATTTCAATATATAAGTCGTTGTGTTATAGAAAACAATAAAGTAGTAAAAGAAGAAAAATTACTAGAAAATATTGGTCGTGTACGTTGTGTACGTCAAGCTCCTGATGGTTATATTTACGTGGCTGTCCAAAATTTAGGAATTGTACGTTTAACACCATCACTTTAAAAAATTATTAATGACAGATTTTCCAGTTTCAGCCTCAACACTTTCTGAAAATCATCTAGGTAAATTTGTAATAGAAAACTATAATTTACCTACAAATAGTACTTGTAAACTATATAGAACAGGTATTAACCATACATATTTTATCACAACTAATAACACCAAATACGCGTTAAGAGTTTACAGTTATAATTGGCGAACTAAACAAGAAATTGAAGAAGAACTTGAACTTTTAAATAAATTAGCTACTCATAATTTAAGTGTTTCATTTCCTATTAAAGATAAAAAAAGAGAATTTATTCAAAAAATAAACGCTCCTGAAGGCACTAGATATGCCGTACTATTTTCCTTTGCTGAAGGAAAAAAAATACGATTTATGACTCCTGAAACTTGTTTTAAAATTGGTAACCTTATGGCGAGTTTTCATAAAATTACGCATAACAAAAACATAAATCGTATTAATTATACTACAGAAACATTGGTTAAATTACCTTATAAATACGCTTGTAATTATTTTTCTGAAGCATTACCAGAAATGAAATTTATAAAAGAACATGGAAACTTAATTAGTGAAATTTTTAAACAAGTTGACACAACTCAAATTAAAAGTGGAATTGTACATTTAGACATTTGGTATGATAATATGAATATTACAAATGAAAATGAAATTACCATATTTGATTTTGATTTTTGTGGAAATGGTTGGTTACTATTTGACGTGGCATACTTTACAAATCAACTTTTTAATATTGAAACTGATAAAAAAGATTACGAACTTAAATTAAAGCATTTTTTAGAGGGATATCAAAACATTTTAACTCTAACAAATACTGAATTAACATTACTTCCAAGCGCTGCAGTAGCAACACAATTATTTTATTTAGGCGTACAATCTCAACGGTTTGACTGGTCTAATATATTTTTAACAGAAAATTATTTAAAAATGTATGTTAACCGTATAAAATCTTGGATTAATTATTCTAAACAATAAAGAAAATATTAACAGTTTGTAATATAAAATAGGCTTAATTTATTTATTTTTGGAATTCAAATTTTTTAAATATGAAGCCTCTTTCAAGACTCACATTATTCACTTTTATTTTATTGTTAAACCTTCAAATAAATGGTCAAGAAAAAAAACCTTTAGAACTTTGGTATAACACACCTGCTGTTGATTGGATGACAGAAGCATTACCTATTGGAAATGGTTATATAGGCGCTATGATTTTTGGAGACCCAGAAGAAGAACACATTCAATTCTCTGAAGGAACCTTATGGTCTGGAGGACCAGATTCTAATCCAGATTATAATTTTGGAATCCAAAAAGATGCTCATAAAAACTTACCTAAAGTTAGAGCCTTATTAAAAGAAGGTGCATATAAAAAAGCTGATTCTTTAGTTAAAAAATCATTTGTTGGTAAAATAAATAAAGGTAAAAAATACACAGCTGAATTTGGAGATTATGGTTCTCAACAAACTATGGGAGATATTTTTGTAAAAGTAGCACATAAAAAAGGTGAAATTACAAATTACAAACGTAGCTTAGATATTAGTGAAGCCATAGCAAAAGTACAGTTTGAAGTAGATGGCACCACATATAATCGTGAATTTTTTGGTAATTACCCTAAAAACCTAATGGTTTATCAATTTTCAAGTTCAGAAAAAACCGATTATGAAATTCGTTTTAAAACACCACATGCCTTAGTAAAAGAAAATTTCACTAACAGTACTTATAGTTTTCAAGGAAAAGTTCCAGATAACGGAATGGGGTTTGAAACTAAATTACATTTTAAAATTTCTGAAGGAACCTTAAGTTATAAAAATGGAATTATTTATATAAAAGGAGCAAAAGAAATTACCATTTTACATGCTGCTGCAACATCGTTTTCTTTAAAATACCCAAATTACAGTGGTACAAATTTTAAAGCGATTAATGCTAAAAATATAAAAAGTGGCGCTTCAGTTTCATACAACAATCTAAAAACTGAACACATAACAGATTATACAAACTTATTTAATCGAGTTCAATTTAATCTAGAAGGAAATTCTTTTTCAGAATTACCAACAGATAAAAGATTAGAAAATTATTTTAAAACCAAAGATGCTGTTGGTATAGAGGTTTTATACTTTCAATATGCTCGTTATTTAATGATTTCTGGAAGTCGACCAAAAACAATGTCTATGAATTTACAGGGTAAATGGAACAACTCTACAAGTGCTCCTTGGGCTGCAGATTATCATAGTAATATAAATTTACAAATGGTTTATTGGCCTGCTGAACTTACAAATTTATCGGAGTGCCACATGCCTTTTTTAAATTATATAGAAAGTCTTGTAGAACCAGGTAAATTGGCTTCAAAAGAATTTTTTAACACAAGAGGCTGGATGGTAAACACCATGTGTAATGCTTTCGGATATACATCACCAGGATGGGGAATTCCTTGGGGATTTTTTCCTGGAGGAGCAGGTTGGTTTTCTCAACATTTATGGGATCATTATGATTTTACACAAGATTCTGAATTTTTGAAATCACAAGCATATCCAGTTATGAAAGAAGCTGCTTTATTTTGGATTGATTATTTAACTTTAGACGATCAAGGTAATATAGTTTCTACACCTTCATATTCACCTGAACATGGTGGAATTTCTAATGGAGCATCTATGGACCATCAAATTGCCTGGGATTTACTTAACAATTGTATTAAAGCTGCAAAAGTTTTAAATATTGATGATGAATTTACAAAAAAGGCAAAGGAAGTTAGAGATGCTATTTTAAAACCTCAAATTGGTAGTTGGGGACAATTACAAGAGTGGAATGAAGATGTTGATGACCCAAACAGCAAACACCGTCATATTTCACACCTATTCGCACTCTATCCTGGAAACCAAATATCTACAACAAAAACGCCTAAATTGGCTGACGCAGCTAAAGTTACTTTAAATGCCAGAGGTGATAGTGGAACTGGATGGTCTTTAGGTTGGAAGGTCAATTTTTGGGCACGACTAAAAGATGGAAACCGTGCTCATAAATTACTTCAAAATTTATTAAATCCTGTGTATTCAAAAGAAATTAGAATGGCAAATGGGGGTGGTACTTATCAAAACCTATTGTGTGCGCATCCGCCTTTCCAATTAGATGGAAACATGGGTGGTGCTGCTGGTATTGTAGAAATGCTACTACAATCTCAAACTGGTATTATTGAGTTATTACCTGCACTACCAGATGCTTGGAAACAAGGTGAAGTTAAAGGACTAAAAACTAGAGGTGGTTTTCAAGTTGATATTGAATGGAAACAGGGAAAACTTACCAAATCCACAATTAAAGGAACACCAAATAAAAAAGGGACTTATAGCATTAAAAATGGTAAAACCAAAAAGTTTAAACTGAATAGCAAAGGTTATTATAAAATCTAATAACTGTTATATACAAGCAAAGCCGTTTTTTACAACGGCTTTGCTTTTTTAATTACTTTTTTATTTTGAAGAAAATAAAGTTGGTTTAAAAGTAAACATCATCCAAACCCAAGAATTATTTTCGTCTTTATCACCTCCTTTAATAATTTCCATAGAATCGGTAGCAAACATTTTAGAGTACCCAACATTAAACATAATGTCATCAGAAATTTTATAGCCTAGATTTAAATCTATTTCAGTACCTAAATTATTATCTTCTTTTGTAGTTCCATTATAAATATCAGCTGCAGATGAGAAGAAATGAGGAATTAACGCGGCAGAAAACTTATCTTTTTTATAAGAAAAAGCTACATTAACATCAACTAAACCCACAGAGTTTAAATGATTTCCAACATAAAAATAATCCATCCAACCGTTAAATTTATGGTTTGTACCAAACAGAGGATTGAACGATTTAACATCTGAAGAAGTGTCGTTTGTATCCTTACCAGATAGCATTTCAATTCCAGCACCAATAGCAAATTCTGAAGAAATTTTATAATTTAAATTAACTCCAACATAATTAGCAGAAACATCATTTCCTTTTAAACTTCCCCCTTGTAAATAAGCAGAAAGATCTGCTCCAAAATCACCTTCGAAATAGGTTAATCTTGTACCTAAAGTTTGAGAATAATCTACTGTTTGATCACCAGATTCTAAATATTCAACTCCATTATTTAATGCTAAAAGACTAATGCCTAAATTAGTTACATTTGTATGAAACCAAGCGTATTGAAATGTTTTATAACCCGCAATATTACTGTATAAATTGTCGATGCCAGACTGACTATCAGCATTTAAAGCAAAACCTAAATCTAATTTACTTTTTTCCGATAATTTAAATTTTGCTAGCATAGCATCGTGGCTTCTTGCTTGTTGTGCCCACCCCACATTTCCAAAAATTCTACTATCGTCGTATACAATTTCTTGACGTCCTAATTTTAAAGAAAAATTTTCAGATAATAATACTTCTGCCCAGGCTTCGTGTAACATAGTAGCATTATCATCGGCACCTAAAGTACTAATGTCTCCCCAAACTCTTACATTTTGCAAAGAAACGCCTAACTTTATTTTATCTTGTGTAAAACTAAAATTTAAACGTGTACGCTGCGATACAAAATTTGCACCATCTGCATCGGTTTGCATTAAAGTCCCAAAACCGTGTTTGTTTTCAAAACGAGGTCGTAATTCAGCTGATAAATCAAACTGTTGAGCTGTTAAATTAGTTACTATAAAAGTTACTAAAAGAGTTAAAATTAATAATTTTCTCATTGGTTTTTGTTTTAATTACATTCTTTCAAACATTTAAAGATCTTTTAATCTTTTAAAATACTAAAATACAGTCATAAATCATATAAAACACTGATTTTTATCAATTTATTAAAAATTATAAAATTAAGAGACTTATTATTAAAAAGAGTAACACACAAAATAACAGTGCAATTTTCCAAAACAAATGAGCTTTTCGTACTTCCATAAAATAAAATGAAACTCCATAAAACTTAACAACTGCAATACCTAAAATAAGTAGTGCAGCAGATTTAATGCTTAAGGCCGTGTTAGAAATCAAGGCAGTAGTAATTGTAAGTAAAATGAGTACAACCCAAACTTGTAAAAATATTTTATTTGTCATTATATTAAAAAATTAAATAAATTATAGGAAACAATAGCAACCAAATTAAATCGCACATATGCCAAAATGAAGCACTTGCTTCAAAATCTTCAACAGAAGTGGTTATTTTTTCTTTTTTTAAACCTCTATAAACACTGATTAAAATTACCAAACCAACAATTACATGGATCACATGAAATAATGTTAGCATCCAATAAAATGAAAAAAAGGTGTTGTAGTTTATAGTATAACCACCATCAATCTTAAGGTAATATTCAACAGACTTTAATATTAAAAATAAAAGTCCACCTAATAATGTCAACTTTAAAAATAAAATCGTTTTTTTAATGTTAGCTTCTTTATAGCTTTGCACAGATTTTGCCATAAAAAAACCGCTTGTAAGTAAAAAGATAGTATTAACAGTTCCAAAAGTTGTGTTTAGCAACAACCTTGAATTATGAAAAACTTCGGGTTCATCTTTACTATAATAAACCATAGCAATTAATGCCATACCAAAAGTAAATAGTTCTAAATAAATTATAATCCACATAAGAATTCCACCTGGTGGATAGTATAAATTTTTATGATTTGTTGTTTGTGTTTGCATATCTTGAAATATAAAATTTTGTCAACCTAGTTTATTTAAGGCTCTTATATTGTTGGAGTATCCGTGTAATGAAATGCTGAAATAAATGCAGCATGACAGTTTAAATACTTCAATTAATCCCAATCTAACAATCTTTTTTGCCCTTCTAACTTTTTAATATCTGTAATATCTTGTGACATTTCTATTACACCTTTGTATTGTTTATTAGCATCTCTAATTGCAAAATAACGAACGTGAATATCCTGCCCTTTAAAGTTGAACCAAAACTCAGCAACATCTTTTGTGCCGGCTTTAAATTCTTCAACAATACGTAATACCATATCCACACTTTTTGGCGGATGGCAAAACTTTACTTCTCTTCCAATAATACCTTTACTTCTAGGAAATACACGATCGTCTCCCCTATTGTAAAAAATAACTCTATCATTTTCATCCACGTAAGTAATATCTACAGGTAAAAAACGCAGTAATAAATTTACTTGCTCTGGCGTCATATAACCTTCATCATAATGAAATGTATTTTCTAATGAAAAAGACAATTCTCGCTGTTTAAAATCTTTACTTGGATGTACATAAGCTTCCTTTTCAATTGCAGGATATGGAGTTGGTTTCTTTGCTAACATCCAGCCAATTTCTTCATCACCTACATAAAATTCTTTCCATTCTTCTTCACTTAATAAATCCATAGCTTTTGGGAATAAACGCATGTCTTCAATAGACATTAAACGTTTAATCCCTTCAATTAAATAAGGAATATTTGCTATAATTTTGGTCGTATTTTTTTCTGAATTATAGGTGTTTAATAAACGAATTTGATCACGTAAATTATCATGAAAAGACCACATTCCTTGACTTGGGCCTTCCCATCCGTGTTTTTCTAAATAAGGAAATAATTGATTTTCTTTACGAGCAAAGCGTTTTTCTATAGTTGATAAATGATTAAAAATATTGAAATATTTTTGAAAATCAGCTACTGGATCTACTTCGTACAATTCTAATAATAAATCTTGTATTAAGGCACTTTCTTGGTAATAAACTTTTACAGGATGCCCTTCTGGTAGTTTTTCAACTGTTGGTAAAAATGCATTCATTATTTAATAATATTTAAGGTCTTTGGTATAAGTACATTTTTTTCAAAATGCATGTATTTATGAACTTCGTGTTCTAATTGTTTTAAATTTTTATACAAATATTTAAATGAATTACACCCATCACCTGGTACTTGATAATTAGATGATAAACGTGAAATTTCTTTAAATGAATCTCCAATTAATTTTTGGGCAATTTCATTTCTTTCTACTGCTTTTTTAAAAACTTGTAATGTCTCTATTGAAACCTCTTCAGATTTTGTACTTAATTCAACAATTTCATTAATAATTGGGCATAAACTCATAATTGAATTTCTAAAAGTTTCATTGATTAGCAATTCTACATTTTTGTACAAATCATTAATTTCAAAAAGCTCTTTATGCAATTCACCATGTACATTTGTAACCTTTTCAACATAAGGAGTTATTTCAAAAAAAGTATCGCTAATTGTAGTGTGATAACCACCTTTTACTTCACTAATTAAAGTCGGAATATCCAGTTCTTCAATAGTAATACCTCCTGTAATATTTGTATTTACAATTTCAATTTCTTCTTTTAAAATTTCAAATTCTACTCCACTTTCTTTACAAGCTTTTTCTAAAGTATCTCCTCCTCCACAACAAAAATCTATTTTGTATTTGCTAAAAACATGGTCTGATCCTACCTTTTTTGAAACCACTTCAGCTACAGTACTTTCTTTAGTTATTTCCATAATTATTTGTATTTTTTATCTATATTTTTTTATCTTTTTTCTAAACTTAAGACTGATGTCTAATTTTCTCATATAACTGTACCAGTGATTGTAATAATTCAACTGGATTTGTTAATATTTGATAATGATTTTGCCCAAACATTTGAGGTAAATAATACTTTGCTTGTGCCTCAATTGCCAAAGCGTACGAATTTATATTGTGCTTATTTAATTCTCGTAATGCTTGTTTTACATCATTTACACCATATTTCCCTTCGTATTTATCATAATCGTTCGGTTTTCCATCCGAAATTAAAATCACCCATTTATTTTTGGTGTCTCGTTTGTCTAATAAAGCTCCAGAATGGCGTAACGCTGTACCAATTCTTGTATAACCACTCGGTTCTACTGCACCTACTTTAAACTTGGCTTTTTGCCAACTTTCATCAAAATCTTTAATTGTAATGTATGATGAATGATTTCTAGTTTTTGAATAAAAACAATCGATAGAAAAATCGATATTAAACTCTTCTAAAATCTCACCAAACAAAATTGAAACCTGCTTTTCTACATCAATTACACGGTTTCCAGCAGCATAACCATCACTAGACAAACTAACATCTAACAATAATAAAATGGATAAATCTTTTTCTTTTTTCCGTTTAGAAGTGTATATATTTTCTGAAGGTGTATGTCCAGATTTCACATCAACAAACAAATCTGTAATTGCATCAATATCAAACTCTTCACCTTGAGGTTGTCGACGTTGTTGCTTAAATTTATTATTTACAGTAGTCAACATTTTACGTAAACCTACCAATGTTGAACGATAGTCATTCAAGGTATTTTTGTAATAATTAACATCGGTTTTTAGCAATGTTTTTGGGTACACTTTACAAAATTCTGGTTTATACCTTCGTTTTGTATAATCCCATTCATCATATTTTATATGGTAGCCTTTATTGTCTATTTCTGCACTTTCTGAAACCGTTGTATTTTCAATAAAATCTGCCTGATATACAGAATGCGCATTATCATCTACACGAACCGTATATTTCATATTAATATCTTCTAAGGCATTTGAATGGTCGTTTAACTCATCTTCACCATCAAAATCTCTAAAATTCCCTCCAAATTCTTCGGCGGTTTCAACCTTTTCAAATTGATGTTGTAATACCGCTTCTTCTTGTTGTTTAAAATCAACTTGAACAGAAATTATTTCTTCAACAGCATTAGATTTTAAAATAGTTTTTGGCTTTTCTTCTTCAGCTTTCTTAACTTTTTCAGTAAAATTTTGTAATTTTTCTTCGGAAGACTCTTCCGGATTATTTCGCATCCATTTTCCGTAGATAAATGTAAAATCTTTTAGCTTTTCTTTTTTTTGTTTTTCAGAATAAAATTTAATAAAATTTTCGTAATATTTTTTTGAAATAGGAAATTGTTTAAACAAAGATCCCAACACTATTTTCGAACTTTCTAATGCTTTTTGTTGAGATTCTATAAGTTCATGTTCTTGATTATCGTTCCAATTCAACTCTAAATTCTTTTGAACAGACAGGTATAAAACTCGAAATATATAAAATGAAATATTTTCTTCTATTGAAGGAAATTCAAGAAACCTAGCAGGAAGAAAAAAATTAGTGTTTTTATAACCACCTTCTCTTTCAGCCTCATAAATTTCTATAGATTCACCAGTAATAGCACGTGCTAAAATTAGCAAACGGGGTTTCATGTCTGCTAAATTTACTGCACGCGAAATTGCTTGCTCCTTCTCTTTTTTCTTTCTTTTAAAGTAGTAAGCAAATTTGGTAAATATGTATTCATCTGGCTCGAACATTATTAACTGGTATTGAGATATTAGTATTGAGTATTTAGACACCTCTTAATTGAATAAAATCTTGAAATAAGTTCAAGATAACGACAATTAAATCATTAAATTACATAAATCTTTCAATGCTTCAACCACATCCAAATCATCGGTTAAAGGCTCTACAACAGCAACCTCAACGGATAAGCGTTTTGGCAAACCACTATGAATTAATTTTGCTGCATCTACCAACAAACGTGTTGAAACAGTTTCTGTTAAACCGAGTTCTGTTAAATTTCTAATTTTAGTAGCAATATTTACTAATTTTTTGGCAATACTAGTTTCAATTCCAGTTTCATTAACCAAAATTTCAGTTTCAATTTTAGCTTCTGGATAAGCAAATGAAGTTACTATAAAACGCTGACGTGTAGATGGTTTCAACTCTTTAAATCCTTTTTGATAACCCGGATTAAAAGATGCTACCAACATAAAATCGTGATGCGCTTTTACGGTTTTTCCCAACTTATCAATAAACAATTCCCTCCTGTGATCAGTTAAAGAGTGAATGGCTACAATTACATCGGGTCTTGCTTCAGCTATTTCATCCAAATAAATAATGGCACCTTCTTTAATTGCTTTTGTTAAAGGACCATCCATCCAAACTGTTTCAGCTCCTTTAATAATGTATCTTCCAATTAAATCGGTTGAAGAAGTTTCTTCGTGACAGCTAATGGTTATCAATTCTTTTTCTAATTGATGTGCCATAAACTCAATAAATCTAGATTTTCCCGTTCCTGTTGGGCCTTTCAATAAAAAAGGAATTTTATTTTTATATGCATGTTGAAATACTTCAACTTCTTTTCCAACTTGATGGTAATATGGGGTTTTACTACTCATTTTCTTCTGTTATTTCAATAATTTTTGCAATGGTTTCTTTGTTATCCACACCCAAACCTTCTTGCTGATGTACTAATTCTCCTTCAGCATTAAATACACTAATGATGTTAGAATGTGAAAAATCGATTGGTGAGATTTGCTTGTATTTTACAGCCAATACATTAGCAAATTCACGAACACCAGCAACAGAACCTTGTAAAAAAGTCCATTGTTCGTCATCCATAAAATTTTCAATAGCAAAAGCTTTCAATACTTCTGGCGTATCTGTTTCTGGATCAATACTTATTAAAACAAAGTCAATATCACCTAATAAATCCTTCGGAATTTCCTTTTCAATATTACGCATATCGGCAACTAATCTAGGACAAGCAGCTTTACACGAAGTATAAATCATTACCATTACCAAGGTTTTTCCTTTTAAATCTTTTAATTGAATGGTTTTTCCTTCTTCTGTATTCCAAGTTGATGTTAAATTAAAAATAGATTCATCTGAAATTTCATCAGTTGCAATTATTTTTGAAGTTTGTTTAGAAATTGGTTGTAAATCCATTTTACAAACGCTACAAGTTCCAGGTTCTGAATATGTTTTTTCACCTTCACATTTCATTGGACATTGATAGGTTACGTCTGCTGCTTTGTTGGAAGTATCTTTACAAGATACAAACCCAATTGCAACAACTAAAATTAGTGTTATGTATTTTAAATTTTTCATATTTATTTATCTTTTACACACCTAAAACCTAAATTTCGCATGGTGTATTTTGCTTTACTACTACCTCTAATTGCATAGCGCATAAAAGCAGCATAATTCATTAAATCTGTGGCGCCAATTGCTGCACTTCCACAAAATAAATCACTGTCTTTATCTACATCTTTACGTGACTCACCTGTTATTAATACCGAATTAAAATCTGAAGTCCATTCCCAAACCAATCCGTGTAAATCATAAACACCCCAATAATTTTTAAAGGTTGAACCAATTTCATTGTTAAATGTTTTTGGCTTTTCATACCAACTTAAAATAAACTCGTTATAAGTTTCTAAAGTTCTGGCATCAGCTAAATCTTCGTTTGCCATGGCTACAAATTCCCATTCATCAACTGTTGGCAATCGCTTTCCTTGGCATTCACAATAATCGTTTGCTGCAAACCAAGAAACATTAGTTATTGGTGCTTTTAACGCTTGATTATCTCCTAAAATAGTATCAGCTTTCCAAGCATATAAATAGTTACCATCTGCAAATAAACTTTTTACATTAGACCGTTGCCATTTAGGATATTTTTTTACAAACTGAAGATATTCTTCATTGGTAACGGGATATACATCCATTTGAAAATCACCAATTGTTACTGTTAACGAGTCTCTTCCATATAAAGGAATATAAGTACCTCCTTTAATTAATACCATTTTAGATTGACAATTAACATGAATTGCAAAAAATAGAAATACACCAATTGTCAATCTTAAAATAGTATTCATGAATCTAATAATTTAGTTTGCATTTTTAACTTCAGTAACCATTGCTGGAGTTACTTCGGTTTTATTATTTCCCCAAGAATTGTAAACGTATGTTAGCACATCAGCAACTTCATCATCGGTTAATGTTTGTTTGGTCATTATACTGTTGTATTTTACACCATTTACAGTAATTTCGCCTGTTTTACCGTGTAATACAATATCAATAGCTCGATTTACATCAGCATTTAAATAATCTGAATTTGCTAACGGAGGAAAAGCATTTGGAATTCCTTCTCCATTTCCTTGGTGACAGGCGAAACAAGTTTTTGTATAAATTTGTTTTCCTGATTCAATTTTTTCAGCTAAATTTTTATTTACTGCAACTTTAGGTTCTTCTGGTTCATCTGTTACAGGCATCGATTGAATATTACCACCTTCAGGCAAATAAATACCTTCTTGTTTTACACCCGAATATAATTTTTTATCTTCTTCACCAGAAACTTTTAACATTCCTAAAGCTCCTTTATTAAATGCACGGAAAATTGCGTGATCTACTAAAATAAATGTACCTGGAACATCAACTTTAAAATCTACAATTGCAGCGCCTCCAGCAGGAATAGATGTTGTTTGTACATTTTCATTAATTGTAGAGCCTCCTTCAATATGCACACTGTCAAAAATTTCTCCAATAACATGAAAAGATGAAGTTAAATTAGGGCCTCCATTTCCAACATATAAACGTACTGTTTCACCAACATTTGCAGTAATTGCATTGTCGCCTGTTAAAGCGCCCACAGAACCATTAAAAACAACATAATCAGCATCTTCATCAACAGCTTTTTGCATATCAAAGGCTTGCAAACCTCTTTCGCCTGTAGCTCCTTTGGTATAAAAATCACCTTGCATTATATAATATTCTTTATCAACTGGAGGTAAGCCTCCTTCTGGTTCTACTAAAATTAAACCATACATTCCGTTTGCAATATGCATTCCTACAGGAGCAGTTGCACAATGGTACACATACAGTCCTGGGTTTAATGTTTTAAACGAAAATGTTTTTTCATGACCTGGAGCTACAAATGATGATTCAGCTCCACCACCTGGACCAGTTACTGCGTGCAAATCAATATTATGCGGCAATTTATTATCTGGATGGTTAGAAAGTGTAAATTCTACCTCATCGCCAACTCTTGTTCTAATAAAACTACCTGGCACAGTACCTCCAAAAGTCCAATAAATATATTTAACACCATCAGTCATAGTTCCTTCTTGTTCTAGAATCTCCATATTAACAAGCAGTTTTTTTGCGGGCCTATCACCTACAGGAGTTGGAACATATGGAGGAGCAGTTAATTCTGCTTCCATAGTTCCTGAAACTTGAATATTTTTTGAATCTACAATCTTCTCTTTTTCTGAAGTTGAACAACTAGTTATTACTGTTAATATTAGTAACAAAAAACATCCACTTGCTAGTTTGTTTAATTTTTTCATTTGATTTTATATTAATAGTTTATACTTTTAAGATACATAAAAAAACCAGAGTAATTGATATTAGATAAAAGTGTATAAAAACTAAACACTCTGGAAATCAATCTAAAAAACCACTATTTGTATTTTTTATGAGTTTATTTTTTTATTCCTTTATTTCTAAAGCTTCATCTGAAGGAGTTCCGTGTTTATAAAAATCTACAATGTACAATACAATTCCTGTAGCAAACATACTTGCACATAAAATTAATATTACAAAATGAATACTAATTTCTTTTTGAACTTCCATAAAATCCATTCCAAACTTTCTCTCTAAATAAACTTGAGCAACACCTGCAACACCAAAAGCTACGGTCATTCCTATCATTCCAATATTAGACAACCAAAAAGCCATTCTTCCTATTGCACTGTCGTATAATTTTCTACCAGTCATATTTGGTAAACTATAACTAATAATTGCTAAAACTATCATTGCGTATGCTCCCCAAAATGCTAAATGTGCGTGCATTGCTGTTACCAACGTTCCGTGTGTGTATAAATTTGTTTGTGGCAACGTGTGAGCAAAACCTAACAAACCTGCACCTACAAAAGAAACGATTGCAGCTCCTAAAGTCCAATATAAGGCTAGTTTATTTGGATGTTTTTTCTCGCCTTTTCTATACATATTAACAGCAAATAAAGCCATCGCTAAAAAAGCTAAAGGTTCTAATGCTGAGAAAATACCACCAACTAGTAGCCAAATTTTATTTACACCTATATAGTAATAGTGATGACCTGTACCTAAAACACCCGATAAGAATGTTAAACCAACAATTACATATAACCATTTTTCAATAACCTCTCTATCTACACCTGTTAATTTAATTAGTAAGAATGATAAAATACCTCCCATAATTAATTCCCAAACACCTTCTACCCATAAGTGAACAACCCACCAACGGAAAAAAGAATCTGTTACTTGGCTATCAAAAGGAAGCATTCCTGGTAAATACAATAAAGCTGCAAATAATAATCCCATTGAAAGTACCAATGCTGTTGTGGTTTGTTTTTTTCCTTTGAATAAAGTGATTAAAATTAATCCTAAAAATAAAAGTACGTTTATAACAACTAAATAATCTAGTGGTCTTGGAATTTCTAAAAATTTACGTCCTTCCCACATATTAAAGTGAAAACCTACTATTGAAATTACGCCAACAACAGCTAGACTAATTAATTGAACATATGCCAATTTTACACTTACCAATTCGCGTTGTGCTTCTTCAGGAATTATATAATAAGCAGCTCCCATAAAACCAGAAAGTAACCAAACAACTAATAAATTTGTATGAACTGCTCTAGCTGTATTAAAAGGAATAAATTCATGTAAATTATCAAAGCCTATTCGGGCAAACCCCATAATAAAACCATAGGTTATTTGTAAAACTAATAATAGCATTGAAAGTGCAAAGAACCAATAAGCTACTTTTTGTGATTTATATTTCATTTTAAATTTATTTAAAGTTATTGATTAGTGTTTTCCATTCTTTCTTTAGCAATTGGCGATATTTTTCTATCTACACCTACTACTTTACCAAATCCATTTAAGTCAATTTCTCCAATCCATTTAAAGAAAGCAACCACATCATTTGCCTCAGCCTCTGTCATACCATACGCTACCATTTTTCTTCCATTTGGTTGCCAAGGGCCTTTAGACATTAAAATACTTTTAATAACTTCTTCTCCATTATTATTATATTTTGCGTTTAATCTGTCTACAACTTTGGTTAATTCTGGAGCATAATAACCTCCTTCACCTAATATAGTATGACATCCCATACAATTATTAGTTTCCCAAATCTCTTTCCCTCTCACAACTTCTGCAGTAATGTTTTCATGATTTGTTTGATCTACGTCTTTTGAAAGAGAAAAAATAGTAAGTCCTATAAAAATAAGAAACGTTACTAATGTCCCTCCCAAAAAGAAAGCCCTTGCTTGTTTTTTCGATAACATGTTTTTAATAGTTTAATTGGTTAATCTTCAATTTAAATATAATAAGACCTTTTTATCTTTTATTAAAGCAAAAGTATATAAATTTTTATATATTTTAATGATAAATATCAGATTTATTTATTTTCTGAAATTTTTATTTCTGGAGAGATATCTTTGATACTTAATTTTCTACCATTTGCCACAATTTCCTTAGAAAACTCCATAATAGTTTTATCTCTAAATTTCCCTAGAATACTGTTTTTAAATGGTTCTACAATAAAATGTACAGGGCAAGGATTACTTGAATCGCATTCAGATAGCCCTAAAAAGCATTCGTTTAACCTATTTAATCCATCAATATTTTCTATAATATCCAATACTGTTTTTTGTTGATTTTTTTTGGTTAAATAAAATCCACCGTGTGGTCCTTTGGTTGAAGATATAATTTTACCTTTTACCAATTGTTGAAATAATTTTGCAAGAAATGGACTTGGAACATCAATAGTTTCAGCAATAACACGAACACTTATTTTTTTATTATCTTTTACATGTTCTGCCAAAAATAATGTTGACAGAATTGCATACTTACTTGCTCGTGATAACATCATACTTTTTTAAATTTATAGCGTTGAAGCCACAAAAATAATAAAAAAAGACTGACAAGTATTAAATTTTGCTGAATTTAGCCGTAAAATGTCTCATAATAGGTGCTTCATCAATAATATTATACCCCGATTTTGCTTCATTTCTAGAGTCGTAAATATTTTTTAGCGTAGCAGCAACATATGCCATGTGATTATTTGTGTAAGTTCTTCTTGGTATTGCCAAACGCACTAATTCTAGTTCTGGATATCTATTTTTTCTGGTAAAAGGATCTCTATCAGCTAGCACAGTACCAATCTCTACACCACGTATTCCACCAACTATATAAAGTTCAATTGCTAAAGCTTGGGCTCTATATTCTTCTCTCGGAATATTTGGAACAAATTTATTAGCATCTAAGAAAATTGCATGTCCTCCAAATGGTTGTTGCACAGGAACTCCATATTCAACTAATTTATGCCCTAAATAAGCAACTTGTTCTATCCTACTTTCTAAATAATTAAATTCTGTAGATTCGTTTAAACCAACTGCTAAGGCTCCCATATCACGACCATTCATTCCTCCATAAGTAATAAATCCTTCGAACATTATATTAAAAACAGTAGCTTGCTTAAACACGTCTTTATTATTAAGTGCTATAAAACCTCCCATATTTACCAAACCATCTTTTTTGGCGCTCATAGTCATACCATCTCCATAGGAAAAAACTTCTTTTACAATCTCTTTAATGGTTTTATCTGCATAGCCTTTTTCTCTTTTTTTAATAAAGTAAGCGTTTTCAGAAAAACGTGCAGCATCAAAATACAAAGGAATACCATATTGTTTACATAATGCAGAAACAGCTTTTGTGTTTTCAATAGAAACAGGCTGTCCACCTGCACTATTACACGTAATTGTTAATATAACAAATGGAATCTTTTCTTTTGGATATTTATTAAATACTACTTCAAGTTTATTTAAATCTACATTTCCTTTAAAAGGGTGCATATTTGAAGTATCAAACGCTTCATCTATTGTACAATCTACGGCAGTTGCTTTTCTAAACTCTATATGTCCTTTTGTGGTATCAAAATGTGAATTTCCAGGAACAACATCTCCCTCTTTAACCAATGTAGAAAACAAAACATTTTCGGCTGCTCTACCTTGGTGCGTTGGTAAAAAATAGTTAAATCCTGTTATCTTTTTTACTGTCTTTTTTAATTTTTTAAACGAGGTTGACCCTGCATAACTTTCATCTCCAATCATTATTTCAGCCCATTGTTTATCACTCATTGCTCCTGTACCTGAATCTGTTAATAAATCAATAAATACAGCTTCTGAAGATAAGTTAAATAAGTTGTAATGTGCTTTTTGAATCCATTTTAAACGTTGTTCTTTGGTAGAGCGTTTAATTGTTTCTACCATTTTTATTTTATACGGTTCTGCATATGGTAATTCCATAATACTAAATTTTAAGTTGAAAAAAAGTGAAAAAGGTGCGATAAATCGCCTAAAAAAGAAGTCTATTTAATAAAACACTCTGGGCGCTTAATATTTAAATAGATATTAAAATGAATAGTATAAAAGTTTAAATTTTTCATTTAAAATAGATTCTGAAACAAATTTACATAAAAAAATATTTTATATGCAAACCAACTATAAAAAAGCTTGTAATTTTAATGACAATGGTCAGCCACAGTACTAAAAGTTACACTTATATTTGTTTCAATGTTAAAAAAGATAGATAATAGTCTTAAATAAACGATTTTGAATGGCTAATATGACAATTATCATTATTTTTGCCCAACATTTATTTTTAATAATAAAACATCTGTAATGAAGAAACTACTTTCTCTTATTTATTCAACACGTTTAATGGCTATTTTATTTTTAATTTTTGCTTTAGCAATGGGAATTGCAACATTTATTGAAAATGATTATGGTACAGAAACAGCTAAAGCATTAATTTATAATGCTTGGTGGTTCGAAGCAATAATGCTACTTTTTGCAATCAACTTTTTTGGTAATATTTTTAAATATAGATTACTAAGAAAAGAAAAGTTAGTAGTTTTAGTATTTCACCTTGCCTTTTTTTTAATATTAATTGGAGCTGGTATAACGCGGTATATAAGTTTTGAAGGAATAATGCCTATAAAAGAAGGCCAAGTAACCAATAAATTTTTAACCGAAAAAAACTATTTAAGCATAGTTGTTAATGATGGAAAAGAACAAAAAACACCTGTTCATCACCCAATATTATTATCTGCTTTAGGTACAAACAATTATAGCTACACTACAGATTTTAAAGGTACAGATGTTGAAGTAAAACTTACAAACTACATACCAAACGCTAAAGAAACTTTTGAAGAAAGTGAAACCGGAGATGAATATATGCTTTTTGTAGAGTCTGGTGCTGGAGGTAGACACGACCATTATATTAAAAGAGGAACTTCAGAAGTAATACATGGTGTTTTAATTGGTTATGATGCCTCAAATAGAAATACTATCGATTTTAAAAATATTGATGGTACTATTAAAATTCAAACTACCGTAGATGGAACATTTTTTAGAATGGCAGATAGTTTTGAAGGTACAGTTACCAAAGATAGTTTACAAGATTTTTCTTTAATGGCTGTTCACAATATTGCTGGCATGCAATTTGTTGTTCCAAATGCATCTTTAAAAGGTTCTTATAAAACTATTTCTGGAGATAAAGATGAAAACACATTAGGACAATTAACTTTTGATGTTACCGTTGGAAACGAGACAAAAGAAGTAAAACTTGTAGGTGCTAAATTTGCAATTCAACCTCCTACTCAATTTTCTGTAGGAAATTTAAACTTTAGAATGAGCTACGGTGCTTTGCAAAAAGAACTACCATTTAGCATTAAATTAAACGACTTTCAATTAGATAAATACCCTGGCTCTAACAGTCCAATGTCTTTTGCTAGTGAAGTTACAGTTATTGATCCTAGTGAAACTTTTGATTTTAGAATTTTTATGAATAATATACTAAATTATAAGGGGTATAAATTTTTTCAATCTAGTTATAATATTACAGAACAATACGAAGAAACTCACTTATCTGTTAATCACGATTTTTGGGGCTCAACAATTACATACATAGGTTATTTTTTACTTTATGCAGGTTTATTATTAATACTTTTTATAAAAAATACACGCTTTGATTTTTTAAGAAAAAGTTTAGAAAAAGTAAAAAAACAAAAGGCTTTATTGTCTTCAATAGCATTTATTTTATTTTCAACATTAACTTTTGCACAAGAGCATAACCACACTCTTACAGAAAAACAAATAGATTCTGCGCTTGTAAAAAACATAATTGATGTAGCGCATGCCGAAAAATTTAGTAAAGTTGTAATACAAGATGCTGGTGGTAGAATGAAACCTGTACACACCTATGCTTCTGAATTATTACGAAAAGTAAGCAAACACGACACTTACAAAGGACTTACTGCAACACAAGTATTTTTATCTATTCAACAAAATCCTAGATTATGGTTTCAAATTCCTATAATCTATATTGAAAAAGACAATACATTATTAAGAGATATTATAGGCATTCCTCACGATCAAAAAAATGCAACATTAGCTAACTTTTTTGATGCTAAAGGAATGTATAAAATTTCTGAAATTCAGCAAGATGCTCAAAAAACAAATATTAAAAGTAAGTTTGAAAAAGATGTAATTAATGTTGATAGAAGAGTAAACTTATTATATTCTGCAATTACAGGTGATGTTTTAAGAATTTTCCCAATTCCAAATGATTATAATAATACTTGGGTATCGCATAACGATTTAAATTCTGCAAATTTTAAAGGTCAAGATTCTGTTTTTGTACGACAAATTTTACCGATTTACTTGCAAACATTATTAGAGTCTAGCACCTCAAATGATTATAGTAAATCTGATGAAATTTTAGGTGGTATTGTTAATTTTCAGAAAAAATATGGAAGTAGTGTATACCCGTCAGATGATAAAATTGATTTAGAAATTGCATATAATAAATACGATATTTTTAAAACTATCTATAGCTATTATATGTATATAGGAACCCTTATGTTCTTCTTTGTAATCTTCCAAATCTTTAAAAACAATAAAACTGTAAACTTTTTAATTAAAGCAAGTATTGCAATTGTAATAGTATTATTTTTATTACATACTGGAGGTTTAATTGCTCGTTGGATTGTTAGTGGAAACGCTCCGTGGAGTAATGCTTATGAATCTATGATATATGTTGCTTGGGCAACTATGCTCTTCGGTTTAATTTTTGGACGAAAATCTTCAATGACAATTGCTGCAACCGCGTTTTTAACATCGTTTATATTAATGGTGGCGCATTGGAACTGGATGGATCCAGAAATTGCAAACTTACAACCTGTACTTAATTCGTATTGGTTAATGATTCACGTTTCTATAATTGTTGCAAGTTACGGTCCATTTGCTTTAGGTATGATTTTAGGATTAGTAGCCTTAATACTTATGATTATTACCAATTCTAAAAATAAAAAGAAGGTTGGTTTAATGATTAAAGAAATTACCATTATTAACGAGATGGCTTTAACTATTGGATTAATATTATTAGTTATTGGTAACTTTTTAGGTGGACAATGGGCTAATGAAAGTTGGGGTCGTTATTGGGGCTGGGATCCAAAAGAAACTTGGGCTTTAATAAGTATAATGGTGTACGCTTTTGTTTTACATATGCGTTTAGTTCCTGGATTAAGAGGTAGATTTGCTTTTAATTTATTCTCTGTAGCTGCTTTTGCCTCTATATTAATGACTTATTTTGGAGTAAACTTTTACCTATCAGGTTTACACTCTTATGCTAGTGGAGATAAAGCTATTACACCTACATTTGTATATTATTCTGTAGCATTTGTTTCAATTTTAGCAGTTTTTGCACATCATCAATATAAAAAACACTATAAAAAATAATTAAAACCGAAGCAAAAATGTAACTTTGCATTCCATTAAAAAAAAATATAATGTTTAATAAGAATATAAAATTAGTAATTGCAGGAGCAATTGTTGTATGGTCAGTATTTCAATTTGTTGATGGAAATATAATGAATGGTATTTCATTAGTTTTATTGGCAGGTATATTTGTCTTATTTTATTTTAAAAATGAATTTATTTTATTAGCATTTTTACAATTAAGAAAACAAAACTTTGCAGGTGCTAGTAAATGGCTATCTTATATTAAAAATCCTAGTAGTGCTTTAATTCAAAAGCAAGAAGGTTATTATAACTTTTTACAAGGAATTATGGTTTCTCAAACAAATTTAACTCAGGCAGAAAAATACTTTAAAAAAGCAATAAGCTTAGGTTTAAATATGCAACATGATTTAGCAATGGCGAAACTACAATTAGGAGGTATTGCAATGTCTAAAAGACGAAAAAGAGAAGCTACAATGCTTATAAATGAAGCTAAAAAATTAGACACACAAGGAGTTCTTTCTGATCAAATAAAAATGATGAAAGATCAACTTAAAAGAATTTAAGTTTTTAAATGATAAAAAAAGGCTGTTTAAAAAATTTTTTAAACAGCCTTTTTTTATGTTTTCAATTTTTTACTCAACCAATACTGGAGACAATTCTTTATTGTAATGTACAATGTAAACTCCATTATTTTCAAAACTTCCAAATAGCTTTTTATCATAATTAAAAACAGCAGAAATTCTAGAAGATTTCCCTGCTCTTAAAGCTTCTTCAATACTATCTTCACTTGCCAATCTTAATAATATATCATAAGCAACATCAAAACCTCTTACAGCATATTTAGATGGTAGTGTAGCATATTTAGAACTAAAATTAGCATAGAAGATTTTTACTCTAGGATCTTGCATATTTACAAAATCTGTTGTTGGATATGTAAAATTTAACTGTCCTAAAAAGCTATTATCAATTTTATCAAAATTTCTACCCTTTTCTGTAGATAAAAGTGTTATCTCATATTCTTCCATAAAACTTTTTAAATTGTTTACTGCAGTTGCTGTAGTTACAATATCATCACTAATTAAAAACACCCAATTTTTAGTATCTTTTTTTAATTTTTGAGCAAATTTAGCATTGTCAATATTTCCTTTAGAAGGTTTTAGTACAGAAATTTCTTGAATTGAATCAAATGCTTTTAATTTATTTACAATTCTCCATAATTTACTTTGAGACTTCTCTGCTACATCATTTATCACAATAATGTTTTCACCTTTATAAACTGTTCTCATATAACTTAATAAATGTTCTTCATATAAAGCTTCACTTGCATTATCAGATTTTATTAAGTTACTGGCAGATAAATTATTTTGATCTTTTGAATAAACAGGTGAAATTACTGGTGCATTCACATGTTTTGATAACCAATGTGCTTTGGCATAAAATAAAGGTCCAATAATAACATCTGTATTAGAAAAATCATTTCTATTTACAATAGTTTGCAACTTGTAATTAGAATTTTGAGTATCGTAATATGTTACATTTACAGTTATACCTTTAGTTCTTAAAGAATCTATTGCCATAGCGGTTCCCATATGAAAATCTGTAGCAATATTAAAAATTGAATTTCCTTTAGATAATACTTTCTCTGGAATTGAATCTTGATATTTATTTAATTCATAAGGAAGCATTATTGCAACATTAATTGTTTTTTTAAGGTTAAAAGGTTCTTCAAAAAAATCTGTATCAATAGTTTCTTCATCTTCATACAAACCTTCAGTTACATCTTCTTCAATTGTTGAAGCAATTGGTTTAATTTTTAAAACCATCCCTAGTTTTAAACCTTCGCTTAAAGCTGGATTTAATGCCATTAAATTTTCTTGAGAAACTTCGTATTTCTTTGTTAAATTATAAACAGTATCATCTTTAACTACAGTATGTGTTATATAATTAGTTGAATCACTTTCTTCACTTTCAATTACCGCTGGAACTGTAAGATGCATCCCAATTTTTAATCCATCATGTAATAAATCTGGATTTGCCTGAATTAATTCTTCAATAGTAGTATTATACTTTTTCGAAATTCCAAATAATGTCTCTTTTGGTTTTACTATATAGGTTTCTGTTTCATTTTTTTCAGTTCCTATTACCTGTTTTCCATAATTTTTATTTGGTACAATAATTACGGTATTTTCTTTTGGTTTTCTACCAATATCTGGATTTAATCGTAATAAATCTCTTGTAGAAATATCATAATTTTTAGCAATACTTTTCATTGTTTCCCCACTTTTAACAATGTAGGAAACGTATTTTTTTTGTTGCGCAACTAAAGTAAAAGTACACAACAATAAAATTGAAATTAAAAACTTGATTTTTTTCATGCGTTTATTTTTTTCAAATAGTGGAATTACCAAATTATTCCCACTCAATAGTTGCAGGCGGTTTAGAGCTAATATCATACACTACTCTATTAACACCTTTTACACCATTTATTATTTTATTTGATGTTTTTTGTAAAAATTCATACGGTAAATTTACCCAATCTGCTGTCATACCATCTGTAGATTCTACTGCTCTTAAAACCACTGCTTTTTCGTAGGTTCTTTCATCTCCCATTACCCCTACAGAATTTACTGGTAACAACATAGCACCAGCTTGCCAAACTTTATTATACAAACCTTCATCTTTTAAACCTTGTATAAAAATGGCATCAACTTCTTGTAATATTCTTACTTTTTCAGCAGTAATATCTCCTAAAATTCTAATTCCTAATCCCGGGCCTGGAAATGGATGTCTACCTAATAATTCGGCATCAATACCCATAGATTTTCCAACTCTTCTAACTTCATCTTTAAACAATGTATTTAAAGGTTCTACTATTTTTAACTTCATAAAATCTGGCAATCCACCAACATTATGATGCGATTTAATAGTTGCTGAAGGACCTCCTGTTGCTGAAACTGATTCTATAACATCTGGATAAATTGTACCTTGTGCTAACCAGCTTACATCTTTAATTAAGTGTGCTTCATCATCAAATGTTTCAATAAAAACACGACCAATAATTTTACGTTTTCCTTCAGGATCACTTTCTCCTGCAAGCTCTTTCAAAAAACGTGCCGAAGCATCAACTCCTTTTACGTTTAGTCCCATACCTTTATATTGATTTAATACGCTTTCAAATTCATTTTTACGTAATAAACCATTATTTACAAATATGCAGTATAAATTTTCTCCAATAGCTTTTGAAATTAAAACTGCAGCTACTGTAGAATCTACACCTCCTGAAAGACCTAAAACAACTTTATCGTTTCCTAATTTTTCTTTTAATTCTGCCACAGTTGTTTCAACAAAAGAATCTGGTGTCCAAGTTTGAGCAACTCCAGCTATATTCACTAAAAAGTTTTTCAAAATTGTTAAACCATCTTTAGAATGGTAAACTTCTGGATGAAATTGAATTCCGTAAGTTGCTTCTCCTTTAATTTTAAAAGCTGCATTTTTTACATCATGTGTGCTTGCAATTAACTCAAAACTATCTGGTAAGTTTATAATTGTATCGCTATGGCTCATCCAAACCTGACTACCTTCAGAAACATTTTCAAAAAACAATTCGTTTTCTTTAATATAAGAAAGGTTTGCTCGTCCATACTCTCTTGTATTAGAAGCTCCTACTTCACCTCCAAAATTATGTGCCATATATTGTGCACCATAACAAACACCTAACAAAGGTAATTTACCTTTAATCTCAGATAAATTAGGTATTGGAGCATCTGTAGCCTTTACAGAAGATGGACTTCCAGAAAGAATTACAGCACTGTAATCTTCTACATTAAAATTTTCACTATTGTATGGGAAAATTTCACAAAAAATGTTTAATTCTCTAACTCTACGGGCAATCAACTGCGTGTATTGCGAACCGAAATCTAAAATAAGTACTTGATGTTGCATTCGCCAAAAATAATATTATTATAAATAGATATGATTATTTTATTTCATTTTTTCTCAACATAAAAATAAAATACTCAAAAAAAGTAACCTAAATCTGCCTTTTAAAGCTAAAACCCTGTTTAAAACAATAAAATAATCCATTTTTTTAACTAAAAATAAAGCGATTTAACGGCATTTTGCTTTGTAAAACATCCGTTATTAAAAAATACGCACAACATTTAATTTAAGCCTGTTTTTAGAGGTTTTAAGCTACTTTTAACAATTAGCAATTGTTAATAACTTCTAAAGTTCACTTTTAAAAATGGTAAAAAAACATAGATTGAATACTTATATTTGTTTGTTAAATTTTTTTAAAAACATACATTTTAAATTATGAGTGACGAAATTAATAAAAGTAATTATTCTGCTGACAGCATTCAGGCCTTAGAAGGAATGGAACATGTACGTATGCGTCCGTCAATGTATATTGGAGATGTTGGAATTAGAGGATTACACCATTTAGTATATGAAGTAGTAGACAACTCTATTGACGAAGCAATGGCAGGCCATTGTAACACCATAGATGTTATAATAAATGAGAACGGTTCTTTATCTGTAAAAGATAATGGTCGTGGTATTCCTGTTGGAATGCATAAAAAAGAAGGTGTTTCTGCTTTAGAAGTTGTAATGACAAAGATTGGAGCTGGAGGTAAATTTGATAAAGATTCTTATAAAGTTTCTGGTGGTTTACACGGTGTTGGTGTTTCTGTTGTAAATGCCTTATCCGATCATTTAAAAGCAACCGTATATTCTGGAGACGGTAAAATTTGGGAACAAGAATACGAACGTGGTAAAGCACTATACCCTGCTAAACCTGTTGGTGAAACTACCGAAAAAGGTACTATGGTAACATTTTTACCTGACGCTTCAATTTTTACCCAAACTATAGAATTCAACTACGTAACTTTAGCAACTCGTTTACGTGAACTTTCGTTCTTAAATAAAGGTGTTACTTTAACTTTAACAGATAAAAGAGTTAAAGATGATGAAGGTAATTTTATTTCTGAAACATTCCATAGTGACGAAGGTTTACCTGAATTTATAAAATACTTAGATGAAACACGTGAGCAACTAACCGCTGGAATCATTTCAATGGAAGGTGAAAAAAATGGAATCCCTGTTGAAGTAGCAATGGTTTATAACACTTCTTATGCAGAGAATTTACATTCTTACGTAAACAACATTAATACACACGAAGGAGGAACACACTTATCTGGTTTTAGACGTGGTTTAACTAACACGCTTAAAAAATATGCTGAATCATCTGGTATGTTAGATAAGTTAAAATTTGATATTGCTGGTGATGATTTTCGTGAAGGATTAACAGCTATTATATCTGTAAAAGTTGCAGAACCTCAATTTGAAGGTCAAACTAAAACTAAATTAGGAAACAGAGAAGTTACTTCAGCAGTAAGTCAAGCTGTTTCTGAAATGTTACAAGATTATTTAGAAGAAAACCCTGCAGATGCCAAAACAATTGTACAAAAAGTTGTTTTAGCTGCACAAGCAAGACACGCAGCGCGTAAAGCCCGAGAAATGGTGCAACGTAAAACTGTAATGTCTATTGGAGGTCTACCTGGTAAATTAAGTGACTGTTCTGAAACAGATCCAGAACATTGCGAAATATTCCTTGTTGAGGGAGATTCTGCAGGTGGAACTGCAAAACAAGGACGTGATAGAGCTTTTCAAGCAATTTTACCCTTACGTGGTAAAATTTTAAATGTTGAAAAAGCAATGCAACATAAAGTATTCGATAACGAAGAGATAAAAAATATGTACACCGCTTTAGGTGTTTCTATCGGTACAGAAGAAGATCCAAGAGCATTAAATCTAGACAAGCTTCGCTACAATAAAATAGTTATTATGTGTGACGCCGATGTAGATGGTAGTCACATTGCAACATTAATTCTTACATTCTTCTTTAGATATATGAAAGAATTAATAGAAAATGGTCATATCTATATAGCTACTCCACCTTTATATTTAGTTAAAAAAGGTCAAAAAAGAGAATATGCTTGGAATGAAGACCAACGCGATTTAATTGCACGTAACTTAGGAGGAAATGTAAACATACAACGTTACAAAGGTCTTGGAGAGATGAATGCTACCCAACTTTGGGACACAACTATGAACCCTGAATTTAGAACATTACGCCAAGTTACTGTTAACAACCTAACAGAAGCAGATAGAGTATTTTCTATGCTAATGGGTGATGAAGTACCACCTCGTAGAGAGTTTATAGAGAAAAATGCAAAATATGCAAATATTGATGCTTAACTCTTTATATTTTTAAAAACACAAAAGGCTGCTATTTTAGCAGCCTTTTTTTATGATAATCGTAAAAATAAAGACCTAAAATCAACAATATCGATTTCGTAAATTAAAACAAATGTCATTTCCCTTTAATTTAAAAATTCGTATTTTTGATACTTTAAAAATGAATATTAACACAATAATAAAAATATGAAAGTAACAGTAGTAGGTGCTGGTGCTGTAGGTGCAAGTTGTGCTGAGTACATAGCCATTAAAAATTTCGCAGACGAAGTAACATTAATCGACATTAAAGAAGGTTTTGCTGAAGGTAAAGCAATGGATTTAATGCAATGTGCATCATTAAATGGGTTTGACACTCAAATTACTGGTGTAACTAACGATTACTCAGCTACAGCAGGTAGTGATGTAGCAGTTATTACAAGTGGTATTCCTAGAAAACCAGGAATGACACGTGAAGAGTTAATTGGAATTAACGCAGGTATTGTAAAAACTGTTTCTGAAAACTTAATAAAATACTCTCCTGAGGTTATTATTATTGTAGTAAGTAACCCAATGGATACAATGGCATATTTAGCTCATAAAGCTACAGGATTACCAAAAAACAGAATTATTGGAATGGGTGGTGCTCTAGATAGTGCACGTTTTAAATTCCGTATAGCTGAAGCTTTAGGTTGCCCTGCTTCTGATGTAGATGGAATGGTTATTGGTGGTCACAGTGATACCGGAATGGTTCCACTAATAGGTAAAGCTGCTCGTAACAGTGTAAAAGTTTCTGAATTTTTATCAGAAGAAAGAATGCAACAAATTGTTGAAGACACCAAAGTTGGTGGAGCAACATTAACTAAATTATTAGGAACAAGTGCTTGGTACGCTCCAGGTGCAGCAGTTTCTGCAATGGTACAAGCTATTGCTTTAGACTCTAAAAAAATGTTCCCTTGTTCTGCTTTATTAGATGGTGAATACGGTTTAAGTGATATTTCAATTGGTGTACCTTGTATTATTGGTAAAAACGGAATTGAAAAAATTGTTGAAATTGAATTAACTGAAGCTGAACTTGCTAAAATTCAAGAAAGTGCTGCTGGTGTTAAAGCTACAAATGCTTTATTAGACTAGTTAACTAACACATAATATTTAAAAAGCTGTTTCAAAATTTTGAAACAGCTTTTTTATTTTAAGACAATCCAGAGATGACTCCTTCATTATCTATTGTCATGTTTTCTGACGCTGGCGTTTCAGGCAATCCAGGCATACGCATCATAGCTCCAAGTATTGGAATAATAAACCTAGCACCGGCAGCAATTTCAATTTCTCGAACAGTAACAGTAAAATTTTCAGGTCTACCTACTAAAAGTTCATTGTCTGAAAAAGATTTTTGTGTTTTTGCAATACAAATCGCAAAATCATTAAATCCAAGCTTTTCAATTCTCCTTAAATTTAATTTGGCTTTTTTATCAAAATCTACAGCTGTAGCCCCATAAATTTCTTTAGCAATTTTTTCTATTTTCTCTTTAACTGGAGAATTCCAATCATACAAAGGTTTAAAATTCGATTTATTAGCTTCAACAACTTTTACCACTGCTTTTGCTAATTTTGTAGCTCCTTTACCTCCTTTTGCCCATCCTTCAGTTACAACAGCTTGCACACCAACTTTTTTACATTTATCAGTAATGTATTTAATCTCTTCATAAGTATCACTTGAAAATGCGTTAATAGCCACTACAGGTTCTATATTAAACTTTCTAATATTTTCTACGTGTTTTTCTAAATTACAAAACCCTTTCTTTACAAATTCTAAATTCGGTGTATTATACGCTTCCTTTGTAGCGCCTCCATGGTGACGTAAAGCTCTAATTGTAACAACTAAAACTACTGCTTTAGGGCTTAAACCTGCAGATTGGCATTTAATATTTAAAAACTTTTCAGCACCTAAATCCGCACCAAAACCAGCCTCGGTAATTACATAATTTGATAATGAAAGTCCCATTTTAGTTGCAATAATTGTATTTGTTCCTTGTGCTATATTGGCAAATGGACCTCCATGTATTATTGCTGGATTACCTTCTAAAGTTTGCACTAAATTAGGTCTAATTGCCTGTTTTAATAAAATTGCCATTGCATTTTCGGCTTTTAAGTCACGTGCAAAAACAGGCTTTTTATCAAAGGTATAACCAATAAATATATTTCCTAAACGTTTTTTTAAATCTTCAAAATCAGTTGACATACAAAGTATTGCCATTACTTCAGAAGCTGGAGTAATATCAAAACCATCTTCTCTTGGAATTCCATTTGCTGTTCCACCTAAACCAACAACAATATTGCGTAAAGATCTATCATTCATATCCATAACGCGCTTCCAATGAATAGTTCTTGGATCTAAATTTAATTTACAACATTTACTTTGTAAATTATTATCGATTAAAGCGGCCAACAAATTATTAGCTTTTTCTACAGCGTTAAAATCTCCGGTAAAATGCAAGTTAATATCTTCCATAGGCACAACTTGAGAATAACCTCCGCCTGCAGCACCACCTTTAATACCAAAAACAGGCCCCAAAGAAGGTTCGCGTAGTACCACAGTAGCATCTTTCCCAATTTTGTGTAATCCTTCTGTTAAACCAATTGACACTGTAGTTTTACCTTCTCCCGCAGGAGTTGGCGTAATTGCTGTTACTAAAATTAAGTTGTTTTTCTTTATTTTTTCTTCATCTATAAGGTTTAAAGGTAATTTGGCTTTATATTTTCCATACATTTCAATTACATCTTCATCTACACCCAATTTAGCTGCAATTTCCTTTATATGCACCATGCTATTTTTCTGTGCAATTTCAATATCTGATAAATGCTTCATTTCAATTCATTTTTACTAACAAATATACAAAATTAAGAGCTGAGAATAACAGTATTTTAAGAAGTGATAAGTTATAAGGATAAAAAGCTAAAAAAGTATTGGCATTCTCTGTTTGAAATTATATATTTGCACGTTTATAACAAATGAATTCTTATCAAATTAATGTAAAATGCAAAATAAAGGACTTATAAAATTATTCGCTATTCTATTTGGATTAGTAAGTTTATACCAATTATCATTTACTTGGTTTACAAATGGTGTTGAAGATAAAGCAAAGATGTATGCTGAATCAAAATCAGAAGACGGAAAAGAAATAGCAAACTTAGAAAGAGCATATTTAGACTCAGTTGCTAATAAACCTGTAATTGATTTAGGTTTTGCCCAATTTAGTTATAATGACATTAAAGACAAAGAACTAAATTTAGGATTAGACCTTAAAGGTGGTATTAATGCTATTTTACAAGTATCTGTTAAAGATATTTTAATTGGACTATCTAATGAATCTAAAAATCCAGTATTTAACGAAGCTTTAGCGAAAGCTACTGAAGCACAAAGAAGTAGTGATAGAACATATTTAGATTTGTTTTTTGATGAATTCGAAAAAGCAAGTAATGGAACAGTTAAATTAAGTGACCCAAGTATTTTTGGTAACAAATCTTTAAGAGAAAAAATAAATTTTAAACTTACAGATGCTGAAGTAATGCCAATTATAGAGGACGAGGTAACTGGTTCTGTAAATACTGCTTTTGAAGTATTAAGAAGTCGTATTGATAAATTTGGTGTTACACAACCAAACATTCAACGTATTGGAAATTCTGGACGTATTTTAATTGAATTACCTGGAGCAAAAGATATTGATCGTGTAAAAAAATTATTACAAAGTACTGCAGAATTACAATTTTGGGAAGTATACAGTAACCAAGAAACTGCAAACTTCTTTTTTGCAGCAAATACTGTAGTAGAAAACATATTAAAAACAGAAACTGAAGAAGAAGATACAACTACTGCTAAAGACGACTTAGACGATTTATTAGGTGAGGTTTCTGATTCCTTAAACGCAACTCCAACTAAAAACTTATTTTCAGTATTATCTCCAAGTATCCCTCAAAGCCAAAACCAAATATCTTCTGTAATTGGTACAGCTAAAGTGTTAGATACTGCAAAAGTTAATTCTTACTTAGCCTTAAGAGAAGTAAGATCATTACTTTCAAATGAAATGAAATATGCTAAGTTCTTATGGGATGCTAAATCTTTTACAAGTACAACAGCAACTGGAGAAAGTGTAGAGTTAATCTACTTATACGGAATTAAATCTAACAGAGAAGATGTTGCACCTATTGAAGGTGACGTAATTGAAGATGCTAGTCAAGAATACGGACAAACAGGAAGCCCTGAAGTAAGTATGACTATGAATGCTGCTGGTTCTAGATTATGGGGAAAAATGACAACTGAAAATGTTGGAAAATTTGTTGCTGTAGTTTTAGATGATTATGTATATACAGCACCATCAGTAAATACTGCTATTACAAGCGGAAGAACTTCTATTTCTGGAGGAAGTATGACCGTTGAAGAAGCTCAAGATATTGCAAACGTTTTAAAAGCTGGTAAATTACCTGCTGCTGCACATATTATTCAATCAGAAATTGTAGGTCCTTCATTAGGTCAAAAAGCTATTGATAGTAGTTTAAGTTCATTTGCTTTAGCATTATTATTAGTATTAATATGGATGATTTTTTACTATGGAAAAGCTGGTGCATTTGCCGATGTAGCTTTAGCTGTTAACCTACTATTTATATTTGGTATTTTAACTGCATTTGGAGCGGTACTTACATTGCCAGGTATTGCAGGTATTATTTTAACAATAGGTATGTCTGTAGATGCAAACGTAATTATTTTTGAAAGAATTAAAGAAGAACTTATTAAAGGTAAAGGTCTAAAAGCTTCAATTAGCCACGGATTTAGTTTTAAAGGAGCTTTATCAGCTATTATAGATGCCAATATTACTACTATGTTAACTGGTATTATTTTATATGTGTTTGGTACTGGGCCAGTAAAAGGTTTTGCATACACTTTAATGGTAGGTATTGTAACATCTCTATTTACAGCAATATTTATTACCCGTTTATTAATAGACTGGTATGCTGCAAAAGGTAAGTTATTTACATTCGATACAAATATTACTAAAAACTGGTTTCATAGAATTGATATAGAATTCTTAAGAAAAAGAAAAATTGCATACATTTTTTCTGGAACTTTAATAGTTGTTGGTTTAATTTCATTATTTACTAACGGATTAAATTACGGTGTAGATTTTGTTGGAGGTAGAACTTATGTAGTAAAATTTGATAAAGCAACAAATGCAAGCGAAGTTTCTGAAACTTTAAAAGATGCCTTTGGAAGTGCTCCTGAGGTTAAAACTTACGGTGAAGCTAGTCAATTAAAAATTACAACTAAATATAAAATAGAAGAAGAAGCAAGTAGCCATATTGATGATGAAGTACAATCTTTATTATTTAACGGATTAAAAAAATATTATTCTAAAGACTTAACTTTAGAACAATTTAAACCTGGTTACGATGGTGTTGGAAAAGTAGGTATTATGAGTTCTATTAAAGTGGAACCAACTATTGCAGATGATATTAAAACAGCTGCAGGATGGGCTATTTTAGGTTCCTTATTAATTACTTTCTTATACATTTTATTTAGATTTAGAAAATGGCAATTTAGTTTAGGTGCTGTAGCTGCAGTATTCCATGACGTGTTAATTGTATTAGCTATATTTTCTTTACTTTATAAAATATTACCTTTCGATATGGAAATTGGACAATCATTTATTGCAGCCATACTTACAGTTGTAGGATACTCACTAAATGATACCGTGGTAATTTTTGATAGAATTCGTGAATTTACAGGGATCCATACTTCTTGGAAATTCTCTGAAATAGTAGATAAAGCGTTAAGTAGTACTTTAGGAAGAACTATTAATACATCATTAACAACATTGGTTGTATTATTAGCAATCTTCTTATTTGGTGGAGACTCTATTAAAGGATTTATGTTTGCTTTAATTGTAGGTGTTGTTGTAGGTACTTACTCATCATTATTTATTGCATCTCCTATCATGTACGATACAGTAAAAAAATTAGATTCTAAAAAATAGTAGAATTTAAACTGAATAAATTTCATAAAACCGTTTTGAGTTTCAAAACGGTTTTTCTATTTTCAAATCAACAAATAAATCTGCATTTGAATTGATTTTTGTATATTGATTATTAAATTTGTAACAAAGCATAAAAATGAGCATTATTAAATTACACGATAAGTATTTTAAATCTTATATTTCAAAAGAGCAAATCCAAGAGGCTACCAAATCTTTAGTAAAAAAAGTCTATACAGACTGCAAAGATGAAAGACCAATTTTTATTGGAATACTAAACGGTTGTTTTATGTTTGTTGCCGATTTTGTTAGACAATATAACGGTGAATGTGAAATTTCTTTTGTAAAATTAGCCTCTTACCAAGGCACATCTTCTTCAGGTAAAATTAAACAGTTAGTAGGTGTTAATGAAGATTTAGAAGGAAGAACTGTAGTAATTTTAGAAGACATTATAGATACTGGTAATACACTCCAAGAAATATATTCGATTTTTGAAGATAAAAAATTAAAAGAACTTAAAATAGCGACACTGTTTTTTAAACCAGATGTTTTCAAAAAAGAACTTAATATCGATTATATTGGAATAGAAATTCCAGATAAATTTATTGTTGGATATGGATTAGATTATGACGGAATTGGAAGAAATCTAGCAGATATATACCAACTTACAACAAAACCAACTATGAAAAACATTGTTTTATTTGGACCTCCAGGTGCAGGAAAAGGAACACAAGCAACACTTTTAAAAGATAAATATGGACTAATTCATATTTCAACTGGTGATGTTTTTAGATACAATATTAAAAATAAAACAGAACTAGGTCTATTGGCTAAAAAATATATGGATGGTGGAAATTTAGTTCCTGATGATATTACCATAAATATGTTAAAAGCTGAAGTTGAACTTAATGCAGGTGCTAACGGGTTTATTTTTGATGGTTTTCCTCGTACAGAGTCTCAAGCAAAAGCTTTAGATGAATTTTTAACCGAAAAAGGCGAAGCTATTAATGGTATGATAGCTCTTGAAGTTTCTGAAGATTTACTAGTACAACGTATTTTAGAACGCGGTAAAACAAGTGGAAGAACCGATGATCAAGATGAATCTAAAATTAGAAACCGCTTTAACGAGTACAATACAAAAACAGCTGTTTTAAAAGATTATTACGATAACCAAAATAAATATTTTGGTGTAGATGGTGTTGGTGCCATTGAAGATATAACAAAACGTTTAAGCAACGTATTTGATAAAATATAATATTGTTGTTTATTAAAACAATAATTAAACTTAGAAATGCTTAAAATAAAGATTCTTATATTGGTAAGAACACTATAAAAGATGACTGAAGGAAATTTTGTTGATTATTTAAAAGTATATGCTAGCTCTGGAAATGGTGGTGGTGGATCTACCCATTTACACAGAGAAAAATATATTACCAAAGGTGGCCCTGATGGTGGTGATGGTGGTCGTGGTGGACATATAATTGTTAGAGCAAACCCAAATTTATGGACGCTTTTTCACTTAAAATTCAACAAGCATTTTAGAGCTGAACATGGTGGCCATGGTGCTAAATCTAGAAGTAGTGGTAAAGACGGACAAGATGTTTATATTGAAGTACCTTTAGGAACAATTATAAGAGATAGTGAAACCCAAGAAATTTTGTTTGAAATAACAGAAGAAAATACCGAACAAATTCTATTAGAAGGTGGTAAAGGTGGACTGGGAAACTGGAATTTTAGATCTTCTACAAACCAAACTCCTCGTTATGCACAACCAGGTATAGAAGGAAAAGAAAATTGGTTTCAATTAGAATTAAAACTATTAGCAGATGTTGGCTTGGTTGGTTTTCCTAATGCAGGTAAATCTACCTTATTATCTGTTTTAACAGCTGCAAAACCAAAAATTGCAGATTATGCTTTTACAACCCTAAAACCAAACTTAGGAATTGTACAATACCGCGATTTTCAAACTTTTGTAATTGCCGATATTCCAGGTATTATTGAAGGTGCAGCAGAAGGAAAAGGTTTAGGACATCGTTTTTTACGCCATATTGAACGAAATTCTATCTTATTGTTTTTAATTCCTGCTGATTCAGATGACATTCAAAAAGAATACAAAATTCTTTTAAATGAATTAAAACAACACAATCCAGAATTATTAGATAAAAACAGATTACTTGCTATTTCTAAATCTGATATGTTAGATGATGAGTTAAAAGAAGAACTAAAAAAAGAACTGCCTAAAGGGATAAAAACACTATTTATTTCATCTGTTGCTCAACAAGGTTTAACTGAATTAAAAGATAATTTGTGGCAATTGTTGAATGAATAACTTTTTATTAAGTTAGTTGTCATTCCTGCCTATGCAGGAATGACAATATTACTTTATTTATAGTATAAATTAGCTGCATAAAAAACGTGTCATGCTAAACTCGTTTCAGCATCTCACCTTGACGGACAAATCTAATTCTTCAAAATAATTGGTAAGCTAAAAACAGTTTTAACAGGTATACCACGTTTAATTCCAGGTTTTAAATTTGGTAATTTATCAATCCCATCAGCAATTAAACTATCTAACTTAGGAATTTCTTGTTGAATAATTGCAGAAGATTGAATATTTACAAGTGAAACTTCACCACTTTTGGCAACTTCTAATTTCACTAAAATGGTGTCGTTTAAACTATTTTCAGTAATAAATTGATGCGATTTTAAAGAAGCATAAATATGCTCAGAAATTTTAATTTGAGAACATATTTTTTGTTTATCTTCTGAAGGAATACTATCACACGAAGGAAATAATGGAAAACTATCTATAGAACTATAATCTACAATAGTATCAACTTCTTGAATCTCTTCTTTTTTATATTTTTTTTCAAAATAAGAACAAGATAAAAGTAAAAAAGCACTAAAAATTATTATAAAAAATTGTTTCAAAATTATTGTTTAATTCGCATCGGTGAAAATACAACATTTTGATTTACTCTACAATAACCCCTTCAATAAAGTATTTCTTTCTTATTTCCTTAATTCTACCATTAGCATATTTAGTTAATTCGGGATTTTTACTTTTAAAACGTTCTATAAATTTTTCATAATGTTTTAAAGCAATTTTTTTATCTTCATAATACATATCTGAAGCAAAAGCCAACTCAAAAAGTGCATCTTCATTATTATAGTTATTTTTTACAGCTTCATCAAAAAATCTTACTGCTTTTTTATAATCCTTTTGTTCTTTGGCTATAATTCCTAGAAGCATATATTCTTTATCTAGCTCGGGTTTACTATACATTATTGCTTGAAAAATGTAAAGCTCTGCCATTTTAAAATCTTTCTTTTGATATGCTAATGTTGCCATACGATATAGAATTTTAGGGTTCATACGGTCTAATTTAAGTGCCTTTTTAAAATATACCTCTGCTGAATCAATTTGTTTTAAATTAAAATAACTCATCCCAAACATTTCGTAGGTATTTACAGATTTATAGTTTAATGCCTCTAACTTATTTAAGGTTTCAATAGTTTCTTCAAATTCTTTACTAAAATACTGATCGTTTGCTTTTAACTGTAAAAAATTAATATTTGTTGAATCTATTTGTAAACCTTTTTCAATAAATAATCTAGAAGAATCTCTAACATTTATAGTTTTAAAAAATTTAGCAACTTCATAAATACTATTTAAATGCAATGTATCAATATTAAAAGCATCTAGATAACTTTGTCCCATTTGCATTTTCTTACGTTGTAAAGCCAATGCTTTTCCTAATTGATACGGGTAATTTGGATTTAATGTATCTTGAGTTTTTAAATATCTAAATAATTCCGAAGCTCTTTTAGGTTTCATTTCTTTTAAATATAACTTTCCTAAACTATAGGCAACTAATAAATTTGATGAATCTTTTTTAAAAACGTCTTCGTATAAATTAATGGCTTTATTTTTATAGCCCAAAGTTGAAAATACATTTGCTAATTTAATTTTAAGCTGATTTTTTTCTTCAATTTCTAATGCTTCAGAATAAGTAGTAATTGCCTTATTATAATTACCAATAGTTTGGTAAATATCTGCTGTTTTTTCAAGTACTCGTGTGTTTTTATCTTTTTCATTTTCTAACAATTTTAATGCTTTTTGATAATTTCCTTTTATCAACAAACTATCTACAACCACAAAAACCGAAGATTGCGCTTCGGTTTTTAAAATTGCTACAATAAACAATAATGGAATTAAAATCTTTTTCATAAAACAACTATTAACTTACTTTAAAGGCTATTGGTAAACTGTATTTAACACCAACTGCTTTCCCTTTATATTTACCAGGTTCCATTTTTGGCAAACTTTGTACAACTCTAATAGCTTCTTCTTTTAGAGATTGGTGTGGTGCTCTTGCATCTACATCCGTAATATTCCCTTCTTTATCAATTATAAACATTACAAAAATTCGTTTTACACCAGATGTTAATCCCAAACCTTTAGATAAGTTTGAATTGAAGTTTTTATTTACGTGTTCTGTAATATTTTCTATTAAACATTGTTTCAATTCCGCATTTGTACCAACACACCCAGGAAAAACCGGCACATTTTCTATAATTGCAAAAGGCACATCGTCTCCTTCAACATATTTTTTTGCCTTTTTCCCATTTATAAAATCTTCCTTTGCTTTTTTAGATTGCTCTGGAGAAGCATTAGCTCCACCAACTTTAAAAGCAATTGGCAAACTATATTTAACACCAACAGCAACACCTTTTTGTTTACCTGGCTCCATTTTTGGTAAACTTTCTATAACTCTAATAGCTTCCTCCTCAAGAGATTTATGTGGTGCTCTTGCCATTACTTCCGCAATATCCCCTTCTTTATCTATTTTGAACATTACAAAAATACGTTTAACACCAGCTGTTAACCCTAAATCATTAGCCAAACCTGCATTAAAATTTCTATTTACATGCATAGTAATATTCTCTTGCAAACACGTTCTTAATTCTTCTTTTGATCCTTCACACCCCGGAAAAACAGGAACTTCATCAATAATTGCAAAAGGCACATCATCTCCTTCAACATATTCATATTCTGTTTTTGATTCTGTTCTTAAAGATTTTGGACGAAACCAATTTACTCTTACATCATTTTCATCTAACAAAACTACATGGTCATACAATAATTCTTCGTTATTATTAAATTTTTCGGTGATCTCTTTTTCTTTTTCTGTATACTCACTAAGCTCTAAATAACGTCCAATCATCAAACTATTTCCCACATAAGTTTTACCAATTTCAAAATCGAAATATATTCCACCTTTAAAATCTTCAGAGTTTACATTATTCAAAGCTGCTTCCATTTCAAATAACTCATCATTAGCTTCATCAATACAAGATGTATAAGTTAGCATTCCCACCAACAAAGGAATCAATAGTAAATACTTTAATTGTTTTATTTTTTGTGATTTGTTTTTAGTAATCATGACAATGCGTTTTTTTATTAATGAATGTTTATAAAATTGATTGATAAATGAGATATTTTCTACATTAAAAGTGATAGAAAGCAATTTATTGAAATACGATTTTTTGTCAGTTTCTTTCACTATTTCAGCGTCGGAAATATACTCGTGTAATAAGGTTATTCTGTTTTGGTAGATATACACTAGCGGATTAAACCACATTATAATTTTTAAAATTTCGAAAAATAATAAGTCTAAACTGTGTTTTTGCTTACAATGAATTAACTCGTGCTCAATAATGTCTAACTGCTCTTCTTCTAACAACTTTTTATTGATAAATATGTAATTAAAGAAAGAAAATGCAGATTGTTTCGATTTTAAAATTACAAGTTTATAAAAATCTTTACTTATAATCTCATTCGTTCCAATGAGTTTAAAAAGTTTAAAAATGCGAATTAAAAAAATACTTGCAAATAACACCAAACCAACATAAAATAGTAGTTCAATATAACTTAAAGTACTTGTATTGTTAGTTGCTTGTATAAATACTTCTCCAGGATTTAAAACTACTTCTGGTAATTGTACTATATATTCTTGAGGAATGGATTGCTGAACACTTTTAAACTTTAATAATGGGATTATAAAAGCTAAAATTGGAGTTGTCAACAAATAAACTCTGTTCCATTTAAAGAAGGTTTCTTTTTGCAAAAAAAGATCGTAAACAGCTAAAAATAGTGTTTGAAAAAGCACGACTTGTATTATATAGTTTATCATTTCTCTGTCTTTTTGTCATTAATTTTATCTAAAATAGCTTCCAATTCAGTAATGTCAACATCATTCTTTTTTACAAAAAACGAGACCATACTTTTAAAAGAACCTTCAAAATAACCATCAACTATTTTTTGTAAAGTTTTGTTACTATAGTCTGTTTTTTTAATTAAAGGAAAATAAATATACCCTCTTCCTTTGGCTTTATGTCCCACAAACTCTTTGGTTTCTAAAATTCTAATTATCGTAGAAACAGTATTATACGCAGGTTTTGGTATTGGTAACTGTTCAATAATTTCTTTTACAGAAGCCGTTTCTAAATCCCATAAAACTTGCATTAACTGTTCTTCTGCTTTTGTTAATTGTTTCTCCATTATTTAACTAAGTTTTTAGTTCTACAATACAAATATAACTAAATATTTAGTTCAAACTAATTTTTTAGTTATAAATTTTGCACGATTGTTGTTTAGAAATAGCTATATTTAAATTTAAATTTTAAAAAAACATGGATATAGCACTATTAATTATTGGAGTAGTATTATTAATTTTAGGTATTTTAGGTTCGTTTTTACCAGTACTACCAGGCCCAATTACAAGTTGGTTTGCCTTATTGGTTTTACATTTAACCGATGCCGTACAAATGAATTGGACTTTTTTAGGAATTACTTTAGCTATTGCATTTATAATTTGGCTAATAGATTATATTATACCCGCAATGGGTACCAAACGCTTTGGAGGTACGCGTTATGGAGTAATTGGAACTATGGTTGGTTTGGTTGTAGGAATGTTTTTCTTACCTCCTTTCGGAATAATTATTGGTCCTTTTTTAGGTGCTTTTATTGGTGAAATGATAAAAGACAGTAAAGATTCTAAAAAAGCATTAAAAGCTGCCTTTGGTTCTTTTATAGGCTTTATAACCTCAACTTTCTTAAAATTTATAACAGCTGTAGTTTATGCTGGTTTGTTTTTCTCCATATTTTGGGAATATAAAAGTGCTTTTTTTAATTTCGGTTAATTCCTTAAAGAATTCGCTACAATCCAAGCACTTGTCCATGCATTTTGAAAATTAAACCCTCCAGTAACTGCATCAATATTTAAAATTTCACCTGCAAAAAATAGATTTTTATGCAATTTACTTTCAAATCGTTTAAAATTTATTTCTTTTAAATCTACCCCTCCAGCAGTAACAAATTCATCTTTAAAAGTACTTTTCCCATGTACCTTAAAAATACTTTGTGTTAGTTGTTTTGAAATAGTTTCTAGCTGGCTATTACTTAATTGTGCCCATTGAGAATCGCTTGGTATTTCAGAAGCTATTACAAATTTCTCCCACAAACGCTTTGGAATTTCTTCAAAAACCGAACGTAAAATCACCTGTTTTTTAGCTTGTTTTTTCTTTTGAGATTTTAAAAACTCTAATATGGCTTCTTGTTTTTTCGACAACCAATTTACTTCAATTTCAAAATTGTATTCTTTTTTATGAAACTCCAACGCACCCCAAGCAGAGAGTTTTAAAATTCCTGGTCCGCTTAAACCCCAATGTGTAATTAATAATGGACCTTCTTCTGCTAATTTAGAATTCAACACTTTTACAGAAGCATTTGGAACTGAAATTCCAGGAATATCTTGTAATCTATTATCAGTGATATTAAAGGTAAATAACGAAGGAACAGGTTGTACAATAGAATGCCCTAAAACTTCCATCATATTCCAAACTTTGGTATTACTTCCACTTGCAACTAAAACATAATCGGCAATAAAATCTTCAGAATTTGTTTTAACAATAAACTGGTCTTCTTTTTTTTCTATAGAATCGACTCTAGTGCTTGTTTTTAAAACGACGCCCGCTTGTTTAGCACTTTCTAAAAAACAATCTATAATAGTTTGTGATGAATTACTTTCTGGAAAAATTCTGTTATCATCTTCAATTTTCAGCGGCACACCCCTATTTTCGAACCATTCCATAGTATCACCTGTCATAAATTGATGAAACGGACCACGCAATTCTTTTTTTCCTCTCGGATAAAATTCTACCAATTCACTTGGTGTAAAACAAGCGTGTGTAACATTACAACGTCCACCACCGCTTACTTTTACTTTTTGCAATACTTTAGAACTTCCTTCTAAAATTACAACTTCTAATTCTGAATTTAGTTCTGCAGTATTAATTGCAGCAAAAAAACCAGCAGCTCCACCTCCAATTATTATTATTTTTTTCTTCATTTCGTTTATTTAACAATTCTCGACATTCTTAACTTATTTCAGAATCTCAACTAGTTAATACTTTATTTCTGTCGGCTAAGCGAAGTCTAAACTTATTTTACCCTCAATCAATAATCAATTCATATTATTTTCTATTCTTGGCAGTTGAGTTGAGTCTAAGCCTTTTTTTATTTTTATGTATGTCTTCTTTCAAACACTTTCTATGGATACCTGCCTGCACAGGTAAGACAGTAAGTTAAGTTCTAAATTAAATAATTAAATCTGTATACGGAATTACAGTTTCAAACCCTTTTTGTTTAAAGTATTTTGGTGTATCGGCATTTCCAGTTGCTAAAATAAAATCACCTCCCCACGCACCTAAACTTTTTGTCTGTCCAAAATAATCTGAAAACAATTCTTTTTGAACTGTTTGTAATTGAATAGTTTTAGAAACTAGTTGTTCATGTCCTTCTAATAATTTTTCAAAATCATTTAAATTGGTACAATTCAAAAATAGGGTAGATAAACTTGAAATTTGTTCAATTTCTGAAGTTAAATTTCCTTTTAAATCTTTAAAGCGTTTAATACCTTCCCTACTATTTTGTTTTTTATTTAAATACACAAAATACAATTGCTCTTTAAAACTTGGATTAAAATCAACTTTTTCAACTAATGGGTTTATGTCTTTTATTGTATATAAAATTGGTGAATTATTTTGAGCACAAGCAATATCGTAGCCACTTCCTCCAAAAGTATTTTTTAATAATTTATAGGGATTTACTGCGGCCCAACTTGCTAAATTATTAATTAAAGTTGAAGAAGTTCCTAATCCCCAATTTTGAGGAAATGTAAGTTTTGTTTTAATTAAAAAGCCTTGTTTTGCACTTAAAAAAGTAGGATTTAATCTCCTTACTTCCTGTAAAATTTGCATTAATCTTTCAGCTAAAGTGTCATTTCCTCCATCTTCAGTTGCTTCAAAATCAGCTGAAACTAAGCGTAATTTTGGTAAATCAAAAATAGCTTCTAACCAACATTTACCAGTGTTTGTGTAACTTTGCCAAATTATTTGTGGTTCATTAATTTGTTCAATGGTTAAATCTTGTCCACAAGTAGTTGGAACAGCTAAAGATTTTGCGCCGTCTAATACAAAATATTCGCCAGTTAATAATAATTTTCCGTTGCTGTAGAATTGTTTCATAGTTTTCTCTGTCATTCCTGCGCAGGCAGGAATCTATACTAATCTTTTAAAATATTATCAAACCAATCATTAGAAAGGTCAAGCCATTTTTTATTATCTTCTTCTATTAATCTAATTTTCCAATCGCGTTTCCTTTTTTTAAATTGTTTTTCTCTTTATCACTTCATTAACAATTTGAAAAATTTCAAAATACACTAATTTACTTACCCTATATTTTTTTATTAAACCCTTAATAACTTCTGTTTTATGTTCATAAACTCTTCACTGTAAATTGTTTATTATTCCAATATCTAAAGTCCCTCTAATTTTACTAGCTAAAATATAAACATAACATTGATGTATAGTTTTCATTTAGATTCGTTTTATGGATTCCTGCCTGCTCAGGAATAACAAAATGGTACTAAATATAAACAAATCCTTTTTTCATAATATAATTAATTTGGACTTCACTCAACCACCAATGTTAATGCTCCCCAATCAACTTATTATAAGCATCAACCACAGCATTGTGCGTAATGGTTTTATCTTCAAAATAATCAATTAAATATTGTTTATCCTCCTCATTTGCACCTAATTGTTTTATAATATTGGTTAAGTGCATTTTCATATGTCCTTTTTGAATTCCAGTAGTTGTAAGCGCTCGTAATGCTGCAAAATTTTGAGCCAATCCGGCAACAGCAATAATTTCCATCAATTCTTTTGCCGAAGGATTACCTAACATTTTTAACGATAGTTTAGATAAAGGGTGTAATTTGGTTAAGCCGCCAACAGTACCCAAAGCAAGAGGAATATCAATCCGAAATTTAAAAATTCCATCTTCTACAGAGGCGTTTGTCAAACTTTTATAACGCCCACTTTTTGCTGCATAAGCGTGTGCTCCGGCTTCAATAGCTCTAAAATCGTTTCCAGTAGCAATAACAACAGCATCTATTCCATTCATAATTCCTTTGTTATGCGTAACTGCTCTATATGTTTCTGCATTTGCAATTTGAACCGCTTGCACAAATTTTTGAGCAAACAATTCCGAGTTTTCACCGCCTAATTCAGAAACTTTGCAACTAACCTCTGCGTGTACCAAACACTCGGGCACGTAGTTTGACAAAATACTCATTACAATTTGAATACTTTCGTTCTCAAACCTATTTGCAATAGCTTCTAAACATGAATTTATAAAATTTGCCCCCATACTATCAACTGTTTCAAAAGTAACGTGTAACTGATAGTAATTTGCTAAATCTGTGGTTTTATCACGTAATTCTATGTCTAAAATTCCACCGCCGCGCTTTTTCATATTTTGAGTAATTGCATCGGTAGCAATTAACAAATCTTCTTTTATTTCAGAAAAATAATTTTGAAGTTTTACTTTATCACCTTCATACATAAAATGAACTTGTCCTACTTTTTTAGTAGCAACTACATTGGCTTTAAACCCGCCACGCTTACTCCAAAATTTTGCAACTAAAGATGCTGCTGCAACAACAGAACTTTCTTCAATTGCCATTGGTATGGTGTAATCTTTTCCATTTATCACAAAATTAGGTGCAATTCCAAAAGGTAGGTAAAAATTAGAGATGGTATTTTCAATAAAATCGTCGTGTAGCTCTTGCAATTTATTGTTAGAATTCCAATACTGCATTAAAATTTGCTTCACTTTTATATCATCATCAAAAAAATTAGAAATCAACCAATCTATTTTTTCAAGCTTTGTAAGCTTAGAAAATCCATTAACGGTTTTAGACATTTAATGTAACTTTAATTATTTGTGCAAAGATAATTTAATAAAAATTAAAATTAACAATTATAAAAAAGTGAATATTTATGATTTATTACAACGGTAATATGCAAAAATTTTCTTAAACTTGACAATTATTTTAAGAAATGATAATTTCATGAAAAAACTACTCTTTGTATTTATTATAGTAACTTCCTTAGCAACAGCACAAAAACAAGATATTACCTTAAACGAAATTTGGAATGGTACATTTAGTACCGAAAGAATGAACTCCTTAAACTCTATGGATGGCGATTTTTATTCGTTATTAAATTTTGATAGAGCCTCTAGAAGTACTACGGTAGACAAATATAGTTACGCTACTTTAGAAAAAGTTGAAACCATAGTTAACAGCAAAGATTTAAGTGAAATTGCTTTTTTTGAAAGTTATGATTTTAACAACGATGAAACCAAATTGTTATTAGGTGTTGAAACCGAACCAATTTATAGAAGATCTAGTTTAGGTATTTTTTATGTGTATGACATCGCTTCTAAAAAATTGCAATTAATTGATGAAGAAAAAATACAAGAACCTACTTTTTCTCCAGATAGCAAAAAAGTTGCCTACGCAAAAAATAACAATATTTATATTAAAAATTTAGAAACAAATGAAGTGCTTCAAATAACTTCAGATGGTAAAAAGAATTTTATTATAAATGGTATTTGCGATTGGGTATACGAAGAAGAATTTTCTTTTGTGCGCGCTTTTGATTGGAGTGCAGATAGTAAAAATATTGCTTTTTTACGTTTTGATGAAACCGAAGTACCTGAGTTTTCTATGCAACTTACAGGTAATAATTTATACCCAACACAACAAGTTTTTAAATACCCCAAAGCTGGAGAAAAAAACGCAATTGTAACCTTACATCTTTATAATTTAGAGAGTACAAATACTTCAAAAATAACTTTAGACAATTACGAGTATATTCCACGTATAAAATGGACAAATGATGCTAATTTTTTAAGTGTTATAACATTAAATCGCCATCAAAATAATTTGAATTTATATTTTATAAATGCAACTGATAATTCAACCAAAGTTGTTTTAAATGAAACAGATAAAGCATATATTGATGTACACGATAATTTAACTTTTTTAAACGACAATAGTTTTATTTGGACTAGCGAAAAAGACGGTTTTAATCATATTTACCACTATTCTAAAGCAGGAAAACTAATCAACCAAATTACAAAAGGTACTTGGGAAGTGACTAATTTCTATGGAATTAACGAAAAATCAAAAACCGTTTACTACCAATCTGTTGAAGACGGCTCTATAAACAGAACAGTTTATTCTATAAAATTAAATGGAAAAAACAAACAACGTTTAACAAATGCTTCTGGTACAAATAGCGCTTCATTTAGTAAAAATTTAAATTACTTTATCAATACTTTTACCGATGTAAATACACCTGCTGTTTATACGCTTCATAATTCAAAAGGAAAACAGTTAAAAGAAATTTTAAACAACAATAAACTTTTAAAAAAATTAGAGAATTACAATTTATCTAAAAAAGAATTCTTCACTATAAAAACTGAAAATGGCGAATTTAATGCGTGGATGTTAAAACCATCTAATTTTGATGCTAACAAAAAATACCCATTATTTATGACTCAGTATTCGGGTCCTGGATCACAATCGGTTAGCAATACTTGGAACAGTGCAAACGACTATTGGTTTCAACATTTAGCACAACAAGGCTATATAATTGTTTGTGTAGATGGAAGAGGAACTGGTTTTAAAGGTGCAGATTTTAAAAAATCGACCTACTTAAACTTAGTAAAATACGAAACCATAGATCAGATTGATGCCGCTAAAGAATTAGCTAAAAGATCGTATATTGATGAAAATGAAATTGGAATTTGGGGATGGAGCTTTGGTGGACATATGAGTACCAATTGTTTATTAAAAGGAAACGATGTATTTAAAATGGCAATTGCTGTTGCACCTGTTACAAGCTGGCGTTTTTACGATACAGTTTATACCGAACGGTTTTTAAGAACTCCACAAGAAAACCCTGCTGGTTACGATGAAAATTCACCAATTAATTATGCAGATATGCTAAAAGGTAAATTTTTATTAGTTCACGGAAGTGGAGATGACAATGTACACGTACAAAATACAATGCGTTTAAGCAATGCTTTAATTGCTGCTAATAAACCTTTTAACCAAGCTATTTATCCTGATAGAACACACGGAATTTATAGAGGAAAAAACACAAGATTACATTTGTACAATAAAATGACTATTTTTATCAAAAAGAATTTAGGAAATTAGGAACAATTATCAGTATATCTGAAATAATTATAAATTTAATATATAACTTATAATCAACAATATGAATAGCAATACTTTAAAAACAGATCCAACACATAAACAACTTTTTGGGCATCCAGTAGGACTGTATGTATTATTTTTTACTGAAATGTGGGAGCGATTTTCCTACTACGGAATGCGTGCAATTTTAGTACTTTATCTAGTTGCTAAAACCAATGGCGATAATGCCGGTTTAGGTTGGACAAATGGAGAAGCTTTATCACTTTACGGAACTTATACAATGCTTGTATACCTAATGTCTATTCCTGGTGGATGGATTGCTGATAAATTTTTAGGACAAAAAAAATCAGTACTATATGGAGGTTTGCTATTAGTAGCCGGACATAGTATATTGGCAATTGAAGAAATGTGGGCTTTTTATACAGGTTTAGGATTAATTATTGCCGGTGTGGGTATGCTAAAACCAAATATTTCTACAATGGTTGGTGGTTTATATCAAAAAGGAGATATTAGAAGAGATAAAGGATTTACCATTTTTTACATAGGAATTAATGTTGGTGCGTTTTTATCTAGTTTAATTGTTGGTACAGTTGGTGAAGTTTATGGATGGCATTATGGATTTGGATTAGCAGGTATTGGTATGGCTTTAGGTTTAATTCAATATATGGCTGGTCAAAAATTTTTAAAATCTGTTGGTAATTTTATAGGTGAATCTAGTGAAGAAGATAAAGCCGCTTTTAATAAACCTTTAACTAAAATAGAAAAAGATAGAGTAATTGTATTGTTCATTTCTTTTTTACTTGTAATTGTATTTTGGGGTTCATTTGAACAAGCTGGAGGTTTATTAAACATTTATGCTTCAGAAAAAACAAATAGAATACTATCATTCTCACTTCCATTTATTGGAAATGAAGTACCTGCATCTTGGTTTCAATCATTAAACGCAATGTTTATTATATTTTTAGGAACTGGTGTTGCTGCTTTTTGGGCAAATAGAAAATTAAAAGGAAAAATATCTACCTCTTTATTTAAAATGATTATAGGTTTAATGATAATGGGATTTGGTTTCTTTTTTATGACTGCAGCAGCAGGACAATTTGAAGCTACAGGGACTTCAGCTATGTACTGGTTAGTTTTAGCCTATTTATTTCATACTGTTGGAGAATTATGTCTTTCACCAGTTGCACTATCATACATTACAAAATTAGCACCTGCAAAATATGCTTCATTAATGATGGGGATATATTTTGCAATGACAGGTATTGGAAATAAAGTTGCCGGATTGTTAGGAGAATCTGCAGAAGATTTAGGTGAATACACCGTGTTTACAGGTATTGCACTTTTCTGTTTAATCTTTGGATTATTAGTAATGGTATTCCGTAAAAAACTTGAAAGTTTAACACACGGAGCAGAAGACGATGAACATGTGATCACCGAATAATTTTGATTAATTTTGAAACCCGATTTGAATATATTTCTAAATAATTAATGGAACATTTAAAATAAATATTTATAAAAGCTCAGGTAATTTTTTACTTGAGCTTTTGTATTCTAAAAATCAAATATAATGAGTACAGAAAAAAAATCGTTTGTACAAACAGTTGGATCTTTTAATAAAACATTCTGGTTAGGAAGTTTTATGGAACTTATGGAGCGTTGGGCCTGGTATGGAGTTTTTACTCTTTTTGCATTATACCTAGTAGGGTCTACAGATAAAGGCGGATTAGGCTTTAACCATATTCAAAAAGGAAATATAATGTCTGATATTACAGCATTATTGTATTTTCTACCAATATTTACCGGTGTTATTGCAGATAAAATTGGATATAAATTATCCTTAATAATTTCTTACACAATCTTAATTGCAGGATATTTATTAATGGGAGAAGTAAATACTTATTGGGCAATGTATTTTGTATTCTTATTTGTTGCAATTGGAGCCGCAATGTTTAAGCCTGTTGCATCAGCTATTATAACAAAGTCAACTAATAAGTCTAATGGAACTTTAGGTTTTGGAATTTTTTATATGATGGTAAATATAGGTGGGTTTATTGGACCTGCATCATCATCATATTTAAGATCTACTTATGGATGGAAATTAATTTTTATTCAGGCTGCCGTTGTTATTGGTATTAACTTATTATTAGTTTTATTTTTCTTTAAAGAACCTGAAAGAGAAAAAACTGAAAAAGAATCTTTTGGAGCGGCAATAAGAACTTCATTATTAAAAATATGGGAAGCAGTTAAAGACACGAGATTAACTGTTCTATTAATTTTAATGGTTGGTTTCTGGACTATGTTCAACCAATTATTTTACACATTACCAAACTTTATTGAAGACTGGGTAGATTCTTCGGCTTTAAGTACATCAATTAGTAATTTTTGGCCTGGCTTAGGAAACTTATTAAGTGAAAACGGACAAATTAAACCTGAATGGTTTACTAATATAGATGCCTTAATGATTGTAACGCTACAAATGTTTGTTTCTTACTTTGTTATTAAAATGAGACATGTAAGTGCAATGATTCGTGGTTTTATAATTGCTGCCATTGGTATTGGTATTACATTTTATACAAACAATGTAATGTTTACCGTTTTAGGTACAATGATTTTTGCTGTTGGTGAAATGACAACAAACCCAACATTCTCATCATTTATTGCTTTAATATCGCCTAAAGGAAAAGAAGCCTTATATCAAGGAACCTACTTTTTACCTGTTGCAGCCGGTAACTTTTTAACAAAACTTATTTCTGGTAACCTTTACCAGTCTTGGTCAGATAAATTATCATTACTACAAACTGAAATGAAAACCAGAGGTATTGAAATGCCTGAAATAACAGAGTCGTTTACAAAAAATGATTACTTAACGCTAGCTGAACAAAAACTTGGAATGGAACATTGGGAAATGACTCAAATGTTATGGGATAATTACAACCCAAATAAAATATGGTATGTAATTGTTGGTATTGGAATTATAACAATTATAGCCTTATCTATTTACGATAAAATGGTAATTAAACCTAAAGAAAAAGCAGAACTTGAAGCTTAATTAAAATATTTAGCGAATGTATTTGTCGCTAATCAAAAAAGATAACTAAAATTTAAAAGCTAATTAAAAAAATAAAAATTAACAATTAAAATTATGAGTACACTAACAAAGTATAAATTTGAAGGTACAGAAATGAATAACAAATTATTGATGGGACATCCATCAGGATTATTCATTCTATTCTTTACAGAAATGTGGGAAAGATTCTCCTACTATGGAATGCGAGCTTTGCTTGTATTATTTTTAACCTCCGCTTTAATGGATGGTGGTTGGGCTTGGAGCCGTGAAGATGCTTTAGGTTTATACGGAACATACACAATGTTAGTTTACTTTACCCCTATTATTGGTGGTATTTTAGCAGATAGACTTCTAGGCTACAGAAATGCTGTTGCTTTAGGTGCTTTTTTAATGACCTTAGGACATGCCGCAATGGCGTTTGATACACCTTGGGCATTATACCTTGGTATTGGTTTATTAATTGCTGGTAATGGTTTTTTTAAACCAAATATTACTTCAATTATTAATGGTGTTTATAAAAATGCTCAAGGAAAAAAAGATGGTGCTTTTACCATATTTTATATGGGTGTAAATGCAGGTGCTTTTTTAGGAATAATGTTATGTGGTTATGTTGGTGAAACTTATGGATGGCATTATGGCTTTGGTTTAGCTGGTATTTTTATGTTCTTAGGAATGTTGCAATTTTGGTTTGCACAAAATATTTTTGGTAAAGTAGGCTTAAAACCATCCAAAAAAGTAGATATTTCTGATGCTATTGAAAACGAAAAAGGAAAAGAAAAAAGCTATGATGATGTGCCTGCTAGCCATCAAAGAGATAGATATATTGTTGTAGGTATTTTAGCATTTTTTACTATTTTCTTTTGGGCTGCTTTTGAACAAGCAGGTGGTTCTATGACCATTTTTGCTAAAGATTATACCAATAGAATATTAGAAGGTGGTGCTGCTAATGTTTTTAGAATAGCAAACACCTTATTAACAGTTGTTCCGTTAGCAATTATTACTTATGTTCTTTTACAATTATTCAAAATTACGTTTAAAAAATATGCTTTATCAAATACCTTTTTAGGGCTTAGTTTCGCTATAATTTGGATTATTGTTATTGTAATGTTAAAAAATCAATTTAGTCAAACTTCTACAGAAATTCCTGCTTCTTGGTTTGGTATTTTAAATTCATTCTTTATTATATCATTTGCACCTCTATTTTCTAAAATATGGGAAAGTAAATTTAACCCACCAGCTACTGTTAAATTTGGAATTGGTCTAATATTATTAGGATTAGGTTTTTCAGTTTTAGCATATGGTTCAGCAAGTATTCCTCAAGGAGCAAAAACAGCTTCTGTTAGTGTTATTTGGTTAATATTAGCGTATTTATTACACACTTTAGGTGAACTGAGTTTATCTCCTGTAGGATTATCGTATGTTTCTAAATTAGTACCAGGAAAAATGATTGCAATGATGTTTGGACTATGGTATATCGCTGTAGGTATGGGTAATAAATTAGCGGGTTCAATGGGTGGAATGATTGATGAAATTACTACTAAATATTCTATGAGTACTTTCTTTTTAATTTTTACAATTGTACCAATTATTGCAGGTATAATAATAATATCTTTAACTCCAATTATGAAAAAATTAATGCACGGAGTTAAATAAATTTAAAACTCTTTGTAATTTTGGCAGCGTTTTTGCGTCAGAATTAGAAATCAGAAAAAAATATAACATGAAAAAATTACTTATTTTAACAATTGCTTTATGTAGCTTAACTGTATCAGCTCAAAAAATAAATTGGATGAGCCTTGAAGAAGCTGTTGAAGCTCAAAAAGTAACTCCTAAAAAAATATTTATAGATGCATATACAGTTTGGTGTGGACCTTGTAAAATGCTAGATAAAAATACCTTTAGCAATAAAGATGTAGTAGAATATGTAAACGAAAACTATTACGCCGTAAAATTTAATGCTGAAGGAAACGAAACTATTAATTTTAAAGACCATACATTTACTAATCCAAATTATGATTCAAGTAAAACTGGTAGAAATAGTTCACATCAATTAGCAGGTTACTTTGGCGTAAGAGCCTACCCTACTATTATATTTTTAGATGAAGAAAATAATTTAATTGCACCGCTACCAGGTTATAAAACACCTCAACAGTTCGAGTTGTACTTAAAATTATTTGAAACAGATGATTATAAAAATATAACAGCACAAGGTGATTGGGAAACTTATCAAAACAATTTTAAATATGAATTTAAAGAATAATTAAATTATTTTTTTAATATAAAAGCTCCTTTTTGCATAGTAGAGTAAAAAGGAGTTTTATTTTTTATACAAGTCTTTTCCCATAATTCTACATAACTTCTATAATTTGAAGCATCTACAATTACCTTTTTGGGTTGGTGCTTTTTTAAGACCCGTTCCATATTAATTTTTGGAGAATTTTGCACTACTATAATTGATAGCTTAATACTCTTAAAATTATAAATTCCTAAGCTATCAATTACCAAAATTGTTTCATTATTAAATGCATACAAATTTTTAATTGGTTTTTGATTAGTCACTGTTGTTAACCCTAACCCTAAAACATACGCTTTAATACTGTATAAATTTTCAATTGAATCTTTTGAGGTATATACTGTATAATTACTACCAAATCTACAAACTATAACAGAATTCCTATTTTCATTAAAAACAATAAATTCTTTTGTTGATTGTAGTTTTTTCTTTTCAAAAATCATCACTGCTTGTATGCTTATAAAAGCAACTAAAACTAAAATCAACCTATAAAAAGTTTTCTTTTCAATCCATTTTAAAGCAAAAAATATAAAACTATATAGTGTACACATTAAGAGTAATGAAAGCGTAATATTTTTAATAATAAAAACATCCTTGTCTGCAATCCATTCAACAAAAGTATTCAACAACCAAATAATAGCATTAAAAATATCTGCCATAAACTGTGGTAGTAATTCAATAACAGAAAGCGCTATCACTATAATTCCAACTGTAAGAATAAATCCTAAAAAAGGAATAATTACCAAATTAGAGAGAAAAAATAAACCAGGAAATTGATGAAAATAAAAAATACTTAATGGCAAAACACCTAATTGCGCAGCTAATGATACCGCAAATAATTCCCACATTTTAAAAACAAACTTATTTTTAGGATTCCATAAACTTACAATTTTAGGTTGTACCCAAACAATTGCAAAAACCGCTAAATAGCTTAATTTAAATCCAACGTCGTATAAATAATACGGATTAAAAAGCAACAAAAAGAACATTGAAATTACCAATGTATTATAAATATTTGAAGGCTTATTTAAATACATTCCAATTGTAATTGCCGTAAACATGGTTACGGCTCTTACTACTGAAGGTGACAAACCCGCAATAATTGCATACATCCACAGCAGACAAACAATTAGTACACTTGAAATAAATTTCCCGTGTTTAAAATAGTGTAAAGGTTTTAATAAAAAAGTAAGAATTAATAGAATAATTCCAATATGTAAACCAGAAACAGCTAAAATATGAATGGCACCAGCATCAGAATAACTTTCTATTAAATCTTTAGAAATTGTTTGCCGTTGCCCTAATAAAAGTGCATTTACTACGGCTAATTCATTATCTTTAAACTCATACTTTTTTAAAGATGCTATAACCTTATTTCTAAATTTAGCGGCACTTCTTTTTAAAGAATGTGAAGTTGTAGTCTTTTTAAATAGCTGTGTATTATCTATATATATTTGATGGTAAATCTGTTTATTTTCTAAATATTTTTTATAATTAAACACATAAGGATTTAATGGTTTATTTATTTCATAAAATAAAGTGCTAACAACAATATTATCTCCTACATTTAAATCAACCTTACTACTATCTTTTTCTATATTTACAAGAATACTTCCAATTGATTTAGTGTTTTGTAACTGCACAACTTCAGCTTCATACTTATTATATTTTAAGGTTGGTTTTAAGACTTCTTTAATGGCAATTGTAGCAATAGTATTGCTTTTAGGTTTAAAACTAGAACTATTTGTATAATGCTGTTTATTATAGAGTTGGTTTTTAAAAGTAATGGTTGAAGTTCCAATAAAAAACATCAGTATAAAGGCAAGTATCGTAAATATTATATTAGACTTTATCTGTCTGTTTGTATACACATAAATTGCAAATAATACTACAAGTAAAAAAGAAAGAATTTTAACCAATAAATTAGGCTGAAAGTAATAGTTACTTCCAACTAAAATACCAATTATCAAAAAAAAGATTAATTGTACAGGTATAAACTTTAAAAATTTAAACATAGCTTGCTAAAGCTACAAAAAATATTTTAGTGTCTTTAAAAACTTAAAATGTAGTAACAAAAGTTGCAAAATGACTTATATCATTATTAAAACTAGTTTTATAGCGTAATTTTAAATACGGTTTTATTAATTACGTTGTAATCTTATATAAGTTTTACACCTAAAGTATGCTATAAAAGGCATTTAAAATATTATTTTCAGTTATTTCTTAAAGGCTAGGGTTATTAAATTTTATTTTTAACTAACCTTAGCTTTTAAATATCATTTTTGCAGTTTTAAGCGAAGCTCCTTTACCGCCTAATTTTTTCTCTAAATCAAAATAGTTTAAAAACATTTTAGTACGATTTTCTTCGTCTAAAATTTTATGAAGTTCTGCCTCTAAAGATTTTTCATTAAAATCGTTTTGAATTAACTCTTTAACCACTTCTTTATTCATAATTAAATTTACCAAAGAAATAAATTTTAAATTAATTAAACGTTTTCCAATTTGGTATGAAATCCAACTTGTTTTATAACACACAATTTCTGGCACTTTAAACAATGCTGTTTCTAAGGTTGCCGTTCCAGAAGTTACAATTGCAGCATAAGAAACAGACAATAAGTCGTAGGTTTTATTGCTAACAAATTTCACATTTTCTTTATTGATAAATTGTTGATAAAAATGGTAATCTTGACTTGGAGCTCCAGCAATTACAAACTGATAATCTGTAAATTTATCAGCCATTTTTAACATAACGGCAAGTAGTTTTTTTATCTCTTGTTTTCTACTACCAGGTAAAAGTGCAATAATTGGCTTTTCACCTAATTGATGCTTTTTTCTAAATTCTAATTCTTTTACTTGAGGTCTATTTGCAATAGCATCTAATAAAGGATGACCAACAAAAGTTACTTTATAATCGAACTTTTTGTAAAAATCTTCTACAAATGGAAGAATTACATACATTTCGTCAATATCTCTTTTTATATCTTTAACCCTTCCAGACCTACTTGCCCAGACTTGAGGAGAAATATAATATACTGTATGGAAATTAGCTGCTTTTGCCCATTTAGCAATACGTAAATTAAAACCAGAATTATCTATAAAAATTATTTTATCTGGGTTAAAATTAGAAATATCTTCTTTACAGAATTTTATAAACCCTAAAATTGTAGAAAGGTTAGTTACAACTTCAGCAAAACCCATAAAAGCTCTTTCTTTATAGTGTTTTACCAGGGTTCCGCCAACTTCAGCCATTAAATCACCTCCCCAAAATCTAATTTCAGCCTGTTTATCTTCTAAAAACAATGCCTTCATTAAATTAGAACCGTGTAAATCTCCAGATGCTTCACCTGAAATAATATAATATTTCATAGGTTTAAATTTTTATTTTAAAATACAAGATGTTTGTTCTCAATTATTTTTAAACAACAAAATTAACCAGTATATTTTAGCCTGATTTACTTTGAAAAAATGGTTAATAATAACACTAAAAAAGCTATAAAAAAAGATTCAAACAATACACCACGCGCTCTATAAATTTGTTTCTTTTTTAAAAATATATAAAACACAAAGAAGTTTGCTATAGCCCCTAAAGCTAACACTTTACCTTCTAAATTACCTTCTTTTATTAAATCTAAACTGATATAAAAATCGTATTTAGAAAAAAATTCAATAAAAATAAAAGTACCCGAAGCAGTAGCAATTAAACCTACAATAAAACCATTTAGTATTTCTTTAATCATTAAAAAAAATTATAAATTCCAATTATTTAATTTATGAATAAAATGATGCGCTGTTAAATCGAATTGAACAGGAACCACAGATATAAAGTTATTTGCTAAAGCCCATTCATCAGTATCTTCACCTTTATCCATATTAATAAATTTTCCTGTAAGCCAATAGTAAACTTTTCCTTGCGGATTAATACGTTTATCAAATTCTTCTACCCAATTTGCACGAGCTTGACGGCATATTTTAATACCTTTAAATGTTTCGCTTTTTGGAAAATTAACGTTTAAAACTACACCATCTGGTAAACTATGCTCCAAAACATTTAAAACAATTTGTTTTATAAAAGGTTTTAAAACTTCAAAATTAGCATTCCAAGAATAATCTAATAAAGAAAAACCAATAGCTGGTATTCCTTCAACACCGGCTTCAACTGCAGCGCTCATTGTTCCTGAATAAATTACATTTATAGATGAATTAGAGCCGTGATTAATTCCTGAAACACATAAATCTGGCCTTCTATCTAAAATTTCACTTACTGCTAGTTTTACACAATCTGCTGGAGTTCCAGAAGATTTATATTCTTTTTGCGGTCCATCATCTACTTTTATAGCATCACAATATAAAGTTTCACTAATAGTTACAGCGTGTCCCATACCACTTTGAGGACTATCTGGAGCAACTACAACTACATCTCCAATTTCATTCATCACAGCAATTAAAGTACGTATACCCGGAGCTGTAATACCATCGTCATTTGTCACTAAAATTAAAGGTCTTTTATCCATATTTTAAATTTTAAAGAACAAAGCTACTATATTTTATTTGGTTTCAATAAATTTAACTTTAACATTTTATAAAGATAGTTTAACGTTTGTTTTAAGTACTATTGTACCACATAAAATATAATATTATCTCAAAATATATTATTTAAAAGTACTTAATTAAAATAACCATAAATAGTAACTACTTTAACTAAAACTTTTACAATTTTTCACTAAAAATGACTAATTTATTTATACTTTCTCGTTGAATTTATAAAAAAAAGTTAATTTAGGCACAAATCTAAAATATTGGCACTATTTTAGTAGTTCGTAATCTTATAATACACCTATTAGTATAAAAAAATGATTAGAAAATTTAAATTTATATTACCCGTAATTGTTGTAATTGCTTTTTCAACAAGTTTCAAAAAAGTTAATGATACAGACCCTAAAGATAAAGTTTTAATAACTATCTTAAATTATGTATTAACACAATGGCATTACCACCCGCAAGAAATAAATGATTCGTTTTCAAAAAACGTATATACCAAATTTATTGAAACTTTAGACCCTTCAAAAAGGTACTTTCTACAAGCTGATATAGATGAATTTTCAAAATACAAAAATGATATTGACGATCAAATAAAAAAAGAAGATTTAAGCTTTTTTAATTTAGTTCACCAACGTTTTACACAACGTACAGAAGAATCTAAATCGTATTATAAAGAAATTTTAAGCACTAGTTTCAACTTTGATAAAAAAGATACATTAAATGTAGATTACGAAACTAAACAATATGCAAAAACTAAAAACGAATTAATTGTTAATTGGGAAAAACAACTAAAATTTAGCACTTTATCTAAACTTTATGATAAAATAAATGATGAAGAAGATAAGTTTAAAAAAGATAATTCATACAAGAAAAAAACAGCAGAAGCTTTAGAAATTGAAGCTAGAAAATCTACCTTAGAAAATATGGATGAATTTTTTATGCGTTTAGATGAATTGAATGAATCTGACTGGTTTTCAACTTATATAAATAGTATTTCTGAAGAATTTGACCCACATACTAATTATTACGATCCTGATGCTAAAAAAGGATTTGACCAAGATATTTCTGGAAAATTAGAGGGTATTGGTGCTAGACTTCAAAAGAAAAATGATTATACCAAAGTAAGTGAGCTAGTTTCTGGTGGACCTGCTTGGAAACAAGGTGAGCTAGAGGCTGAAGATCTTATTTTAAAAGTTGGACAAGGAGATGAAGAACCCGTAAATATTGTAGGTATGCGTTTATCAGATGCCATAGAATATATTAAAGGTAAAAAAGGAACAGAAGTAAGACTTACTGTTAAAAAAGTTGATGGTACTACCAAAGTAATTTCAATAATTAGAGATGTTGTAGAATTAGAAGAAACTTTTGTAAAATCTAGTGTTGTAAAAAAAGACAACCGTACATTTGGACTAATTCATTTACCTAAATTCTATATAGATTTTGACGAGAAAAACTATAGAAACTCTACAACAGATATGGCACAAGAAATTGAACGCCTAAAAAAAGAAAATGTTGAAGGTTTAATAATAGACCTAAGAAATAATGGTGGAGGTTCTTTACAAACTGCCGTAGAAATTTCTGGGTTATTTATTGAAAAAGGACCTATAGTTCAAGTAAAATCAAGAGATAAAAATGCTGATGTATTAAAAGATGTTGATTCTAAAATTCAATGGGACGGCCCATTGGTAATACTCGTAAATGAATTCTCTGCCTCAGCTTCTGAAATATTTGCTGCCGCTATGCAAGATTACAAAAGAGCTGTAATTATTGGAGGAAAACAAACTTATGGTAAAGGAACTGTACAACGTGTTTTAGACTTAAATAGGTATCACAATTTAAAAGAAGATATTGGAGCGTTAAAAATGACTGTCCAAAAGTTTTATAGAATTAACGGTGGTTCAACACAATTAGAAGGTGTACATTCAGATATTGTTTTACCAGACAGATTTATGTATTTAGAAATTGGAGAAAGAGACTTAACAAACCCTTTAGCTTATGATAAAGTACCAGAAGCAAACTATAGCTTATGGAATAATTACGAAAATTTTGATAGCGTAATTAATAATAGTAAAAAACGAATTTCAAACAACAACAACTTTAAACTTATTAATGATAATGCTAAATGGCTAAAAGACACGCAAGACGATACTTTAATTTACTTAAGCCTAGATGATTACAAAAAAGATATTGAAAACAATAAAAATGAATCTTTAAAATATCAATCTATTAAAGATTTTACAACAAACCTTACGTTTAACTCACCTCAATACGAGCTTCCTAAAATTAAAGCAGATAAAGATTTAGCAGATAAACGAAACGCTTGGCATAAAAACTTAAAAAAAGATATTTATGTGGATGAAGCTTTAAATGTATTGAGTGAATTAAAAATAAGATCTAAAAATCACTTAGTAAAAAATTAATTTAACACATAATATTGTTTTATAATTTTTATTTAAACTAAAAATTATAAATCTAAAAATAAAAAGAGGTCATCTAATATAAACTTTTAGACGACCTCTTTTTTTATAAATCTAAAACAACAAAACCAACCTCTACCTTCTACTTAACATTGACCTTTTAAGTGCTTCCTACGTCTTTTATTTTACTAAATAAACCGTATTAAAAAGTACTTTAAACACACAAAACTCACCTTAAAAAACTATCATTCAATACCTTATATTTTATAAAAAGATACTCTTTTTTTATTTTTTAATTAAAATTTACTATTTTCATTACCAACTATTGCTAAAAAAATCAAATAATCTAACCAAACTAACAGTTTATAGAATCACCATTCTTAAAACTGAATAGATGATTTATATTAGATTTTAAATTAGTGTTTTTTACTTATTTATAAAATTTTCAAAAAAAATAGGTAACAAATTTAAGTACCAGTTTATATACATTTAAACAAACTAATTAATGAAATCAATACATTATTTTTTTACCTTGCTTTTTATTTTTACAAGTAGCTTTATCTTTTCTCAAAAGAAAGAACAAAAAATTACTTTTAGTGGAAATATTGGTCTATTTTTCGATACTTATAATTATTCTGAAGAAAATTATCCAACCTTTAGACCAAAATATCCAGAGAACGAATTACGGTTAAATGCAAATGCAACAATACAAATAGGAGAATATTTATCTATTCCTTTTGGTGTTAGCATCAGCAATCAAAAAACGCTCTACAACCTACCATCATTACCAGAAGAAAACTTAATCGATTTTATTCAAAATCCTAAAAACGATATTAGTATAAATCCAGAATACAAATGGTTAAAAGGTTATTTAGGATCACAAACTCCAAACTATTCATTATTAACAACAGGAGACACCCCTCTTTTTGGAATAGGTATAGACATAAATCCTGGCAAATTTATTTTTTCAACCAACTATGGTTTATCACAAAGAGCAATAGAATCTGACGCATTATATAATATTGTTGGTGCTTATAAACAAAAAATAATAGCAACAAGAATTGGTTATGGTAAAATTGATGGTCCAAAAGTTACCTTAAACTTTGTAAAAGTTAAAGATGATGTTAATTCTGTAACTAACACACCTTTATATGATGACCCAATTGAAGGAATTACAATTTCACCTTTAATTGAGTTTAAAATTGTAGAAAAATTACTTTTTAAAACAGAAACCGCCGCTTCTATTTTTACAAGCAATTTAAATAACACATTTGCAATAAATGATGCTACTATAGAATCTTTAAGCGATTTTATAACCATAAATGCTTCTAGTAAAGCAGATATTTCTCATGTTTCCTCATTAGATTGGATTTCTAAAAAATTTACAATTGGTGGTGAAGTAAAATACATTGGCCCTGGCTTTATACCTGTTGGATATAGAAATATAGAAACCGATATATTAGATTATAAATTAAGATCTAGTTTTAAATTATTTAACGATAAAACATCTATTAACGGTATGTTTGGTATTAGAACAAACAATGTTAAAAACACCAACTTACAAAGTACCAAACGTGGAATTAGTAATATTAATGTGTTTTCTCAAATAAGTGATGCTTTCTCAATAAATGCAAATTATTCAAATTTCGGATTTAACAATAATGAAATAAATAATTTAATACGAGTTGAAATGATCAACAATTCTTTTTCTTTAGCTCCTTCTTATAATTTTGAAACGAAAACAATAAACCATCAAATTAATGTAAATGGAAGTTTAAACCTTTTTGATCAATACGATGCTGTTAGCAGTGCTTTTGTTGCTACCAAATCTAAAACTGTAAGTTTAAATTACAATCTAATGTTTAAAGAAATGCCTTTAAATATAAATGTTATCAGTTTATTTTTTAATAATGAAATGCCTTTAAGCACTATAAAAATGAGCAACTATGGAACAACTTTTAGTTACAAATTTTTCGATAAAAAATTAAGTCCTTCTTTAGGTTTTAATCTAGCAAATATTACAAGAGATAGCTTTACCACAGACCATAGATTTAGTATGCGTCTTAAAGCAAAATATAAAATCACAAAAAAATTACTGTTTAACTTATCGTATAGGTTAAACAACTACAAATATGGTTCTTCAAAACCAAATGCAATTACAAACGAACATAGAATGCAATTTGCATTACTACAAAATTTCTAAAACTAACATTATGAAAAAATTACATATAATATTCGTATTCATTTTAAGTGTTTTTATAAAATTAAATGCACAAGAAATTAATGTTAGCTTAAATGTTGACACAAACCCAAACCCTCAAATATCTGAATGGGTAGATAGAGCTGAACTAGCCTTGTTAACCATTGTAAATACAAATGAAAAATATGAAGATTACGAATATAAAATACAAACTAAAATATATAAAGACGACGAATTAGTTGCTGAAACTAAAGCTAATCAAATGCCAATTATGTACTTGCCTTTTGGTTCTGAAACTTTTTTAGCTGATGAAATAGTGCCTTACAATGCATTAACATTCTATGGTTCCATTGAAAAAACCATTATTCAAACGGGTTTATTGCCTGCAGGAATGTATTCTTTCTGTGTTTCATTAGTAGATTTAAAAGGAAATATATTAACAAAGCAAGAAAGTTTCTGTAAACCTATGATAATTACAGACTATCTATTACCTGAACTAATTTACCCTATTGAAAATACCACAATTTTAGCACAAAATTTAGCTTCAACCATATTTACTTGGTCTCCTATTGCTCCTACTCCACCCGGAGATGAAGGCATAAAATATATTATTGCAATTAGTGAAGTGAAGGACAAACAAACTCCCGCTAGAGCTTTTGATGTTAATTATCCTTTAGTTGAAGAAGAAATTATAGCCGGTACGCAATTTAACTGGCCTACAGATATTGATGCTCCAGATGAAGATACTCAATATGTGTGGAGTATAAAACCGGTAACTTTTAACGATAACCCGTACAAATCAGGTACTAATAGTTTTGTTAAAATAGGAACTTTTAATATTAAAGGTTTAAATGATGGCTCAGAAAATAATGGTGCTCCTACCACAAAATCTTCAGATGTATTTAATTGCGCAATTAATCCTCTCGACTTAAAAAAGGATCTATTTTTTGTAGATACTGGTAATAGCGACATTGTAGATTTACACGGTATTTCCGCAGTCCAAAATAATTTTTGGCTTCTTGTAGCTGGCACTATTAACCCAGCAGAATACCAACTAACTACTTATATCGATTGGGGCTGTACACATTCTATGGATGTTATACCTTATAACACAACTAATAAAACTCATAACTACAATAATTTTGGAGACAATAGTACTACAGCTTCAACTGGAGTAACTGTTAAAATGGAATTACGCTCACTATCAACAGGACAAACTTGTAAAACAGAAGTCACTATAAGTCTTAAAGAGAAAGCTCAAAACCAAGAAGACAACCGAGATAATGACATTAGCTGTAATATGTCAGACAACGACTTTATCTCTCCACTAACTTTTACAACAGGATACCCTAGTGAAGATGCCTCAGTAGAAATCTACCATATTGATACAATGGCTGAAAATTATATGGCACATATAGGTATTTCAGACCCTGAAAATTACACTTCTTATATAGAAGTAGATTGGGGATACGAAACAACCATAGATGAAGTTAGCAGATTTGGGGAATCATTTAATTATAGCAACGTTTATTTAATGGGAAATAATGAAATACCAACTGAAATCTGCCTTAGATTAATTATAAGAGATAAAAAATCTAAGGATATTATTTGTGAAAAATCAGTCTGTATACCTTATCCAAGTGATATACAAGAGCATTTAAAAGCCAACTGGCCGTCAGAATATCATGAACTAACTCAAAACTGTGAAAATTTTGATGAAGAGGCTCTTAAAAATATTTTAACTTTTTTACCTCAATCAGAAGAAAAACCGAATCTAATTCAAATAGCTGGTTTTAATGTTATGAGTATGACATATATGTCACAACTTTTAGACGGAATAGATCCAACACAATTTACCTTATTTGTAAATGTAGATTGGGGTTGTGTTCACTCCGTTAATCAATACGATGGAACGCAGCCAGTAATTGATCATAATTATGAAGACCATATTGCAGACGAAATATTAGGTAATCCAACTGAAATTTGCATTACCTTAAAACTTATAAACGTTAAAACAACAGAAGTTGTTTGTATAAACACTGTCTGCAAAGAATTTCCACAATGGTTAATTGACAGTTTTGATGACATTAAATTCTTAGGCGATGAAACGGACAATAATAACGAAAATGACCTAGTTGATGGCGATAATGAAGGTAATGAAGATCAAGACGAAGGTAATATTACTGAAACAGATGGTGATAATTGTGCATGTACAGACGAAGAAGCCATTGAACCAGAATTAAATATTTTTCAAACAGAACCAGAAGATTACCCACGTAATTTAACCTTAGCTGGTGTAATTGCTTACCGCGATTACTTATTAAATTGCAATGAAAATTACAGTTTAGAAACACACAGTATGACTGTAACTTTAAATTGGGGCGGAGATTTTACTGAAGAATCTATAATAAATAGCGGCCCGTTTATTCACGAATATACTATTGAAAATGAAATCCCAACAGAAATTTGTGCCACATTTACAATCGCACCTCTATTTCCAGAAGAAGGTGATGAAGAAGTAAGTTGTGTTACTGTTAAATGTGTACCTGTTTCTCCAGAATTATTAGCTCTAAACACTGGTGTTGGTGAAGGTGATCTTACTTTAGGTGAAAGTATATTTGCTGGCGAACATGTAAATGGCCAAGGAGAGTTCGAAATAGTCACCACAACTCTAGAAGGTGCGGCTCCAGGTCCTTATTCAGGAACTGGAACAGTGTATATCGATTGGATAAAATCTGATATGACCGTTGAATTTACAGATATTACTATTGATGGAGACAATAACCTTGTTACAGGATTTATAATAGCTCAATTACACGATACCGCACCTACATATCCAGTTGCATGGTTAATTGGAATGGGTGGTGGACTCACATTTAACCACGAACATGCTGAAGATATTATGAATTGGATTGATGCCAATACAGAACAAGAAATAGATTATGATCCAGCAACAGGAGCTGTAATGCCAGTAAAAGTTCCGTTAGGATTAAACTTCCCTAGTGGAGATCAATTAGCAATTACCGAAATGGTATTTAGAGCGGACAAATCTGAATTTAACCTTGTGGCTGCAAAAACAACGCCACCAGATTGGGGAGATATCCAATTAATTGGATTTAAAGCTTTAAATATAGAATTTCATCCAGATTCTCCTGAGTTTCCACCTGAAAGAATGGAACTTTTAGAAGATATTACAATTGGAAATATAAATGGTAAAATTACCTTTACTTTTAAAGCACCAACAGTAGATAACCCTGGTTGTTATATTGAATGGAATGAATTTGGATTTTCAAACTATGGAGTTGAATTGGATGCTAATTTTACACGTGAATGGTTAATTCCATTACCCGATGATGGCACCTCTAAAGCAAAAGCAAATTTAGTGGCTACAGGAAGTGCTTGGGGCGATTTAATCCTTATTGGAAATTTAGAGGAGTCCGTTATTTCTTGTACCATTCCCGACCCTAACTCTGGGGCACCAACAGATTCTGGAGCACACGATTTTATAATCTTAGCAGACAATATTTCTTATGATTGGTCAGACTTAGCAAATGCACCAGCAATTGAATTTCCACCGATTTACACTGGTGAAACAACCAATTTATTTAGAGGTTTTCATATGGAAGAATTAACCTTAAAATTCTCTCCAAATAAAATGAACACTCCTGAAGGTGACCCCATTGAAATTAGTATTAATGATATGATTATTGATGATACTGGAATTACCTTAGAATCTGAAATTGAAAATTTGGTAGTTTTTGGTGATGCAGAAGTTGGAGATATGGCCGCAAGTATAGATCGTATTTACTTAGAAATTTTATCTAGTAGCTTTGTAGAAGCAGGTGTTGAAGGTCGTATTGCAATTCCAGTAAGTGATGGTAATAGTATGGATGACTCTTTAGCTTATTCAGCATTGTTTAATGTACCATTAAATCCTGCAGAAAACAAAAACTTTCAAATTACATTAACACCAGATCAACCAATAAATGCCGATTTATTGAAAGGAACGATGAATCTAGACGAAACTTCAAACCTTTCTGGTTATTTCGATAAAGATAAAAAAACGTTTACAATGGATTTAAATGGTGATTTCACATGGGAAGATGCAGAAATAGGACCTGTAAATGAAATCAATATAGAAATTGGTTTTGAAGGCGTAGGTTTTGATTACGATTCAAGCTTAGCAAGTAACAAATTAGCCTTTGATTCTGGTAACTGGTCGTTTGCAAGCCCACAAAAGAAAATGGCAAATTTCCCAGTAACAATTGAAGAGATTGAATACAATGAAATGACTACCTCTGGAAATCAACTACTACATGGAAAACTAAACTTTGATGTTATTTTCAATCTTTCAGACAAAATTGGAGGAATGACAACATTAGGAGCAGAAGTTGCCATAAATGATGAATCTGGCAGTGGAGGAAAGAAATTTGAACCTGAATTTATTGGCGGTATTATTGATTCTATTGCAATTAGTGCTGACATGGCTGCAGTAAAAATAAATGGTGCCATTGGATTTAGAAATGACGACCCTGTTTTTGGTGACGGATTTATTGGTACTTTAAGTGCAGAATTTAAAGGGCCTGGAATTAAAGTTGGCGCCCTTGCTGAATTTGGAAACACTACATACTTACACTCATCAAGGTATAGATACTGGAGAGTAGAAGCTGAAGCGACTTTCCCTGCCCCAGGAATTACCTTTTTACCAGGAATGGCTTTCCGCGGTTTTGGTGGAGGCGCATTTAAAAATATGGAAGCTACCTTATCTGGATCTACCTACACGTTTACTCCAAAGCATTCTTCATTAGGTTTTAGAGCAAAAGCAGTATTAGCAACCACACCAAAAGAAGAAACTTTTAATGCAGATGTTGGCTTACTTGGAACATTTTCTGGTAGTGGCGGTATGACCTATATTGGTTTTACAGGAGACTTTTATGTGGGAGCTAGTTTTTCAACAAGAAATAAAGCTAAAGTAAATGGTTATGTTACGGTTGATTACGATTTCCCTCAAAAACACTTTAACTTAAGTGCAAACGTAAATGTAAATGCTCCACCAATTACAACTCCTAGTCCAATGAGTTTGGTATTGGATATTAATGGAAAAACCAATAATTGGTATTTTAAATTTGGTGAACCAGCTAATTTAAATACCGTAAATGTATTTGGAATAAGTTTATACGAGTATTTAATGTTTGGAAATGATATTCCATATCCAGGTGGATTTACAGATACCTTCAGAACAAATTACCACAATGCTGTTGGTACGTACCCTAGCGCAGGAGGAGCCTCAACTGGAGGTATTGGAAGTAATACTGCTAGTGGAAAAGGATTTGCTCTGGGTATTGGCTTTATGTTTGATAAAAGCGGTGAAAAAGAATTAACAGATTACAGCAATGGTAATAAAAAACACGTATTAAGTTTTGATTTAGCCGCAGGTGCCGAACTACACCTATCATATATGCAATATTTAGGAAGTTGTAATGGTAACACTCCTATTGGAATTAACGGATGGCGTGCAAAAGGAAGCTTAGGTATGTATGGTATGGCCGGAGCTGGAGTTAAAAAGTATAAAAAGAATGGTAGTGTTAAATGGAATACAAATGTTGCCAGTTTAGCGGCAGGCGCTTGGATTACCGGAGAATTCCCTAACCCTTACTATGTAGCCGGTGCAATTGATGGCTCAATTACTGTTTTTGACTTAATTTCATTTAATTTTCATAAAAGCTTTGAAAAAGGAACTTCCTGTAATAATGGTGGAGCTAGTAGCGGTGCAGCAGTAACACAAGGTGATGCAGCTGCCGATCAAGAAAATGCTTTAATACAATATGTTCACCCTAATACTAGTTTTAATTTCCCTACAAGTGAACCTCTTGCCGTAAAGTATGGTTTAAATCCAGATGAAGTATTTGACGTTTCGGAACAACAAGCAAATGGAACTGTAGAAATGCGTACATTTAAAATGACTGTAAGTAAGGTTTTACAAGTTAAAAATGACGATACAGGTGCTTGGACAACTGTAAGTTTAACAACTAATGAAAATAATTTAGGAGAATTTTTATATACAATAGCCACACCAATTTCAATTACTGCTGCTCCAGCAACATTTGCCCCAATGCCACCAAGTGGCGGTGCAGGCGGATTAACCGTTGCAGCTGCAGCACCAGTTGGTATGGCATATACAGCACCTGCCGGATTTACACCAGCAGCAACACCTGCTGTAGGTGCAATGGTAGCACCTAGTGGTTTAATGATGTACCCTGCTCCAGGACCTTCTGATGACTATGATGATTTACCACCTGAGCCAGCCCCTGTAATTAATTCGCTTACTGAAAATAAAAGCTATAGATTTACAGTAACCGCAACATTAAAGGAATGGAATGGTTCAGCTTGGACAAACGCACTTAAAAATAACGGTACACCTGTAAACCAAACGATTGTAAAAAACTTTAGAACTGGGGTTCCAGTACTTGTAAGTGGAAGCTCAGGAGCAATAATGACTCATTAAAAAAGAAAATTATGAAAAGCACAAAATATATAATATTAATCATTAGTTTATTTTTTGGAAGTACTAAAATAAATGCACAAGAAAACCCAATTAGTGAAATTAAAGCTGCAGCACGTTATACTACTAACGGTGTAGAATTACGATTTTTACCTGACAGAAAAAAAAACTTAGATTTAGGTCTTCAGGGTGGATTTATTCTAGAAAGAGCCGAAGGGAATTCTGAAACTTTTATTGAAATAGCAAAAACAACACCTTTTTCTGAAGAAGAATGGCTTCAAGCATTGGAACAAGCAGAAACAGAAGATGAAAAAATTCAAATTGAAATATCACAAGATTTTTATATTTCAAGTCAAGAAAAAACTGGTGGAGAATTTGATTTTTCAGAAGGTATTGCAGATTTAAAACAACAAAAAGCAGATGAAGATTTTCAATTTATGGTTTCTATTTTAACCGCTATAAAAAATGCAAATGCCGCTAAAGGATTAGGTTTAGCATATATAGACAAAACTGTTGAAACTGGAAAAAAATACACCTACCGTGTAAAACTAGTTGAAAACTCTGCTGTTTATGAAATTAAATCCATTCCCGTTTCAGTTGAAACAACTTTAAATAACAATCAATATAAAAACAAAGTATATATTAAAACTGGAGATACACAATTGGGCTTTGTTTGGGAAGACCATCCAGATTTATCAGGTGTAGATGTTGAAAGAGAAATAAATGGTGTTTATAAAAAATTAAACGACGCTCCAATTTATACTGTAAGAGGAAAAACTTATGAAGGTGTAAAACGCAATGGTTTTAGTGAAGATAGTTTGGTAAATTATCAAAAATACACCTATAGATTTTATGCTCAAACCATTTTTGGAGAACGCGTTAAATTTGCTGAAGTTACCGGAATGCCGCGTGATTTAACACCTCCTCAAAAACCGTTTTTAAAACAACCAAAACATGCTAAACCAGATGAAGTGCACATAGAATGGGAAATGAATAACCCTATTGAGCCGGATTTTAAAGGTTTCGCAATTTCAAGGTCCGATAAAAGCGATGGATATTTTTCGTTAATAAACGATAAATTACTGCCAAGCTCTGCTAGAAAATTTATAGACAAAAGCTTTATAGAAGGACAAAGTAATTATTATTTAGTACAAGCGCTCGATACCGCAAACAACGTAAGCTCATCTTTTCCAATTTCAGTAACTCTTATAGATTCTGTACCTCCTGTAAAACCTATATTTATTGACGGAAAAATAGACTCATTAGGCGTAGTTACTGTAAATATTCAAAAAAATAAAGAAACAGATTTAATGGGGTATCGTTTGTACCGCTCTAACAGTCCAGAGCACGAATTTTCTGTTATAAAAGAAGGGTTTTTATCGTTAGATAGCCTTCAAAATGAAGTTCAAACAGTTTTTTTAGACACTGTTACACTTAAATCTTTAACTCCGTATATTTATTATAGAACTGAAGCTTTAGATTTTAACCATAACACTTCTGAATTTTCAGAAATTTTAAAAGTAAAAAGACCCGATATTATACCACCAACAACTCCTGTATTTAAAAAAGTAAAAGTAGGTGAAGACTATGTAAATCTAGAATTTGCGTTAAGTAAAAGTCGCGATGTAAAACAACAGATTCTTTTCAGAAAATTAAACCTTAAAGATGAATGGGAACAATTGGCTCAACTTCAAAATGATCAAAAAATATATGTCGATAAAAAAGTAGAAAAAGGAACGCGCTATTACTATTCATTACAAGCAATAGACGATAGTGATAACAAATCTGATTTTGCAGTTCCAGTAATGGGAAAACCTTATGATACAGGTGTACGTCCGCCTGTTGAAGATTTAAAAGTTACGCAAGATAAAAATGAAATAACTCTAAGCTGGAAATACAAATTTCATAATAATGAAACCTTGTATGTAATTTACAAGCAGAATAAAGATGGAAACTTGGTGCAATACAAAAACACCCGAGAATTAATTTTTAAAGAACGTTTAACAAGTAAATCCCCTGCTTACGCAATAAAAGTAGTGACTACAGACGGTGGAAAATCTAAAGTTAGTGAAACAGTTAGCATTAATTAAACCTCTCTATTTTTTTAGAGAAATTGAGAAGCTTTTTGATTTTTTTCAGAAAACTTCTTTTTTTTAGTTCATCTAACCAAACTTAGAGTTCATCAAACCCCTATTTTTAAAAGGAGTAAGTTTATGTAGGTTTATATAAATTTTATAAACTTATATGTACCCGCAGCTATTTACTTTTCATCTACCTGAATTTTTATCAAACTTTCTCAATATACAAGAAGTTACCATCTACACCTACGCTTTTTGTATTGCTTCAGGTACTCTAGTTGCCGCTTTATATACTAAATGGCGCGCAAAAAAAGAAATGAATATTGTTTACTTACCAAATTCATTTTTCTATCTAATTTTTATCGCTGGGTTTATTGGCGGAAAATTATTTTACTACTTAGAAAAACCATTGTATTTTTTGAATAACCCACATTTAATGCTCAATAATTTTTCAGGTGGCTTTGTATTTTATGGATCATTTGTAACTATTATTCCCTTTGTAATCTGGTATTTAAAAAAGCACAAAATTAGCGTTTTACCTATGTTAGATATTCTAGCAATTACCACATTAATTGTACATTCAATTGGTAGAATTGGCTGTTTTAATGCAGGTTGTTGCTATGGAGATCCAACAGATAGCAGTTTTGGGATGGTATTTCCAACTACACATAATACAACTGTGCATCCCACGCAATTATACGAAGCAACTATATTAATAATCTTAATTATTAGTTTACTTATACTAAAAAAACGCCAACAATTTAACGGACAAATTTTTCTACTTTACCTAAGTTCTTATGCTGTTAGCAGATCCATTTTAGAACTCTTTAGAGGTGATAAACGCGGTTTTATTATTGAAAATTGGATTTCTCATTCTCAATTTATTGCAATACTCATATTATGTACTACGACAATCTTATACATTAAATTAAAAACAAAAAATAAATTAATCTTAAAATAAAGAACCATGAAAAAAATTATTTTAAACATCGGAATTCCTCTAACATTTTTATTAGTAGCTGTCTTAATAATTGGCCCAGCTTGTAATGATGGCTTTGCTTACTATTATCCAGATGCTGATAATGATGGGTTTGGAGATTCCACTGCAAATTCAACAGCATTTCAAGTTAACGACCCTATCCCAGATGGTTATGTTGAAAATCATACAGATTGTGATGATACAAATGCAGCTATATATCCTGGCGCAACAGAAGTACCAGACAATTTAACTGATGAAGATTGTAATGGGCAAATAGCAATTACTTTTTATGCAGATAAAGACGAAGATGGTTTTGGAAACCCTGATAGCCCCGTTGTATTTGAAATTGACGATTACGATAGTGAAGCACCAAACGGTTTCTCTTGGGTTGCAGGAGATTGCGATGATGATAATTATAATGTAAATCCAAAAGTAGATGAAATTAGAGGAAATGATATAGATGATAATTGCGATGGTGAAATTGATATTGTTGAATACTATATAGATGAAGATGGAGATGGTTACGGATCTCAAAATTTTGCAGCTGCAGATGATGGTGTAACCAACAACCTAGATTGTGATGACAACAATGCTAAAGTACATCCTTTTACAAAAGAATTAAAAGATGGTATTGATAACGATTGTGATGGTATTATTGATGAAATAATTTAAACCTAAGCTTTATTAACAACTTAAGAACATACAATTATAACTGATTTAATAGTATATTTAAATCTTAAAACTATTTTACCAAACCTATTGAAAAAAATTAAACTCCATATCACTATATTTTTCACTTTAGTTATGTGGAGTTTTTCTTTTGCGCAACAGTTTACCAATTATTCTATTAAAGATGGTTTACCAAGTAATCACATTTATACTATCCGGCAAGACACAAAAGGTTTTCTATGGTTTTTAACCGATAAAGGAATGGTTAGATATAACGGTAGTGAATTTAAAAACTTTACAACTAAAAACGGGCTTCCAAAAAATGATGTTTGGGATGCATTTACAACACCCGATTCTAAAGTATGGTACATAACAAAAACTACAGAGTTAGGTTATATAGAAAACGATAGTGTATTTTCTTTCCCAACTAAAAATGAAGGAGAAATTATGAATCCTATTTTTTCTAGTCAAATTGGAGAAAAAATATATCCCACCGGACCAACCAAAACTTATGCATTAAAAAACAATAAGTGGGAAATTATTCTGAATAATATAGGGGCTAAAGATCGAATAAATATTATACATCCTAGTGTAAAGTATTTAAAACTTACAAAGCTTCAAGATACCCTAAAAATAATTAATCATAAAAATTCAGTAATAAAAAAACTCACTAATAAACCTTATATAAACGTATTAGCAAGAAGAAAACAATTAAATGATTCTCTTTATTGTTGGGTAACTGAAAATGATTATCTAATCCTTAATTTAAACACTTTAAAACTAAGGTTTTCAACTTTTAAAGATGAAATAGGTTTAGAAAAGGCAAAACACGCTAGAATAAATATAATTAATAATAAAATTCAAATTTCTGGAACTGGTTTTGTAGGTTTTTTAGACAAAGAGCTACATATAAAAGATGCTTATTTGTTTCCTAAACACATAGACTCCCATTTTGCAATTGTAGATAAAACAAATACTATTTGGCTTGCTACATTTTCTAATGGAATTTATAAACTACCCTATGTTAAAAGAAATATAACATATTTAAATAATCTAAATACGAGCAAGTTAAGCATTATAAATAACGAGCTTTATACCAATATTTATAATAAAGGTTTTTATAAATTTAATTCTAAAATAAATAGTTTCGAGCAATTTTTAAAAATAGAAGACTATACTTTTAAACCAACGGAAATTAAAGAATTAAATACTTCTTTTTTCCCTTCAAAATTTACTATTAGCACTTTAAAAAACAATGTTTTAAAAACTATTGACTATAGAAATACTAGACTAATTACCAACCCATTATCCTATAATATCGTATATTTTAAAAATAATTTATACGGTCTTTTCCCCTTCGGATTAAATAGAATTAACCCTTCAACTTTAGAAATTGAAAAAGAATTCTACCAATCGGGTTGTAATTTTCTTATTAAATTCAAAAACCGATTATTGATAGCCACCAATAATGGATTAAAAGAATATAAAAACGACACCATTAAGAGCATAAATTTTACCAATCAAGCCTTTGAAAAATCTATTTTATCTATCAACAATATTTCAGAAAAACTCCTTTTATTAAATACGGATGGCTTTGGAAGTTTTATTACCGACTTAAAAACAATAAATCGTTTACCAAATTCTAATTTTTTAATTGTTGAGAATGCTTTTGTAGAAAAAAATCAACTTTGGTTAGCTACTAATGAAGGTGTTTACAAATACACTAACTATAAATTAGAAACCATTATAAACGCCAATAACGGTTTACCTTCAAATAATATAAATGACGTATTAATACATAAAAATAAAATTTTTATTAGCACTAATAATGGAGTTGCAATTCTGCCAAAAGACCAAAAAAACATTTCTCAATTTTTAAAAATTTACATAGAAAAAGCAGCTTATAACGGTAGTAAAATAAACAACCATAAACGTACTTTTAAATACATAAAAGATAACAATACAACGTTTTCTATTGCTAGTATAAATTTTAATGAAAACAATAAAGATTTTACGTATCAATACAAATTACATCCAGTTCAAAAAAATTGGATTACTACTAAATCTAACAACATTAATTTTACCGATTTAGAACCAAACAATTACACTTTAGAAGTAAAATCCAACAACCATTCAGAAAATTATAGTTTTCAAATAACGGCATTGTGGTATCAACGTTCTATTTCTAAATTTTTAATTTTCTTTCTTATTTTAGGAACTTTAATTTTAATTTTATTTAAAATTAGAGACAGAGAACTTACTAAAAAAACGAATAAAATAAAAGCTCAAAAAAAATTAGCTGAATACGAATTACACGCCTTACGTTCGCAAATGAACCCTCATTTTGTATTTAATTCACTCAATTCTATTCAATACTATATTACTAAAAATGAAATTGAATTATCTGAAAAATATTTGGTTCGGTTTTCACGATTAATTAGAAAGTTCTTCGATTTCTCACGAGATAAATTTATTTCTCTAGAACAAGAAATTTCATTATTAAACAACTATTTAGAAATTGAAAAAATGCGCTTTGGAGATGAGTTTAATTATAAATTTAATATTGATAAGAACCTTAATTTAAACGATCAAAAAATTCCTTCAATGCTTTTACAACCTATTGTAGAAAACTCTGTAAACCACGGTTTATTTCACAATGAAGGAAAAGGAACTATTCTAATAAATTTTAAACATCAAGCAATTAATCAATACACTGTTGAAATTATAGATAATGGTGTTGGATTAAAAAAAGCAAAACAAATTAAAGACCAATCTATAAAAACTCACATTTCTAAATCTAGCGATATTATTAAAGATCGCATACATTTACTAAACCAATCACACGAATGGTTTGTAACTTATAATATTTACGAAATTGAAAATAATGGTGGAACTTGTGTAAAACTAACTTTTAAAAACAATGAATAAAACAACTGCTATAATTGTTGATGATGAAAAAAATGCTCTGGAAAGTTTAGCTTTAAAAGTTGAAAAATATTTTCCACAAGTAACTATTACGCATAAATTTCAAAACCCCAAATTGGCATTAGAAGAAATTAATAATAACCACCCACAATTGTTATTTTTAGATATTGAAATGCCCGTATTAAGCGGATTAGATTTACTTTCTAAAATTGAAAATCCAAATTTCGAAATCATTTTTGTAACCGCTTATAACCAGTACGCTATTGAGGCCATAAAACATTGCGCCATTGGCTATATAGTTAAACCTATTGATAATGATGAGTTAAAAAATGCCATAAACAATGCTATAAAAAACATTGAACAAAAAACTGCTTTAGAAAAAAACAGACAATTATTAGAAAACCTAATTTCAAACGGAAACTCAACCATTGTAATTCCAACACAAAAAGGGCTTAGTTTTATTAAAATTTCAGATATTATTAGATTTGAAGGCATTGATGGTTATACCAAAATTATACTTACAAACTCCACTATTTTAAGCTCCTACAGTATTGGTAAATTTTCTAATTCTCCTAAACTTCACAATTTTTTTTCTATTCATAAATCTCATTTTATAAATTTAAATGTAGTTTCAGATTTTTTAAATGAAGGCTATGTAATATTAAATAATAATGACAAATTACCTGTTGCTAAAGCCAAAAGAAAAGATTTTTTAGATAAAATTCATCATATTTAAATACAAATTAATCTGTAACTAAAATAAAATGTTAAATAAAATTTAATTTCATAAAAAAGAGCCTAAAAGTTTCTTGGCATATTTTTTACTTTGTTAAATTAGCACTCTTAAAAAAAATATAAATGAATTTCGAAGTTACTTTTAATACAAAATGGTCAGATTTTGACCCAAACAGACATATGAGACATACAGCATATAACGATTATGCTGCTGAAGTTAGAGTTCGCTACTTTCAAGAACACGGTTTATCAATTAACGAATTTGCCAAACTAAATATTGGTCCAATTTTATTTAAAGAAGAAACTTCTTTTCTTAAAGAAATCCATATTGGTGAAAACATCACTGTTAAAATGGAACTAGAAGGTGTTTCAAAAGGAATTGAACGTTGGCGCTTTAAACACCAAATATTCAATCAAAAAGGTGTGCTTTCTGCTGAAATTAAAGTTTATGGAGCGTGGATAGATTTATACAAACGAAAACTAACAACTCCTCCTGCAGAATTTGTTAAGATTTTAGAAGATTTACCTAAAACCGAAAACTTTAAAGAAATACCATTAAAAAGTGAAAAATAGGAAAACTATTTACACACTTGTAACTGTATTTTTTGCCATCCTATTTTTTATTTGGGATAATTATGATTTTGAAGGTTTTGGCAATGACAAAGATAACGTTGTAATAAATACAACTAACTTTTTGCCAAGCTCAACAACCGGACAAATAGTTCATCACAATAACTATTCGCTATCTTATAATGAAAAACATGAACAAGCAGAATGGGTTGCTTATATTTTAAAAGATTCGCATATTTCTTCTACCAACTTTAAACGTCCTTATTTCGAAAAAGATTCAAAGGTTAAAACTAAAAGTGCGCATTATAAAAACTATTCTAATTCTGGATACGATAAAGGGCATTTATGTCCGGCAGGTGATCGAAAATTTTCAAAATCGGCATTCAACGAAACCTTTTTAACCAGCAATATTTCACCACAAGAACATCAATTTAATGCTGGTGTTTGGAATAGATTAGAGCAAAAAACAAGATATTGGGCTACAAAATATAAAAATTTATATATTGTTACAGGTGGTATTTTAGAAAATTCAGCCAAAACTATTGGAAGTGAAAAAGTAACTGTTCCAAATTATTTTTATAAGATTATTTTAGACTTTCAAGAGCCTGAAATTAAAGCTATAGCTTTTTTAATTCCGCATGAGAATTCTGAAAAAGCCTTGTATAAATTTGTAACTTCAATAGATAAAATAGAAGAACTTACAGGAATTGATTTCTTTCCAAAGTTAGAAGATTCTGTAGAAAATAAGTTAGAAACTTCTACCAATTATCTTAATTGGAATTTTTAAAAAAAATAGTTTAGGGTAACAAAACTCAATAGTAGTTGATATAGTTGTAAAGAAACAAATTTTACAATCTATAAAAACAACTACTATGAAAACTAAATTATTATTAATCGGAACATTATTTATTACAACAATTGCTTTTTCACAAACAAAAAGTACTACAAAAAAAGGCTATACCTATTACAAAAACACAGCTGAAATTTCTAAAAGCAGTAAAATGAACAAAGGAGAATTAACCGATGCAATGGAAAAAGATGCTTCCTTAAACAACAGAGTTCTTAATACAGTTAAAACCCCTAAAACAAAGGCTTATATCGTAAACAATGGAACCATAGAAGTAAAAGGTGACTTTAAACAAAATGCTCATGAAAAACATTTAAGAAAAAGACCAGGAAGAACTACGTATAAAAAATCTTCAAACAATACTAAAGGCATCATAGCAGCTCCTAAGACAGCTAAAGCTACAGCAACAGATTATAATAACTCTAGAAGTAATAAAAGTACCCATTACTAGAATTCTACTTTAGTTTCAAACTAACTTACAACTATATTAACCTAACAAATTTATATTTGTTAGGTTTTGTAATTTACTATTTTTACAAACAGTGCACGACCTAAAATCTATAGTATTTACACAAAAAAAGAGTTGGCTTTCACCAACTCTTTTAACCACTTAATTTATCGTTATTTTAATTCCAAAACATTGCATATAATGCTACTAAAACAAGCATAATAGCAAAAGCTCCAATATTAAAAACTGGACTTGTTTTAAATAATTGTTTAGTAATTACAATTCCTTTCTCATCATCTTTTCCTTTATGTTGAATTAAACTAGTAATAACAATTACTACCATTGTTAATACAGCAGTATATCCCATTTGATCCATAAAAGGCATAGATGTAAACTTAAATGCTACAGCAATTGGAATAGAAACTAACGCACCAATAATTGCTGCTTTATTTGTTGTTTTTTTCCAAAATAACCCTAACATAAATACAGCTAAAATACCTGGACTTACAATTCCTGTATATTCTTGTATAAACTGGAAAGCTTGATCAATTCCACCTAATAATGGTGCCATAACAGAAGCTATAATTAAAGCTACAGCAGCTGAAATTCTACCCATATTTACAGTTTGTTTATCACTTGCATTTTTATTGATGTATTGTTTGTAAATATCCATTGTAAAAATGGTTGATGTTGAATTTAACATTGATGCTAAAGACGATACAATTGCTGCTGCTAAAGCTGCAAATGCTACACCTTTCATACCGGTTGGTAAAAATTGTAACAACCAAGGATATGCTTTATCGGCTTGTTCTAAGGTTGGTAAATTATGCAATCCATCCGCACCTAATCTTGCCATAATTGCTGGATCATTAACCATAACATACGCTGCAATACCTGGAACAACAACTATAACAGGTATAATTAATTTTAAACCTGCCGCTAATAAAATCCCTTTTTGTGATTCTCTTAATGATTTTGCCGCTAAAGTTCTTTGAATAATATACTGATTGAAACCCCAATAATATAAGTTTGCAACCCACATACCACCTAATAAAACACCAACTCCTGGCAACATATCGTAGTATTTATCCGATTCATCAAAAATCATTGTAAAACGTTCTGGCGTAGCTTCATAAACAGTTTTCATACCTGCAATAATACCTTCTCCATCAGACACCGTATTTAAAGCAATATACGTAGTTACTAAACCACCTAAAACTAAAAACACCACTTGAATAACATCGGTCCAAGCAACCGCTGATAGTCCTCCGTATAATGAATAAGCAGCAGCAAATAATGCCAAACCAATTACACCATACATCATTGGTATACCCATAATAGTCTCTAAAGCTAGAGAACCCAAATATAATACAGATGCTAAGTTTACAAATACGTATAAGGCAATCCAAAAAATTGCTAAAATTGTTTTTAAATTCGTTGAAAATCGTTTTTCAACAAATTCTGGTATGGTATACAAGCCTTTTTCAATAAAAATAGGTAAGAAATATTTACCCACAATAATTAAAGTTATGGCAGCCATCCACTCGTAAGAGGCAATTGCCAATCCTAAGGCAAAACCGGAACCAGACATTCCAATAAATTGCTCTGCTGAAATATTTGCAGCAATTAAACTAGTACCAATAGCCCACCAAGGTAAACTTTTACTAGCTAAGAAATAATCTTCCGCATTCTTTTCATGCCCTTTTTTATCTCTGGAAACCCATAATCCCACTCCTAAAATTAAAACGGCATAGGCAATGAAAATGATGTAATCCCAAAATTCGAAATGTGTTGTCATATTAATATGTATAGTTTAGTTAAAATATTCTTTTTAAGTTTATATATAATTTCTTTATTTTTTTGACCAAACGAATTTAGTTATTTTCTTTAATTAATTATTACTTTTAACAATTATTAAATTTTAAAATTAACCTAAGCCGTTAAACCTCAAATTAATTTAATTATAATACAATAGCAGTTCCTTCACTAGGATTTGCCTCAAAAGCTGTTAATTTAATATTAAACTTATTAAAATAAGCTTCTGAAGCTGCTGCAATAAAATCTTCAACAGCATCTTCGTGAATAATATTAATTGTACAACCACCAAAGCCTCCACCCATCATACGAGCTCCGATAATTGTATCGTATTTTTTAGAAAAATCTACTAGAAAATCTAATTCTTCACAACTAACTTCATACAAATTAGATAAACCATCATGTGTTGCATACATATTTGCTCCTAAAACAGCAAGTTTATCATTTTTTAAAGCTTCTACAGAATCTAAAACACGTGTTTTTTCTTCAACAACATAAGTACACTTATTGTACATATCTTCAGTAAATACAGTTTTAAATTCGGCTAACATTTCAGAAGAAACATCGCGTAACGATTGTACTTCAGGGTATTGTTTTTGAATAATAGCAACACCTTGTTCACATAAACTTCTACGTTTATTATACTCTCCATCTGCTAAATTATGCGATACGTTTGTATTAAGTAATAATATTTTATAAGGTTTAATATGAATTGGCACATGTTCGTATTCTAAAGATTGACAATCTAATAGAATTACATGACCAGCTTTACTCATTACAGAAGCAAATTGATCCATAATACCACATTTTGTACCTACATAATTATGTTCAGCTCTTTGCCCTATTTCAACAAGCGTTATTCTAGGCAATCCCAATTCAAATAATTCATTTAAACCAAAAGCTATACCGCATTCTAAAGCTGCAGATGAACTAATACCAGAACCAACAGGAATATCACTGGTAAAAATACAATCAAAACCAGCTAATTTATCTGATAGTTGTTGAATTTCATAAATTACACCTAAAATGTAATTTTCCCATTGTTGTTCGCTTGGTTTAACATTATTTAAATTAAAAGTAAAACTGGTATCAAAGTTTTTACTGTATACGTTACACGTATCTGTTGTACCATTTTTTTTAAATTTAAATTGAATTTTTTTATCTATCGCTGTTGGAAGTACAAAACCGTTATTATAATCTGTATGCTCTCCAATTAAATTAATTCTTCCGGGTGAATTAATTGTTAATGTGTAATGCTGCTCATTTAAATCCATCAAAATCATTTTTTATTAATAATAAATGTTTTTTTTACGTTTATTAATTTCAGTCGCTAAATTACATATTTTTTGGTAAAAAAAATCATAAAAATTATAGAATTTAGAAATAAATTTTATGAAAAAAAGCGATTTAAAGTTAATTAACCACTTTTAACTACCAATTAAGCACATATAGACAACTCAATTACCTACTTATCAAACAATTAAAAGATTAAAATATGGCATTTTAACATTAAACTTAAAATTGGAAACATTTCATTATTTGAAAAATTCATACATTTGTAGTTATTATTAAATACTTTTCAACAAAACTCCTTGTTTATTGAAAATAATCTTTACACCAAATTAAATTCAATATTAATTGATAAAGAACGATACAAATAAAGAAGATGCACTTTTAGTAAAGCAATTGTCTAACGGCAATGAAAGGGCTTTTGAAAAGTTATATCAAAAATATAAAAATGATATTTACGCCTTTAGCTTCAGTTTAGTAAAGTCTAAATCAAATGCTGAAGAAATTCTTCAAGATGTTTATCTTAACGTTTGGCAAAATAAACACAAAATAAATCCTGACTTATCTTTCAAATCTTTCATTTTTACCTGCACCCGAAATGCTTGTTTAAACTTTTTAAAACGTGCTGTAAATGAACAAACAATGAAAGATGCTATTTTTTATAAAATCAACACCTCTAGCAACAGCACAATTTTAGACCATATTATTAATGATGAATATGAAGTTTTAAGAAAAAAAGCAATAAAAAAATTACCTCCTAAAAGAAAAATTATTTTTAAAATGTCTCGTGAAGAAGGTAAAAGTTACGAAGCTATAAGTGCAGAATTAAATATTTCTATTAGCACTGTAAAAAATCAAATGAGCAAAGCTTTAGATTCTATAAGAAACTTTCTACAAGTTAACACAGACTTAACATTCTTTATTCTATTATACTTTATTAAATAAACTAATAAAAGCACATTTAAAAAAGCTTTTAACCACCTAAATCATTACATTTTTCATTTTTTTTTAAAAATAATTCATTTTAGAGTAGTACTAAATTTATTTTCAATTGTATTATAGAGGTAAACCATAAACAATTGCTTAAATGCTAAAAGAAAATCGAATAGCGCTACTAATAAAAAAATTTGCTAATAATAAATGTAGTGATGCTGAGATTGAAGAACTAATCAGCTTACTTAAACAAAATAAAGTTTCTGAAAGTGATATTGATGTAGATACTATTCTAGAATCTATAGAAAAACCTGAAGTACTTGATGATAAAAACGCAAAAAAAATTTACTCTAACATTTTAGAATCCAATGCTTTTAGAAAGAGAAACACCCGTTTTTTAAGCAAAAAAACAGCTAAATTAGCTGCTTATGCTGCTGTTTTTATAGCATTAATTAGTGTAACTATATTTAACAATTACATCCCTATTACAACTAAAAAACCAAGTCTTAATTCTTTAATAAGTGAAGAAAATGTTACTATAAAACTAACTGACGGAGCAATAGAAGTAGTTACTAAAAACACCAAACCTATTGAAAATAAAGAAGGTGAAGTTATTGGCGAAATAAAAAACAATGTACTTACACTTAACAACCAAAAAGAACCAAAAGACACCATTATAAAGTACAATACTATAAATGTACCTTATGGTAAAACATTTGAATTAAGCCTTGCAGATGGTACTCGTGTTAAAATTAATGCGGGTACCTCCTTAAAATTTCCTACAAGTTTCTCAAATGCTAAAAACAGAACTGTGTATTTACAAGGTGAAGCGTTTTTTGAAGTTTCAAAGGATAAAAAACACCCTTTTATTGTAAAAACCGAAAATTTAGATGTAGAAGTTCTTGGTACAGAATTTAATGTATCTGCTTATAACGAAGATATTAAATCGCAAGTTTTTTTAGTTGAAGGTTCTGTAGAACTTTCAAAAGAGAATAAAATTAAAGAACCTGTTTTATTAGTTCCTGGTGAACTAGGAAGTTTAAACCAAGCCAATACACAAATTACTGTTGAAGAAGCTTCTTCATATGCTCACACATCTTGGATGCATGGCGAATTAATTTTAAGAAATGTAAAATTTGAAAACCTTCTTAAAAGGTTAGAAAGACATTTTAACGTAGCTATTCAAAATGAAAATACCGAGCTTACTAATAAAATATTCAATGCCAACTTTGGAGACCAATCAATAGAAATGGTTTTTAAATACCTTAAAGAAATACACGACATTGATTATAAAATAGACGAAAACACAATAATAATTAAATAACATATTAAATGAAACACACGTACTTTTAAAACAAAAAAACGGAAAATACGCCAATATTTTCCGCTTAAAATTAATCTGACCTATAAAAATCGAATTAACCACTAAATTATTTAAATATATGGAAAAACTTTTCAGTTGCAAAAATAAAGTTCCCACTTTATTCAAAAAAACAACTCGAGTAAATTTACTTCTTTTTTACTTTTTAACGTTTAGCATTGCTTCAATAGCTGCTACCGAAAATTTACAATCGAAACCTGTTGATTTTAAGTTAGAAAACGTAACTATTGAAAAATTAATAGATGAAATTGAACTTAAAACAGATTATAGATTTGTTTACATTATAGATGATGTTGATTTAACTAGAGTAGTTTCTGTAGAAATCTTAAAAGGCGATTTAAAAACTGCTTTAAACAAGGTGTTTAAAGCAACCAATACAACATTCAACATTATGGATAAGCAAATTATCCTAAAAAAAAGAACCGAAAATACTCTAAAAGAGCAACAAATAACCATTAAAGGAGCTATTACTACTCAAATGGGTGAGCCTTTCCCTGGAGTTAACGTATTTGTAAAACGTACAAATATTGGAACTACAAGTGATTTTGATGGAAATTACGCATTAATAGCAATGGCTAATGATACCTTAACATTCCGTTATTTAGGGTATAAAACAAAATACATTCCAGTGAACTCTAGAACAATCATTAATGTTCAAATGGAAGAAGATGTTGCTGAATTATCTGAAGTTGTAATTAATGGTGTTTTTGAACGTAAAGCAGATAGTTATACTGGTTCTACTACTACTATAACAAGTAAAGAATTAAGAAATGCCGGAAGTCAAAATATTTTTCAAGCAATTCAAAACATAGATCCTTCAATAGGACTTTTAGATAATTTTGATTTAGGATCAAATCCAAATACCTTACCCGATCTACAAATAAGAGGTACTTCTACTTTTCCACAAAGCGAAGACACGGGTACTTTTAAAGGAAACTACCTTAAAAACCCAAATCAACCTCTTTTTATTTTAAACGGGTTTGAAGTTTCTATAGAACGTGTTTTTGATTTAGATTTTAACCGTATAGAGCGTTTAACTATTTTAAAAGATGCTGCTTCTAAAGCCTTATACGGTTCTAAAGCTGCAAATGGTGTTGTAGTTATTGAAACTAAAAACTTTACTGGTGAAGATGCTTTGGTTACTTATACCACTAGATTAGATTTAGAATTACCAGATTTATCTAGTTACAACCTAACAAATTCTTTACAAAAATTAGAAGCTGAAAGAATTGACGGTTTATACACACCTTCGCTAAACGATGCTGACAGTTATGTAGAATTAATGCAATTGTACAATTACAGATTAAAATTAGCTAAAGAAGGATTGGATACCGATTGGCTTTCTAAACCCTTACAAAATGGAGTTGGTCACCGCCACTCACTTAGTGTAGAACTAGGAAGCGACGATTTAAAAATACTAGCAAATATAAATTACAAAAAAACAAATGGTGCTATGAAAGGTTCTTCCAGAGAAAACTTTGGTGGAGACTTTACTAGTTACTATAGGGTTAAAAATTTAAAATTCCGTAACATCACAAGTATTATTAGTAGTACTTCTGTAGAATCGCCTTACGGAGAATTTAGCGAATACGCCATAATGAACCCTTATTGGAGAGCTAAAAACATAGATGGAAGCATTCCTTACTATGCAGAACTAGGAACCAATGGACAGCGTTATACCAACCCGCTTTACAACTCAACTTTAGATTCTAAAAACGAATCTGGTTATTTTAACTTTATCAACAACCTGTATTTAGAATGGCAAATAAACCCAACTTTAAAAGCCGTTTCTAGAATTGGTATTGATATTAAAAAAAGTAATGCTGATGAATTTTATCCATCAAACCACACCATGTTCGATAGTTACTCGGCAACAGATAAAGACCGTAAAGGTTCGTACCAAGTAAATAATGGAGAAAGCAGTTACCTATCTGCAGATTTAAACTTACAATATTCAAAAAGCATCAATAAAAATTTCTTCTTTGGTAATGCAGGTCTTACAATTAGCGAAAGTAAATATGAAGAAGTTTCTCACTTAGCTGAAGGTTTTCCAAGTAGCAGACTTGATGATATTATTTTTGCTAGAGATTACGCACTAGATTCTAGACCTACCGGAATTAGCGGACTGTCTAGAGATATAGGTTTTCTTGCTGTTGGATCTTATAGTTATGATAATAGATTCCTTTCTGATGCAACATTTAGAACCAGTGCTTCTTCTCAATTTGGTGAAGACAAGCAATGGTCTAACTTTTGGAGTTTAGGTTTAGGTTGGAATGTACACAATGAAAAATTTTTAAACAATTCTTCTTTTGTTGAACAATTTAAATTAAGAGCTTCTGTAGGATCTACAGGAAATCAAAATTTTAACGAAAATCAATCTATTATTACCTATGGTTATTACTTAGATTCACAATACCAAGGTTTTTCTGGTTCTTATGTACAAAATGCTGGTAATCCAGGCTTACAATGGGAAACTAAACTCGATTACAACGCTGGTTTCGATGCTAAATTTAAAAACTTAAGCCTTCGTTTTGATTATTACGAAAGTTATACTGAAAATTTAATAACAGACATTACAATTCCTTATTCAACAGGTTTTAATTCCGTTAAAGATAATTTAGGACGTGTTAAAAACAACGGTATAGAATTAAATACTAGCTACCTACTATGGAATAGAGGAAAAGATTTTTTCTCTGTTAATTTTGGAATCACTACTAACAACAACAAAATAGTTGAACTTTCTGATGCTATGCAAAGCTTTAATGAAGCTCAAGAAGCAATTGCAGCAGACCGTGGTAATAACACTCCAGTACTTAAATACGAAGATGGAATGTCTATGAATGCTATTTGGGCTGTAGAATCTTTAGGAATAGACCCTGCTACTGGTAACGAAATTTACCTTAAACAAGATGGAAGTACAACCTACGAATGGAGTACAGAAGATTTAGTAGTTGCTGGTAATAGCAGCTCTAAATACAATGGTGTTTTTGGTTTTTCTGGTGAATACAAAGGCTTTGGTTTAAGTGTTACGGCTAGATTTTTAGGTGGCGGACAATTATACAACCAAACCTTAGTAGATAAAGTAGAAAATGTTGATATGTTGTACAATGTAGACGAACGCGTTTTAACAGGTAGATGGCGTTACCCAGGTCAAGAAGCTTTATTTAAACGCTTAGGAACCTATAATGTAGATCCAGATGGAGACAATGTTTATGTTTCTCTTAACGAAAAAACACGTGCAACTTCTAGATTTGTTCAAGATCGTGATGAATTAGACATAGCTGCCATCAGTTTTTATTATGATTTTAATGAAAAAGTATTAGATGCACTAGGCTTTGAACGTCTTAGATTTATGTTCAATATGAATGAAGTACATAAGTTTTCTTCAATAAAAATTGAAAGAGGAACACTATATCCTTATGCTAGATCAATGTCATTTTCTTTAACAGCAAATTTCTAAAATTAATATTATGAAATATACAAAAACAATAGGATCAATATTATTTCTACTACTAATTTTAACTAGTTGTAATAATGATTGGCTTGATGAAACTTCAAGCACACAAATAAGTAGTGATGAACAATTTGAAAATGAAGAAGGATTTAAAGATGCCTTAATGGGTGTTTATATTGGTATGACTTCTCCAAATCTTTATGCAAAAGATATGACCTACAATATTGTAGATCTATTAAGTCAACAATACACCTCACTACCAACCTTAGCGCAATACGACGAAGTACAACGCTTTGAATATAGAACAGCTGTATCTACAGATCAAATTGATAATTTATGGATCAATTCGTACAATGTAATAGCCAATATCAACCTAGCTTTAGAATACATAGATAAAAATAAAGGTATTTTAAACAGCATTGATTATTCAATAATTAAAGGTGAACTTTTAGCATTACGTGTATTTATGCATTTTGATGTAATACGTTTATATGGTTATGGAGATTTAGCAAACAGAGAAAGCTTAAAATCTGAATATACAATACCTTATGTAACAACTTATGGTAAAGATTTAACAACACAACTTTCATACACAGACACTTTTAATTTAATGGAAAGCGACTTAAATGAAGCCTTAGAACTGTTAAAAGAAGATCCTAGTTATGCTACAGACAAACCAGATGAATATTATTTAGAAGTTAATAGAAATGGTTTTTATAGCAACCGTGAACAACGTATGAATTATTATGCTGCATTGGCATTAAAAGCTCGTTTATTACAATGGCAAGGTAAAAGCCAAGAAGCTGCACTTACTGCAGAAACGGTTATTAACAACTCATTTACAAGTTTAATAAATCCTGCTACGTATTCAGTTGCTTCAGACCCAATTTTATACCCTGAAGTATTATTTAGCTTAAATGTTGAAGGCTTTGCAGACATTGTAAATAGATTTTTAGATGCAAGCGATAGTGGTACAAACTACGATGCTTTATACTATACACAATCTAAAGCCAATGAAATTTTTGAAGCGTCTAATGTAAATATCGGTTTAACAGATATACGTTATAACACGCTTTTAGATACGCAAACAAAAGGATTGGTAAGTATTAAATTATTACAAGACACCAATGCTTATTTAGATCAAATGCCTTTAATAAAACTTCCTGAAATGTATTACATACTAGCAGAATACAATGCAGAAGTAAATCCAAGTTTGGCGGTTGAATATTTAAACACCGTACGCGAACATAGAGGTATTTTAGAAGCAATTCCTTCAGACATTTCTCAAGAAAATTTAAAAATTGAAATTATGAAAGAATACCGAAAAGAATTTTTAAGCGAAGGACAGTTATTCTTTTACTACAAAAGAACTGGAGCTACAAACATATTAGATGTATCTGAAACCATAGATCTAAATGACGACATATACGTATTGCCTTACCCAGACAACGAATTAGAATTTGGAAATAGATAATTTAAAAACATTAAGATATGAAAAACTATATATTAATTACAATTTTAACCTTACTATTGATACCATTTGTATCTTGTGAAGAAAATGAAATTGAAGCTTTTAAAGCACTACCTGCTGTAAATTTTGTTAATAGCTCTTTAGATTATTCATTTGTACAAAACACAGATTCAGAATATATTGCAGAAATACCAGTACAAATAATAGGTACAGCAACAGATTACGATCGCTATTTTAATGTAGAAGTCTTAAACGACTCTATAACCTCTGCAGATACAAGTTTATATGAAATTGTAGAAGGAAAAGTACCTGCTAACGCATTTGAAGGTAGCTTATTTTTAAAAGTAAAAAACGCTGCTAAACTAGATACTACTAGCGTTAGTGTACACCTTGAAATTGCAGATTCAGAAGATTTTGTAAAAGGAAATGTAGAAACTAAAAACCATACTTTTAAATGGAGTAATACTATAATTATGCCTGCTTGGACCTATTACAGATATTTTTTCTGTAGAGATGGAAGTACTGCTGCATATAGAGTTTTTATTGCTGCAACAGGTAGAACAAGCTTTACAATATCAGATTATAGAGCATTAGGCCCAACAGGAGCAAAAGTTTTAGGAGTACAGTACGGAAACTATATCCGTAATTACAATGCAGAACACCCAGATAGCCCTTTATTACACGACGATGGAGCCAAAGCTGGAGAACCTATTGTACCTATTTATTAATAAAAAATTAGTTAAAATATGAAACATATAAAATATATAATTACAGCATTCACTGTTCTAATTCTAGCAGCTTCTTGTCTTGATGACACAAGCTCTTTAGACATTCATACCATAGATGATGTTGTAATAGATACCACAGGCGTTAGCGCATTCTCTGTGTATCAATTTGATAACCTAATAGTAGAACCTAACTTGTCTTTTGAAGGACTTTCTGAAGAAAATTTATCTTTTAAATGGCAAATTAATATCGAACCTAATGATACTTTGTATGATGTAATTGGTACTGAACGCAACTTAAATTACGAAATGAAATTTAAATCAAATGTTTCTGGTGAATTTCATCAATTGGTATACACCGTTACAGACGAAATCTCTGGATTGGATTATATTATGGCGTGGCCAGTTAAAGTACTTAACAATATAGGTGAAGGAATTGTAGTTGCCGAAACAACAGGCAATGGAACTTCAGATATTAGCCATATAATGAGCCCTCAAGTAACCACCGATTATGATGATATTAGTGTAAAACATCAAATTTACTCTTCTATTAACGGTGTAAACATAGCGGGCGTAACCAAACAATTACAATATGCAAAAGTATATGGAGTAGATGTAATATTTGGTATTACAGACCAAAGTATTTATAAAATTAACACCATAGATTATACTTTTGGCGGAAGCAATGACGATTTATTTTACGCAAGTAAAGATTCCTATACGCCTAAAGCCATAGGTTCTGTATATCAAGGAAATTTATACATAGACAATGAAGGATTAACCTCTACATATTTAGGTGCTTCTACAAGTTTTGGACTTCCTTTCGATTCAAATTTTACAGTTCCTAGTATTATTGCTGCAAACCCAAATAGCAACCCAGCAGTAGTTATTAGTTTTTACGATGAAGTAAACGAACAATTTGTATACCAACCATCAATTACGCAGTTTGGAGACAATACTATGTATAGTACACCTGCAACAGCGAGCGGTGCATTTACACCTTCTAGTGTTACTAATAAAATAAACTTGGCTGCAGGTGTTAGTACATCAGGAGAATTTAGCCACGTACTAAAAGATAAAACAACTGGAGATATTGCTTTGTACACGTTTGATGCGGGTGTTTACGTATACCCAAGTCCTACTCCACCAAGTCCAACTGGTATGTTCAATTTAAGTGATGCTCCTGAAATTTCACAAGCAAATCAATTTGTACTATTAAACAATCAAAAAGTACTGTATTATGCTACAGATACTAAAATCTATGCTGTTTTATACGCTACAGGAACACCTGTTTACGAAGAACGCTATACTGTAGCTGATGCTTCAGAAGCAATAACTACATTGCAAGTGTACCAACAAGCAGATTACCCTTTAAGAAGTTCGGGTGACTATTTACCACTAAACAACAACGCTTTACTTATGTCTACGTACGACGGAACTGAAGGACGTGTTTACATTTTACCTTTAACTAATTTAGGGGTTGGTACTATAGACAGTGCAAACAGTACTGTTTTTGAAGGTTTTAATCGTATTACAGCAATGACAACGCAACTCTAATAAAGCGAAAACAAAATTACATCGAATGAAAAAAATATTTAAAATAGCTAAAGTAGAGTTAAGTATTTTATTTTACTCACCTATTGCTTGGCTTATACTAATTATATTTATTCTACAATGTGGAATTGCGTTTACAAATATAATTGATGCAAAAGAAATGAGCCAACAGTTAGGCAATAACCTTAAAAACCTAACTATAAGTATTTTTGGAGGTCATGAAGGTTTGTTCAATGCTGTTCAAGATAAACTTTACTTATATATCCCATTGCTAACAATGGGATTAATAAGTAGAGAAACAAGTAGTGGTTCTATTAAATTATTGTTTTCCTCACCGTTAACAAGTCAGCAAATTATTTTAGGTAAATTTTTATCTATGATGCTTTACGGATTATTACTTGTTTCAGTTTTATTTTTAATTGTATTTATCGCTTCATTTAGCATAGAAAATTTAGATTATAAATTCTTATTTGGAGGTATATTAGGACTCTATATTTTAATCTGCACCTACTCTAGTATTGGGTTATTTATGTCGAGCCTCACCTCTTATCAAGTAGTTGCAGCAATTAGTACTTTAGCCGTACTTGCCGCACTAAATTTTATTGGAACCGTAGGTCAAAGTATCGATTTTGTTAGAGATATTACCTATTGGATTTCTATTTCTGGTAGAACTAACAATTTTATCAATGGCTTAATAAGCAGTAAAGATTTAATCTATTTTGCTTTAATTATTTGCCTTTTCTTATACCTAACAGTAATGCGTTTTGATAAAGGCAGAAAACAAGTAAAACAACCTGCATTAACAATTAAATATGCTGCTATAATTTTAACAGTCTTAGGTGTTGGGTATATCAGTTCTTTACCTGCGCTTGATGCTTATTACGATACTACCAGATATAAAAAGAAAACACTTACTAAAAACACACAAGAGTTAATTGCTAAATTAAAAAGTCCGCTAGAAATTACAACCTATGTAAATGTAATTAACGGATATAGCCATTTAGGATCTCCTAAATTTAGAATCTTCGACCTAAATAAATTTTCAGATTTTACTAGATTTCTTCCTGGTTTAGAAATGAATTATATAAACTATTACGATTCAACTTTTACAAGTAGAGATACCAAATACAAAACACTTGAAGAATTTGCCAGAAGATCGGCTGTAGCGCAAGGTTTTGATTTTGAAAAGGTGTTAACACCTGAAGAAATTAGAGCAAAAATTGACCTAAGAGATGAAAATAATTTCTTTGTTAGAAAAATAGCTTATAACGGAAAAACAACCAGTTTACGTATGTTTTACGATATGATTGGTTATCCTGAAGAAGCTGAAATTGCTGCTGCTATTAAACGCTTGCTACAAACACCTCCTAAAATTGGTTTTTTAACCAAAAATGCAGAAAGAAATATTACAAAAACAGGAGATAAAGCGTATAAAGATTTAATAAATACGCCTACTAGTAGAAACTCTTTAATTAATCAAGGCTTTGATTTTACATCTATAGATTTAAACTCAGATACACAAAAATTAGATAGTATAACAGCTCTTGTAATTGCAGATCCAATTATTCCGTATTCAGCAAGTCAATTAAAAGAAATTGCAAATTATATTGATAATGGAGGAAATATTATAATTGCTGGTGAACCTAAAAAACAAGCTATTTTAAATCCTATATTAGAACAATTAGGCTTACAATTTTCTGAAGGACAACTACTTCAAGAATCTAAAGAATTTGAACTGGACTTAATTCAACCTAAAATTACAGAGTTTGCTAAAGAGTTTGGCTTTAATTTAACACCAAAAGACATTATTAGTTTTTCTGGCGCCGTTGCAATTTTAAAAACTGAAACGGATAGTTTATTTGATTATAAACCTATTCTTAAAACAGTTGATACAAAAGTATGGAATCAATTAGGGGCAATAAACTTAAAAACCGATACTTTAAAATTCAATAAAAATAATTCTCAAAAAATTGAAGCACCAGTTGCTGTTGCCCTAACCCGAAAAGTAGATAACAGAGAACAAAAAATTATGGTGTTTGGTGATGCAGATTTTATGAGTAATGGTGAATTAGGTAGATTTAATCTTCGTACAAAAAACGCTCAATTTACAACAGAAATGTTTAAATGGTTTAGTAATAACGAATTTCCGGTGAATACTACACGTATAAAACCTAACGATAATAAAATCACCATAAATCAACAAAATATTAAAAACATTAAAATTCTTTTTATAGCTGTATTGCCTTTATTATTAGGTATTGCTTGTATTCAATTACTTATAAGAAGAAAAAGAAAATAATATAACAGTATGACGCAAATTATAGCAAAAGTTGAAAATTTATCTCATAAATACAGTAGAGATTGGGCTATTAGAGATATAAATTTTGAAGTTCATAACAAAGGTATCTTAGGACTTTTAGGTTCTAATGGTGCTGGTAAATCTACAACCATGAACATTCTTTGTGGTGTAGTAAATCAAACCGAAGGAAATGCTTATATTGATGGTATTAATATGAGAACAAATCCTGTTGAAGCAAAAAAACTTATCGGATTTTTACCTCAAAAAGCACCTTTACATGTAGAATTAACAGTAGATGAATATTTAATCCATTGTGCGTATTTAAGATCAATTCCTTCTTCAGAAATAAAAAAAGCACTAGAAATTGCTAAAGAAAAATGTGGCATCGGCCATTTTAGTAAAAGAGTGCTTAGAAACCTTTCTGGCGGATACCAACAACGTGTAGGTCTTGCACAAGCAATTATTCATAATCCTAAATTAGTGGTTTTAGATGAACCTACTAACGGATTAGATCCTAATCAAATATTAGAAGTTAGAAAACTAATTAAAGAAATAGCAAAAGAAAGAGCTGTTGTTTTATCAACCCATATATTACCTGAAGTACAAGCTACTTGCGACACTATTGTTATGATTGAAGAAGGTAAAATTGTTTTTGCTGATACTATGCATGCCTTTAACAATTATATAGAGCCTAATTCTTTAATTATGGAAATGAATGAACTACCTGCTAACGAAGAACTATTAGCCGTAGAAGGTGTTACCGCTATAGATGTTATCAATAAAAATCAAGTTCGCGTTATTTTTTCTAACAATAAAGATATTACACAAAAACTGATTCGTAAAAGTGTAGAAAAATCGTGGCAACTAAATGAAATCTATTTAGAAAAAACTTCATTAGATGGCGTATTTGCACAACTTTCTGGAAAAACACCAACAAACTAAACTAAAAATTACATCATATTTATGAAAAAAATAGTTAGAATAGCACGTTTAGAACTAAGTATTATGTTCTACTCTCCTATTGCTTGGCTTGTTTTAGTGCTTTTCATTATTCAAACAGGAATTACTTTTACAGAATTACTCTACAGCCAAGAAACCAATCAACAATTAGGAAGACCTCTAAACGTTCTTACAAAAGTGCTTTTTGCTGGTGAAGATGGCATACTTGCTAAAGTACAACGCACCTTATACTTATACATTCCTATACTAACTATGGGGCTGTTTAGTAGAGAAATAAGTAGTGGTTCTATAAAATTATTGTTAACCTCTCCGGTAACATCCCTACAAATTATTTTAGGAAAATACCTTTCTATGTTAGTCTATGGTTTTATACTTTCTCTAATTTTAGCTACATTTATTTTTACTGGAGCTATTTCTATAGAAGCCATAGATGTTAAATTTGTATTGGGTGGTATTTTAGGTGTTTTTCTACTTATTGCTGCGTATTCTGCAATAGGTCTTTATATGTCTAGCCTTACAAGCTATCAAGTAGTAGCTGCTGTAAGTACCTTAGCAATTTTAGCTGTTCTAAATTTTATTGGAACTGTTGGACAAGAATACGATTTTATTAGAGATATTACCTATTGGTTTTCAATATCTGGTAGAACAGATCATCTTGTAAACGGACTTATTAGCAGTAAAGACATTGTTTATTTTATTTTAGTAATTGTATTGTTTTTAGGCTTGGTTTTCTTAAAACTTAACGATGAACGTAAAAACAGTTCGACACTAATTAAAATTGGAAGGTATGCACTTTTAATAGTAGCAATAACCACTTTAGGGTATTATTCTTCACTTCCACTATTTAATAAATATTACGATACTACCAGATTTAAAGACAGAACTTTAACCGAAAATTCTAAAAAATTAATAGATCGATTAGAGGCACCTATCAACATAACAAGTTATGTTAACCTGGTACATTACAGTGCACAATATGGGTCGCCAAAAAATAGAATTAAAGATTTAAGTAGGTTTGAAATGTATCGCAGGTTTATTCCTGAAATGAAGATGAAGTACATCACTTATTACGATACAGTTCCTTATAGAGATACTACAAAAACGCTTTTAGAAAAGGCAAAAACAGCAGCATCTGTCTATAAAATTAATTTTAATGACGTATTAACTCCAGAACAAATTAGAGCAAAAATTAACCTTGCTCCAGAAAACAATAGATTGGTTCGTTTTGTTGAATATAAAGGCAAAACAACACCGCTTCGTATGTTCGATGATATGTTTGTGTATCCTAATGAAGCTGAAATTTCTGTCGCTATAAAAAGATTATTAGATGGTCCTTCGCAAATTGGTTTTTTAGCTAATAATTTAGAAAGAAGTATCAATAGCTTAGATAATAACGGGTACAAAATAATAACAAATGGTACTAATATTAGAGGTTCTTTAATCAACCAAGGTTTTAACCCAATACATATCGACCTAAATACTGTTGAACAAATACCAGATTCTTTAAAAGCATTGGTTATTGCAGATCCTAAAAAAGCCTATTCTGAAAGCGAAAAATTGAAAATTTTAAATTATATAAATACTGGTGGAAATCTACTAATAACTACAGAACCTAGCAATTACAAGTACTTAAATCCAATATTAGACAGCTTAGGTTTAGCAATAAACAAAGGCGTGTTATTACAAGAGTCTGAAAACCATCAATTAGATTTGGTACAAGCTAAATTTACGCCTGAAGCTAAAAAATTCGGATTTTCTTTTTACGAAAATGCTGTAATTGCAACACCAACTACATCTGGAATTTCAATAAAAGACACTTCAAAATTTAAAATAAATACCATTTTAAAATCCAATAAAGACCTTGTATGGAATAGAACAACGCCTTTTGATTTAGAAACCCAACAAGTAAAATTCGATACGCTAACTGATATTAGAGTTGAAGTGCCTATTGCAGTAGCTTTAGAAAGAACCATCAACAATAAAAATCAAAAAATTATGGTGGTTGCAGATGCCGATTTATTGAGCAATGCAGAAATGGCTAGAAATAATTTAACTACTGTTAATAGCTCTTTTGCCATTAGAACATTTAAATGGCTTAATGATGGTATTTACCCTGTAAGTACAGCTAGAAAAAAAGCCATAGATAAAGTTATTAAAGTCTCAAGAACACAAATTTTATGGATTAAAGCTATTTACCTTGCTATTTTACCATTTATTATAGCGTGTATTGGATTAATTATTTTAATGCGAAGAAAACGAAATTAATAGATTGTTTTTTACTTAAACCCACCTATTTTGGTGGGTTTTTTGTTTTAACAACCTCAATCAAACTATCATTGATGGTGGAATACAATGGAGCGTGACAATCTGTTACTTTAGAAAGTATATTAAAATAAAACCGTCATCCCGAACTTGGTTCGGGATCTCATGATGTTAACTAAATCATGATTGGAATTCTTTAGGAACAGATGCTGAAACCGTAGGTTCACGAATTCTAATACATAAAATAACATTTTTAATTTATAAACTTGTTAGTTTTCAGAAGCTGAGTATGGATTCCTACCGGAGTTTATCTTGAGCGGAGTCGAAAGGCAGGAATGACATCTATATTTTGAATTATGAAAAAGTTATAAAGTCATAAAGTTTCTTGTAAGCTATTGGCAACCGTCATCCCGAACTTGGTTCGGGATCTCATGATGTTAACTAGAAACATGATTTAGGTTTAATTGAGACAGATGCTGAAACCCTAGGTTCACGAACTCCAATAATAAAATAAAAAGGAATAGTGAGTAATCAAGTTCAGCATAACGAAGTGAAAGAACGTCATCCCGAACTCGATTAGCTCTGCTGAATCTTCGATTTCGTAAACTCATGATTATAGTTAAAATGCTTAAACTATTTTTTATTTTATCTTCACTTTCATTTTTTCCATCGATGAAAAAACGAAACAAAAAAATCTAGTCTGATGATAATTTAATTGAATCTTACAGAAGTTCCACAGTCGACGCCAGACCGCTACGCTCTTTGGCTTACTTCCTTTGCTTCACTTCCTCAGATTGCTACTTAAATTCTCATAGGACGTTTTAAATCCGTCATCCCGAACTTGGTTCGGGATCTCATGATGTTAGCTAAATGATGATTGGGGTTCTTTAGGTACAGCTACAGAAACCGCAAATTCACAAACTCCAGCAATAAAAAGAGATAGTACACAAACAAGTTGAACCTGACGCAATGCCAATGCTTTAACAACAATTACCCATAAACAACAATCGGTATTTCAACAAAAATCACCCATAAAAAAAGCTCTTCGATATCGAAGAGCTTTTGTGCGGGCGGAGAGACTCGAACTCTCACACCTTGCGGCACTAGATCCTAAGTCTAGCGTGTCTACCAATTCCACCACGCCCGCTTTAGTTATTGTGGGTGCAAATATACACAATAGTTTAAAATTGCAAAGCAGTTTTTCAATATTTTTTATTACCCTTAAAATCCGAATAAAATTATGTATTTTTGGATAAACAAATTATAATCTTAATGAAAAATATTAAATCGTACGTTAGTGAACATAAAGACCGCTTTATTAACGAACTTATCGAGTTACTTAAAATACCATCAATTAGTGCAGATTCTGCCTATAGTCAAGATGTTTTAGATACCGCAGACACTGTAAAAGCAGCACTTTTAAATGCTGGATGCGACCAAGTAGAAATTTGCGACACTCCAGGATATCCAATTGTTTATGGTGAAAAAATAATTGATTCAAATTTACCAACAGTCTTAGTTTATGGACATTATGATGTGCAACCTGCAGACCCAATTGAATTATGGACTTCACCTCCTTTTGAACCTGTTATTAAAACAACCGATAAACATCCTGATGGTGCTATTTTTGCTCGTGGTGCTTGCGACGATAAAGGTCAAATGTATATGCATGTAAAAGCATTGGAATACATGACCCAAAACAACAACCTACCGTGTAATGTAAAATTTATGATTGAAGGTGAAGAAGAAATTGGTTCTTCTAGTTTGGCTTGGTTTGTAGAACGCAATCAAGAAAAATTAGCCAACGATGTTATTTTAATTTCTGATACAGGAATGATCTCTAACTCCCAACCTTCTATAACTACAGGCTTACGTGGTTTAAGTTATGTAGAAGTTGAAGTTACAGGTCCTAATAGAGATTTGCATTCTGGTTTATATGGCGGTGCTGTTGCAAACCCAATTAACATATTAACTAAAATGATTGCTTCTCTACACGATGAAAACAATCATATTACAATTCCTGGTTTTTATGATAATGTTGAAGAATTATCTTTAGAAGAACGAGCTGAAATGGCAAAAGCGCCATTTTCTTTAGAAGCTTATAAAAACGCTTTAAATATTGATGATGTTTATGGCGAAAAAGGCTATACAACAAACGAGCGCAACTCCATTAGACCTACCTTAGATGTTAATGGTATTTGGGGTGGCTATACTGGTGAAGGTGCTAAAACTGTTATTGCAAGTAAAGCCTATGCTAAAATTTCTATGCGCTTAGTTCCTAATCAAGATTGGAAAACAATTACAGACCTCTTTAAAAATCATTTTGAAAGTATTGCCCCAAAAGCTGTAACTGTAAAAGTTACACCACATCATGGCGGACAAGGTTATGTTACTCCAATAGATAATATTGGCTATAAAGCAGCCAACAAAGCGTATACCGAAACTTTTGGAATTCCAGCAATTCCACAACGTTCTGGTGGAAGCATACCAATTGTTGCCTTGTTTGAAAAAGAATTAAAAAGTAAAACTATTTTAATGGGCTTCGGATTAGATAGTGATGCTATTCACTCTCCAAACGAACATTTTGGCGTTTTCAACTACCTAAAAGGGATTGAAACTATCCCATTATTTTATAAATACTTTGCTGAAATGAGTAAAGCATAAGTAAAACAAAAAAATCTCAAATTTTAAAATTTGAGATTTTTTTTATCGTTTAATTGATCTTTAATATAGTTAAGTCCTAAACCTCATCTGTTACCACTTTTTCAAACAGTAACTTTCAACTTTGAGCCTTTGAAACTTTAAAACTTTAAAACTCCAAACCTACATCTTTTTTACATAATCTGTAATAATCACAATTTGCGTAGGACCTACTTTTCCTTCAATATACTTTTCATTTTCAGGATCTAAAGAAATTCTACGTACAGCTGTTCCTTGTTTTGCAACCATACTAGACCCTTTAACTTTTAAATCTTTTATTAAAACTACAGAATCACCAGCTTGTAAAACCACCCCATTTACATCTCTATGGATAACGGCATTTTCATCTTCTTCGGCACCAATACCAGTAGCTTTTGCCCATTCAAGTGTTTCCTCTTCTAAATACATCATATCTAATAAATCTTGAGGCCAACCTTCTGCACGTAATTGTGTTAACATTCTCCAAGCCACCACTTGTACCGCAGGAACTTCACTCCACATACTATCATTTAAACAACGCCAATGATTTGCATCTACAGTATCAGGATTTTCAATTTGATCTATACATACCTTACAAGCAGCAATACTTTCTTTTGATGGTGCTACTTCAAAAGCACTTAAGTTTTCTGTTGCTCCACACAATTCACATGTAGCACCGCTACGCTTTTCTAATTCTTTTGATAAACTCATACTTAATTTTTTAGAATTGCAAAAATACATTTATTTAATTGGTATCGCAACTTGATGTTAAATTCTGTTGTTTTGGGGTATAATAACGGGTTAAAAAAACGTCATTGCGAGCGGAATGCAATGTAGCGCGGCAATCTGTTAATTAAAACCTCAATCAAAATTGTAACAAATATTCAAAAGATTGCAACAGACATACTTCTTTACAATAACAAATTGAAATCAAAATTTCAATACGTCCTATGAGAATTTAAGTAGCAATCTGAGGAAGTGGAGCAACGGGAGTAAGCCAAAGAGGACAGAACGTTAAAAAAATGTTTAGTAAACATTTTTAGAGAATGGGCCAGTTGGCGCCCGGAGTCTGGCGTCGACTGCGTAACTTCCGTAAGATTCAATAAAATCATCATCAGACTAGATTTTTTTGGTTAGCTCACGTCTACCTTATTATTTATTTGGAGTTCGTGAATCTCCTATCGTCGATTTCGTTTTTTTTATCAATGAAACTGCGAAGCACATCACGAATACAAAAACAAATAAAAAGGGGATGAGTAAAAAATGAACGGGTAATTTGATTTCATTAGAAAAAGCTACTGAAACCGAAGGTTCACAAACACCAATAATAAAATAACAAAAAATAGTGAGTAAATAAATTAAGTATAACACCCTACTTCTTAATTTCCCGAGCAGGATTCCCAACATACAAGCCATTATCAGGAATATCTCTAATAACAACAGTTCCGGCACCAATGGTCACCCATTTTCCAATAGTAATTCCTTGAATTACTTGTGCTCCAATACCAATATGACTCCCTTCTCCAACTTTTACATTTCCTGCTAAAGAGGCATTTGGAGAAATATGTACAAAATCTTCCAATTCGCAATCGTGTTCTACAATAGCTCCTGTATTTACAATACAATGTTTTCCTATTTTTGCGGAAGCATTAACTACTGCATGTGCCATAACAGCTGTACCTTTATCAATAAAAGCATATTTAGAAATATAGGCTTTTGAATGTATTACAGTACCATAATTTGCCTGTATTCTTCCTACAATAAACTTTCTAACACTATTAATTCCAACACTTACAATTAATTCATCAATCAATTCTTTGTCAAAAGTATCATAATCAAAAACGGGTATCGATAACAATTCTTTTATAGTTGTATTATCATCAAAAATACCATCAATTTTTTTTGAAGTTGAAGACTCTATACTATCTATTATCACTTTACAATGACCACTTGCTCCATATAAATACATAACTAATTATTTCCTTTAAATCGGCTCATTGCTACGGTTGAGCTCGCATTAACACCTTCAGATTTTACTACTTTTTTAATTGTTTTTATTACAATTTTTACATCTAATTTAAAACTTAAATGCCTCACATACCAAACATCATATTCAAATTTTTGCTGCCAACTAATAGCATTTCTACCATTTACTTGTGCCCAACCTGTAATTCCTGGCTTTACATGATGACGCTTTTTTTGTTCATTCGAGTATAAAGGTAAGTATTCTGGCAATAAGGGTCTAGGCCCAATTAAACTCATATCTCCTTTTAGTACATTTATCAGCTGAGGCAATTCATCTAACGATGTTTTACGTACAAAACTACCTATTTTAGTTAAACGCTCTTTATCGGATAATAAATTACCTGCTTTATCTTTTTTGTCGGTCATTGTTTTAAACTTGATAATTTTAAATAATTGTTCGTTTAAACCTGGTCGTACTTGAAAAAAGAACGGTTTTCCCTTATTTGCTAGTGCTAGTAATAGTATAATTATTACTAAAATTGGAGATAACACTAGCAGCCCAATAAATGCAAGTATGGTATCTAGTATTCGTTTAAAGTATGCTTTGTACACTTTTTTTGAGGTAAATTTAGGGGTTTTATATGGATTTTGCTATATATCGCTATTTCAAACTCTGTTACATTATATATAATAACGTGTTATAAATACAAATTGTAGTGGTTGCAACTTTTTTGTAATGACGATACCATACTCTATTCCGTCATTGCGAGCGGAATGCAATGTAGCGCGGCAATCTGTTAATTTAAAACCTATATCTAAATTGTAACAAATATTCAAAAGATTGCTACAGTTATGTTTTCATTATATTACAAACACGCTCTCGCAATGACGATACCATACTTTATTCCGTCATTACGGGATGGAGCGTAAAGAAAATGTTCGGTGAACATTTTTAGTGATCAGGCCAGCCGGCGCAAGGGAAAAAAGACGAAGTAATCTGTATCTTATAATCTAAACTATGCTTTTATAGTAAGCAACAGATTGCCGCGGTTGTGTTTTCATTGCATTACAAACACGCCCTCGCAATGACGATACCATACTTTATTCCGTCATTACGGGATGGAGCGTAAAGAAAATGTTCGGTGAACATTTTTAGTGATCAGGCCAGCCGGCGCAAGGGAAAAGCGACGAAGTAATCTGTATCTTATAATCTAAACTATGCTTTTATAGTAAGCAACAGATTGCCGCGGTTGTGTTTTTCATTGCATTACAAACACGTCCTCGCAATGACGATACCATACTTTATTCCGTCATTACGGGATGGAGCGTAAAGAAAATGTTCGGTGAACATTTTTAGTGATCAGGCCAGCCGGCGCAAGGGAAAAAAGACGAAGTAATCTGTTAATTATAATCTAAACTATGCTTTTATAGTAAGCAAAAGATTGCCGCGGTTGTGTTTTCATTGCATTACAAACACGTCCTCGCAATGACGATACCATACTTTATTCCGTCATTACGAGAAGCAAAGCGACGAAGTAATCTGTATCTTATAATCTAAACTATGCTTTTATAGTAAGCAACAGATTGCCGCAGTTGTGTTTTTCTTTACATTACAAACACGCTCTCACAATAACATTTGCAAATCAACCTCTAAACCAACCCTTCATACTCTTCTAATAAAGCATTCCAAACCACTAGTTGTTCATACCTGGTTTCAACCATTTTTCTGGCATTAGATTTTATTATATTAAAACTAGCTTCATTTACTAAACAATGCTGCATTGCTTTTAAAATAGCGTCTTTATCTTTTACAGGAATAATCCAACCATTTTTGCCTTCTTCAATAATTTCATTACAACCATTAATATTGGTAACAATACTTGGCAATGCCATAGCACCAGCTTGAAGCACTACATTTGGAAAACCTTCTCTATAGCTTGGAAACACCAATACATTGGAAATAGCAAAATACGGACGTACATCCTCCTGCCATCCTACGGATATAATATGTTTATTATTTAAAATTTCTTGTTGAGTTTCTGCCAATAACGGATCTAATTCCGTTTCTAAAGGACCTACCAATAATAATTTTGAGTGTTGCGAATTGGTTGTTGCTTGCTGACTGCCAACTGAGAACTGAGAACTGTCAACTGACAACTCTTTAAACGCTGCTACCAACTCATTAATTCCTTTATCGCCTACCAATCTGCCCACAAAAATAAATACAATAGCGTTTTTTTCAATGCCTAATTGTTGCTTTAAAGCTTCATTTTGTGAACTTGTAAAGCGCTCGTTATTAAAATATGAAGTATCTATTCCATTTGAACTCCCATTGGCTAACACTTTTAGTTTTTCAGTTTTAGCAAACTTTTCTGCTTTTATAATTTTTTCTAAACCTTTTGAATTCGGATATACTTTTGTAGCACAACTATAAGTTAGTTTTTCAACAATATTTAAAAGTGTACGTTTAAAACCTGTAGCTTCTAACAACGGCATTCCTGCAACGGTATGCAATCTATGTGGTACGCCTGCCAACTTTGCTCCTAACATACCAACAATACCAGCTTTTGGTGTATGTGAATGTACTATAAAAGGTTGTTCTTTTTTACAAAGCTTATAAAAGTTCCACAAAGAAACCAGATCTTTTAAGGGCGCAATAGTACGGGTCATTTCAACCTCAGCAACAGCAATACCTTCTTTAGTTGCTACTTCTTGTAGGTCTGAACCACGAGAAGAAACACCAAGCACCTTATAAAATTGCGACATAAAGCGATGCTGCCCCTTCAATAATATTTTTAAAGAGAGGGGAACTGTTGTAATTCTAATTAGGGTTGGTTTCATTTTTTAAAATTAAATGTTTTATATTATTTCTCACCATTCTAAATTTACCACTTTTCTCAACATCTATTTTTTTTACATAATTTAGATTTATTTTCATTTCTAAACCTACACGATCTCTCCAATTCTTAAGAAAAACCGTTTCAGTTTCTTTAGTAAAATGGTGTTCATCAATAATTATTGAAATATCAAGAGTATCTATAAAGTTTTGAATTACTTGAAATTTTACAATACCGTTTGTATCTTTTAGTGTATTTGAAATATTACCAAGATTAATCTTTCCATTTTTAGGTGAATATATAAAATCATCAACTCTCCCTAAAATTTCTTTTACCAACGGGTTGTTATTTCCACAAGTACAAACTTCATCAGATAATTCAATTGAATCTCCAATATCGTACCTAATTAATGGTGTTCCATAAGTTGTAAAAGATGTAACAACCAACCTCCCTTTTTTACAAGGCATATCTTGCTCGTCTAAAACTTCAAAAACTCCACTTTGCAATTCTAAATGCAAGTTCCCTTTTGAACATTCAATAATAAAAGGAGCTCCTTCTGAAGAAGCATATTGATTGTACATCTTTGTTTTAAAAAATGTTTCAATTACTTGCCTCATTTCATTTGTAACAGTTTCTGCTGTTGGAAAAATTGCTTTTACTGTAGCTTCCGGAAAATGATACTTATTTATTAAACCAAACTTTGCAATCTCTAATATAGAAGAAGGAAAGCCTACCAAATATTCTGGTTTATACTTTATTAAATTTTTTACGTAATAGTGTAAATAGGCATCTTTAATATGGAATGTTGAATAATACCTAACCTTATGCCAATAATCTGTTTTCCAAAATCTATTTTTATTTACATCTGACTGAGTTAATAAGTTTTTACCGGAAAACCAAGCTGTTTTTTTACCTAAACGATAACCAAAATTACCTCGAAAATTATCTAACATTGCAAAACGCTCTTGCATATTATCTTTTGAAAAAATAACTTCTAACGATTTACCCGTTGTCCCTCCTGTTTTAGAGACTATTCCTTTAGCTTTTGCTATAGTATGTATAGAATCAATATTTGACCTCAACATTTCTTTATTAACAATGGGAAGTTGCTCAATATTTTTAATACTTTGAAAATCAACAACAGCACTATATAATGACTTATAAAAATTAGATTTTTTTACAGAACTAGTAATAAATTGTTCATATTTTTTAGTTTGAATCTCTTTTAATTCTTGAATTGTTAGTTTGTTGTTTTTAGTGAATTGTTTTAAATAATAGTTATACTTCCCTCCATAACGCTTTCTATATAAGAATATATTAAAAGCACTTATCAATATATTTTGAAAAATATTAGGTAAAAAATTATATATTTTTTCTTTCATTTAGATTAGGGTACTTAACTTTCTAATTTCTCAAAATTATATATTTTCTCGATAAAAATTTTGTAAACTTAAGGCATTTACCTTAATATCATATCCTTTATTTGAAATTGATTCAAACTGTCCTTCTCTATTATAACCTGTATTATATTGTAACACTTTTTTAGCCCAAAAAACAGCTGATTGATTTAAAGAAATAAATTCAACCAAACTTGTTAGCTTAGCTTCTTGAGAAATAGTATCTGAAGCAATTATTTTTAAACCAGATGCTTGAGCTTCAATTAATGTAACTGGTAATCCCTCATAAAGTGAAGGAAACAAAAAAACATCCATAGCTTGTAAATAAAAAGGAATATCACTTTGAATCCCTAAAAAACAAACAGAATCATCAAGTTTTAACCTCTTTACTTTTTTTATTAATGTCTCTTTTAAATCCCCTTCTCCTATTAATAGTAAAACACTATTTGAGTTAATTTTATTAATTTCTTTAAAAACATCTATTAAAAAATCATGATTCTTTTGTAAGTTAAACCGTCCAATATGACCAACAACAATTTTATCCTTAAGCCCTAAAGATTCTTTATTTTCAATAGATTTATATTTATTAAACTCAAACTTACTTGTATCAATTGCATTATTGATAACAATAACTTTTTCAATATTTTCTTTTCCAAAAAGCCATACTCCAGCATCCCTCCCACAGGCAAAATAATGAGTAGCATATTTAGTAATACTTTTCTTTATGTAAGACTTAAGTAATATTTTAAATTTTTCTTTAAATGAAATATCACTTTTAAAAAAAGACTGATAACTAAATTTTGCTAATGCAATATGGCTATGTGCAATGCGCGTATTAATTCCAAACTCCATTGCCATTCTTAATACATATTTACTTAAAGCATTTAAATGAGAGTGAACAATCGTATACTCATTATGTTTTTTAAAAAACAACTCCAATTCATTTTGATAAACTTTCAAACCTTTTAGAGTAATAGGCAACATTCTAAAAATATTACCACCTAAAGATTCTATTTCATCATCAAAAGCACCTCTTTCTATTCTATGTACCAAAAAGTCAAATTGAACCTTAGTTCTATCAATATTTCTATAATAATTCATTATCATAGACTCTGCTCCACCTCTGTTCATTATTGTAAATACTTGTAAAACCCTAATTACTTTCATCCTACTTTGCCCTTGTTTTAAACTTAATATAATAGTATAATAGTATACCGAAAGGAATTGCTAATACTGTACTTCCTTTTTTGGGAGACTCTTTTAAAAAGTTTTTATTTTTAATAAATAAAGAACTCGAAACATAATGAATAGCATTCTTAAATTTATCTTTAAAAGAAGTAGCTAATAACATTCTACTTTTTCTTGAAAATGCAAAGCCTTTAGGGTTTAATCTATATTGTTTAATAATTGTTGCACTCGACCCATCTTGTCTATAATCTACTATACAAAGCACTTCATTTAAAGTTATTAATTTATAATCCTGATCAATTAGTTGGTATAAATAACCTAAGGGTACAAAATTCTCTCCTGAAAAAATAGGGTATTTAGGATATTTTTTTACAATTTCAGTTTTATATACCAATTTTTTATCTCCCAAAACTCCATGCTTGTGATATAAATCGTAAAGTGTTGTTTCTTTAACAGACTCTGGAAATTTTGTTCCTATACTATTATTTTTGGTGTCACAATCTAAACCTACAATCCCGGCAATAGTATTTTTATGTTTAACGCTTTCCCATGTATTTAAAATCAATTCAATGGCATTATTGGGCATATAATCATCCGAATCTACACATACATTTAACTCGGTAGTGATTAAACTATAAGCTGTATTATGTGCCCCGTGCATTCCTTGGTTTTCTTGAAAAACATAATTTATCTCAATTTTATGTTCAGCAATCCAAGTTGCCACCAATTCTTTTGTAGTATCTGTAGAACCATCATCTATAATAAGCCAACAAAAATTAGTTGCTGTTTGTTTTAATAAACTTTCATACAATTGCCCTAAGCAAAATGCTCTATTATATGTTGGGGTAAAAACGGTTACTAATTTCATGTATCTATCGCTTAAAAATTAGGTCTTTTTTATAGAATTGTTGTCATAAAGTACGTAAATCCATAATACACCAATACGGTATATGCCAGTACTTTTTGCTGTTTTACAAAAAATTGTTGCTTAAAAAAAGGATAAAAAATAACAATCGCCATTAAAAACCAGGACAAATAAGCAAAACGGTTAGAAAAGGCGGCACGAATTACTAAAATCCAAAAGGCATTAGCGGTTACATACATATTAAAAAGCTGCATATATACTGTATCATTAAAACCTCTTTTGATAATAAAATAATAACCTGCAAATACTGCTGCTGCACTATAGAGTAAAAAATCCCAACGAAAACCTGTTGAAGAAAATTGATCTTCAAAACCTTGCATTGTTAAATAACCTGTTCTTTCTCCCCCCAAACCTATTGACATTATTAAAGATTCTATAGCGCCACCAAAAACAAGTGATAACGGAATACTTAACAACCAACCAACTAAATAATGCTTAGAGTTTTTATAAAAAACTGTCAATATATAGGCTGCTATGGGAATTAACATACTTCCATGTACAAAATATGCCATTACAAAGAATCCATATTTCCAATACTTAGAATTAGTATAGGATACACCCAATACAAATAAGGAGGTTGCAATACCATTCCGAATACCATTAGTACCATAAGACCAAAAAGAAAAAGAAGCAAGCAGCATTAAAAAAATAAAGTATTTATCTACACCAAACCACTTTTTAACAGCACTGTATAAAGGTACTATATATAATACGGCACATAATAGAAAAAATAACTGTGCAGACATAATACTACTAGAGAGTTTCATAAATAAATCCCATAAAATATCTTTTGACATTCTAATATCTGCACCAGTAGCATATTGATTGAAATAATTATAATAAGTTCTCATATCCCCAAAATAACGACCGCTTATTGGTCTTAACCCCATATACAGCGTCACCACAATTAATAAAACTAATGAAGCGGTTTCCTTTTTGTTAACATTTTGTATAACATAGCCGTTTGTTTGTAACCTTATGAATGCAAGTATTATTATAACCAATAACACATTATAAAATAATGGTGTATAATAAGGTAAAGGTATAATAGAGTTAAAAATCATTGCGCTTTAATTTTAAATAATTTCAACCACTTTTCCATTACTTTATGTTCGTTAAAACGTGCTATGTTTTTTAAGGCGGCTTGTTCCATCAATTTTCTTTTCTCAGAATTTTTGATTAATTGAGCGAGTGCAACCGAAAAAGCCTCAATATTATTATGCTTTACTAAAATACCATCTTCTTCATTCGTTATTATATTTCTAGGACCATAAGGGCAATCATATGAAACTACAGGTAAGCCACAGGCTAAAGATTCTAGCAACACCATTGGAAAACATTCCGTTGCGGAAGTCATTGCATACAAGGAGGCTGCTTGCATTTTAGCGTCTAATTTATTAGTTGCTCCCATTAATTTAATAGAAGGTGTTTCTTCCTTTTTAATTAAGTTTTTTAATTCATTAACCAAATCTTGATCTCCTTCCCCATAAATATGCACTTCCCAATCTGGAAATTGAGCTGCAATTAAACCCCAAGCCTTAATTAAATGGTCAAATTGTTTTACCGGTGCTATTCTACCTGCGGCTAAAATAATCTTTTTCCTTTTAATAGTATTTAATTTTACCTGTGTTGAGGCATTTGGAATTACTACTAGATTATCAGGATTATAGTATTTTTGTTCATCGTTATTTAAAACAACAATGTGAGTATATTTTTTTTCAATACCCGTATTAATTCTGTGCATTATTTTTTTAAACAAACTAGCTTTTGGTAAATGCTTTACATAATAATATCGAGAAGCATGAAACTCTTTTATTGTTTTTATATGACCACTTATAAAAGGAATAAAGTAAAAATCAAAAGCATAATTACAAACAATTAACACATCTGGGTTAATTGCACGTAGCTTATTTTTTAATCTTTTTAAATGTGTAGGAACCTTTTTAAGATTAGTTAAACTAAAATAACTTTTTGTACGTATATAATTTATATCCAAATCATAATGTAGTACCTTATCTGAAATCGGATAACAAAAAGGCTTCCCTTTTTGCTCAGTTGTAATTAAATACACCTGATAGTCTGGCAATGTTACCAAATAATTTAACTTTTGAGCCAATACCTTTTCAATACCGCCGTGTAAATATATTTGATCTGTGCTATAAACTATTTTCATCCTATTTTACTAAGCTTTTAAATAAGGTATCCCACAAAGGTATAATATTATCAGGGGTATATCGCTTTACATTTTCTTTCGCTTGAAACCCCATACGTTTACGCAAGGTTTCATTTTCAATAAGGTTAATTAACACATTTGCAAAACCATTAATATTATCATTTTCAATCAAAAAACCATCTTCAGTATGAGTTATAATATCTGCAGGTCCGTGTGGACAGTCAAACGCAACACAGGGCACTCCAAAACTCATAGCTTCTATCAATACCATACCAAAACCTTCAAAACGTGAAGACATTACATATATAGAAGCTTCTTTATACTTTGCTTGTATATCCTTAACTGGTGGGTAAAAATGTATTGTATTCGAAATTTCTAATACTTCCGCTTTTTCCTCTAGTTTTAAGTTTGAATCTAATTTTCCATAAACGTCTATGCTCCAATCTGGAAATTTCTTAGATACCAAACTCCAAATATCTAATAACCTGTCATACCCTTTTTGATAGGATTGCTTGCCAACAACCAATACTTTTTTATTAGTAAGTAAAGATTGTGCTTCATTAGTAAAAGGTAATGGGTTTGGAATTACTACTAAATTATTTAAATTCCATTCTTTTAAATTTCCATTGGTTAATACTACAAATTTATGAAATTGGCTTGCTCCAAAATTCATTAGACCAAACTTTAATCTTGTTTTTAAACGTTGAACAAACGAAATTGAATCTGCTCTATTTTCAATTTGCTTAGAAACATGGCGTTCATAAATAACCGGTATTTTTTTTCCAAAGAATATTGGAAACAGCATTCCTTTTAAACCATCATCACAGACCGAAATAACATCTGGTTTTAGTGCTTTTAACGCATTTTTAATCCCTTTTTTATATTGTAAAAAATAATTGAGAGCATTGCCACCTACTTTAATATCAATAAACTTAATTTTTGTACTAAACTTATAAAATGGAGATTTGTCACCATTATTTAAAGTTAAAATATGCACTTTATACCCTAATGTATCCGCTAAATAACTTGCTTTTACCGCCAGTACACGCTCTAAGCCTCCTGAGCCATTAATTGCATTTGTAATGTAGAGTAGTTTTATCATTTGTTTAACTTTCTATAAGATTCTTAACTTCCCTTAAAGTTTTCTCTTTTTGATTGTCTTGTTGTTCTTCTAAGTTTTTTATTAAATAATTTTTAAAATCCAAATCTGTCATAATTTTCTCTATACCACCTGCTATTGATTTTGAATTCATCTCAGTAATTACACCTGTTTTATCTTGTTCTAAAATAGAATACGCTGTAGGAAAATTAGTAGTGACTATTGGTTTATTAAGTATAGAAGCTTCAATTAGTGTTCTACCTAAGCCTTCAAAATGTGAAGTTTGCACATAAACATCACACATTTTAACGTATGGGTACGGATTATCTCTAAAACCAAGTAGAATAAATTTATTTTCTAAATTAAGTTCTTTAATTAATTTTTCTAAATAAGCTCTTTCATTACCCTCTCCTATTATATACCAACGAAAATTAAAACCTAAATCTGAAAGAATTTTGGCTGCTTGCACTGATAATTCAAAACCTTTTTGAATCGCAAGTCTCCCTATAGAAACAATATTAATACTATCTGTTGAAAACTTAATAGATACTTTATCTTCTGCTCTTTTTAAAATATCATCTTTATCTATTATATTTCTTATACTAATTACCTTATTGGGTGGTATAAACTTTTGCATCGATTCTTTTACAAATACAGATACTCCAACTATTTTATCAAACTTATTGTATATCGGCGTATCAATTTTAATATTATAACCAGCCTTGGCAAAATCAATATTAACCCATGCAAATTTCTTTTTTGCCATAATCTTTTCAGCAACAAAATATGTAGCAAAGCCTTGCCCCCAAGCTATTGCAATATCAATATCAAGGTCTAATTTTGGAACTTTATTCTTTGCTATTTTCCAAAACAATTGAGCGTTGTGTGTTTTCTCTTTAAAATTTAGAACTCTTGCTATTTTAAACTTTATTCTAGCAATTAAACTTAAATTAATAGCAACACTTTCAATTGTTAAGTGTTTTGGAACAAATTGTTCAAATTCACCTCCTTTTTTTAGCACCATTAAACGTACTTCGTAGCCTGAGTAATCAAGATTATTCAATAAACTTAACAAGCTTCTTTCAGCTCCTCCACAATGCAACGATTCAACAAAAAAAAGTATTTTCTTCATTTTATTTTTCATAAATTTAGTTTTTGATAGCATTTATCAAAAAAGCTTTTGAACTTAATATGGCTTCCTGTTTTTTATGCCTAATAGATTTGTAATCTATTAAATTTAAAGTATCTGTTATATTATTCTTAGTAATTAATACATGGTTCAAATCAAAAAGAGCTAATAAATCTCGCATACGGGTATTAATTGCCTCTTGCCTATTTACCACTACAAATTGTTTTTCAAAAATTAATGAAAAAGCAACTGCATGAAACGAATTTGTAATAACAAACTGCGCATTTGCAATTAATGATAAAAAAAACTCAGGACCTTTTAACCAATAATTATTGGTTGCATACTTAATATTTTTATTTACTGTATAAATTTTATACCCTTTTTCTTGTTGTAACTTAATTGCTATCTCTTTAATAAAAGAATTAGAATCAAAATCGTATACAAAAATAAATTTTTCATCAATCTTTTTTATAAAGGTTTCTTTCCAATACTTGGCTGATAGTAAGAATACCGGGTCTAAAACCTGTGCTACATTTTCAATATCTAATTCATTTAATATAGTTACACCAGAAGTCTCTCTTACAGAAACATGGTGTATCCTACTTACCTTTTCTTTAACAAATGGTTTTAAGTACGCCTCAATACTATCAATAGCAAAACTTGCTGCATACGAAATTTTCAACTTATCATCTGGCACAAAATCTAAATAAAAAGCAGGGTCTTTTCCATTCTCAAAAAAAGAATTCCAAATTTGGTCACTGCCACAAATATACGTATCTGCAATAGGTAGGTTATTTTTTAACTCTTCATTAGTTTTATATATACTGTTTCCGGTTTTAATATATTTCTTTGAAAATGTATCAAATACCTTTTTACGTTTTAATGCTTTTATCCTTCCTGGTAATTTAGCCAATAAATAAATGTACTTAACAGGAAATGTATTGTATTTTGGTGAAACCGACCATAAATTAAAATGATTACTTAAATAATAGGGCTTATAATGGATTGCCTCCGTTGTATGCCCTAATGCTTCAAGGTATTTTAGCAAGGCAAACTCTTGTAAACTAGCACCATAATTATAAACTTCATGACAAGTAATGGTTTTAATTTTCATAACATAAATAAAATCTAGTTTAAATCCTTAATAATTTTAATAGGATTACCTCCTGCTATTACCATACTTGGGATGTCTTTATGTACAACACTATTGGCAGAGATTATACTCCCAGCACCAATGGTTACTCCGGGTAAAACAACAACTCCTGTACCTAACCAAACATTGTCTTCGATAACAACTTCTTTAACTTCTCCAGTAGTATTAATTCTGTTTTCAATGTTATCAAAAGAAGCTTGATGCCCATTCCCATCAATTATATGACAATTTGCAGCAATAAGACAATTATTTCCAATTTCTACTCTTTTATAAGCATGTATACAGCTCCCGTGAAACCGAGTGTTATCTCCTATTTTTATAATTGCATTAGATATATCTGCCATTAACTTACAAGGTGAATGCATGTTTACGTGATATCCATAATTGTCAGAGTTTATAGTTGCATTATTCCCAATAATTAATTTCGCATCTGGATGAAGTTGAATTATAGGATTCTTTTTAAAAACTACGTTGTTTCCAACTTTAATTGGTAGATTTTTTAAAAGCTCTTGAAACTCTTTTCTTTCTAGATAATTAATTATTTTTCGTAAATATTTTAAGATTATCATTTTTTATTTTTAACTTGTTCAATTACTTTATCAACCATCCAGGAAGAATAGTTTCCAATTTGTCCTTTAATCCAATTTAAATTTTCATCCCAATAACCTGGACATTTCTCGTAAGCACTTGTTGAATAGGCGTATGTAATTTCAATAATAACAGGCTTATCATTTTTATCAAAGACAATATCATAAGCTACACTATTCATTTTTAACTTCTTTGCAACATTAAGCACAAGTTGTAATATTGATGTATCAACATCATTATTTAAAAAATCCATATTACCACTTCCTGATGCTTTAAAATCTCCCTCTCTATTAGATCTTTTTAACCCAAAAATTCTTTCCTGATTAACAACAACAAGTCTTAAATCATAATCATTGTTTGGCATAAACTCTTGAAAATACACATAATCTTTTTCTATATGATTAACCCAATCTTTATTTAAAGGTTTTAACAGATGACGAAAGCTTTTAAGTAACCTCCAAAGTGACTTATGTTGACGATACCTAGCTAAACTTTCTTCTAAAAAGTATTTTTTTTGATCAAATGCTATAAATCCCTTTCTAAAAGAAGTTCGAATAATTTTTTTAGCCTCATTTTCACTATGAATCAACTTCACATTACTTGAACCAGCTCCTCCAGTAAGTTTAAAAACTTTTGGCCATTTAGTATTAGCTGCCCATTCTAAAGCTTCTTGCTTATCATAAAAGACATAGGAAGGTATTAAAGGTGCATCAATAGCCTCTAACAAATATTTCTGTCCAACCTTATCATCGTAATGCCAATTTTCTTTTATAGACGGAAAGCATACTTTTCCGGCATGCTCAACAGCTGTTAATAATCGCTTAGCTACTTGATAATCTTTTTTACTTAAATGGTTAGTATGCCACATTAAAGCATCACAGTCTTTAAGTTGCTCAATAACATTATTACTATAAACATCTATTAATTGATAATTAATATTTTGATTGTCACAATATTCAATCCATTTCTTAGCAAACCCTCTTGGATTACTTTGTATACCTATTTTCATACTTTCCTTATATTTGTTATCAAAATAGCTAAGGCAATCAATTCATGTTTTATAATCCAAGTCAAGGGTATTAAATGAATACTTTGTCCTTTTGCTCTTAATACCAATTGATTTTTATGTTTCTTAATAAGTTCTTTCAAAATCTTTTTCTTTTTTATTTTCGAATAGTCTGAGTACAATACGTTAAAAAAATATACTAACGCTGATAAAGAATTGTGTTTTGATATAAATTCTAAATCTTGTGAATAACTCTCAAGTAAATTGAATATTTTACTATATAAATACTCACTATGTTTTACATTTGATTTTTTCGAACTTAGACTATTCGAAACTATTCGATAATTATAAGAAGTTGAATTTGAAATTCCAATCATTTTACATTTAAGAACATATGTCAAATTAAACACCACATCCTCCCCTTTGTCTAATTTCTCATCGAAACCAATTTTATTTTCAAATATAATAGATTTTCTAAAAAATTTACCCCAAGGAGAGCCAAAGTCTCTAAATAGATTATATTGATTTAAAAATTCATTCAAAATCAAACTTTTAGGTTCATATCTGTTATAAAAAGATTTTACATCATCTTTAATAATATATGAATCCATAATAATGTAGTCATGTTTATCAAAATCTAATATCGGTTGAAAATAATTTTCAGAAATAAAATCATCACTATCTATAAAAGTAATCCATTCTCCAACCGCATTTTTTAAGCCTAAATTACGAGCAGAACTAACACCTCCATTTTTTTTATGAAAGACGCTAACTCTTTTATCATTAGCTGCATAACTGTTACATATCACACCACTTTTATCTTTAGACCCATCATTAATTAACAGCAATTCAAAATTAGTAAAACTCTGATTTAAGACAGATTGTATGCATTGTTTAAGGTACTTTTCAGCATTATAAACTGGGATAATTATAGAAATTTTTATCATCTGAATATTACATTATTTTAAAATTTACGGTTCTTGTATTCTTTATAAAATTTATTTAATGCATTGTAGTTTTCTTTTTCTCCCTTTTGAACTAAAAAATACCACAAACGTCTAAATACTTTTATAAAAAAATTTAAGTTATCATCTTTTTTAAAAAACAAATAATACTTATACCTCACATGAAAATAAACTTTTTCTTTAAAAGTAAAATATGAATAAAACTTCTCATATATTAAGTCCCGAAACTTTATGAAGAAGTCATTTATATACGAATTGTTTACAAGATTTTTGTTTGTAATTGAGTTATCATTTATTCTATATTTTATCGTTTTTTTAGGTAAATAATAAAACTTATTTCCTGCTTTTAACCAATTAAAAAACGTTAATCTATCTTCAACGAAAGAATAACTCTCGTCATAACCTCCCATTTCTAAAAATTTATTACGTTTGTAGAAAGTAGCTGGCCCATGAAGAACAATATTCCTAATCATTACTTTTAATTGAAACTCATTATTCAATTCCGAAAATTGTTTTGAACGAGCATCAGAATCATTTTTATAGTTTACCAAATTAGAGTCTTCAAAAGTATCTTTATAAGCCTCATAATCGGAAAAACAAAATTTAATTCTTGAATCACTTTTTACAAACTCTATATTGTCTTTGATGCAATTTGCCATTAATGCGTCATCGCCAGCAATTAACTTAACCCATTCACCTTTTGCAGCATATAAACCTCGGTTACAATTTTTAGGAATCCCAGTATTTTCTTTAACTGTTATTAATTGAGTTCTAACAAACCTATCCTTATTCTTTTGTAACCATTCTTCACAAACTGTAACAGTATTATCTGTAGAACAATCATCTGATATAATTAATTCAATATTTTGGTAGGTCTGTGCTTTTGCACTTTCTAAGGTTTCCAATACATAATTGGAAGAATTGTATGTGATTACAATTATGGAAACTAAGGGGTTTCTTTTTAAACTATTTGCTATTTCAATAGTATTCATTTATTTCCTTTTTCTAAAATTTAGAATTATCTCTTTCAAATTTAAACGGGTATCTAGCTCTCTATAAGAATACCATACAGAAAACAAAATAAAAGGCACTCCAACAACATAAGCCCAAAGAGTTGGGATAAATTTAATAATTATAAAACAACACAAGCCTAATATCAATTGAATTCCAAAAATTTTATAAAAACCAGTATCAAAATGGAACTTATATTTATATTTCAAAACTACATATATCTGAAAAAAATAAAGAACATACGTGATAAAAAATGAGATTCCTAAACCATCCAAACCATAAAAGTAATACCCCAATAGATTTAAGCCTAGCATATAAATATTAACAATCAGTTCATTCCAAAAAAACAACTTTGAAGCTCCTTTAGCCAATAACAAAAAACCCATAGCCCAACTTACTACTTTAAAATACATACCTAAGGCGGCCCAATGTATCATACCATTCACAGGAATAAATTTTGTTGAATACAGTATGATTACCACCCAATTTATAAAAATTATAAATATGGTTAAAATTGGAGCTAAAATTAAGATACCTATTTCTGCTTGTTGATTTATTAATTGATTTGCTTTGTTATTATCATATGAGACACCTGAAAGTCTAGGATAATAATCAGTTGCCATAGCACTAAAAACAAGACCAACATAGGTAGTGATAATTGCAAAGCCTGCTCCATATAACCCAACATCTTCAAGCCCTCCTACTTTATTAATATAAACACGTACCGCATAAGAAAAAGCTACTGTTAACAAACCACTCAAACTAATCATAAAACCTAATATCATCATCTGCTTTCCTTCTTTAATTGTTTGAGCAATATCAACATTCACTTTTTCTATAGTCACTTTTCTAGAAAAATACCAAGTTAACATTAGGGTAGTAATAGAAGAAATAATAAGCACTGGTACAATCCCTTTTTCACCATAAAAATAATATATGGGTACTGTCACTAGCAAACCAATAAAACTCCCAAAAACACTAGATTTTGCTAATGGTTTTAACTTCCTAAAGCCTTGTAATAACACACTTTGCCCACTACTTAATTGATAAAACAATAAGGTTATAGAAAGCCAAATAAATGCAGATGTATAATTTGTATTCCCAAAAGCCAATTTGCTTAACCAAGATGAAAAAACAATAGTAATAACGGCACCTAACAACCCTGTAAACCATACTAATTTACGCATTACAGCTACCACAACTGCAACTCTCTTAAGGTTATCTGTACCAACAGCAGCCGCAATATCTTTTACAGCACTTGTACGTAATCCAAAGTTTGTGATACTTGTAACTAACCCCAGAGTTGATTGTAACAAACCAACAACCCCCATACCTGCAGGGCCTAATAATATTGCTACAAATTTTGAACGTACAATAGCAATTAAGATGTTAAAAACTTGAACTCCTCCAAAAAGAGAAGTTGCTTTCATAATTTGCCGATACGAAGATTTATCCTCTTGCATTAAATAGTTTTAATAATTTTGGCAGGTACACCACCAATTATAACATTCTTAGGGAATTTACCAATTACAACAGCCCCAATAGCAACAATAGAATTATCACCAACTTCAGAGTTTTTTAATATTGTAACATTATGCCTATCCATACATTTTCACCTAAAATAACGTTACCAATTTCCCCAACTTTATTTCTTAAATGAGGTAATATACCATGCGCTTCAAAATCCATAATTGTTACATTTTGCCCTATTAGGGTGTTTGAGCCAATTTCAATATTGTTGGCAGCACAAATAAATATATTATTATTTGTTGCTACATTGTTACCAATATTAATAATTGCATTTTTATAACGAGCTTGTAATTCAATAGAACCTCCTCTATGAAAACCTCCAGGCTTATAGCCGAATTTGCAATTTTTCCCAATAGAGATTTCCCCTTTTCCAGTTAGTAACGTTTTTTGATTACATATTGGTAAATGTTGGTAATTAAATCTCTTTGATCTAATAAATCTTAAATTTGGAAATACAAAATTAAAATACTTTTTCTTTTTAGAAATAATCCACCAAAATGGAAAATTAAATAAAAGTTGAATTTTCCTTAAAATATTATAGCTCATAATTATTTATATTGTAAACTACATTTTCAATTTCTTTACTAGTCATAACAGCACTCAAAGGCAAACTCAACACTTCGTTATGGATTTGTTCTGTTATTGGGAAACTAAGGTTGTTATATTCGGCATAGGCTTTTTGCTTGTGCGGTGGTATAGGATAATGAATTAATGTTTGAATGCCTTTTTCCAAAAGGTATTGTTGCAACAAATCTCTTTTTTTTGTTCTAATAACAAATAAATGCCAAACATGAGTTAAATTCAAACCTACTTCGACAGGCTCAGTATGACTTTCGACACAAAAACTTGGTAATACTATTTCTGGATTCTTAATATTTTTCAAATAATAATTCGCCACTTTTCTTCTTGCTTCAATATCTTGTGCTATGTATTTTAATTTTACAGTTAAAAAAGCTGCTTGTAACTCGTCTAAACGAGAATTTAAACCTTGAAATTTATTTTCATATTTTTTATGAGATCCATAATTACCAAGTGCTCTAATTGTGGCTGTTAGTTCAGCATTATTTGTTGTAACTGCACCAGCATCTCCTAATGCTCCCAAGTTTTTTCCAGGGTAAAAACTATGACCTGCTGCATCACCAATAGCGCCAGATATTTTACCGTTCCATTGTGCCCCATGAGATTGCGCCGCATCTTCAATTAATTTTAAATGGTGTTTTTCACAAATTTCAAGCATTTTTGCATCTACAGAAATCTGTCCATATAAATGCACAGCTAATATTGCTTTTGTTTTAGGGGTAATAGCTTGTTCAACAAGGTTACTATCTATATTATAGGTTTGTATATTAGGCTCAACAAAAACAGGAATTAAACCATTATCTGAAATTGCTAAAATAGATGCGATATAGGTATTAGCAGGCACTAGTACCTCATCACCTTTTTGCATAATTCCTAATTCCAAGTATGCTTTAAAAATTAAACGTAAGGCATCTAGTCCATTGGCTACACCTACACAATGTTTTACTCCACAAAAATCCGCATAGTTATGTTCAAAAGTTTCTAGCTCTTTCCCCATTAAATACCAACCTGAATCAATAACTTTAGAAGCTGCTTCTTTTAACTCTTGCTGGTATTGCGCATTTATTTTTTGTAAGTCTAAAAATTTAATCATGCTGTTTCACTAATTTGTTTTCCTCCCATAAATATATCTCCTTAGTAACTTTATCTCTCAAATTGAGGTCTAATATCCTACCTTCATTGGTTACATAACTTGAAAGTTTTGCAGGATTCCCTAACCACAATTCATTATTTCCAATTGATTTTGTTACTACAGCTCCTGCACCTACCATGGCATATTCACCAATGGTATTCCCTGCAATAATTGTAGCGTTTGCTCCAATAGAAGCTCCTTTTTTAATAATTGTCTGTAAAAATGATTCAGGATATTGTTTAGATCGCGGCACAAGATCATTCGTAAATGTTACATTAGGCCCTATAAAAACATCATCTTCAATTGTGATGCCATCCCAAATTTGCACACCTGATTTTACAGTTACATTATTTCCAATATGAACCTTATTTTCTATAAACACATGTGCATTTATATTGCAGTTTTCCCCAATAATAGCATCTTTTAAAATTACAACAAATTGCCAAATTCTTGTTTTTACTCCAATTTTAGTAGTTTGTACATCGGCTAATTTATGACAGCTATAATTCATCTTTTATAGTCTAAAAATTCTTGATATTCTCGTATATAATCACTCTCATTATAAGTATGTGAAGCTAATACCAAACAAATTGAGCCTGATGAAAAATTGATTTCAGAAGCCCAAATTCCGGGTGGTATGTGTAAACCTTTGTTTGGTTGGTTTAAAAATACTGTTTTTGTAAATTTCCCATCATCTAATTTAACTTCAAAACTTCCAGAAGCTGCCACTAAAAACTGATGACAAGCTTTATGTGCATGTGCTCCCCTATCTTCACCCCCAGGAATATCATATAAATAAAAAATTCTTTTTACTACAAATGGTAATTTTTTTCCATTTTCTACAACAGTAATATTACCTGCATCGTTTTGAATTTTAGACACGTCAATAACCTTACAATCTTTAACAGTGTTATTTGTTACTTTCATCTTTCAGGCTTTTAAAACTGTCAAAATCACGAATATAATCATCTTCTTCATATCCTATAGATGAAACTATTAATGCTAAAGAATTAGTTGAAAAATTTTCCAACCTTCTCCATAATAAGTTAGGCACATACAATCCATAATACGATCTGTTTAAACTATATTTCACTTCTTTTGTACCGTCGTGTAATACTACGTCAAAACTACCGGAAAGTGCTATTATAAATTCATGAGATTTTTTAAATGCATGACTTCCTCTAATCTCTCCTCCAGGCACATCGTATATCCAATACGTTCTTTTAATATCGAATGGTATTTGATTGCAATTTTCAAAAAAACTTAAATTACCTCTTCTATCTAATATTTTAGGGAGCTCTATAATTTTTACATTATTCATTTTTTAATGTTATAGATTTTGAGGGTTCGGGGTTACAAATGTTTGCTGCAAATATATGGTTTTATTCTTTATAAGTTAAAAGTTGGGTGTTGCTTGTTTGTTGGTTATTGGGAACTGTTATTCTGAAGTTGTTTTAGTTTGGTCCTTTATCCCGAACTCGATTCGGGATCTCATGAACTAAACTAAATGATGATTGGGGTGGAATACCTACATTTATAGTTACAGTTAAAACGGCTCATAAATTAATATATTTGAATTATGAGTAAAACAAAAAGGTACGACAAGGAATTTAAGATTATGTTAGTAGAATTAATGCTCTCAGGTCAGAGTGCAGAAGATTTGGGGAAAGAATATGGTGTCCATTCTGCAAGTATACGCAGTTGGAAAAGATCCTATTTATCAAACCGAGAATCTTTTACAGGTTCAGGAACTCCGAGCTTAACACCAGAAGAAAAAGAGATTCGAGAATTGAAAAGGCGTCTTAGAGATGCTGAGATGGAGAGGGATATCTTAAAAAAGGCGGTGAGCATCTTCTCCAAGAACGACAGGTAAAGTACAGGTTTATAAATAAACACAGTACCAACTATCCTGTTGAGAAGATGTGTAAACTTTTAAAAATTAGTAGAAATTCTTATTATCAATGGCTAAGAAATAGTAGTATTATCAGAGTCTCTAAAACAAGAATACTTAAAGCGAAAATTTATCAAATATGGAAAACAAATCGTAAAGTATATGGTAGTTATAAAATCACTAAAACCTTAGCTAGAGCGGGATATCATTATCATCCATCGTATATTTCAAGACTTATGCAGCAAATGGGAATTAGAAGCCAATCTAAAAGAAAATATGTAGTTACAACGAATTCTAATCATAATTATAACATCAGTCCTAATATATTGAATAGGAATTTCAACATAAAAGAACTTGGTAAGGTTTGGGTTTCTGATATTACCTACATTCGATGTAAAGACAAATGGATTTATTTAACTACTATGATAGATTTAGCTGATAGAAAGATTGTTGGATGGTCTTTAAGCAATGATATGACTGTAGAAAATACAGTTTATAAAGCCTGGGCAAGAGCTAGAAAAAACAGACCCATTTCAGATGATTTTATTTTTCATTCTGATAGAGGGGTTCAATATGCGTCAGGTAAAATGACTGCTATTTTTAGGCATAATAAAAAGATAAATCAAAGTATGAGTAGAAAAGGTAATTGTTGGGATAATGCAGTAGCTGAATCATTTTTTAAAACAATTAAATGCGAATTAATTTACAGAAGATCATTCAAAACCTTTATCCAGGCATATAGTCAAATAGATAGTTATATTCATTGGTATAATACTAAAAGAATACATCAGTCTTTAGACTATTTAACTCCTCTAGAAATGGAAATAATATTAAAAAATATCAAAACTAAACGAGCCGCTTAAAAATGTAATCTTTTTTGTAGGAATATCAGTAATAAAAAAAGATAGTGAGTAACTGAATTCAGCATGACGGGGTTATTTTGATTGAGGTTTTAAGTAATAAATCACTTCAATTTTTTTTTCAACAAACGGTTATTTATAAGCTATTTAGTGAAAAAAAAAAAAAAGTTATTAACAATCATTTTAATTTGTGCTACAGTTTACTATAGAAATTAACTATTAAATTACAGAAATTATAGTAATAAATCTATACTTGTAAAATTCATGAATAAAAAAATACTTTTATTGGTTTTTTTTTAAACAAAATGTTAATAAGTAACTTACTGAAGCAATGACAATTAAGTTGAATTATTATTAATTTAGCATTAATGTTGCAACGAAGCAACAGGTTAAATTTTAATAATCATGGTTTTTTTAAAAGCAATGGAGCGTCGCAATCCGCAAGACGTAAACGCGGACAACAAATTTTATGCTAAGGCTATTTCTCAAGGAGTGATAGATTTTGAAAGATTGGCATATTTAGTATCCAACCAATGTACAGTTCGTGAATCGGATTGTTATGCAGTGCTACGTGCATTAGAACATAACATTATGGATGAACTAAAACAAGGGAAGGTTGTACAACTCGGTGGTATCGGGAATCTTCAAGTAGGAGTATCTTCTAGAGGAGAGACGTTACCCGAGGAAGTGAGTGGAAACTCTGTTAAAAAAGCGCATATGAATTTTAGACCTGGTGCTAATTTAAGAGATATGCTAGAGGTAATGAAATACAAAATAATTGCTGGTTAGGACCCTAATTATTGAGTAGTATTTTTCAAGAAAATCCCGAGCTGTTCCCGCAGCTTGGGATTTTTTATGCCCAATTTTTAGCTATATTTATTAGTATAAATCTCAAAATCTATTTAATAAATTCGCTAAACTATACTAATAAATCTTTTGAACTATTAGTATAAATCTAAAAATCTATTTAATAGATAAAAAATTTATTAGTATAAATTTTAAAACACGAAGAAATACATTTTTTAGACGCTTTAATAGCTTTTTTAGTGTAAAAATGGAGTAAAAAAACACAATTACGGCTTTTATAAACAGACTTATTTTACCTTAATTAATAACAAATAAGGCTTTTTTATTAACATTTTAGAGTCGTTTTATGTAAAACTAAGGTGTTTTTTTAGATGTTGCTATGATTTTTCCGTTGTCGAAATGACAAAAAATTGCTTGTTTACTTCAATTTAAAAGCGATTTAAAACTATAATTTCCTACCTACCTTATCACAAAACACACTTCAACAAAACTTTAAAGGCATAAAAAAAACTCAATAAAAATGGTTAGGACCCTTAATTATTGAGTTGTATTTTTTAAGAAAATCCCGATTAGTTCCCGCTAATCGTTAAATTTAATAAAGTAAAAGTAAGCTATAGAATTGGTACTGACAATTTTTTTGTGTTATTTTTTTATAAGATTTAAGGAGGTTTAGGTTTTGGCTTTTAGCTATTTGTAACCGTCATCCTGAACTTGGTTCAGGATCTTATGATATTAGCTAAATGATGCTTGAGTTTTTTAAGTAACAGGTATGATATCGTCATTGCGAGGAAGGTACGACCGCGGCAATCTTTTGAATAATAGTTATAATTTTAAAAATCTTTTATTTTCATTTTTTCCATTGATGAAAAAACGAAACAAAAAAATCTAGTCTGATGATAATTTAATTGAATCTTACGGAAGTTACGCAGTCGACGCCAGACCGCTGCGCTATTTGGCTTACTCTTTCTGCTTCACTTCCTTAGATTGCTACTTAAATTCTCATAGGACGTTTTAAAATTCGTCATCCCGCAATGACGATCTATAATGAATTCCGTCATTGAGAGGAAGGTACGACCGCGGCAATCTCATAATATTTAGTTAGTATGTTAGTTAATAGCAAGTCGTCATCCTGAACTTGGTTCAGGATCTCATGAACTTAACTAAATGATGATTGAGGTTTCTAGATACAGATTGCCGCAGTTGTGTTTTCATTGCATTACAACACGCCCTCGCAATGACGGAATACACTTTACTTCGTCATTGCTGGATGGAACGTGAAGAAAATGTTCAGTGAACATTTTTAGTGATCAGGTCAGCCGGCGCCAGGGAAAAGCGACCGCGGCAATCTCTTGAACTTAACTAAATGATGTTTGGGGTTTCTAAGTAACAGGTTTGATATCGTCATTGCGAGGGAGGTACGACCGCGGCAATCTCTTGAACTTAACTAAATGATGATTAGAATTTCATTTCACTTGTTCATTTTTACTCATTCCTTAATTATTTGTTATTGTATTCGTGATGTACTACGCAGTTCCATTGATGAAAAACGAAATCGACGATAGGAGATTCACGAACTCCAAATAAATAATAAGGCAGGCGTGAGCTAACCAAAAAATCTAGTCTGATGATAATTTAATTGAATCTTACGGAAGTTACGCAGTCGACGCCAGACCGCTGCGCTATTTGGCTTACTCTTTCTGCTTCATTTCCTCAGATTGCTACTTAAATTCTCATAGGACGTTTTAAAATTCATCATCCCGCAATGACGAGCTATAATGAATTCCGTCATTGAGAGGAAGGTACGATCGCGGCAATCTCATAATATTTAGTTAGTATGTTAGTTAATAGCAAGTCGTCATCCTGAACTTAACTAAATGATGATTGAGGTTTCTAGATACAGATTGCCGCAGTTGTGTTTTCATTGCATTACAACACGCCCTCGCAATGACGGAATACACTTTACTTCGTCATTGCTGGATGGAACGTGAAGAAAATGTTCAGTGAACATTTTTAGTGATCAGGTCAGCCGGCGCCAGGGAAAAGCGACCGCGGCAATCTCTTGAACTTAACTAAATGATGTTTGGGGTTTCTAAGTAACAGGTTTGATATCGTCATTGCGAGGGAGGTACGACCGCGGCAATCTCTTGAACTTAACTAAATGATGATTAGAATTTCATTTCACTTGTTCATTTTTACTCATTCCTTAATTATTTGTTATTGTATTCGTGATGTACTACGCAGTTCCATTGATGAAAAACGAAATCGACGATAGGAGATTCACGAACTCCAAATAAATAATAAGGCAGGCGTGAGCTAACCAAAAAATCTAGTCTGATGATAATTTAATTGAATCTTACGGAAGTTACGCAGTCGACGCCAGACCGCTGCGCTCTTTGGCTTACTCCCGTTGCTCCACTTCCTTAGATTGCTAATTAAATTCTCATAGGACGTTTTAAAATTCGTCATCCCGTAATGACAAGCTATAATGAATTCCGTCATTGAGAGGAAGGTACGACCGCGGCAATCTCATAATATTTAGTTAGTATGTTAGTTAATAGCAAGTCGTCATCCTGAACTTGATTAGCTCCGCTGAATCTTCGATTTCAGGATCTCTTGAACTTAACTAAATGATGTTTGGGGTTCTTTAGGGGCAGATGCTGAAACAAGTTCAGCATGACGGTTATATTTTGATTGAGGTCTTAAGCAACAGATTGCCGCAGTTGTGTTTTCATTGCATTACAACACGCCCTCGCAATGACGGTTTTTAAAGAACGTCATCCTGAACTTGGTTCAGGATCTCATGAACTTAACTAAATGATGATTGGGGTTCTTTAGGGGCAGCTACTGAAACCGTAGGTTCACGAACTCTTTTAAAGGTAATAAAAAAAGATAGTGAGTACCTAAATTCAGCATGACGGGGTTATTTTGATTAAGGTCTTAAGCAACAGATTGCCGCAGTTGTGTTTTCATTGCATTACAACACGCCCTCGCAATGACGGTTTTTAAAGAACGTCATCCTGAACTTGATTAGCTCCGCTGAATCTTCGATTTCAGGATCTCATGAACTTAACTAAATGATGATTGGGGTTTCTAAGTAACAGGTTTGATATCGTCATTGCGAGGGAGGTACGACCGCGGCAATCTCTTGAACTTAACTAAATGATGATTAGAATTTCATTTCACTTGTTCATTTTTACTCATTCCTTAATTATTTGTTATTGTATTCGTGATGTACTACGCAGTTCCATTGATGAAAAACGAAATCGACGATAGGAGATTCACGAACTCCAAATAAATAATAAGGCAGGCGTGAGCTAACCAAAAAATCTAGTCTGATGATAATTTAATTGAATCTTACGGAAGTTACGCAGTCGACGCCAGACCGCTGCGCTCTTTGGCTTACTCCCGTTGCTCCACTTCATTAGATTGCTACTTAAATTCTCATAGGACGTTTTAAAATTCGTCATCCCGCAATGACGATCTATAATGAATTCCGTCATTGAGAGGAAGGTACGACCGCGGCAATCTCATAATATTTAATTAGTATGTTAGTTAATAGCAAGTCGTCATCCTGAACTTGATTCAGGATCTCATGATATTCACTAAATGATGATTGAGGTTCTTTAGTTGCAGATTGCCGCAGTTGTGTTTTCATTGCATTACAACACGCCCTCGCAATGACGGTTTTAAAGTAACGTCATCTAGAACTAGTTTAGTCTGAAAGTTGAGGCAATTAAGCGGAGTCGAAACCATTTTTTTAATTTGAAGGTTGGTTTTAAGTTCTTCAATCTTTCAATCCTTCAATCTTTCAATCCTTCAATCTTTCAATCTTTCAATCCTTCAATCTTTCAATCCTTTAATCTTTCAATCCTTTAATAATTAAAAAAAATCCCGAATTTGTATTAAAACAAGATTCGGGATGGTATTGTATTGTATGTTTAAAGCGTTAATAGCTCCACATATCTAGCTCTTTATTTCTAATTTCTTCTTTAATTCTATTAGATTCCATAACTTGGAATAAAGCATTACCTTTTACATACTCTGAAACTTCTCTATCTCCATATACATTTTCTTCTTGATAGATAATGGAATTAAACCTTCTCGCATTTAAAATATGATCATAAGAAATAGGGAATGCAGAATTTTTTGGGTTGAATACTTTCATTTTATGCAATAAATTTCGTGCATCTGGAAACCATACCCAAAATAAAGGCAATTGTTCGGCTATATTAATATCTTCTCTCCCCATAGTTTGTACATCTGGAGCGATTGGAGCCAATGCCAATAAACGGTATTTTAATTCTCCTTGACGTTTATCTATATACCAATAACCTTTTATTTTAAAGCCTTCAATATCTTGCGATGTTAAATTTATTTTATCAACATATTCATCAATATTAATAGCACCTGCATTTAATTCATCAAAACCAGCATCGGTGGTATCAACTCTAAATAGCTTAGCATTAATTTCTGCTTTTGTTAATTTTGCTGTAAAATAAGAATCGTCGTACACTTCGGTTATTTCACCCGATCTAATTCCTTTTAATAAGGTATCGAATAAAGATCTTCTATCACTTGCTACATTGGTGGTGTCTACTGGGTAATACAGCGGTAAGTTAATGCGCTCGTTAAGGTCTATATACTCCCAAACCATTTTAGACCATAAAATATCTCTATCATCTACATAGCCATATGGTAAAGGTCTATCATCATCAACAGCTTTTTGAGCAGCCGTTTTTTTACCAATATCGGAAGGACTTTTAGCATTTAAAAGATTAGATTGTGCGTACGTTGTTTGAAACAACACACACAATAAAATAAACATTCCAATATTTCTCTTATTTATCATTTATTTCAGTTTATTGAATTTCAACACTTACAGGTGAAGCGTTTTTTATTTTATATCCACTGTTTCCTACTAACGAAGATTTAATGTCAAATATTGTAACTACATCACCTCTTTTAGCTTTTGCTATCGATTTTTTTGCAGCAGAATTCATTTTATTCCCTCTAACAACAACAGCACCTTGCCCTGGTACTTTAAGTGTAAAACCAGTTGTTGAAAGTTTTAAATCAAAATCAAAGTCTGGTAATTGTACCCCAACCGTTGCATTTTCTAAACTAGATTTTGGCATTACTACGTGACCAGATTCTTTTCTTATAGTTCCTTGTGGTGAAGGAATGTCTTTAATTCTAAAATTTTGAGAAGAACTTACCGATTGTCCATTTGGCAATGTTCCAGAAACTTTAATTGTTACTTCTCTACCTGAACCTGGAGTCATTACATATTTTCCAGATCCTGATACACTGTTTAAACCCGGTGCAGTTGCTTTTACTAAATTGTCTGGAATTCCAGGAATAGAAATAGTCATTGGGTTTGGCACACCCCTATACACTACATTCATTTTATCCGCTGAAATTACAGCACTATTTGGTTTTGGAATTACGGCATAAGAGCTATTGATAGCAATTTCTACCGGTTCTCCATTTTCTATAAACACAAATTTACCTTTTACTTCGCGTTCTCCAACACTACCTGCAGGAAAGTCTAAAACCGCACCACCATCTTCTATTTTAGTAATTGTTTTTCCGTTTACTATTACTTCTGAAGGTTGTAAAGAAGCGTCATAACGACCTAAAACTACTTTTCCTTTAAAATTTTCACCTTGAAAAAAGGCAGATTTTTCTGGAATTAAGATTGTTTTGTAGTTAGACATTGAAACATCACTTTCTAATTGACCACCTAACAGACTGCTATAAATTTCAGATTCTGTAGTTTTAACATCCATTTGCATAGACGTTAAATTGGTTACGGTAGAAATTAAAGGAAAGCCTTCGTATCTATTGTTTAACCAAGGTTGCGTACCAGCGCCCTTTTTTTGGTCTGAAGTATCGAAACGTTTTTTAATAACAGCGCTTAACGGATTGTTTTCGCCTAAAATGCTTACAACTTCATCTTTATAGCCATTAATTTGATCTAAAAATTCTTGACCTTCTTCTGTAAATTTATCATTTGCAAAAAAATGTTCGTCCACAAGATTTGATTGATCCATACTTTCGTAATTTTTTGGATCTTCTTGTTTTTCTAAAAAGAAAGCTTTTTTAGATTCTAAATAACTTGTAAAATCTTTTGATAGTTGATTAATGGTATTTGCTTTTTGATACAAATCGCCATATTTTTCTGGTTGTTCTTGTGCTTTTGTAGCTAAGTTGCTAAGTGTTTGGGTGTTTTTTTGTGTAGCTGTTAAATTGTTTTCAACTAGCTTTTCATTCATAAAACCGAAAGCTGATAAAACTTCTTTAGACATATTCATTGCTAACATAGCAATAAACACTAAATACATTAAGTTTATCATCTTTTGCCTTGGTGATAATTTACCTGAAGCCATTTTTAATTAGTTTTTTTTGATTAATAATTTATTTACAATAAACAACTAATTATTTATTAGACATTGCAGATAACATACCTCCATACACACCATTTAACGATGATAAATTAGTAGCTAACGACTCCATTTGTTCTTTTAATTTTCCAGCATTTACGGCAACTTGCTCATTTATTTCAGCTTGTCGGCCTGTGCTGTCTAATTGTACTTTATACAAACTATTTAACGACTCCATTTGTGCAGCAGCTAAAGATAATTGCTCGCTATATTTAGTAGTTGCAGCAATAGAATCTACTGCTGGAGCAATATTTTCTGCAGCTCCTTTAAAGTTTTTAATACTTTCTCCTAAGCTTTGCATTAAATTAGCATCTAATTTTGCTTCTTTAAGCATGGCGTCTAATTTTTGAGATAAAAGACCTTCTGTTTGTGTAGCTTCTTGAATTGTTGCTTTTTCTCTTGCAGAACCACTACCACCAGCTAATTCTGGATAAACAAGCGACCAATCTAAATCGTCATCAACGGGTTCAAAAGCTGAAATTGCAAAAATAACTGCTTCTGTAATTAAACCAATTGCTAGCATTACACCACCTGTTAACGGGCCAATACTATAGTGTGTTAATTTAAAAAGTGCCCCAATAATTACTACTGATGCTCCAAGCCCATAGGCCATATTAAATATTTTCTTGGTTGCTTTTGATTGTGCCATAATTCGTAATGTTAAAGTTTTAAAGTTTGTTAATTTCCATTTATATCTGTTCCTAAATAATCTTGTACGGTTCTAAAGCCAATATAACTTCTAGCTGAATCTGCATATTCATAATCACGTGTGCTTACTTCTAAAAAATAAGCAACATCTTTCCAAGAACCTCCTCTAATTACTTTTCTATGATTTTTATCTATTTCTACATTTGGATTCATAGTAGACCCAATATAATATGACGCTTCACTGTAAGCAGTGTTCGTCCATTCGGCAACGTTTCCAGACATATTGTATAAACCATAGTCGTTTGGTGGATATGATTTTGCTTCAACAGTGTACAAAGCACCGTCAACCGCATAATTACCTCTTGTAGGTTTAAAGTTTGCTAAGAAGCATCCTCTATCTGTAGTAAGGTAAGGATTTCCCCAAGGGTACGTTGCATTTTCAAGACCGCCTCTAGCAGCATATTCCCATTCGGCTTCTGTTGCCAATCTAAATTGTGGTACTTGTGTAGGATTTCTTTTTGAACTTAAATAATCGTTTTTCTTTTTAGTTCTCCATCTACAAAATGCTTTTGATTGCATCCAAGTAACACCAACAACAGGATAATCGTTATAAGCTTGGTGGTAAAAATAATCTTGATGCATTGGATCGTTATACGAATATTTAAAATCACGTACCCAAACAGTGGTATCTGGATACACATTTACAGTTTCTTGTTTTATAAAATCTCTTCTGTTTCCTTTATTTCTGGCAGCAGCTTCTTGATCTAACCAATAATAAGTGAACTTTAATTTTTCTACATTTAACATTCTTCTACCTTCAAAACTATCTTCAATAGGTGTTAAAATAGAATCAATCATTACTTCGGCATATTCTTCACTAGGAAATTCGTGTACATTCCAAATAATTTCTTCGTCCCAATTTAGCATTTTACCTTGGGTTGGAGAATTTAAATCGCCTAAGCTACCGTAAGTTTTCATCATATATTTTTGATATGGAGACATATCGGTAGAGTCAATATTTAAAAACTTGTATTCTTCTAATACAGGTTCTCCATCATAAGACATTAATTCTGAGAACAATGCTAGTTCTGTTCTAACAATAGAATCTCTTACCCAATATACAAATTCTTTGTACTCGCTATTTGTAATCTCTGTTTCGTCCATATAAAAAGGACGTACAGTTACAGTTCTGGCTGGGGAGTTAAGTGAACCTGCAACGTCTTCACTTTGCTTACCCATTGTAAAAGATCCACCAGGGATTAGTGTCATACCCAACGGTCTTTCTGAATGCCAATTACCGGAACCTCTTACCCCTACTAATTCTCCTTGATCATTTGATCCGCAACTGACTACCACTAATGCTAGTAAAATATACAATGATATTTTCTTCATATTAATTTATAATTCTTTTGGCAAACGTATTACTAATTATTTTAAAATACAATATTTAATTTAATCAGTTTTAAACTTAAAAAGATGAATTTTAGTATGTAACCCTTCTTATTTAGTTTAATTTTTTATATGTTCGCATCCATCTTTCAGGAATTTCTTGGTTACTTGCACTTATATAATCTTGATATGTACAAGGTATTAACGCATGTCTTTTAAATTTATTATTATTACTTATTTCAATTTCCATCCACCAACGCCCACTTTTGTTGCTTTTATAAAAATTTAGCAACTCATTTTCTATGGGTACAATAAATTTTTGGTACTGATCTTTTAATCCAAATGGATAATCATGGGCTCTAAAATTAAACCCTTCTATAAAATACCAAATCATTTGAGCGATTAATTGCGCCGATTGATTTTTAGTATCTAACAATGGATTGTATTCATAAATACCAAAGGATGTTACCTTATCACTAATACCTGCATAACGTGCTATTGCACAGATATCAGTTCCTGAAAGTCCATTAGGCCCTGCATTGTTATTGGCTGGCGATTCGGCATTTTTTACAGAAGCCATATCTATACTTACAATATCTGCATCTCTTAAAATAGGCTCTACTATTTGAATTGAATTTAAAACTTCGCCCAATCTACAGGTATCAAAATAAAGGCTACTTAACAAATCTATTTCGTCTTGTGAGTTAAAATAGGTTTGATACCCAATATTACAAAAATTAAATAAATTATTTGGCGGATTCATAACCACTCTACTTAAATACGATTGTGAATTTAAGTCGTCTTCTATAGAACCTAAATCAAACTTACTATCTACAGCAACAATATTAACCGTTTGTTCTAAAGTATCGTAAGCTCTGTAATTTGCGTAGGTAATATCTTGTCCGCCTCCAATAATAATTGGAATAATTTTATTTCTTATTAAGTAATTGGTAAGTTCATTTACTGCAAAGTAGGTGTCTTCTATGGTATTTCCTTGTACAATATCTCCTAAATCGGCAACATTTATAGGCCAATTGCCAGGAAATAATTTATACAATTCTTTTCGTATTGGTTCTAAACTAGACCCTGTTTCCGAATTGTTTACCGCAGCTCTACCGTCTAAAACGCCTATAATTGCAATTTTTGTAGTAGTTAAATCCGGAAAATCACCTTTAGTAGCGTATATCTTAATACATTGACCAAACGAAAGATTGGATTGCATTTTAGCATAATTCACTAATGAATTATCTACGGGATTAAGATAATCAAAATTCATTCTTAGGGGTTAAAGTAATCTAATTGTTGGCAAGATAGTAAAAAATTTATTTTTTGGTAGATTTTCTTTTAGTTGTTTTTCGTTTAGTTGCTTTCTTTTTTGGTGCTTTCTTTTCAATAATGTCTTTTACCTCTTCTAAAGTTAAATTTTTAGCATCGGTTGTTTTTGGCATTTCTATTTTAATTTTTCCTTTTAAAATATTAAATCTACCCCAACGTGCTTTTTCAACTCTAATACCTTCTTCTTCCCAATTATGAATTACTTTTTCAATTTCTTTTCGCTTTTTATCTTCAATTAATTCTACAAGATTTGCTTGCGTTAAGTTATCAAAATCGTATTTTTTATTGACATTGATAAACATATTGTTCCATTTGATAAAAGGTCCAAATCTACCTACACCTTTTTGTATTGGCAAGTCTTCATAACTACCAATTGGGGCATCGGCTTTTTGTTTTTCTTGAATTAACTCAATAGCTCTGTTAACATCTACAGACATTGGATTTTCATCTTTTGGAATAGATACAAACATAGTATCGTACTTAATATAAGGTCCAAATCTACCATTGGCTACTACAATATCTTTCCCTTCATAACCACCAATAGTTTTAGGAAGCTTAAACAAGTCCATTGCCTCTTCATAAGTTATGGTTGTTAAGGTTTGGTCTGGTTGTAAACTTGCAAATCTCGGTTTTTCTTCATCTGTAGCCTCTCCTATTTGCACCATTGCTCCAAATCTACCCAAACGCGCATATACATTTTTACCACTTTTAGGATCTACACCTAATAAACGCTCACCTTTTGCTCTATCTGCATTTGCTGCAACATCTTCTACTATTGGATGAAAATTATTATAGAAATCTTTAATCATAGAAATCCAATCTTCTTTTCCTTCTGCAATTTCATCAAAAGCAGATTCTACTTTTGCTGTAAATCCGAAATCTAAAATATTTGAAAAATTCTCTACTAAAAAGTCGTTTACTATATTTCCAATATCTGTTGGCACTAATTTTCCTTTGTCTGAACCTACTTTTTCGGTTAAAACTTTAGAAACCACCTTATTTTTGGCTAATTTTATTTGTGTATAATCTCTATCTACACCTTCAATAGTTCCTTTTTCTACATATTCTCTACGTTGAATTGTTGAAATGGTTGGTGCATAAGTAGACGGACGTCCAATTCCTAATTCTTCTAATCTTTTTACCAAAGAAGCCTCAGTATATCTGTATGGCGGTCTAGAATACCTTTGGGTTGCCACAATATTTTTATTTATTAAGGCATCTCCTTTTGTTAAATTAGGCAACATTCCTTCTTGCTCTTCATCTTCGTTATCTGTACCTTCTAAATATACCTTTAAAAACCCTTCAAACTTTATCATTTCACCGTTAGCGGTAAAAATAGTAGTGTTGTTAGAGTTCGAAATTTTAACATTTGTACGTTCTAATTGCGCATCGCTCATTTGTGAAGCAATGGTTCTTTTCCAAATTAAATCGTACAGCCTATCTTGATCGTAATCTACAGAAACTGTATGCTGATCCATAGATGTTGGTCTAATGGCTTCGTGAGCTTCTTGCGCTCCTTTAGATTTAGAAGTAAAATTTCTTGGTTTGCTATAAGCCTCGCCATAAGAAGCAATAATTTCTTCTTGTGCCGCATTTTTAGCATCGTCAGATAAGTTTACACTATCTGTTCTCATATACGTAATTAAACCGGCTTCATACAAACGCTGTGCAATCATCATTGTTTTTGCAACAGGAAAATACAACTTTCTTGAAGCTTCTTGCTGCAATGTTGATGTTGTAAATGGTGCTGCTGGCGATTTTTTAGCTGGTTTTTTTTGTAAATCTTCAACTTTAAAATCAGCACCAATACACGAGTTTAAAAATGCCTCTGCTGCTTCTTTAGTATCGAAACTTTTTGGCAAGTTCGCTTTAAATTTTTTACCTTCAGAATTGGTGAATTCAGCAACAACTTTATAACTTGCTACTGGTGTATATGCTGTTATTTCGCGTTCTCTTTCTACAATTAGTCGAACCGCTACAGATTGTACTCTACCTGCAGATAAACCTCCTTTTATTTTTCTCCATAACACAGGCGATAATTCATAACCCACCAACCTATCGAGCACTCTACGTGCTTGTTGTGCATTTACTAAGTGGTAGTCTATACTTCTTGGATTTTCAACAGCTTTTAAAATTGCCTTTTTGGTAATCTCGTGAAAAACAATACGTTTTGTAGCAACATCTTTTAATTTTAATTGCTCAAATAAATGCCAAGCAATAGCCTCTCCCTCGCGATCCTCATCCGAAGCCAACCAAACAGTATCTGCTTTTTTTGCTAAACTTTTTAGTTTTTTTACAACAGCTTTTTTATCTGTAGATACTACATAATTTGGCATAAAGTCTCCTTCTACATTTATTCCAATTTCTTTAGAGGGCAAGTCTGCAATATGTCCAAAACTAGATTCGACTTGAAAATCTTTACCTAGAAATTTTTCAATTGTTTTTGCTTTTGCTGGTGACTCTACTATTACCAAATTTTTTGCCATATATCTGTTCTTTTTTCATAAAAAACACCTGTTACCTATAATGGTGTTTAAGAATTGCAAATGTATATAAGATTTTTAAAACTTATCAAACACCATACATTAAAAATAAATAAAACGCCTCTTAACCCCTATATTTACTAAGAAAACTATTTTTAATTTTAACATTCTATTTGCAATAAATAAGATTTTTTTCTTAAATATTATGTTAAAATAATAAGGTATCTACAATTAAAAAAGCATTTTTTGGGCTTTAAATTGAGGATTTGTTAATGTTTTTACTTATTGAAAACCGTTGTCCCAAACCTACCGTTATTCTGAATTTATTTAACTCTACTGAATCTGGGATTTTGGGATCTCATGAAGTTTGGTTTGAAAATCGAATACATCGGCGGCTGAGCGGAGTCGAAGCTTTTTTGTTTTTAAGTTAGAAAGTCTGAAAGTCTAAAGTTGAAAGTTGGTTGTAAGCTGTGGGCTTTTGGCGGTTGGCTTCCGTCATCCCGAACTTGATTCGGGATCTCATGAACTAAACTAAATAATGATTGGTATTTCATTATAGACAGATGCTGAAATGAATTCAGCATGACGGTTATATTTTAATTGCGGTTTTTAAGTAACGTCATCCTGAATTTAGTTACTCACTATTCATTATTATTTTATAAAAAGGTGTTCGTGAATCTCCGATTTCGGGATCTTATGATTATAATTAAAATGCTTAAACATTTTTTATTTTATCTTATTTTTCATTTTTTCCATCGATGAAAAAACGAAATCGACGATAGGAGATTCACGAACTCCAAATAAATAATAAGGCAGGCGTGAGCTAAACAAAAAAATCTAGTCTGATGATAATTTAATTGAATCTTACGGAAGTTACGCAGTCGACGCCAGACCGCTGCGCTATTTGGCTTACTCTTTCTGCTTCAATTCCTTAGATTGCTACTTAAATTCTCATAGGACGTTTTAAAATTCGTCATCCCGTAATGACGAGCTATAATGAATTCCGTCATTGCGGGATGGAACGTGAAGAAAATGTTCAGTGAACATTTTTAGTGATCAGGTCAGCCGGCGCCAGGGAAAAGCGACCGCGGCAATTTCTTGAACTTAACTAGATGATGTTTGGGGTTCTTTAGGGGCAGATGCTGAAACGAGTTCAGCATGACGGTTATATATTGATTGAGGTCTTAAGCAACAGATTGCCGCAGTTGTGTTTTCACTGCATTACAACACGCCCTCGCAATGACGGAATAAAGTTTAACCCGGCCTATCGAAAGTTTATCGTAAAATGTGAAGTGAAGACATCGTAAAATTTTAGGCTGTTTGAGCTAACAATAAATTTGATAGCTAGCTAAAAATATTAAAAGCGAGTTCCTAAAATTTAGATGTTGAACAAAACATTTAGATAAAGTTTCGTAAGCCTAGATTTTTTGGTTCGTTTTTCATCAATGGAAAAATGAACAGAGCAAATGAAAAAAGTTAGAATATTAAACAAAATTTAGATTACCACATGAGATCCCGAATCGAGTTCGGGATGACGGTTTCTATAATATTTCGTCATGCTGAATTTATTTAGCTCCGCTGAATCTTCGATTTCAGCATCTTATGAAGTAAACTAGGAATTAGTTGAAAAGTTTAAATACTAACGTCATTGCGGGATGGAACGTGAAGAAAATGTTCAGTGAACATTTTTAGTGATCAGGTCAGCCGGCGCCAGGGAAAAGCGACCGCGGCAATCTCATGAACTTAACTAGATGATGTTTGGGGTTCTTTAGGGGCAGATGCTGAAACGAGTTCAGCATGACGGTTATATATTGATTGAGGTCTTAAGCAACAGATTGCCGCAGTTGTGTTTTCACTGCATTACAACACGCCCTCGCAATGACGGGTTTTAAAATAACTTCATCCTAAACCTCTCGTCATCCCGAACTTGGTTACTCACTATTCATTATTATTTTATAAAAAGGTGTTCGTGAATCTTCGATTTCGGGATCTCATGAACTTAACTAAATGATGTTTGGGGTTCTTTAGGGGCAGATGCTGAAACGAGTTCAGCATGACGGTTATATTTTGATTGAGGTCTTAAGCAACAGATTGCCGCAGTTGTGTTTTCATTGCATTACAACACGCCCTCGCAATGACGGGTTTTAAAATAACTTCATCCTAAACCTCTCGTCATCCCGAACTTGGTTACTCACTATTCATTATTATTTTATAAAAAGGTGTTCGTGAATCTCCGATTTCGGGATCTTATGATTATAATTAAAATGCTTAAACATTTTTTATTTTATCTTATTTTTCATTTTTTCCATCGATGAAAAAACGAAATCGACGATAGGAGATTCACGAACTCCAAATAAATAATAAGGCAGGCGTGAGCTAAACAAAAAAATCTAGTCTGATGATAATTTAATTGAATCTTACGGAAGTTACGCAGTCGACGCCAGACCGCTGCGCTATTTGGCTTACTCTTTCTGCTTCAATTCCTTAGATTGCTACTTAAATTCTCATAGGACGTTTTAAAATTCGTCATCCCGTAATGACGAGCTATAATGAATTCCGTCATTGCGGGATGGAACGTGAAGAAAATGTTCAGTGAACATTTTTAGTGATCAGGTCAGCCGGCGCCAGGGAAAAGCGACCGCGGCAATCTCATGAACTTAACTAGATGATGTTTGGGGTTCTTTAGGGGCAGATGCTGAAACGAGTTCAGCATGACGGTTATATATTGATTGAGGTCTTAAGCAACAGATTGCCGCAGTTGTGTTTTCACTGCATTACAACACGCCCTCGCAATGACGGGTTTTAAAATAACGTCATCCTAAACCTCTCGTCATCTTGAACTTGGTTAGTTGAAAAGTTGGAAAATTAACTTTAAACTTGCGACTAGCAACTTTCACATCCTAAAACCAACTTCTAAAGGATTGTTAAAATTATGACAATATGTCATATCTTCAAAAAATTGGTTATATCTTTGCAATCCAATAAAAAAAATATGGGTAGCGAAAAAATTATAGAAGAAAAAAAACAAGGTCAAGCGCTTTTAACAGATCAAAAGGAAGGAAATCATAAAAAACTTTATATAGAAAGTTATGGTTGCCAAATGAATTTAAATGATACTGAAATTGTTGCTTCAATACTTTCTGATGAAGGTTATAATACTACGCATTTACTTGAGGAAGCTGATTTAGTTTTGGTAAACACTTGCTCTATTAGAGAAAAAGCAGAACAAACCGTTCGTAAACGTTTAGAAAAATACAATGCTGTTAAAAAAATAAATCCAGCGATGAAAGTCGGTGTTTTAGGTTGTATGGCTGAACGTTTAAAAGCTAAATTTTTAGAGGAAGAAAAAATTGTTGATTTGGTTGTTGGACCCGATGCTTATAAAGATTTACCTAATTTATTAGCTGATGTTAGCGCTGGAAGAGATGCTGTAAATGTAATTTTATCTAAAGAAGAAACCTACGGAGATATTTCTCCGGTTAGATTAAATAGCAACGGAGTGTCTGCCTTTGTTTCAATAACCAGAGGTTGCGATAATATGTGCACCTTTTGTGTAGTACCATTTACACGTGGACGTGAAAGAAGTAGAGATCCGAAAAGTATTTTAGAAGAAATTCGTGGCTTGGTAGCTAACAATTATAAAGAGATTACCTTATTAGGACAAAATGTAGATAGCTACCTTTGGTATGGTGGTGGCTTAAAAAAAGATTTTAAAAATGCTTCTGAAATTGCCAAAGCTACTGCAGTAGATTTTGCACAATTATTAGACTTGGCTGCTACAGAATTTCCTAAAACACGTTTTCGTTTTTCAACATCTAATCCACAAGATATGAGCTTAGATGTTATTTATACAATGGCCAAACACGAAAATATTTGTAAATACATTCATTTACCTGTACAGTCTGGAAGTACCAGTGTATTAAAAAGAATGAACAGACAACACACGCGTGAAGAATATATAGAACTTATTGATAATATAAGAAAAATACTCCCAGACTGTGCTTTGTCGCAAGATATGATTGCTGGTTTTTGTGGAGAAACAGAAGAAGAACATCAAGATACTTTAAGTTTAATGGAGTATGTAAAATACGATTTTGGTTTTATGTTTGCCTATTCTGAAAGACCTGGAACTCCAGCAGAAAAAAGAATGGCAGATGATGTTGAACTTGCTGTTAAAAAAAGAAGATTGAATGAAATAATTCAACTACAAAGAGCACACGGAAATTACCGAATGGAACAATTTATTGGTAAAACCGTTGAAGTTTTAATTGAAGGAACTTCAAAAAAATCGGATGCACATTGGAAAGGACGAAATTCGCAAAACGCCATGGTTATTTTCCCGAAAGGAGATGAAAACATTGGTGATTTTGTACAGGTTTTAGTCGAAAATTGTACTTCCGCAACGCTATTAGGAAAAAGAGCTTAGTTATGGAATCATTACAAGTAATAAAACAACGTTTTGGTATTATTGGAAACGACCTACTCTTAAACAGATCGCTTGAAAAAGCCATTAGAGTTGCGCCAACAGATATTTCTGTTTTAGTAACTGGTGAAAGTGGAGTTGGTAAAGAAAATATTCCGAAAATAATTCACGCTTTATCTCATAGAAAACACGCAAAATACATAGCTGTAAACTGTGGAGCAATTCCTGAAGGAACTATAGATAGTGAATTGTTTGGACACGAAAAAGGTGCGTTTACTGGCGCAACAACAACACGTAAAGGATATTTTGAAGTTGCTGATAAGGGTACTATTTTTTTAGATGAAGTTGGTGAATTACCACTAACAACACAAGTTAGATTATTACGTGTATTAGAAAATGGTGAATTTATTAAAGTAGGGTCTTCACAGGTTCAAAAAACAGATGTGCGTATTGTTGCAGCAACAAATTTAAAAATGCGCAGCGCCATTTCTAAAGGTAAATTTAGAGAGGATTTATATTACAGGTTAAGCACTATTGAAATTAACCTACCTCCTTTGCGAGATCGTTTGGGCGATATTCATTTATTATTTAGAAAATTCGCATCAGACTTTGCACAAAAATATAAAATGCCTACAGTTCGCTTAACTGATGATGCCATAAAAATGTTGAACAATTATGGTTTTCCAGGGAATATTAGACAGTTAAAAAATATTGCTGAACAAATATCTGTTGTAGAAGAAGAACGCGCAATTACCGGACAAAAATTATTGGAATATTTACCAACTGAAGGCACCAATTTACCTTCTGTGGTAAATAGTAACGAAAAATCGTCTAACAGTGATTTTGCTTCAGAACGAGAAATCATGTACAAAATACTGTTTGATATGCGTAATGATATCAACGATTTAAAGAAACTAACACTCGATTTACTAAAAAACAACAATTCAGATAAAGTTCAGGAAGAAAACAAACATTTAATTCAAAAAATATACAAAGAAAAACAGTTTAAAGAACAAGACGAAAATCGTGTTGAAGTTGTTAGAATTAATGAAACCTATAATAATTTAGAAGAAGATTATCCTTTTACTGAAACCATAGATGCAGACGAAAGTTTATCCATTCAAGATAAAGAAATAGAATTGATAAAAAAATCGTTAGAACGCAATAATGGCAAACGAAAATTAGCTGCTAAAGAACTAGGTATTTCAGAAAGAACACTGTATCGTAAAATAAAACAATACAATTTATAGTTAATTATAATTATATTTGAAATCGATTTTTGTCATTCGTATAAAGTCACTGAGCGGAGTCGAAATAAAAACAGGAATCTACTGTATAAAAATAGATTTATGCCTACTCAAAAATGACAAGATTCATAAAAAGTTTACAAAAAACCAAAATTCTGTACTAAAATTGCTGAATTTTAACCTTCAACATTAAAAAAAAATGAAAAAAGTTAACTTACTAATACTATTTCTTTCACTAGTTACATATCAAAGTTGTGGTATTTATTCTTTTACAGGAACAAATATAAGTCCTGATGTAAAAACAGTACAAATAGATTATTTCCCAAATGAAGCTATTTTGGTAGAACCAAGTTTAAGTCAGGTATTTACTACAGAACTTAGAGATTTATTTGATACGCAAACAAATTTAACATCGGTAAATTCTGGTGGAGATTTGCAGTTTGAAGGTGAAATTACTGGGTATAAAATAAACCCAATGACAGCTACTGCAGAACAAACAGCTGCACAAAACAGGCTAACAATTACAGTAAATGTTCGTTTCTTTAATAATAAAAACGAAGACGATAATTTTGAAAAAAGCTTCTCTCATTATTACGATTATGGAGGCGACGTTCAATTAATTGGTAGCGCTTTAGACGATGCTTTTGATGAAATTATTGAACGTATTGCACAAGATATTTTTAATGCTTCGGTAGCAAAATGGTAATGGTTTATGAACACCAATAACTTTATAGAATTAATACAAAATACCGCCTCAATTGATGCAGCTAAAACAGCCGAATTAGAAGCTGTTATAAAAGAATATCCGTATTTTCAGTTGGCAAGAGCTATACAGTTAAAAGGTTTAAACAATACCAATAGTTTTAAATACAACCAAGCCTTAAAAAAAACAGCCGCTTATACTGTAGACAGATCGGTGCTTTTTAATTTTATTACTTCACAAAATTTTGTAAAAAATACAATTACAACACCACCAATTTTAGAAGAAATTGAAATAATTGAACCCGAAACTATAGAAGCACTTCCTAAAAAAGCAGCAACAACTGTTGAAGAAACAGACGAAATATTAACTAAAAAAACAGTTAAACCAGCTGAAATTGAAGCGCTTCAAAAAGCAACTTTAGAAACTTTAGAGATTGGAAAACCGCTAAATTTTAAAAATACAGAGCCTCATTCTTTTAACGAATGGATGCAATTGGTTGCTAAAAAGCCAATTATTAGAAAAGAAACAACAGAAAAAAATACTCCTATAAGCAATAAAATAACTTTAATAAATAAGTTTATAGAGAGTAAGCCAAAAATTAAACCAATCTCCAAAACAACTGTCAATCAAGATCTTGCACCAAAAAGCATTACAGAAAACGAGAGTTTAATGACTGAAACTTTGGCAAAAGTATATCTTGAACAACAAAAATTTGAAAATGCAATAAAAGCCTATCGCATTTTAAGTTTGAAATATCCAGAAAAAAGTGGTTTCTTTGCAGACCAAATTAAAGCAATTAAAATTTTACAAAAAAATAAGTCATGACATATACATTATTCCTAGTTCTGATTATGGTAGTAGCATTTTTGCTAATATTAATTATTATGGTTCAAAACCCTAAAGGAGGAGGATTGTCTTCTTCATTTGGAGGAGGAGGTACACAGTCTCTAGGAGGTGTACAAAATACAACCAGTTTTTTAGATAAAAGTACTTGGACACTTTCAATTGTACTTTTAGCACTTATCTTATTATCAAACTTTGCTGCACCAAAAACGCATGCAGTTGATACAACATCTGAAATTGAAAATACTATTGAAAATCGTGAAGTACAAGATGCGCCAGCAGCTTTACCTGTAGAAACACCTACAACACAAGATACTGTTCAATAAAAAACACTTTTTAAAAGTCAAAAAATGCCAATGTGTGTGACACGTTGGCATTTTTTTTATGCCTATATTTTTATTCAAAAGTACATTTGTCAGTTTATAAATATTGGCACACTTTTAGACTATTATATCGTAGAATTAATAAATTTAAACTAATTATAAAATGAGTAAAATTAACATCAAACCATTAGCGGATAGAGTTTTAATAGAGCCTCTACCTGCAGAGACTACAACAGCTTCAGGTTTAATTATTCCAGATTCGGCAAAAGAAAAGCAACAAAAAGGAACTGTTTTAGCAGTTGGTAACGGTACAAAAGACGAACCAATGACTGTAAAAGTTGGTGATACTGTTTTGTATGGTAAATATGCTGGTACTGAACTTGTTTTAGAAGGAAGTGAATATCTAATAATGAGAGAAAGCGATATTTTAGCAATTGTTTAAAATTCAGATTTCTAGCCTTTCGCTTTTAGCAATTGGCTTAATACATTAATTTATAAAACTAGCAAAAAGCTAAAGGCAAATAGCCAATAGCATTTTGCACAAAAAAACAGAATAAAATGGCAAAAGAAATAATTTTTGATATTGAAGCACGTGACGGATTAAAACGTGGTGTAGATGCTTTAGCAAATGCTGTTAAAGTAACTTTAGGACCTAAAGGAAGAAATGTAGTAATTGGTAAATCTTTTGGAGGCCCATCAATAACAAAAGATGGAGTATCTGTAGCAAAAGAAATAGAATTAGAAGACCCACTTGAAAATATGGGTGCTCAAATGGTAAAAGAAGTCGCTTCAAAAACCAACGATTTAGCTGGTGATGGAACTACAACTGCAACTGTATTAGCACAAGCAATTGTAAAAGAAGGCTTAAAAAATGTTGCTGCAGGTGCAAACCCATTAGATTTAAAACGTGGAATAGACAAAGCAGTTGAAGCTATTGTTGGAAACTTAAGAGAACAATCTCAAGAAGTTGGTAACAAATCAGAAAAAATAAAACAAGTTGCATCTATTTCTGCTAACAACGATGAAACCATTGGAGATTTAATTGCGCAAGCTTTTGAAAAAGTTGGAAAAGAAGGTGTAATTACTGTTGAAGAAGCAAAAGGAACTGCTACCTATGTAGATATTGTTGAAGGTATGCAATTTGATAGAGGTTACCTATCTCCTTACTTTGTAACCAATGCAGATAAAATGTTAACAGATTTAGAAAATCCTTACATTTTATTATTCGATAAAAAAATAACAAATCTTAAAGATTTATTACCAATTTTAGAACCAGTTGCGCAAAGTGGAAAACCACTATTAATTATTGCTGAAGATGTTGAAGGTGAAGCCTTAGCTACATTAGTAATGAATAAATTACGTGGAGCACTTAAAATTGCTGCTGTAAAAGCACCTGGATTTGGAGACAGAAGAAAAGCAATGTTAGAAGATGTTGCTATTTTAACAGGTGGTACAGTAATTTCTGAAGAAAGAGGATTAACTCTAGAAAAAACAACTTTAGAAATGCTAGGTTCTGCCGAAAGAGTTACTATAGACAAAGACAATACAACTATTGTAAATGGTGCTGGTGAAGCAGATTCAATTAAAGCGCGTGTTTCTCAAATTAAAGCACAAATTGAAACTACAACTTCAGACTACGATAAAGAAAAATTACAAGAACGCTTGGCTAAATTAGCTGGCGGTGTTGCAGTTTTATATGTGGGTGCTGCAAGTGAAGTTGAAATGAAAGAGAAAAAAGATAGAGTTGATGATGCATTACACGCAACACGTGCCGCTGTTGAAGAAGGAATTGTTGCAGGTGGTGGTGTTGCTTTAGTTAGAACTATTGAAATCTTAAAATCTATTACCACAGATAGTTTAGATGAAGTAACTGGTATTAAAATTTTAGCTCGTGCTATTGAAGAACCACTACGCCAAATTGTTGAAAATGCTGGTGGTGAAGGCTCTGTAGTTGTTGCTAAAGTAGCTGAAGGTAAAGGAGATTTTGGTTACAATGCCAAAACTGAAGAATATACCGAAATGCTAAAAGCTGGAATTATTGACCCTACAAAAGTAACTCGTATTGCTTTAGAAAATGCAGCTTCTGTTGCTGGTATGATTTTAACAACAGCTTGTACTTTAGTTGATATTAAAGAAGATGCACCTGCTGGTGGTGGAATGCCTCCAATGGGTGGTGGAATGCCAGGAATGATGTAATAAAACATTTATATTACTATAAATAAAAAAGGCTGTTTAGAAAATTTTCTAAACAGCCTTTTCATTTTTAACCGTAAAAATAGACCTATTTCACAACTAATTTAGTACTTTTAAAGTCCAAAAAATTATAAATTTTTCTAATGAGTACAGAACGCATAGCAACAATTGAAGATTGTAGAAAATTATTAAAAAAAGAAATTAAAACGTTTCCAGATTGGCCAGAGAAAGGTGTAAATTTTAAAGATGTACAAAGTATTTTATACAAACCAGAATTAGCTGTACTTACATCGCATTACCTACAAGAATTGTTGCCAAAACAAAATACTGATTACTTATTCAATAAAATTTTATGTTTTGATGCTAGAGGTTTTTTATTTGGATTTGATTTAGCAAAAGCTGCTAAAACACCTATGATTTTAGCTAGAAAACCAGGAAAACTACCTGGTGAGGTTATTACTCAAACCTTTGAAAAAGAATATGGCTTAGATGAAATTCAAGTACAAAAAGGCTTAATTAATCCAGGTGATAAAGTGTTGATACACGACGATTTATTAGCAACTGGAGGAACCGCACGCGCTGCCGCCGAAATAATTTTAAAATGTGGTGCTGAAATTGCTGGCTTTAATTTTATTATGGATTTATCTTTTTTACCTGGAAGGAAAGTACTTCAAAAATATGTGGATGATAGCAAGATAAATGCGCTGTTAACTTTTTAGCACAACGCGTAATTTTAGTTTTTTTTAAAAATAGTGCATTTACTTCCAAAATACATCATTTAAATTATCAACGAATTTAGTTTCGTTATGAAATTTTTCTATATCTTCTAATTGTTCTTTTGTAGCGACAGCTTGAATTTCATTAAACAAAATACGTTCTTCAAAACGAACGTGTTCTTTTAACTTTACGTGTAATCTAGTTAAAGAATTTTCTATTTCTGTAGTATTGATAAAAAGTGCTATTATTAAGTTATGTTCTTCTAACGCCTGAATTATTAAGGGATGCTCACCTCCCAAAACTGGAAACATATAGCGTTCTTCTAACTGAAAATGCTCTAAAATATGAGTCTCATAAAACCAATTAACATACGTTTTAATTCTATCTACTTCAACTTTTTTAGAAAGTCCAACTTTAATTTTCCAACAAAGCAATAACGCTTGATGGTGATCTTTAGAAAACTCTTGTAAAGATTGATGCCTTTTAATTGCCATTAGCCAAATTATTATTTTTATAAATCTAAGTATTTATTTTAGAACAAATAACTTTAAGATTTATAAAAATAATAAGACATTAGTAAAAACTTATATAAAAATTAAAACGAGTGTTAAAACAATTCCTCCAAGGGTAAAGTACATTCCTTTTTTAAAAGTTTTAGTTTTTGGTAAAAACATCCAAAATGAAGAAATAGAAAAAAACAATAATGACAACCCAAAGAATATATTTAACCAGTATAATGATCCTTTTGTATTTGATTTATGTAAATGCGTAATTTTATCTAACACAAATGGAAGTTCTTTTGACGTATATTTTGCAATTCCAGTAATGCTATTATAAGTACCATTATCAAAATAAAGTATAGCATTCTCAGTTTTGTTAATCTTAAGATTTCGCATTTTTAATTCTCTACTAAGATCTAATACATTTAAATTTGCCTGTAACTTCTTTTCTCTTTGCTTTTCAACTTTAAAAGCACCTGTATCACGAAAAATTAATACAATTCCACTTACCGCATACATACTCATTACACCTATTAGAAAAAAACCTAAATACCGGTGTACAATTCTCATATAAAAATTTGTTGATTTTTTACTTTTCATTATTAATTAATTATAAGTTATATTTTACAGAAAACATCCAAAGTCTTGGTTGAATATAATACAACGAAGTTGAATTACTATCTGTAATTTCGTTATAACTATCCGTATTCATAGATGTATTGTCTGTTAAGTTACTTGCTGAAATTTTAAATTCCCACTTACTATTTGCTTGTTGGTAGTACAAATTTGCATTTAAAAACGAATAGGTATTTTTAGTTTCGTTGTTAGAATTTTCAAAAGTATTTTTATAGCTGTAATAACTATAATCTGCAGTTAAAATAAAGTTTTTTAAGAAACTTACTTCAAAATTTGCAAAAGGCCTATCGGTTTCACTATTTGATCTTGTATAGTCTGAAAATGATTTTTGATATCCAACTTCAAAATTTGGAGCATTTTTAAACTTTGTTGCAATACTCGCTTGGTAATTATGTGATAACGATTCTGATTTTATTAGTTCATCATCTACAATATTATTAAACGTAGAGTTTGAAATTCTTGCAGAAAAATTTGTTTTAAGTTTACTATAAGTTTTTCCATATCTAAATGAAGCAGACATTGTTTCATCGGCTAAATTTGAATTTACTGGGTATGAAATTCTATCAATTCCAATTAACTCTGTATTATTTTTAATACTATTATCTTTTTTAGTATAGTTAATAGAAGCATTAATATTTGTAAAAGAAAACATACTAAAACTAAAATAACTTAATGAATAGGTATGGTACAAGGCACTTTCTAAATCTCTGTTACCGCGTGTAAGCGAATTGTAATTATTTAAAAAATACCCTTCACCAATATTATCAATATCTGTAAACTGAGTTGTCATTGCGTAATTAAAACGCAAACTTTCAGAAGACTTCAATTGTAAACTCGCATACACATCTGGCAATAATTTGGTAGTATTTTCTTTATTTTCACTACCTAACTGCGTATCTTTTGTTGTGTATTGATGTAAGCTTAACCCTGGATTAAAAGTAAAAATTCCAGAAACCATTTTATAATGCACTCCTAAAAACATGTCGGTAAAATTATAAACCACATCATTATTTAAAGCAGCATCGTTAAAATCTAATACAGAACCATCATCTAAATTTTGAGAAATATGCGAATCTAAATTTTGATGACTAAATGTAGTTCCTAAAGAAATATTAATATTACTTTTTGGAGTTAACAGGTAGTAATAATCAAACTTAGCATCAAATTTATTGGTTGTAATTTTTTTATCTTGAACTATATCAAAGAAATTTTCAGCTTCTGAAGTTGGCAATACTAAAAACGGTTGTAAAGTAGCTATTGAATTGTACAAAGGTTTGTCTTTTTGATATAAATGTTGCATTTCTGCAGAAAAAATATTTTTATCATCTATGGTATAATACAAGTTAAAATTCTGATTTAAAGAAGCTGGTTTTTCTTCTTGATAGGTATCTGCATCTCTACTTGTAGAAGTTACATCTTGAAATTCATTTTGCTCAGAAATTTTACCAAAAATGTCATAATCTATATGTACATCTGTAGTTGGTTTATAAGTAGCACTAAATTTTAGCAATCCTAATTTACTTTCTTGATACGCTTTGTTTTCTGAAGTTTCGGTTAAATTCAACTTATTATATACCGTATTTGACGCAGTTAATAAATCGGTTTCAGATTGATTTACAATTGCAAATCCGTTTAAATCTAGATTTTTATTTGGAGACAAGCCAAAGTTTAAAGCTCCAAATTTTGATGTAATTTCTTGCGCTCTATTATTTTGAGTAGTTAAAAAACCGACACCTCCAGTAGAAACATTAAAACTAGTTCCGCTTCCGCTCATAGCACTACGCAAACCACCTGTAAATCTAAAATAATCTTGTCTGGTAAAAGGTGCTTCTCCAATATTATTAAAGTCGGCTAAAATATTTATACTCTTATCTGGACTGTAATAAAACAGTTTAGGTTTTGCTAGGTATTTATCATCTTCTCCTACTCCGGCATTTACTTCTCCAAACCAAAATTTATTTTTACCTTTTTTTAATTTAATATTGATAGCAACATTATCTTCATTATTGGTTACACCGCGCATTCCAGCAACTTCGTTATAATTTTTTAACACTTGTACTTTATCAATAGCACTTGCTGGTATATTTTGAGTTGCTAGTTTAGAATCTCCATCGAAAAACTCTTTTCCTTCAACCAATATTTTTTGCACTTTTTTACCTTCTACTTCTACCTCTCCATTGTCATCAATATCAATTCCAGGTAATTTTTCAAGCACATCTTCTAACTTTTTTTCTGTCCCTGTTGTAAACGAATCTGAATTATACACAATGGTATCGCCAACAATTTTCACCGGCATTTCATAGGTTATTTCAACGGTATTTAAAGATTCACTAGATTCTTTTAGAACAAAATCTTTGGTAAAATCTGCTGTTGTATTGTTTGTATCAATTTCAAAATCTTGAGTATCAAAACCAAGATAACTCACCTTAAGTGTATACGCTTCATCTTGTTCTAAAGCAAGCTTATAATTCCCTTTAGCATCTGTTATTGAATACGATTGTAAGAATTTTGTACCTTTTTTAAAAGCAATAACATTTGCCATTTCTAGGGGTTCACCTGCTTCATTCTTTATGATTCCTTCTAACTTTATATTTTGTGCAATCACAAAAAATGGAGCTGCCATAAAAATAAGCAAGCTTATGTATTTTTTCATTTTAAATTGTTTTAATTGTATTGAATTGTATTGGCTTTTATAGACCTAATAGGTTTTATTTCAAGATTTAAACTTCTCGTTTAATACGTTTAACCTCTTCTTCTACCGCCTGGTTGCCCACCTTTTTGACGTTCATTTCTAAAACGCTCTTGCATTTCTTTCATTTTTTCAGCAATAATTTCGTCGTATTCTGCTTGAGTAACTTCTTTACCTTTTGTTGGTTCTTTAAGCTCAATTTTATCTTTAGGGTTGATTACTATTTTAGTACATAAAACAACCGTATTTCCATAAGATGCTTCTAGAATAAGACCTGGTAATCCCCAAAAATCTGAAGGACCGTGACTTACTGGAATATTTAAAGCATACCAAGCTGTTACAACAACCTCTTCTGTTTTAGGCGCTTCCTCTTTTTCTTCCTCTTCTTCAGCATTGTTATTTTGTCCAGGACCACCTCTTCTATCAAATCTAAATTCTGGTTGTACAGGAACCTCAATAACTGTTGTAGCTTTAAAACACATATTTTCACCAATCATTTTGGTTTCTTGCTCCATCTTCCATTCGTAATCTTTTAAGGCATCTTTTATTAAAAAGTTTTTACCACTAAATTCATTCTCTTTTACAGCTGACTTAGTTTGTGTGTTTTTATAATAATCTCCTGTAGCTCCACCACTTATTGCTCCAAGACGAAAACCACCTCTTCCACCACCAGCGCTTTGATCTAGAGTTACTTCTTCTTTATAAATTGAAGCTGTTTTATCGAATGTTAAGGTGTATGTTTTTTCTAGCTGACTTTTCATTCTTTCTTTAATAAATTTAATTCTATCAGCAGGAATTCCACTACTTTCAAAATCTATATCTAAAGTTGTTTTTGTTTGATAGGTAGCAATTCCTTGAAAGTCTTGAGCAAAAACTGCTGTACTTACAAGTAATACTATAACGGTGATACTTTTTAAAAGAATTGATTTCATTATTTATGATTTTTATTGTTATTTTAGATACAAATATAATTACATACTAGGTAACCTAAAGTTAATTAGTGTTAACTACTGTTAACCAATTGGGATTATAGACTTTATGTACTTAACTTTGAACAATGGAAAAGCAAAATTACAAATATGTAGTTTATTTTATTGGTATTACCATCTTGGTTACAATTGCCGCACAAGTTTATTGGAACTATAAAGAATACCAAGCAAACAAACAAAATTTAATTAGCAAGGTACAACTGAGTTTAGACAACTCTGTAGAAACTTATTTTGCAAATATTACAAAATCTGGAATTATAACTTACGCTTCTACAGACACTTTAAACTCTGAAAACAAAATTGATACTATTGTTGTAAAAACAAATTCGCGCTACGGATTTAGAAAAAAAATTGATAGCACCTTACAAAACTTAATTAAAAAGGATAGTAGTAAACCTTTATTATTAAAAAATCATAATTATGGGCAATATCCTTTTTTTACTAGTGACAAAAACTTCCCGAAAAATATAGATAGTTTAATTTCAAAAGTTTTTATTTCTATATCTAGAGACACCTTAGATCTAGAAAAGTTAGACAGTTACTTAAATGAAGAATTTAAAAGAAATAATATTGATGTTACGTATGGCTTAAAATATAAATACCTCAAGAAAAATTATTCAAAAGATAGTATTCTGCCAAAAACTATTGATTTTAACTTAGATAAATTTCCAAATAAACATTTAACAGCGACTTCAAAATCTACTTTTCTACCACACAGAAGCACTTTAAAATTATTTTTCACCAACGAAACACGACTGCTTTTACAAAAATCATACATTAGCATATTACTCTCACTTTTACTATCTTTAAGCGTTATTGCAAGTTTAGTATATTTACTAAAAACAATATACAAACAAAAGCAACTAGCAGAAGTAAAAAACGATTTAATAAACAATATAACACACGAGTTTAAAACACCCATTGCAACTATTTCAACAGCCTTAGAAGCAATGAAAAACTTTAACGCATTGGATGATAAAGTGAAATCTGAAAAATACATTGGCATTGCCAATTCTCAGGTTCAAAAACTCCATACTATGGTTGAAAAAATATTAGAAACCGCATCCATAAATAACGAAAACCTTGTTTTAACCAAGGAAGCTATCAACATTACCGAACTGGTTAAAAATGTAATTGAAAAATACAAATTAATTAGTACCGATAAGCAAATTACTTTTAATACCAATTGCGAACATACCATTTTAAATCTTGATCCATTTCATTTTGAAAATGCCATTGGAAATATTATTGATAATGCTATAAAATATGGTGGAGATAAAATCTCGGTAAATTTATCTTCTAAAGCATCTAAAATTATTATTTTAATTGAAGACAATGGAAAAGGAATTCATAAAACACAAAAAGAAAAAGTTTTTGAACAATTTTATAGAATTCCAACGGGTAACACCCACAATGTAAAAGGCTTTGGAATTGGACTGTATTACACCAAAAATATTATTGAAAAACACGGTGGAAGTATTGATATTATTTACGATAAAAAAAATAACACCTTATTTAAAATTGAACTTTTAAATGTCTAAATCGATAAAAATACTATTAGCTGAAGACGAACCTTCTTTAGGGCAAATTATTAAAGAAAGTTTAGAAACTAGAAATTTTGAAGTGCTGCTATGTGCAGACGGTGAAGAAGCTTACACTACTTATAAATCTGAAAAACCACTATTATTAGTTTTGGATATTATGATGCCAAAAAAAGATGGTTTTACACTTGCTGAAGAAATACGAAAAGAAGATCAAGATATTCCTATTATTTTTTTAACAGCTAAATCTTTAACCGAAGATGTAGTTAAAGGCTTTAATATTGGTGGTAACGATTATTTAAAGAAGCCTTTTAGTATGGAAGAGCTTATTGTTAGAATTAATGCACTTTTAAAACGAAGTAAAAACACTAACAGTACAGACCCAATTCAGCTTGGAAAATTTATTTTTGATTTAAAAAAACAAACCTTACAACTCGACACACATATAGAAAACTTAACCCATAGAGAAGCACATTTACTACACCATTTAGCTCTAAATAAAAATCAAATTTTAGATCGCTCAACTATTTTAAAAAAATTATGGGGAGACGATGATTTTTTTAATGCTAGAAGTATGGATGTTTTTATAACTAAACTTCGAAAAAAATTAAAACTAGACCCTTCAATACAAATTATTAATGTTAGAGGTTACGGCTATAAATTAATTTATTAAATATTTATAATATTATAAAATACAGTTATACTAAACCTACCTGCTAAAAGGTAGATTTCTTTTTACATCGCAACTTTTTGATTTTAATTGAATACCATTCTAAAATAAGTATTTACAAACCTTTTTTAAACTTAAAATTAATTGTTCCTCCTTTAAATTTAAATTGGCATTGTTTATTCATAAAAAAATTAAGTACTTTAGCCTTTTAATTTTTTATAATAAAAACTATTATGCACGTAGCCATTGCAGGTAACATAGGAGCTGGTAAAACAACTTTAACCAAGCTTTTAGCAAAACATTACAATTGGGAACCACATTTTGAATCTGTAGAAGAAAACCCTTATTTAGATGATTTTTACGGGGAAATGGAGCGTTGGTCTTTTAATTTACAGGTATATTTTTTAAATAGTAGATTTCGTCAAATATTAGAAATTCGTGAAAGTGGTAAAAACATTATTCAAGATAGAACTATTTATGAAGATGCCCGTATTTTTGCCCCAAATTTACATGCTATGGGTTTAATGCCTAATAGAGATTACAAAAATTACGATTCTCTTTTTGAACTTATGGAACGCTTGGTAACTCCTCCAGATTTATTAATTTATTTAAGAGCTTCTATACAAACATTGGTTGGTCAAATTCATAAAAGAGGTAGAGACTATGAAAATTCTATTAGCATAGACTATTTAAGCAGGTTAAACGAACGTTATGAAGCTTGGATTACTAAATACACCAAAGGAAAATTATTAATTATTGATGTTGATAATTTGGATTTTGTTTCAAATCCAGAAGATTTAGGGTTGATAATTGATAAAATTGATGCTCAAATAAACGGTTTATTTTAAAAATACTTGTTATAATAATTAGACCCTTTATTTAAAACGACAGTTTTTTTAAAACTTAATTTTCAATATAAAAAAAGCTCGCCAAATGGCGAGCTTTTTAATTATATAACAGTTATTTATTATAATTGTGGTCCTGCTGCTACTAGCGCTTTTCCTTCTTCATTATCAGTATATTTCTCAAAGTTTTTGATAAATAATCCTGCTAATTTAGTTGCTTTTGTTTCCCAATCAGATGCATCTTCATAAGTATCTCTAGGATCTAATATATTAGGATCTACTCCTGGTAAAGCAGTTGGTACTTCTAAATTAAAAATTGGAATGTTTTTAGTTTCCGCTTTTTCAATAGAACCGTCTAAAATAGCATTGATAATTCCTCTTGTATCTTTAATAGAAATACGTTTTCCTGATCCGTTCCATCCTGTGTTTACTAAATAAGCTTCTGCTCCATTAGCTTCCATTTTTTTAACTAATTCTTGACCGTATTTTGTTGGGTGTAACGATAAGAAAGCAGCTCCGAAACAAGCAGAGAATGTTGGAGTTGGTTCAGTAATACCTCTTTCAGTACCAGCTAATTTTGCTGTAAATCCAGATAAGAAGTGATATTTAGTTTGCTCTGGAGTTAATTTAGAAACTGGAGGTAATGTTCCAAATGCATCAGCAGATAAGAAAATTACTTTTTTAGCAGCTCCAGCTTTTGAAGGAACAGCAATGTTTTCAATATGATTAATTGGGTAAGAAACACGTGTGTTTTGAGTTACAGAATCATCTGTAAAATCAATTTTACCATCTTCATCAACAGTTACATTTTCTAAAAGAGCGTTACGTTTAATTGCTCCATAAATTTCTGGTTCAGCTTCTTTATCTAAGTTAATTGTTTTTGCATAACAACCACCTTCAAAGTTAAATACACCTTCATCATCCCATCCGTGCTCATCATCACCAATTAATTGACGGCTAGCATCTGTAGATAAGGTAGTTTTACCAGTTCCTGATAATCCAAAGAAAATTGCAGTATCTCCATCTTTACCAACATTAGCAGAACAGTGCATTGCAGCCATACCTTTTAATGGTAAATAGTAGTTCATCATTGCAAAAATTCCTTTTTTCATTTCACCACCATACCAAGATCCTCCAATTACTTGCATTTTCTCAGTTAAGTTAAATACTGTAAATACTTCAGAATTTAATCCGTGCTCTTTCCAGTTTGGGTTTGTTGTTTTAGAACCATTTAATACTGTGAAGTCTGGTTCTCCGTAAGTTTCTAATTCTTCTGCAGTTGGTCTAATAAACATATTAGTTACAAAGTGAGCTTGCCAAGCAACTTCCACTACAAAACGTACTTTTAATCTTGAATCTGGGTTAGCACCACAAAAAGTATCAACTACAAATAATCTTTTCCCATCTAATTCTTCAACAACTAATGCTTTTAAATCATTCCAAACAGCTTGTGTAGTTGGTTTGTTGTCATTAGGAGCTTGAGGTGAATTCCACCACATAGTATCTTTTGTAATATCATCCTTTACGATAAATTTATCTTTAGGAGAACGACCTGTAAATTTACCTGTCATTACATTAACAGCATCTAATTCTGTTAATTGAGCTTTTTCGAAACCTTCTAAAGAAGGATCCATTTCTGCTTCAAATAATTCTTCATAAGATGGATTGTAAATAATTTCGTTCTTTTTTGTTAAGCCAATATTTTTTAAAGCTTCTACAACTGAGTCTCTTAATACTTGCATTTTCGTTGTTTTTTATTTTATTATTATTTTCAATTATTTCTATTATTTCTTTAACAAATTTACGAATATTTAAAGGTACAAGCTTATGACATATATCAGTAAAAAAAGACTATTTACTAAAACGTTTTCAATATTCAACTATTTAACCATCAGTAACTTAACCTAAAATACCTTTTACTATGTTTTTGCGAAAACGTTTTCAAAAAACATTAAAAAAAATCGTATTTTTCTAATTTGTACTTTTTAATTTAAAAAAACGATCAATCTATAAAATTAACTTTCATATAAATATCCTATTGCATCTTTTTATTATTAACAGTTTTTACTCTTTTTTATAAAAAGATAGTGCCATTTTAAGCCAACCAATAACAAACAATAAACCTCCTATTGGTGTTATAAACCAAATAGTTTTAGCATTTACACCTAAAGTTATTGCATATATTGATCCCGAAAAAAATAAAATTCCAATAAAGAATAAAACACTAATCGTATTTTTAGTTTTAGAATTAAATGCACTATATGTATTAACAAACAATAAAGCCAACACATGAAACATTTGATAACGTACAGCTGTTTCAAAACTCTTAAGTTGATCAGCCGTTAAAATATCTTCTAATGTATGTGCTCCAAAGGCTCCTAAAATAATTGTTAGTGCACCAATAATTGCTGTAAGTATTAGGTTTTTATTCATTTTATTAAAATCTTAACAATCTAATTTAACTATTTATGATACATTCAAATATAATATTCTTATCTTTAAGTAATTAATTTAAAATGTTAAGAAAATTATAATAGATTGATTTTTTAATAACTTAAAATATAATATTATGGAAGATACATCAAAATCATTAGTCACAGTTTTAACAGCTAGTTTAATTCATGAAGTTCATATAGCAAAAGCAGTGCTTGCTAATGAAGATATTGAGAGTTATATAATCGATCAAAATATAGCCACCTCTATTGGTACTGCTTTTGTTGAAGGTTATAAACTTAAAGTAGACATCTCTGATGTTGATAAAGCTAAAAAAATTTTAGATGAAATAGCAAGTATAGAAGAATAGTTTAATATTAAAAATATCTAAAAATTTACTATGCGAAACATATTAATAATTGGAGCTGGTAAATCTTCATCATCTTTAATAACATATTTATTAAATAAATCTGCTTCTGAAAATCTGCACATAATTGTTGCTGATGTTTCTCTTGAACAGGCTAAAAATAAAATTCAACAGCATACAAACGGCACAGCCATTAGTTTGAATATTTTTAACGACACCGAAAGAGCAACAGCAATAAAAAATGCCAGTATTGTTGTTTCTATGCTACCGGCACATTTACATATTAATATTGCCAAAGATTGTTTAAAGTATGGTAAAAATATGGTTACAGCCTCTTATATTTCAAAAGAAATGCAAGCCTTAGATACTGACGTAAAAACTAAAGGCCTTACTTTTTTAAATGAAATTGGACTAGATCCAGGAATAGATCATATGAGCGCTATGCAAATTATTGATCGTATTTCTGAACAAGGTGGTAAAATGCTTCTTTTCGAATCGTTTTGTGGCGGCTTAGTTGCCCCAGAAAGCGACGATAACTTGTGGAATTATAAATTTACTTGGAATCCTAGAAACGTTGTATTAGCTGGACAAGGTGGTGTCTCTAAATTTATTCAAGAAGGAAAATACAAATACATTCCGTATCATAAATTATTTAGACGTACTGAACTATTAAATATAGATGGATTTGGAAAATTTGAAGCCTATGCAAATAGAGATTCTTTAAAATATAGAAACATTTATGGTTTAGAAAATATTTTAACATTATATAGAGGCACTATTAGACGCGTTGGCTTTTCTAAAGCTTGGAATATTTTTGTGCAATTGGGTATGACAGACGATAGCTACATAATTGAAGATTCTGAAACTATGAGTTACCGGGATTTTACCAATTCGTTTTTAGCATATAACCCCTATGATTCTGTTGAATTAAAACTTAGACATTATTTAAAAATTGATCAAGACGATATTCTTTGGGAAAAGTTATTAGAATTAAACCTTTTTGATGCTACAAAAAAAGTAGGTTTAAAAAATGCAACACCCGCGCAAATTCTTGAAAAAATATTAAAAGACAGTTGGACCCTAAAAGAAAATGACAAAGATATGATTGTTATGCAACATCTTTTTGGTTATGAACTCAATGGAAAACAACATCAGATTGAAAGTAGTATGGTATGTATTGGAGATAACCAAACCTATACCGCTATGGCAAAAACTGTTGGCTTACCTGTTGCCATTGCAACTTTAAAAATACTAAATAAACAAATAAAAACAACTGGTGTTATTATTCCAATTAAAAAAAACATATACGAACCTATTTTAAAAGAACTTGAAGAAAACGGAATTGTATTTAAACACAAAAACACAACCTATTTAGGCTACAACCCAGAAAGTATCATTGGTTAATTTTTATGTATTCTCATTAAAAGCAAGCAAGCATATTAAATAATTCTTTGTAAATTTAGATACGGTTTTATTGTTGACAACAATTCTCTTTATTTCATATTTAATTAATATCTAAATTATAATGAAATCTACTAAAAAAAAATATTTATTTTATGAAAGTATACTTGCGATACTAATTATTACCATTCCCTATCTTTTATATTTTCACGTACAAATTCCAGAAAACTTAACAGAATACGACACTGTTTTTGGAACAATTAATGCCGGTTATTTTGAAACATTAGATGTTTATATTTATTATATTTTTAGCAAATTTGTTCCCCTTTTTTTACTCACATTATTATACATTACTCACAGTAAATGGTGGAGCCACGCTTTAATAATTCCAATAGCAACTTACCTGTTTCAATTAATTTCAATATTAAATGATGGTTTAGATTATTTTGATGAAACAGAGTTTATATATACCCTTCCAATAATGGTTGTAGTTATAGTCCCTTTATATTTTATAAGAAAGAATATCAGTATCTATATAGCTGCAACTAATTTAAAAAAAGAAATGGATGATAAAATAAATAAGGTTAGTTAAACTTAATTTAATTTTGTAGTTTTTAATAGTTGTTATAAACAAAGTGAAAATTACATTTTTAAATAAAAATCTTGCACTAAATTTATATAATCGGCTGTATATTTATGACGTTCAATTTCAATAATAAGCTCACTTTTTTCAATAACTTTTTCTTCAAAAGAAAATTGTAATAAACTGCGTTTTATTTTTGAGGTCTCAGTTCCTTTTACATGGGTTATTCTATTAGGAAACAAGTTAAACTCAGTAGCAATTTTAATAAAATCAACTTCCTCATTAAAAGGAATTATAAATGCACAATTTCCCTGTTTAGCTAATAATTTAGAAACCCCTTGTAACAATTCTCTATAACTTAATGTTTCGGTATGCCTGGCCATTGCCCGCTCACTTTCTAACTCTTTATACGTAGAAGTATAAAACGGCGGATTAGAAACTATTAAATCGTACGTATCATCAATTTCTTCAGCAAATTCTTGTAAAGAAGCATGGTAACAAAACAATCTATCGCCCCAACTGCTTTCTTCAAAATTGGCTACGGTTTGCTCATAAGCATCGTTATTTAACTCTACAGCATCTATTAATTCTGCATTGCTTTTTTGTGCTAACATTAAAGCTATTAATCCGGTTCCAGCTCCAACATCTAAAATACTAAAAGGATTTGAGTCTACAGTTACCCAAGCGCCTAACAAAACACCATCTGTACCAACTTTCATAGCCGTTTTATCTTGCTGAATTGCAAATTGTTTAAATTGAAATGGTTTATGAGACATAATGCATTTTATTTTTTTACTGTTAATTAGTGCTTAAACAACGTACAATACATTTTAGAAGAAAACTATTCTAAGCTTTTTAAAATATTTAAATAATCGGTGTTTTCTGGAGCAATTTTCAACAATGCAGAACAGGTAACTTTAGCCGCTGCGCTGTTATCTAAATTTAACTGTCCTAATAATTTAACATACAACAATCTTTCTGTATTTGGAAAAAACTCTAAACCTTCATTTATTATTTCAATAGATTTTTTATTGTCTCCAGCTTTTTGAAGCATCAATGCATAATTGTAAAACACACTTGAATTTCTAGGCTCTTTTTTAGTTGCAAGCTCTAAATATTTCATAGATTTTTCGGTATCACCAGTTTCGTTATACAACAATCCAAGCATATAGTATGACGAACTAAATTCTGGTTCTTGTTCTACTACTTTTAAATAAAGAGCTTCACTTTCTTTAACTCTACCTATTTGATAGTAAATTAAAGCTAAATTCATTCTAGACATATTAAAATAATTATCTATTTCAATAGCTCTTTCATAATGTTTTATAGCTGCTTCTGTATTGTTTTTAGATTGATAATAGATTGCTTTTTGATGGTTTCCAGAAGCAAAATCTAAATTATACTCTAAATCTTTTAAATATTCTTTTGTTGCATTCTTATAAGCAACATCCTCTAACTTATCAATTCCAAGCAAATTAAAATACCTTGCTGCAGAAATTCTTACCAAACGTATAGAGTCTTTTAACATAGGCGCTACATCATTTGCAAACTCTGGGCTTCTAGTTGATTCTAATGCTTTTACAGTTTCGTTTCTAACCAATGCCGAAGAATCTTTTAAATACTGAAGTAAGTTATTTACATCTTCAAGTGTTACTTGATGTGTCATATATTGGTTTATAGCTGTTGCTCTAGCAATTTCAGGGTAATTAGTGTTGCTAAATACTGTTTCATAGCCTTTTTTATCATTATGAAACCCTTCTAAAAGATGGTCTGAAAAATGATCTGCACGTTCTTCTCCATATTTTTCTCTTACAAAATCTGCTGCCCATTTAGCGCTTTTATCTGTATGACAAGAATTGCAAGCATTTGGCGTACCGTATTTTTCAGTTTGGTCTGGTCTCGGATTTCTAAAACTGTGGTCTCTTCTAAAATCATTTCCCATGTAAATTCTACCTGTCATATGGCAATTTATACATTGTGAAGCTTCTGTATTTACTTCGTGAAAATGATGTTCAGGAGTATTATAACTAGGAACATGGCAAGTTAAACAAAGGTTATTTCCTTGTATTTTTAATTCCATAGAGTGTACATCGTGACAATCTCTACACGAAATTCCTTCAGCATACATTTTACTTTGCATAAAAGATGCATATACATAATCCTCATCTCTAATTTGCCCATCAACAAAATAAGTAGGATCTGTTAATAATTGTGGGTTGTAATGATCCAGAAAATGACCTTCATAATCATAATAATCTGTAAATTGTGATCTTCTAGAATGACAACGAGCACATTGTTGCACTAAATCTTTAGAACTCAAATTAGTTCCCATATGCATTTTTGGAGGAGTGCCAGTAAGCTCTTTTTCATAAAAATCTACATGTGCACTTGAAGGTCCGTGGCAAGCTTCACAGCTTACATTTATTTCACTAAAAGTAGTGGTATAGGTATCTGTTTCTCCATCATAATTTTTATGTACATTGGTAGAATGACAGTCTGCACACATATTATTCCAGTTCATAGAACCACCTGTCCAATGCATCCATTCTTCTGTTGCAATATCTAAATCTGGTTGTAAATGGTACCATTTGTTTTCTACAGAATCCCAAGCAGTAATTAAACAATGAAATTTTCCATTCTCTAGTTTAACAATATATTGTTGTAAAGGTGTAACTCCAAAAGTGTAAATTATTTTATAATCTCGGTATGCTCCATCGGCTCCTTGCGTATTTACATAATAATCACCATCTTTTTTAAAAAAAGTACTTTTCACATTTTTATGCGTAAAAGTAGCATTATCAAAATCGCCTAAAATTGCATGCTGCCCCGCAAATTTCATTGCTTGATCGTGATGGGAACCTTCCCAACTTTCATATTCTTGCTGATGACATTCTTTACAACTAATTGAACCTACAAATGTTGATGCTTCAGTTGGTGTACTTACCGCACTATATTTTTCATTAGTATTACACCCATAAACAACTACTAACAATATTATATAGATCATTTGTTTTGGCATACTTAATAAGAGTTGTTTTAACATGCAATCGGGTTTTATTTTTAAATTACTAATTATCAGACAGATACTTTTACAGTAGCACTCTATAAATTTATTTTTTTTAAAAGTTTAAAAATAAGAAAATTTACTTTTAGAACCGTTCTATTTTGGAGTATTTTGTATTTTATTATACAATTAAACTGTTAAATTTTATTTTAAACTAACTAGCAAAATGTTACCTCTTAAAATTTACAATTGATTAGTTATTTAACCTTGCTTTTCTCAAAAATAAACTCTAAAATTTTAGCTAAAATTGGATTGCTATTATTTTTATTCCATATTGCTGATAATGTGGTACGTTGTGGTATATGTTTTAATTCTATAAACTTAACACTATTCGTATTTCCAATCTGCAAAGAACTCGGCACTATTGAAATTCCAAAATTATGTTCAATTAATTTATAAATTGAAGATGCATGAACCGTTCTATGAGAAACAATTGGAGTAAACCCCCAATAATCAAAAATTTGCATTATTTTTTGATAATAATTAGGACTATAAGAAGGGTCAAACATAATAAAAGATTCGCTTCTTAACTGAGATAAATCTGTAAAGTTTTCAGAATTTATAGCGTGATTTACTGGTAAAACTAGCGAAAAAGTATCTTCTTCTATGGGGGTAATTTCTAAATCGTTTGGCACACGTTCCAATCTTACAAATCCAATATCAATCTCTTGCATTTGTAAATTATCTACCTGCTTTTGATTGTCCATTTCTTTTAAACTAAAATGAATATTAGGATATTCATTTCTAATTTGAACCAATAACTCAGGAATAATATACTGCATTGCAGAACCTACATATCCAAAATTTAAATTTCCTTCTACCCCATCATTAATACGCTTTGTAGTATTTAAAATAGTATCTAACATCCTTAAATGTTTACCAACCTCCTTTTGAAGATACTCACCAGCTTTGGTTAAAGTTACATTTCTATTATTTCTTTCAAACAAGGCAACGCCTAAATCTGCCTCTAACTGCTTTATTTGCCTGCTTAATCCAGGCTGTGAAATAAACAACTTATCAGCTGCTTTTCTAAAATGTAATTCTTCTGCAACTGCCAAAAAATAATTAAGATGTCTTATTTCAATTTGATAACTCATAGTTATTAGTTAGATGTATTAATAGTATTGTTAAGCATCAAATATAATGTTAAATTTGTGAATATAAAACCATAAACAGATATGTTTCACTACGGAATAGACTCACTTACAGTTGGTAAAGTTTTACAAATTTTAAATGGAGAACTTAAAGCAACCCTTACAGATGAAGCCTTTACTAAAATTGAGGCTTGCCATAAAATTGTTTTAGAAACAGCTAAGAAAGACAAAGCTGTATACGGTATAAACACAGGTTTCGGACCTTTATGCGATACCCGAATTTCAAAAGATAAAACAAGTGAATTGCAACGTAAAATATTACTAAGTCATTCAGTTGGTGTAGGAAAACCTATAGAAAAAGACTTGGCCAAATTAATGTTAATTTTAAAAGTACATTCGTTATCTCAGGGCTTTTCAGGAATATCTTCAACCGTTTTAAAGCGTATCTTATGGCATATAGAAAATGATGCAATTCCAATGGTTCCCGAACAAGGTTCTGTTGGAGCATCTGGAGATTTATGTCCTTTAGCTCACTTATTCTTACCGCTAATTGGAGAAGGACAGGTATATTATAAAGATGAACTTTTTGAAACATCAATTATTTTAAAAAAATTTAATTTAGAACCGATAGCATTGCATCCAAAAGCAGGCTTGGCATTAATAAATGGTACGCAATTTATATTAGCGCACGCTGTAATGGTGGTTGATAAAATGTATAAATGTCTATCGCACGCCGATTTAATTGGAAGTTTAATGATTGAAGGTTTAATGGGGTCTCAAACACCTTTTTATAGAAAATTACACCAAACAAGACCTTATAAGGGAAACATTCATGTAGCTGCAAGAATGCGAACCTTTTTAAAAGATTCTGAAATAGGAAATTCACATACCAACTGCGGAAAAGTACAAGACCCATACTCTATGCGCTGCATTCCACAAGTTCACGGAAGTTCTAGGAATGCTTGGCTGCATTTAAAAGAAGTTGTTGAAACCGAATTGAATTCGGTTACAGACAACCCTATAATAATTTCAGAAGATTTAATTATTAGTGGCGGAAGTTTTCACGGCCAACCTTTAGCTATGCCACTTGATTATGCTTGTTTAGCTGCCGCAGAACTAGGTAGTATCTCAGACAGAAGAACCTATTTATCTTTGGAAGGTAAATACGATGGCACGCCTCGCCTACTAATAAAAGATTCTGGTTTAAACTCTGGCTTTATGATTTTACAATACACAACTGCTGCCTTAGTAAGCGAAAACAAAGGCTTGTGTTTTCCTGCTAGTGCCGATAGTATTCCAACATCATTAGGACAAGAAGATCACGTTAGTATGGGATCAATTTCTGGAAGAAAAGCGTTGAGAGTGCTCAATAATTTAGAAAAAATATTAGCTATTGAAATGCTATGTGCAGCACAAGCTTTTGATTTTAGAAAACCCTTACATTCTAGTAAGGTATTAAACAAAGTGCATCAACTTATTCGGTCTAAAATTGAACACACAACTGAAGATCGTGTATTTGCTTTGGATATTGAAAAGGCAATTACCCTACTAAAATCTAATACATTATTAGAAATCACTTCAGAAGAAAACAATTGCTACAGCGAATATGATGCTGAATTTGAAACTTATTAAAATATAAACGTCACCCTGAACTTGATTCAGGGTCACACACTACTATGAGATTTCTAAACAAAAGTCGAAGCAAAATATAAATTTAGGATTCTTAAGGTAAATCAAAAAAAATAATATGATTACAACAAACACCAATTTTCAGACTGAAATTCTACAAGGAATTCCTTCGGAATTACCAGAGAAAAAGCCATATCCAACAAATGGAAATCCTGCTCCAAAACGTAAAGACATTCTTTCTTTAGAAGAAAAGCAATTAGCCATTAAAAATGCTTTGCGTTACTTTCCAAAAAAATGGCATCAAGAGTTAGCAGAAGAATTTGCCGAAGAATTAAAAACATTTGGCCGTATTTATATGCATCGTTTTAAACCAAATTATAAAATGTATGCGCGTCCAATTACCGCATATCCTGCAAAATCGCAACAAGCTGCTGCAATTATGTTAATGATTCAAAATAATTTAGATCCAGCGGTAGCACAACACCCTAATGAATTAATTACCTACGGCGGAAATGGTGCTGTTTTTCAAAATTGGGCACAATACCTTTTAACAATGCAGTATTTAGCTACAATGACTGATACACAAACATTAAACATGTATTCTGGTCATCCAATGGGTTTATTTCCTTCTTCAAAAGATGCGCCTAGAGTTGTAGTTACTAATGGAATGATGGTTCCAAATTATTCTAAACAAGACGATTGGGAAAAATTTAATGCACTTGGAGTTACGCAATATGGACAAATGACTGCGGGTTCGTTTATGTATATTGGTCCGCAAGGAATTGTACACGGAACTACAATCACGGTAATGAATGCCTTTAGAAAAATTTTAAAAATAGGTGAAAATCCCGCTGGAAAAATATTTTTAACCTCTGGTTTAGGAGGAATGAGCGGTGCACAACCAAAAGCAGGAAATATTGCAGGTTGTATAACTGTTTGTGCTGAAGTTAATGCAAATGCAGCTACAAAAAGGTACGAACAAGGTTGGGTAGATATACTTATTGATGACTTAAATGAACTAGTTATTCGAGTACAAGAAGCTCAAAAAAAACAAGAAATTATTTCAATTGCCTTTATTGGAAATATTGTTGATGTTTGGGAACGTTTTGATACTGAAAATATTTATGTTCATGTTGGATCCGACCAAACTTCATTACACAATCCTTGGTCCGGCGGTTATTATCCAGTTGGATTAACCTATAAAGAAAGCAATGATTTAATACGGAACAATCCAGAAAAGTTTAAAAAACACGTACAAAAATCGTTAGTGCGTCAAACAAATGCAATTAACAAACATACTGCAAAAGGCACCTACTTTTTCGATTATGGAAATGCATTTTTATTGGAAGCTTCTCGCGCTGGAGCGAACATATTTGCTAAAAATAATATCGATTTTAAATACCCTTCTTATGTGCAAGATATTTTAGGACCTATGTGTTTTGATTATGGCTTCGGACCTTTTAGATGGGTGTGCACTTCAGGAAAATCAGAAGATTTAGATAAAACAGACGCTATTGCTATGCGTATTTTATCTAAAATCATGAAAAATTCTCCAAAGGAAATTCAATTACAAATGCAAGATAATATTACCTGGATTAAAAATGCGAAAACCAATAAATTAGTAGTTGGTTCTCAAGCACGTATTTTATATGCCGATGCTGAAGGAAGAGCAAAAATTGCGGAAGCTTTTAATAATGCGATTGCAAATGGTGAAATTGGAGCTGTAGTTTTAGGAAGAGATCACCATGATGTTAGTGGCACAGATTCTCCGTACAGAGAAACCAGCAACATTTACGACGGAAGTAAATTTACGGCTGACATGGCGATTCAAAATGTAATTGGTGATAGTTTTAGAGGCGCAACTTGGGTTTCAATCCACAACGGTGGTGGCGTTGGCTGGGGTGAAGTTATTAATGGTGGTTTTGGAATGTTGTTAGACGGAACAAAAGAAGCAGAAAAAAAACTAAAAAACATGTTATTTTATGATGTAAATAACGGGATTGCTCGCAGAAGCTGGGCAAGAAATGATGAAGCCCTATTTGCTATAAAACGAGAAATGGAACGAAGATCCGATTTAAAAATTACGTTACCAAATAGTGTTGAGGATAACATTTTGAAGGATTTGTTTAAGTAAATTTATTAAAAATCCGTCACCCTAAACTTGTTTCAGGGTCGCATATTGCTAGCGGAAGGATGAGATGCTGAAATCGAAGATTCAGCGTAGCTAAACAAGTTTAGCATGACGTAAAAGTTTAATATAAACTGTCATAACTACGGAGGGAGGTATCCATTTTCATAGAGTATGGATTAGCTCCGCTGAACCTAAAGGTTTATCTGTTTTCACAGGAATGACAAAACTGATATTAATAGCACAAAAAACCTAACAGGTTTCTAAAACCTGTTAGGTTTACTAAAGTTAAAAACATTTAAGCAATCAGTTTCTAAACAACAAATTGTATCTTTAAACATCAAAAAGAATAAAACTAAATGCGTACTTTATTTAAAAACATAAAAGAGTTAATACAAATTAGAGATCATTCAGTTTCATTTTTATCTGGAGTAGAAATGAAGGAATTACCAAGCATTAAAAACGCTTATTTATTAGTTGAAAATGGAAGAATTTCTAATTTTGGAAAAATGAATGTTTGTCCTAATATTTCTGTAGATGAAGTTGTTGATGCTACAGGAAAAATGATACTCCCTTCTTGGTGCGATTCACACACACATATTGTATATGCTGGAAATAGAGAAGGAGAATTTGTTGATAGAATACACGGATTATCTTATGAAGAAATTGCGAATAAAGGAGGTGGAATTTTAAATTCGTCAAAAAAATTACAAGAAATTTCAGAAGAAGCATTATACCAGCAAAGTAAAATCCGTTTAGAAGAAGTGATTAAATTAGGCACTGGCGCCATTGAAATTAAATCTGGTTACGGTTTAACAGCTGAAGCAGAATTAAAAATGTTGCGTGTAATAAAACAACTAAAAGAACAGTATCCAATCCCGATAAAAGCAACATTTTTAGGTGCACATGCTATTCCAGTAATTTATAAAGATAAAAAACAAGCATATTTACAAATGTTAGTTGATGAAATACTTCCAACAATTGCAAAAGAAAAACTAGCTGATTATATAGATATTTTCTGTGAAACTGGCTACTTTTCAGTTAAAGATACTGCATTTATACTTGAAGCGGGGAAACAATATGGACTTATTCCAAAAATACATGTAAATCAATTTAATGCTATTGGAGGTATTAAAACTGGTGTAAATTACAATGCATTATCTGTAGATCATTTAGAAATAATGCACAATGATGATATAGAAATTTTAAAAAACACCCAAACAATGCCTGTAGCTTTACCAAGCTGTTCTTATTTTTTAAGTATTCCCTACACGCCAGCACGAAAAATGATAGATGCAGGCTTACCAATAGCCTTGGCATCCGATTACAATCCTGGCTCAACACCTTCTGGAAATATGAATTTTGTAGTTTCTACTGCTTGTATTAAAATGAAAATGACACCAGAAGAAGCAATAAACGCCGCCACAATTAATGGGGCGTATGCTATGGGATTGGAAAAAGAAGTTGGTTCTATTACTGTAGGGAAACAAGCAAATTTAATACTTACAAAACCAATTAACTCATATGGATTTATACCGTATTCTTTTGGAAATCATCAAATTGAAAAAACATATTTAAATGGAAAGTCTTGGTAGTTAACACTTTTAAAGGTTAATTTTAATTTAATCTACGTTTTTTAATATTATAAATATGTTTAGTAGGAGCTGTTATATTGCTGGTAAAAACAATAACAAAATCATCGTTTGATTACTAGTATCTATAGAAACATCAATAATTTACAAAAAAATTCCCCTTATCTTCCAGCGAAAGATTAGGGGAATCTAAACAACTATTATTAAATTTTAATATTTAAAATCTTATCTTCTAAATTATTTCTTTAATTTCATCAATAATACGTACAGCTAAATTATCGGCTTTATTTTGAGAAGTACTTTCAGTATAAATTCTAATAATTGGTTCTGTATTAGATTTTCTTAAATGCACCCATTCTGAAGCAAAATTAATTTTAACACCATCTATAGTACTAATATCCTCATTTTTATAGTTTGAAGCCATTTTTTCTAAAATAGCATCTACATTAATTTCAGGAGTTAATTGAATTTTATTTTTACTCATAAAATAATTTGGATAACTATCACGTAACTGTTTACAAGAAATTTTTAAACTTGCTAAATGCGATAAAAATAAGGCTACACCAACTAGTGAATCTCTTCCATAGTGTGATTCTGGATAAATAATTCCTCCGTTTCCTTCACCACCAATTATAGCATTTGAAGCTTTCATCAGTTCTACAACATTTACCTCTCCAACGGCACTTGCTTGGTATGTTCCACCATGTTTTTCTGTAATATCTCTTAAAGCTCTTGATGAAGATAAGTTAGAGACTGTATTTCCTTTTGTTTTTCCGAGTACATAATCTGCACAAGCAACCAATGTGTATTCTTCACCAAACATAGAGCCGTCTTCACAAACTAAAGCTAACCTATCTACATCTGGATCAACCACAATACCTAAATCTGCTTTTTCTTTAACAACCAATTCTGAAATGGCTGATAAATGCTCTTTTAAAGGCTCTGGATTGTGTGGAAACTGTCCGTTTGGTGTACAATACAATTCTACACATTCAACACCAAGCTCTTTTAACAAAGCTGGAATTGCAATACCACCTGTAGAATTAACAGCATCAACAACAACTTTAAAATTAGCATTTTTAATAGCTTCAACAGTAACTAAAGGTAAGTTTAAGACTTCAGAAATATGTTTTTCTATATATTGCTCATTTTTTTCATACTTCCCTAAATCATCTACTTCGGCAAATAAAAAGGCTTCATTTTCTGCAATATTTAATACTTTTTCACCTTCAACACCATTGAGAAACTCTCCTTTTTTATTCAATAATTTAAGTGCATTCCATTGTTTTGGGTTATGACTTGCAGTAATTATAATTCCACCATCTGCACTTTCTAAAGGCACAGCAACTTCAACTGTAGGTGTAGTTGATAAACCTACATCTACAACATCAATTCCTAATCCAACTAGCGTATTACAAACTAAGCTACTAACCATTTCACCAGAAATTCTGGCGTCTCTACCTACAACAACTTTTAATTTATCTTTTTCTGAATTATTTTTAAGCCACATACCATAAGCAGCGGCAAATTTTACAGCATCTATTGGAGTTAAATTATTATTAACTTTACCTCCAATAGTACCTCTTATTCCTGAAATTGATTTTATTAATGACATTTATATTATTTTTTAATTAAAATCTCCAACGTACAAATGCTTCCATAGCCGCATATCTTGCCATACCTAACTCGTGGTATAAATCGGCTGTTTCTTCATTTCTATCTTCTGCACGTTGCCAAAACTCTCTAGCATCTACCCCTTGAAATACAACGCCATCTTTTTGAGATTGGTGTTTAAAAATACCATGTCTTTTTTCTAATACTTGGTCTGGGCTCATTGGAACTGCCATTTCAATTTCATCAATTCCCCATTCTTGCCAAGCACCACGGTATAACCAAACCCAACAATCTTTCATAAATTTCTTAGATTTTAGATTTTTTACCGCAGCAAAAATTGCATCTAAACATACTTTATGAGTACCGTGTGGATCTGCTAAATCTCCAGCAGCATAAAGTTGATGAGGTTTTATTTTTTCGATCAACTCCATAGTTAACTTAACATCTTCTTCTCCTAGTGGGTGTTTTTCAATAGTACCTGTTTCATAGAAAGGCAATTCCATAAAGTGAATTTGATCATCTGGCAATCCAATATAATGTGCAGTTGCTCTTGCTTCTCCTTTACGAATAATTCCTTTTATATATCTAACTTCAGGAATATCTACTTCACTATTTTTTTTATTTTTTAAGAAGTTAACAGCCTTTTTATAAATAGCAGCTGCTTCATCACTTTTAATACCAAATTTCTCGTTATAATCACATACAAAACTTGCATACCTTAAGGCCTCACTATCTGTTACAGCAATATTTCCAGAAGTTTGATAAGCAACGTGCACTTCATGTCCTTGATTTTGTAACCTAATAAAGGTTCCTCCCATACTAATAATATCATCATCTGGGTGTGGACTAAAAATTAAGATTCTTTTTTTAGCTGGTTCAGCTCTTTCTGGTCTTTTACTATCGTCTGAGTTTGGTTTTCCACCTGGCCAACCAGTAATTGTATTTTGTAAATCGTTAAATATTTTGATATTGATATCGTAAGCTGGACCTAAATCTGCTAATAAATCACTCAATCCATTTTCAATATAGTCTGTATCTGTTAACATTAATATTGGTTTTGAAACTTTTTGAGCCAATCCTAATACCGCTTTACGAATTACTTTATCTGTCCAAACTATTTTTTCTACCAACCAAGGTGTATTTACTCTGGTTAATTTTGAAGAAGCTTCTCTATCTAGAACAATTGTTGCGTTGTTATGTTCTTGTAAAAATGATGCTGGCACACGGTTTGTTACTTGACCTTCAACAGCTTCTCTTATTATATTTGATTTTCCTTCACCCCAAGCAAATAAAATTACGCGTTTTGCCTCCATAATTTTTTTAACACCAAGTGTTATTGCTGTTCTTGGAGTATTGCTTAAACCAAAAAAGTCTTTACTTGCAGCTACTCTTGTAATATGATCTAGAGCTACTAAACGTGTTTTGGAGTTTTGTAATGATCCAGATTCGTTAAAACCAATATGTCCATTTCCACCAATTCCTAAGATTTGTAAATCAAGACCTCCTAATGATTTAATTTTAGCTTCATAAGCTGCACAATATTCAGCAATTTCATTTTTTTCTAGCGTTCCATCTGGTATATGGTAATTTTCTGGAAGTACATCTACATGATTAAATAGATGTTCTTTCATAAAGCGAACATAGCTATTTACAGAATCTGGTTCCATTGGGTAGTATTCATCTAAATTAAAAGTGATTACATTTTTAAAACTTAATCCTTCTTCTTTATGTAACCTTACCAATTCGGCATATAAACCTTTAGGTGAAGACCCTGTTGCTAAACCTAAGATACAAGGTTGTTTTTGAGCTTGTTTTACTCTAATTAAATCTGCAATTTCAAGTGCAACAGCATTAGAAGCTACTATAGAATTATCAAAAATTTTAGTTTCAATATTCTCAAACCTTTTTTCAAAATCTGTTGATTTATCAATATTACTTTTTAACATTTCTTTATTTTTTTAGTATTTTTTTTTAATCTTATTTCTTTTTCATTCCCAATTTATGTCCGGATAAGGCAAAGTATAGTATTAAGGCATAGCAAGGTATTAATATCCAATAGCTACCCGTAGCTGCTGTTGCCATTGCTTCTGCTTCATTTACACCACTTGTAATTAATTCGTGCTTACTAGCATCTACCAATCTACCGTATAATGGAGGTATAATAGCGCCTCCAGAAATTGCCATAACTAATAATGCGGAGGCTGTTTTTGTGTATTTTCCTAAACCTTCTAAAGTTAAAGGCCAAACTGCTGGCCATACCAATGCATTGGCAATACCTAATGCAGCTACAAATAAAATAGATGTAAATCCTGTAGTAAATAAAATACAAACACTAAATATAATACCTAAGCTTGCACTTATTTTTAATGCCGTACCTTGTTTTAAATATTTAGGAATTAAAAATACACCTAATGCATATGTTGCTACCATAGCCATTAATGTATATGTTGTAAAGAACTTTGCTTCTTCACCCGTAAATCCTAAAGAAATTCCATAAGAGATGATAGTATCTCCAGCAATTACCTCAGCACCAACATAAACGAATAATGTTAATACACCTAACCATAAATGTGGAAATTGAAAGATACTTGTTTTGGTTGTTTCTCCAGATTCACTCTCTTCTATTGGAGATGCTTCCACGTGAGGTAGAGGAGCTTTTCTAATTAAAATACCCAATACAAATAATACTATTGCCATTATTAAATATGGCATAAAAACACTATCTGCCATAGTATCTAATAAATGTGCTTTTTCTTCTACAGAAGCCGTACCTAATTTATCTTTTACTTCATCTATTCCTGCTAATAAAATAGCTCCAAATATTAATGAACCTAAAGCACCTGCAGTTTTATTTGCAATCCCCATAATGGCAATTCTTTTTGCACCACTTTCAATAGGTCCTAGAATTGTGATGTATGGATTTGAAGCTGTTTGTAAGATTGTCATACCAACTCCTTGAATAAAAATACCTGCCAAGAAAACCCAATAGGTTCTTGCTTCTGCCGCTGGAATAAATACCAAGGCTCCAATTGCCATAATAAATAAACCTAAAGACATTCCTTTTCTATAGCCAACTTTTTCTAAAATATAAGAAGCTGGTAATGCCATTACTACAAAAGAAATATAGGAGGCAGAGGCTACTAAATAAGATTGCGCATCGGTTAATTCGTTAATGGTTTTCATAAATGGAATTAATGCGCCATTAATCCAAGTTACAAATCCGAAAATAAAAAATAGTCCTGCAATAATAAGTATCGGGACTAAGGTGCTGTTCTTGCTTGATTGTGTCATATAGTTATTTTTTGTTTTTATTATTAGTTGCTATAAACATCCATTTTTTGAGTCATACTTTCAATTAATTTAAATTGATTTTTTGCTCTATCTAAATTATGTTCTGGATATTTAGTTTTAAAATAAATATCTCCGTTTAAATAATCTGTTAAAAATCGAAGTGCTATTATAAAAATCATTGTTTTTGCACCAAGTGGCAAATATTTTAATTCTGTTGGTGTTAATACAGATTCAACTTGTTCTAAAAATCCTTTTGTATAAGCCTTATAATATTCTAAGTTAAAATTTACTTTATCTAAATCTGTTTCATCTTCGGCCGCAGAATTACAAATAGTTCTAATTGCATCTCCAAAATCATAATGTACAACACCAGGCATTACCGTATCGGTATCTATTACACACAAGCCTTTGTTATCAGTATCAAAAAGCACGTTTGATATTTTAGTATCATTATGAGTAACTCTTAATTTTATATCTCCAGATTCTTTTAAATTTTGAATAATATGCATCTCATCTTTTAAACTCCAAACAAGATCTATATACTCTTTAGCTTTTTCTATTCTTTCTTCTGAAGCAACTTTTAAAGCATCTTCAAATTGAGAAAAACGGAAGGGCATATCGTGAAATTTTGGAATCACTTCCGATAGTTTACTCGCATCAAAATCGCTTGTTAAATTTAAAAACCCTCCTATTAATTTTCCACCTTCATAGGCCACATCTGCACTAGTTACAGTTTCAAATGTAATGCTATTGTCTATATACACCATTAAGTTCCAATAATTACCTTCAGCATCTGTATAATAATAATCGCCGTTTGTAGTTTCTACAAATGACAGTACTTTTCTATTTAATTCGTATTTTGGAAGGTATGCTAATTTTTTTTGTAAATGTTTACTGACATTTACTTTATTAGAAATAAGTCCAGGAACATTTTTAAAAACACCATGGTTTATTCTTTGAAGCACATAATTAATTCCAGCTGAAGTTTTAACTAAATACGTATCGTTTATATGACCAGATGCTAATTCTGAATGCGATAAAAATTTTGAATTATGATTAAACTGATTAAAAGCTTCTTGTAAGTGTTCTAATTTCATCTATATTATTATTTAGCGGTACATTTTTTATGTATTGATAATTACCTTTTTGTATACAGGTTTTATATTACCAAAGTTTTGCTGGATAACTTTTATTCTTTTGCAAAAGTTCAATTTCCTTTTGAACTATTTCTTTATCCTCTTTATAAGTAACTCCAAACCATTTAGCATCCGATTTTAATACTTCAACAGTTGCTTTTCCAGATTTTAAAATTTCACTTACAATTAAAGGTATAAAAAACTCAGCTTTTAAATTCCCTTTATTTTCTTCAAGAAACTTTTCAAAAAGCGAAGCTCCAAACTCGAAACACTTAGGTGTAAAACCCCAAAAATTCATAGAAACTACAGCATCTCCATCAATTGGAACAAATACACCATTTTCATCTTTTCTTATAAGGTAGTTATTCACTTTTTCTATATGAAGCCTTTCATTTATTTCTGTTAAAAAACCATTTTCATCAACCTCACATTCACCTCTAGAAACAAAACCATGCTCTGAAACTGTATTTTTCAACAAATATCCCATCATATTAAAATTATATGAATTAGGATCTATTTTAACCAGCTCTTGCGCCATTACTTTAAAGGCTTCCTTTCCATAAAAATCATCTGCATTAATAATTGCAAAATTTTCTTTTACAACATCTTTAGTCATTAAAAGTGCATGACCTGTACCCCATGGTTTGGTTCTTTCGGGATTCTGATATTGTTCTGGAACATCATCAATTTCTTGAAAAACATAAACAACTTCAGCTTTTCCTTCCAATTTTTTATCAAAAATTGCTTTAAACTCTTTTTCAAAACTTTTTCTAATAATAAACACAAATTTACCGAATCCGGCTTGTAATGCATCATAAATTGAAAAGTCTATAATGGTTGCCCCTTCAGGGGTAAAAGTATCAAGTTGTTTTAGCCCACCATAACGGCTTCCCATTCCTGCAGCTAAAATCACCAAAGTAGGTTTTAATTTACTTGTTTCCAATATATTATATTTTTATATTTTTAAACAAAACTCTTATTTCTGATAAAACATTATGCTAATTTATAAATGAATTTTGAGATATCAAAGGAAAATCACCAATAATGTGCTCGAACACATTATTTTTGTGTTATCGAACACATTTTTAAATCTGTGTCGTAAAGTTTTATATATTTGTAATATGAAAAAATATACGATTAAAGATATTGCTCAACTTGCAGGTGTTTCTAAAGGTACTGTTGATAGAGTTTTACATAAGCGTGGAAAAGTTTCTGAAATTGCCTTAGAAAAAGTAACTAAAATTTTAAATGAAATTGATTATAGACCAAACCCAATTGCTAAAAACTTAAAAAGCAATAAAATATACAAATTGGCTGTAATTTTACCAGATGCACAAAAAGACTCCTATTGGGAACCTTGTACTGGTGCTATAAAAGAAGTTGAAAGTGAGTTTCAACACTTTGGCATTGAAATTAAAAAGTATGTTTTTGATGCAACAGAAACAAGTACATTTATTAAAACTTCATTAGAAGTTATAGCTACCTTACCCGATGCTATTTTAATGGTACCATTATTTCAAAAAGAAGCTTCTAAAATTGCTGCAAAATGCACAGAAAACAACATAAAAGTATCTACATTCAATAACTTTATTGATTCAAGTTATTCAAATAATTTTATTGGTCAAGATTTATATCAAAGCGGAAGGGTAGCTGCAAAATTAATGGATATGTTGTTAAAAAAAGGAACTATTGGAATTATACATATAGATGAGGATTACCAAAACGCAACGCATTTACAAGAAAAAGAAAAAGGATTTAGAAGTTATTTTAAATCGTTGAAAACATCAGATTACAAGATAACCACTGTTAATTTAAATTATAAAAAATCGGAAATTTTTAATGCATCAATTGATTCTTTTTTAGAAAAAAATCCAAATATAAATGGTCTTTTCGTAACCATCTCTAAATCTTATGTAGTAGTTGAAGCTCTTAAAGAAAAAGCAAACACTATAGCTATTGTTGGATATGATCTTGTTAAAAAAAATATTGATTATTTAAAACAAGGACAAATTGATTTTTTAATCCATCAAAACCCTAAGCAACAGGTATATTTAGGTTTGAGTTATTTAGTTGAGCATTTTTTATTTGACAAACAAATTCCACCGCAACTTTTATTGCCTTTAGATATTATTAATTCTGAGAATATTGAGGGGTATTTAACCTAGTAAATAAATAATATATATTTCTAATAAAAACATAAAAAAGCCTCTACACCATAAAAGTGTAAAGGCTTTAGCATTAATTCAAATAAATATATTTTAATCAAAAATATATGCCTTTATTTCAGCCATAGCTGCATTTTCTGTTCCATCATGAGAAGATTTTGCAATAAACTTAAAGTACCTAAATGCTTTAGTATTATTTACATTAATATTTTGGGTAACTATAGTTTTATCAATTGAAAAATCTCCTAAACTTTCCCAAGTTAAATTATCAGTACTCACCTGAATTTCAACATCTTTTACAGCTCTTGATAGAGATTGCCTTTGAACAAAACCAAAACCATCTACTGACTTTAACATTCCCATATCAACAATTATATAATGAGGTGATGTTGCTGTACAATCACCAACCCAACAAGAGTGCCAGTATGTAGTAATATCACCATCTATAATATCTTTAGCTAAACCTGTGGTTCCCTCTCCTCCATTATCTTCTTGTGAGCTATATTCAATTACAGACCAAGATGCGCTATCTAAATATGTATAAGAAGCTTCAACTGGCAACTCAGGCACTTCTAAAGCTGAAAAATCTATAATAGGAGTGACACCTTCTGATGGTCTAATAAATTGTGTATTTGTCTTTTTATTATCACTAAAAAAACCACAATTTCTTAAATAAAAAGAATCTCCTTCTGAACCTCCATCATAATCGAAACGAACTCCACTAGCACCAGTATTATCTATTGTAAATTTGGCTGAGGTAGCTTCACTCCAATTCCCTTCAGTATCATACATCCATTGGTTTGAATAGTTCGCTTTTCTAGTTAAACTTCCAGTTTTAGTTTCAAAATTTTCTAAAAACGAATGCAACCCTGTTAAATGTGCACCTGTAGGAAATGGTCTTCTAAAACTTGCTATTAATTTCCAATCTCCAATTTCAGGTGCGTAAAAGTATGCCGTATAATCAATAGAATTCTCTGCATTAGATTCTCCTTTTAATAAAAATTTATACGTTACATCTGGTTTCCAATCGTACACAAAATAACTTTGTGCTCCAGAACCTTCATTTCCAAATTCACCTACCGTAACTCCATCTCCATAACCCAATGGTAAAACTGTATATTCTTTTGGTATTTGACTTGGGTCTTGCGTATCATAAGCACTCCAAACTGAAAATAAAATTCGTCGTTCAGTTTCAGAATTCACTTGCATCCCAAAATAACCTGAAGAAAATCCATTTGCCATAAAATAGGAACCTATAGGATCACTACCCTCTGGAACGGTTATTTCATTATAAAACCAAGTAATATCTTTACCTGCTGGTTCATCAAAATTTAAATGAACAGACGGACCTCTTCTTCCCCAATAAAACCAATCTGCTTCCACATAATCAATATGTGAAGTCCAAACAGTATCACCTAATATGATATCTGAAATTTCTCCAAATGTATTTCCTGTTTTAGAAACACCTTCTAACTCTACATAATGATACCCTATTTCTGTAATATTAAAAGTGGCAATCACATGTTTAATAGTAGTACTTGAAGATTCAAAAGATACTTCTTTAGAAACATTACCCAGTGTTACTTTTAATTTAGTGGTCCCTGTAAATTTAGCATTCAGCCCAACATCTATATCTCCTGTAGCAGTAGCATAAAAATAAGTTCTAATTCTATCAGTAGTATTTGACCAGTTTTTAATTCCACCTTCTACCACCATATTTGTTGTAGCTGTTGGATTATCAACCACCCAACTATTTCCTTCACAGGGTATAAAAATTATTAAATCATCTTTAGTTGGAGCCTCTGATTGTTCTGGCTCTTCTGTAACTGGAGGGGTCGGTTCTTCAATAATTGAGCTTTCTTGATTTGTCTTACTACAAGAAATTCCCAATATTGCAATACTATATAAATAAACAATGATTAAAGATATATCTAGATTTTTTTTCATTACAATAAGGTTTTTTATTACAAACTATGCTCAATAATTAAACATTCTAAAATTTATAAAAACTATCGAGTGATTTTTATATTAGGTACTTCTAAAGTTGAAAAATCAATTGTTGGAGCAGCACCTCCCGACACTCTAGTAAACTTAGTATTTGGAACTTCATTATCACTAAAAAATCCGCAATTTCTTAAGTAAAAAGAATCCCCTTCTGAACCTCCATCATAATCGAACCGAACTCCACTTGCACCAGTATTATCGATAGTAAATTTAGCAGCAGTAGCTTCATTCCAATTACCTTCTGTGTCATACATCCATTGGTTTGTATATTTAACACTTCTACTTTTATCTCCTGTAGAAGTTGAAAAGTTTTCTAAAAACGAATGCAATCTTGTTAAATGTGAACCTGTTGGGAATGGTCTTCTAAAACTTGCTATTAATTTCCAATCTCCAACCTCAGGTGCGTAAAAATATGCTGTATAATCTATGGAATTCTCTGCATTAGATTCTCCTTTTAGTAAAAATTTATAGGTTACATTTGGTTTCCAATCGTACACAAAATAACTTTGCGCTCCAGAACCTTCATTACCAAACTCACCTACTGTAACACCATCTCCATTACCAAGCGGTAAAACAGAGTATTCTTTTGGTATTTGTTTTGGATCTTGTGTATCATAAGCACTCCAGACCGAAAATAAAATACGTCTTTCAGTTTCTGTATTTACTTGCATACCAAAATAACCAGAAGAAAATCCATTTGCCATAAAATAGGAACCTATAGGGTCATTTCCTTCAGGAACAGTAATTTCGTTATAAAACCACTTTATATTTTTATCTGCTGGTTTTTCAAAACTTAAATGTACCGATGGTCCTCGTCTTCCCCAATATGACCAGTCTTTAGTTGCAAAACTTATTTTAGATTCCCAAGAAGCATCTCCCAATAAAATTTCAGAAATTTCTCCAAAAGTATCTCCTGATTTTGAAATCCCTTCTAATTCTAAATAATGATAGCCTGGTTCTGCAATATTAAAAGTTCCTATTGCATATTTACTAACTGATTCTGAAGCTTCTAAATCAATTTCTTTTGAAGCACCTCCCAACGTTACTTTAAGTTTGCTTGCCCCTGTAAATTTAGCATTAAGTCCAACATTTATAACTCCTATATCCTTAGCGTAAAAATAGGTTCTAATTTTATCTGTAGCATTTGTCCAATTTTTAATTCCTCTTTTACCTATAACTAATCTTGTAGCTTTTGGGTTATTTACAACCCAACTATTTGCTAGTGTTGGTATAGAAATGCTAGTTTCGGTTTCTATAGTTTCTTCAGTTTTATCTGAAGTTACCTTGGTATTTTTACATGCATCACCAACAAGTAATAACAAACTTAAAATCAGGTATGAAAAGATGATTTTTTTGTTCATTTTATATTTTTTATTCAAACGTATTTTTATTAATGGATAATAATTACTAATAGCACTAGAACTAGTTTTGTTCTTTCTTAAATTTTAATAAAGATTCCATTTTATTGATTTATGATCAAAATCAGATTTTGCATTTATTTCTAATTGACCTACATCATGTGTCTTTACAATAAACGATGCAATTCCTGCTTCTGCTTCAACTGTATTTGGTCCAACAATCTCTCCCCCTTCAATAACTTCTAATAAAATACTTGACGAATCATTTATACATAGTGTTCCATTTAAATCTTTTATTTTCACATAGACAATCAATAAGTCATTTATAGATGCTTTTTTACCTGATTCAAAATAATCAATAGATAATTTAGAAGCTTTTATTGGTGTAGAAATTTCATATTCTGTTAATGCTTTTCCATCTACATATCCAATTGCCTTTACCGTTCCTTTTTCCCATTTAATATTATTAAATGTAAATGGCGCTTTTTCAAGATTGTTACCATTTCCCCCGTCAAAAGGATTTCCTCCATTATACCACATTTCTTTAGTGTTTCCATAATCACTATCCATTCCTTTATCACTTTGCTGTCTAGCTACTTGTTTTCCATTTATTTCCAGTACTACTTCTTCTGTATTAGAATAGACCACCAGCTTATTATTATCTAATTGATTATCCCAATAGTTTGCAATAAACACATATGGCTTAAAAATCCCTGATGGGAGTGGTGTTCCAATAGACATCTGACTTTTGTAAAACGGGACACTAAATTTATCAATTCTAAAAATATCAGCTATTCCACTGCGACAGATGTTGTCACAACAGCCACGGTTATAATCGTACATACTCCAAACTGCATCACCTGCAGTTTGAGGATATTGGGCTCTATATCTATTATGAGACCATTGTGCATTCCAAGCATTTTGTAGCAGAGCTTTTTCTCCATCTCCTCTTTTAACCCTTGTAGTACTATAATGTCCTCCAAATTCATAGTCGTAATATTCTCTTATAAAACCAGCTTTTTCACTTATATTTGGTCGTTTGAAGCCTTCTTCCCAATCATTATATTGAACATCCCAACCATAATAACCATAACTATCTCCAGAAACAAAAAATTGATTGCCTGGATACTCTGCTTTTGCAAAATTGTAAGCCTTGTCTTTCCACCAATTTGGAGGCCATGCTTCATTTAAAATAACTTCCCACATAATAATAGAAGGGTGATTTCGATCTCGGCGTATCATATGTTTTATATCTCTATAAGTCAGCTCACAAAATTGTTCATTCTCATTAAAAAATTGCCAACCTGGAATAGGTTCAATAGCTAAAAGACCTAGCTCATCACAAGCTTCGAGTACAGATTTATCTTGAACATAATGCCCCAAGCGTACTGTGTTGAATCCACTTTCTTTGATATGATAAATATCTCTATATTGTGCTAAATCAGAAATTGCATTCCCTATATATGGATATTCCATATGTCTATTACTACCTTCCAACCGTAGCTTTGTTCCATTTATTTCAAAACCATTTTTTTTTGTAAAAGCTATACTACGTATACCTATACGTCTTTCTTCGCTGTCAATAATCTTACCATTTTGTAACACTTCGGTCTTTAATAAGTAAAGATAGGGTGCATCTGGAGACCAAAGTTGAGGCTGTTTTACATTAATATTTTGCTTAACATGTTTACTTTCTCCTGACGAAAGATTTAAAATTGTTTTTGTATTGCCTATTTCCACACCGATATTTCGTTCTTGAAAAAGCCCATTAATTGTCAACAGTCTTTGATGTACCTCTACTTCACAATTCTTATCTAGCTCATTTATTATTTGAGTTTTAACAGCAACAACTGCATTTTGATCGGTAACTTTTGGGTACGTAACAAACACACCGCCACCTCCTACTTCATTTGCTAAAATTGGATGTGTTATGTGTATCTTATTTTTTATAATAAAATTTACATCTCGATAAATTCCACCATAATAATTGAAATCTAATTTATCGACTGGTTTACCCGGTGGTATGAGTTCATTATTCCTATTATCTAACCTAACTACTATTTCATTAGACTCACCAAATTTTAAATTATTAGAAACATCAATCACAAATGGAGTATACCCACCTGCGTGCTGCATAACATGTTTTCCATTAATCCAAATATCCGCTAGATGCATGGCTCCTTCAAATTCAATATAAGAAATTTGATCCTTCCAATTATTGTCTGCTATAAATTCTTTTTTATAGTAGCAGATACCTTGCCATTGTTTCAATACAGTTAAATCTTCAATTTTAGGTGTATGAGGAATTGATATAGATTGCCAATCGGCAGATTCAAGTAATTTAAACTCACTATTTACAATATCTTTATCTAATCCAAGATTACCTTCTGATACCACATGTGTAACATTATATTGTGATTTCCAGCCTGTTCCTTGATTTTCAATGTTTACTTTTGCAATACCCTTATCGTCTAATCTAACAAATTGCCAATTTGAATTGAATAAAATTGTTTTTTGTTGATGTTGATTATTACAACCAATTAAAAATATAGTTATAAAAAAAATCACAAATGAATTATAAAGTTTTATCATATATATTTATTTTTTATAATTTTTATAAAATAATTCGTAAAAGCTTACAGGTTCCATTATTACTTTATAAGAAAACTTTTTTTTATAAAGTATTAAATACTCTAGTTAATTTATCAATTCTTTTAAAACATTATTTTTTAGGATTTATATTTCCAAATGAATTTATAATTATAATAAATTGTAACAAAAAAATTAATGGTAGATTTAATAAACCCCGCCAACCATAAAAAAGCTGACGGGATAAACTTATTGAATCAAATAAAAATTATTTTTTAATAATAATTTGAGTTCAAACAATTAATAACCTGGGTTATTCGGTTTTAAATTAGGGTTCTTATCAATAGCGCTTTGCGGTATAGGTAAAAGATTATTTTTAGGAACTTGAAAAGATCGATTCTCAATTATGTTTGGATCCAAATTCATTAATACATTATAATCACCATTAGGTTGTTTAGTATCCAATACAGTTCCTCTGTTAGCCCCTAACAAATCACCATTAAGAACCTCTGAAGCAATTCCCCAACGTATAATATCATCTCTACGAAGACCTTCCATTGCAAATTCAACTCTACGCTCATTTCTAATTAACTTCCTTAAACTTAATTCATCTGCATATTTAACTCTATCAACTTCTGGCATACCAGCTCTTAAGCGAATAGCATCTATTGCTTCATAAAGTTCATTATCTATCTGACCTAATTCTAACTTAGCTTCTGCTATTGTTAGAAGCACTTCTGCATATCTAAAAATAAAAATATCATTACCCATATTCCAATAAGCTGAACCTGGGTCTAAATCCATAAAACTAGTATATTTCTTAAAGTTGTATCCAGTTTTAGAAGAATTATTTGCTTTACTATAGTAATCATCGTCACCAACTTCAATAGAACGGTAAACATTGTTTGCAAATACTTGTCCTGGATAAACAACAGAAGCTCTCAATCTAGGGTCTCTATTTACATATGGATTTGTAGGGTCATAATCCCCATCATTTTCAGCTTCATCAATTGTTCGTCCATCTGCCATTTCAAAAGCGTCAACTAAAGACTGTGTTGGCACTACAGAAGACCACCCTCCAATACCATTTGGTAAATAAGGTGTAAAACCAATTGAATAAAGATCTGGAGTATACTGTACAGATAAAATTATTTCACTATTTTGCTCGTTTGCAGGGTCAAATAGGCCTTCAAATGTAGCGTTTAAAGAATATCCACTAATACTATTTGCAGTTGATAAAGCTTTTTGATATTCTTTAAAATAAAGAAAGTAACGCATTAGTAATGCTTGTGCAGCGCCTTTTGTAGCTTTTCCATATTCTGCAGCGGAATAAGCATCAGGCAAAATATTAATCACATCATTTAATTCGTCTTCAATAAAATTACGAACTACCTCTTGTGAATCCCTTGAAACTTTAGCTTCTTCTGGAGTACCAAAATTCTGAGTTATTAAAGGAACATCACCATAATTTGTTGTTAAAACATAATATTTAAAGGCACGAATAAAACGTGCTTGAGCTTTATATACCTCCCTAAGATTCTCATCTACATCAACAGCAAAATCAACATTTTCAATAAACTCGTTACATCTATTTATTATTGTAAAATCATAATAAGTAGAACCTGGGTCAGCTGGAGATAATTCTCCATTTCCTATATTTTTCCATCCTTCCCAAGGAAAATTATTATAAGCATTATCTGATCCACAATCTCGATATATAATTGAACCTCCATCTTCAAAACCACTATAACAACCAGTTAAAGCTAAGTCTAAATCATTTTGGGTTTTCCAAAAAGTTGAAGGTGAAAGAGCATCATTAGGATCCGTTTCTAAAAAGGATTCGTCACAAGAGTTGAATACAACAACTATTGCTAATAAATATATTATTTTTTTCATCTTTTACTATAAATTAAAAAGTTAAATTAATACCTATTGAATTTGTTTTTACAACAGGATAACTACTACCACGTCCAGATGGCGCTTCAGGATCCCACCCCTTAAGATAAGATGTAATTGTAAATAAATTTTGAGCACTATAATAAACTCTCAAACGTGAAATATTCCAATTATCTAATATTTTTGAAGGAATATTATACCCTAACTGAAGGTTCTTCATTCTTAAGTAATCAGTACTTCTCAACCAGTAACTTGTAGTTGAATTTTGTGGCAAACTTGGCCCAACTGTATTATCAATAAGTCTTGGTACGTTAGTATCAGTATTTTCGAGAGTCCAACTATCCAGCCATAATGCTGCTGGTTTAACACTATCTCCATTTGCTGAACCTATAGCAGAACTATCCATATAACCATGTCCTCCCGCAGTTCCTTGGAAAAATGCCATAAAATCAAAGTTTTGGTATTCTAATGTAAAATTAAATCCAAAAATTAAATTAGGTGTAGAATCACCTAATATTACACGATCATCTGCATCTACCTTACCATCTCCAGTAACATCAACATAGCGTAAATCACCTGGTTTAATTTGACTTCTATAAAGAGTATTGGTTGCATAAGAATCAATTTCATCTTGACTTTGATATAATCCATCTGTCTTATAACCATACCAAGAGTCTAAAGATTCACCTAGCTTACGTATTGTGCGATCACTAATAATTTGATCAACCCCCGCCAATTGAATCAGTTCATTTTTATTGAAAGCTACATTTCCACTAAACCCAAAACCTACATCTCCAAATTTTTCATTATAATTTAGGCTCACTTCTACCCCTTTATTTTCTAGCTCACCAACATTATCAAAAAAATTACTTAAAGCAAATTCATCTGGTGCAGGCACTTGCATAATTATACCTTCAGTTAATTTTTTATATAAATCAATAGTAATATCAAGTGTATTAAATATCCTTGCATCTACACCTATACCATAACTTGTTGTTTTTTCCCAAATTAAATCTGCATTTTTAGCATCTGTTATAGCTGCTCCAGAGTTTATATTACTATTATAAGGATAATCCACTCCTAGTCCCAAAGTTGGGATAGTTGGATAATAGTCACTTAATGCATCTTGATTACCTAATTGCCCCCAAGAAATTCTAAATTTTAAATCATTAAATATATTATCTCTTGCACTCTCAAAAAACTCCTCTTCAGATATACGCCAACCAGCAGAGAAAGAAGGAAACACACCTACTCTATTATCTTCAGAAAAACGTGAAGAAGCATCAGACCTTATATTTGCTTCAAACAAATAACGTCCTAAATAATCATAATTAATACGCCCAAACCAAGAGGTCATATTTAGTTCGCGTGTATACCCTGTATTTTTCATACCGCTAGTAGATCCTGCGTTTAAATCTGAAAGTTCAGTGTTTGGAAAATTTTCACGATATCCCGTCAATACTTTATAATCATAAGATTCCGCATGATATCCAGCCAAAGCACCCAAATTATGCACATCATTAAAAGTTTTATTATAATTTGCAGTCAAATCAAATGTATTACGAGTAGTTGTACTAAAACTTTCTGTCAATTTTGTAGGCCCATGGTATTTTGATGAATTGTATTGAATCTCTTTATTCATTTCTGAATTATTAGATTCTACATTTCTGTGAGAAACCAAAGCTTTAACACTTAAACCTTCAAATAAATCGGCCTTAATCGAACCAATTCCTACAAAAGTTTTACGTTTGTAGTTAATTTGTGGTCCCAAATCTATCCACGCGATTGGATTACCATCTCCAATAGTTCCATAAGTTCCATCTTCATTTTTGTAAGGAACCCATGGAGAAATTCTATTTACTTGTCTTATTATCTGATCAATTCCCCCACCTACATAGGCATTATTTGGCTCTTCACGATCCATTAGAGTATATGATAAATTCATATTTGTAGTAATCCATTTTTTAGGAGTAACAGAAAGATTAAGCCTTGCATTATACTCATTTTTACCAGTATGCTCTATAATACCATCTTGTTTTTGATGATTAATAGACGCTCTATACTTAGTTATCTCTGAGCCTCCTGATATACCTAAAGTATTGGTATTAACAAAACCTGAACCCTGATATAAAAGATCTTGCCAATCTGTATTTGGGTGTCCATACGGATCAGTTCCATTTTTAAACAATTCTAAATCATTATCACTAAAAGCAGGTGTTTTTCCACTATTAGTTAAGGCTTCGTTATATAAAACTCCGTAATCATAAGAACCTAAATAATCTGGTAATACTGTTGCAGATTGCCACCCTACATCACTTGAAAAATTAATCAATGGAGCTCCAAATTTACCTGTTTTAGTTGTAATTAAAATAACACCATTTGCCGCTTTTGAACCATAAATAGCAGCAGATGCAGCATCTTTCAACACGGATATATTTGCAATATCATTAGCTTGCACATCATTTAAAGAGCCTTCAGTCCCATCAATTAACACCATAGGAGAAGCTTGATTTAAAGTACCCGTACCTCTAATTCTAATTGTACCACTATCAGAACCTGGCATACCTGTAGATTGATTCACTGACACACCTGGCAACAACCCTGAAAGTCCAGCTGAAACACTAGTAATAGGTCTACTTTCAAGCATGTCACTACCTACAGAAGCAACAGACCCTGTAAGGTTTACTTTTTTCTGAGTACCAAAACCTACTACAACTACTTCATCTAACAATGCGGTATCTTGAACTAATTCAATTGTAATAGTTGACTGTCCATTTAACTTGACTTCTTTAGTAGTAAAACCCATATAAGAAATTACTAGAGTCGGATTTTTAGTTGTTAGTGAAATAGAAAATTTACCATCAAAATCCGTTAATGTTCCGTTTACTGTTCCTTTTTCTAAAATACTGGCACCAGGTAAAAGTCCACCAGTTTCATCAAAAACAGTTCCTGTAACTGTTTTGTCTTGTGCTTGGACATAAAATATACCCAGCATAGAAATTATTAAACATGTGATTAATTTTTTCATAAAGTTAATTTAAGTTAATGATTGAGTTGAATATTCGACTAGATACATAAATACTTTAATAAGTATCTTTCATCCAGTTATAAGGTTTTCTTTTAATCCAGTTTCCTCTTGTAAAGTCTGGAAAGTCTTGAGGTTCTCCGTTGTTTTCTATTGAAAGTTCTGATAGTGGTGTTATGGCACTCCACGCTGCTGCATCATACGCATCCATTGGTGGTGCAATATTTAATTTTGCTGATTCTATAAAGGCATTGATAACAAAAAAGTCCATTCCCCCGTGTCCGGCACCTAAAGCATGTTCTCCATATTTTTTCCATAATGGATGGTCGTATTTTTTTAACCATTCATCTGCTACATCCCAACGATGTGGATCAGATTCACCTTCAATATAGATTCTATTTCCGTCTACTTCCCATAGTCCGTTACTTCCTTGAACTCTAAATCCTAAAGAATAAGGTCTTGGTAAATTACAATCATGTGTTACAATAATTGTCTCTCCGTTTGCTGTTTCTATTGTTGATGTTATCACATCTCCTTGTTTAAATTTTAATTTTGCATTTGGATGATCTTCTCCTCCATGTTTTACGATATAATCGTTTAATCCTATAGCTTTTGATGCATTGGCTGTTAAAGAGGTAAAGCGATTCCCTCTATTAATATCACACATAGCTGCTATTGGACCTGCTCCGTGGGTTGGATACACATCGGCATTTCTTAATAATGAATGTTGCGTTCTCCATGCTGATTCTGAAATACCTTTATCTCCAAATTCAACTCCTTTACCATAAGCACTTTTTCCATCATTTAGTTTTACAAAACGCAAATCGTGTTGGTAACCACATCTAAAATGAACCAACTCGCCAAACACATTTTGTCTTACCATATTTAATACTGCAAGTACATCTCGTCTATAATTCACATTTTCTAATATCATTAAATGTGTACCTGTTTCTTCGTATGTATTTACCAAATCCCAACATTCTTCCATGGTATTGGCTGCTGACACTTCTAAACCTGTATACTTTCCAGCTTTCATTGCATCTTTTGCCATACGGGTATGCCATAACCAAGGTGTAGAAATTATTACTGCATCTACTTCTTTCAACTCTAACAAATTTCTATAATCAAGATCACTTGATCCAAAAACTTCAGGTTTAGGCTGACCAGCTTTTTTTATCTTATCTAAGGCAATAGTATTACGTCTAGGATCAATATCACAAATTGCTGTTACTAATACATCATCTCTTTGTAAAACATTATCTAAATGATTCGTTCCTCTCAATCCAACACCTATCATCCCTACCTTTAATTTCTGTTCTTTTCCAAATAAACCTGTGTTTATTCCAAAAGACATATTAGGTAACATTGTAATTCCTGCTCCTGCAAGCGCAGTTTTTTTAATAAAATTTCTTCTTGATTTCATTTTGTTATGGATTTTAATTTTGTTTATTTCAAACCTGTTTTACTAAAGCTTGAAAATTGAATATTTTAAATTTCTTAATCATTTTTTAATAGTAACATTATATTCGTATAACACATGTTACGCATTTAGATATTTCAAATTTGATAATTACATTTAACAAAAAAGTAGATTATTTAGTCTAAGAGGTGGTTATTTTTAATAAAAACAAGAATTTGCTGATATTTTACACCTATTTGACTAAATAATCTACTTTTAATGAATTTAAAAATATTTTAATTAAATTGTTATGGATACATTTGTAATTACATTTACACTTAAATAAACTTAACAATATTGTAATATTTTTGATGAAAAAAGCCATCTTAATAAAACAAAATATTAGAAAACACACATTTAAATCTATATTTTTAATTGCATATTTACTATTAAATGGTGTTTCTCTCATAGGGCAAGAACATTCTAATTTTATCCATATAGAACCTACTTATAATAAAAAACCATTACCTATTAATAGTATTATTCAAGATTATTATGGTTATATATGGCTGGGACATTCTTCTGGGTTTGCAAAATATGATGGTTCTAATTATTATTACACTAGCATAAAAGACTTATTTAAAGAGCTAGAACCTGATGATGCTATTAAAAGTTTACATAAAGATTTTAATAATAATATTTGGATTAATACTAAAAATGGACTTGTTACTATTTGCGATACATTAGGTAACTATAATCATTTCAAAGCTTTAAAAGACAAGAAAACCCAACTAATATCAAGTAATAAAAACAAAATTGTTTTAGCTACTAAACAAGGAGAAATCTTTAATTATGATTACACAACATCTTCATTTAAAAAAATTACTCAAATACCAAACATAGCACATAATGTATCTGAAATTTTAAATATTGTTATATCTGATACCGAAGAGCTATTTATAAGTACAGATAAGGGTAAAATATTTCATTACTCCTTAAAATACAACATTTTAGACACCTTAAATACTCCTTTTTCAAATTTCCCTGGGAATATTAAAATCACTAAAGATTTAAGCAATAAATTATGGATTGGTACAGAATCTTATGGTTTATTTGCCTATGATATAAGCTCCAAAAAATTTATACAAGACTCTCTATACAAAACCCCTTCTTACAATATTAAAAATGAGATGTTTATCACACTTTTTTGTGATTCTAAAGGTTATATATGGGCAGGAACAGACGGTGGTGGTTTATACAAAGTGGATTCTAGCGAAGGCACAATACAACTTTACACACACCAAAATACCAATAAATTTTCATTAAGAAGTAACACTGTAATTGCAATTTATGAAGACACACATGAAAATATTTGGGTTTCTTCTAATTATGGGGAATTGAATATTTTACCTGAAGTTAATACCGAAATTAAATATTATCATGGTTCCGATGACAATACTCCTTCTAGAGTTTTATCTATCTACAAAACAAAAAACGGAACTTTATGGGCTGGTACAGACGGAACAGGAATTACTAAAATTGAATTAAATAAAAACGGTACAAGTTCTAAAAAACAATACTTTTCATCTAACAACCTAAAAAAAGGATTCTATATACAATCTATAACAGAAGACTCTAAATCTAATATATGGTTTGGAACCTATAAAAATAGTTTATGGCATTACAATACTAAAAATAATAAATTTAAGAATATAGAAATTAAAAACTCTAAAAATCAAAAAGCTACTGATGTTAGAGCTGTTTATACAGACTCTAAACAACGTATCTGGGTAGCTTCTAACTTATCTCTTAATGTTTATTCTAACACACAAAAATTACTTGCTAGTTTTGAAAATGAAACCCACGGGCTTAAAGGATTTATAGCTGAAAGCATTATAGAAGATGCTAACGGTACAATTTGGGTTGGGTATTATAAGGGAGGACTTTTTAAATTTGAAGAAAACTTAGAAAATCTCTCTAATTCAAAATTTAGCTATGTAAGTTATTACAATGAAAATAAGTATCCGAACGATTTTCTTGGAGTTAAGTATATGGAAATGGATCCTTCTGGAATTCTATGGTTGATAAACTCACATGGAAAACTTATAAAATTTAATCCAAATACAAATAAATACCATTCGTTAGAAAACTTTATTCCATTAAAAAACTTTGATGTAAGAGCTGTATTAGCAGAAAATGATACAAATTTATGGTTAAGTACTTCAAACGGAGTTTTACGCTTTAACGTAAAAGATTCTTTAATAACTAAATTTCAAATTATTGATGGCTTACAAGATAATTCATTTTTAGCAAGAAGTGCATTTAAAGATAAACAAACACTTTACTTTGGAGGCATAAATGGATTAAATAGTTTTAAGCCTTCAGATATTACAAAAAAAGAATTAAAACCTAAATTATATATTAACTCTATAGAAATATTAAACCAACCTGCTACTTTATTAATTCCTGAACAGATAAATTCAAGTATAGAACACTTAAAAAAAATAACTTTAGAGCCTAATCAATCCTCTTTTTCATTCAGATTTTCAGCTTTTGATAATGTTTTAAATTCTAACTACCACTATGCATATCGTTTAATAGGTTTTAATGATGATTGGATCCCTGTAACAAAAGAACAATTGGCAACCTATACTAATATACCCTCAGGCAATTATACTTTTGAAGTAAAAGCAGGTTCTAAAACAGGTGTTTGGGATATTCCTTCTAAAAAAATTGCAATAGAAATTACACAACCTTTTTGGAATAGCCCACTTGCTTATTTCCTATATTTATTCCTTTTTATCGCTATATTATTAATCGTTATTAGATGGTACGATTTACGAAAAAAAATAATTGCAGATAAAATTAATCACAATAAAGAAAAAGAATTACATGCGTTAAAAATGAACTTTTTCGCTAAAATGTCTCACGAAATTCAAACACCTCTAACACTTATTTCAAGCCCAATAGATAGCATGTTGCAAAGAGCTGAAGAAAATGGTAACTTATTATTAAAACAACGGCTACAAATAATTTCTAATAACGTAAAACGCTTATCAAGAATTGTTTTTGAACTTACCACCGTTAGAAATAAAGAATTAGAAAAAATACGTTTACTTGTTACAAAAAATAATCTATATGAAGATTTAAACGACATCGCCCTCTCTTTTAAAGAACAAGCACGTCTAAAAAACATAGATTTCAGTTTAAATTGTCCTCAAAATCTTTCGGCAGCGTGGTACGACAAAGATAAAATTGAACATATTGTATATAATTTACTTTCAAATGCTTTTAAATTTACACCAAAAGAAGGGAACATTCAACTAATAGCCACTCCTATTAATAATAAAAACTCTATTAAAATTTATGTTAAAGACTCTGGACCAGGTATAGAACAAGAAGAATTGAATGATATATTTACTCTTTTTTACCAATCTAAAACTGGTATTCAATCTAAAGGTTCTGGTATTGGATTGGCCTTAACTAAAGAATTAATTGAAGTACACAGAGGTAAAATTGAAGTTTCATCTAACAGTATTGAAGGAACCACTTTTTCAATAACTTTCCCAATAACTGAAGAAGCTTATTTACAAGAAGAACGTATTATTCCAGAACAAAAACCAAAAACTGAAGTAAAAGAAGACACCTTAAAAACCACCAAAACAATAACAAAAAAACATGATAAAACAATATTAATTGTAGAAGACAATTTAGAATTACAGCAGCTCTTAAACGACCTACTTTCTGATATCTACAATATTATTTTAACTGAAAATGGTAGAGAAGGCTATAATGCAGCAAACCAACACCATCCAGATCTTATTTTAAGCGATATTATGATGCCTGAAGTTGATGGTATTGAAATGTGTAAAATGCTTCAAAAAAATGAATTAACAAAACATATTCCAATTGTACTTTTAACTGCTAAAAACTCTACAAAATCTAAAATACTTGGACTAGAATCTGGCGCCATAGAATTTATTAACAAGCCTTTTAATACTAACGAATTATTACTTAAAATAAATAATATTATTGTTTCTACCGAACATATTATTTCAAATCTAAAGAAAGAAATAATTAACAATCCTACTATCAATGTAAATAAATCTAACGACGATATATTCCTTGAAAATTTAATTACTGCTATTAATGCAAGAATAGAAGATCCAAACTTTAGAGTTGAAGATTTATCTGAAGCATTAAGCATGAGTTACTCTACACTCTACAGAAAATGTCAAGCTTTAACGGGTGAAGGTTTGGTAGAATTAGTACGTTTATTGCGCTTAAAAAAAGCAGCTATTGTAATTGCAAAATACGGATATAGTATTTCTGAAGCGGCTTATATATCTGGATTTAACGATCCAAAATATTTTTCTAAATGCTTTAAAAAGTATTTTGGAAAAACTCCAAATACTTTTAAAAAAGAAGCAGTAGAAATGGGTTCAGAAAATTATCTTAAAAAGCATAACTTAGATGCTGGCATTATAAAAAAGTAACTACTTTAAACTTTAATAATGCACTTAAAATATCCTTTATGACTGATTTAATTTTAACCTTCTAAATACAATTCACCAAAAGAAGTTGGCGTATGAAAATTTGGTGTTTCAGTATTTGGATTTACCCAAGAAATCCAAGTTGGTCTATAAGAAGCGTCATCTTCTTGCTTATTATACTTTGCTCTAAAAATACCAGCTTCTATTTTAGAACCTATTAATAAATTTAACTTTTTTAATGAAGCTATACTAATTTCACCTTCAACTATAAAATAATCTTTATCTATATAAGATTTTACAGAGATATCTTTTTTGGGCCAATTCCAATCAAAATTAAATTTTTTGTTAGGGTATGCTTTAAAATCCATAATTCTAGGTGTAGGATCAATTTCTAAACAATAATACGGATTTAATCGTTTATCTGTTCTAAAAAACAATTCTACCCTATCAGAATTACCAATACTATTTATTGTATTATCTGTATTATCAATATAAACTTTAGCATCGTAAACTTTAAAACAGAAAAATAAATTTGCTGAATTCCAAAGCGATTTAAATTCAATTTTTTTAATAGGCTCGGTATCCCAAGCCGAAATAAAATCTTTTAAAACAACTGCTTTTTTCCAAAGAGGACTATCTCCTTTTCCCGATAACTTTATTGAAGAATCTCCAATAAAATTCACTTTATACTTCATTAATTTAAAAGTGTTTTTTTTAACCAAGCTTCTAATAATTTAGGCCACGCTTCTGCTGCTACATTTCCCGTTCTTAAACCATAACCATGACCTCCATCAGTTAAAAAATGTAATTCAACAGGTACTCTGGCATCATTTAGTGCCTTTGCTATCACCAAACTACTATTTCCATGTGCATCATCAGAAGTAGCAAACACAAACATAGGAGGTGTATTTTTTGTTATTTTAAGCTCTGGAGTTATAGAATAATTTTCTCCTTTATCTAAATAAGCCGGATATATTAACACTGAAAAATCTGGTCGGCTAGAAACAGTATCAATAGCATCTATTTCAGTATATGTTTCTTTATTATATAACGTACTGGCTCTTGCACTTAAACTTCCTCCTGCCGAAAAACCTAATACACCTATTTTAGCTGCATCTATTTTATATTTTTCAGCATCATTTCTAACAATTCTAATGGTTCTTTTTAAATCGTTTAAAGCTTCTGCTTCTTTTTTTGGCACACTATACTTTAACAAAAAAACAGTATACCCCAATTCTGTTAACCATTCTGCAACTTCTTCACCTTCTAAATCAATTGCTAAAATATTATAGCCTCCTCCAGGGTTAACAATTACACCTACACCATTACTAATTGATTTGGGTTTATATACAGTAAAAGATGGGTATTTTACTTCTGTAATTTTAGTTATCATTCCAGAACTTACTCTAGACTGTGTCGTTTTTTCTATAATTTGATCGTTACTAGGTGTTTTATCTGGCCATATATAAACTGTTTCTTTATTTTGTGAATGGACAGAAATCATTGTTAATAGAAGTAAAAAAAAAATATAATTATTATTCATAGTGCACTTATAATTTTAAAAAATGAAAATGATACTGTTTAAATATCTTAAAACAAATTTTTAATTTACTGATTTTAAAACACCCAACAAAATCATTTTTCCTTTAAATAAAACATGATGCACATTGTAATTATACAAACAAAAAAGAACGCACCATAACCTTGCTGCAAATTTACTATTTTTTAACTTTTTAAACACTTAGATTTTCTATTAATTTAAATGTAAACACAGGTTGAAATTAAATTTTTATTATTTTAAGAGCCCTAAAATTATAAATTTGTACATTATAGAATTTAAAACCCTTAAAAAGGCTGTTTTACCTTCTTACTTCACTTAATATAAAATACGCTCTTTATAAATTAATTAGAAGTAACAATTCTAAAATCGATTGCTTGTACTTTTTTAAATGGTTACTTTTACAAAACCAAAACATACAATTATGTCGATTAACTTATTTGATTTATCAGGAAAAATAGCATTAATAACTGGAGCAACTCATGGCTTAGGAATGGCAATGGCAATTGGATTAGGAAAAGCTGGAGCCACACTTGTAATAAATGGAGCTTCTTCACAAGAAAAATTAAACAAAGCAATTGAAACATATAAAGCTTTAGGTTTAAATGCTTACGGATACCTTTTTGATGTAACAGATGAATCTTTAGTTATAAAAAATATTAATGCCATAGAAAAAGAAGTTGGAGCTATTGATATACTTGTAAATAATGCCGGAATAATAAAAAGAACTCCATTAGAAGAAATGGAAGTTGCAGATTTTGAAAAGGTACTAAAAGTAGATTTAGTAAGTCCTTTTATTGTATCTAAACATGTTGTAAAAGGAATGATTTCCAGAAAAGAAGGTAAAATTATAAATATTTGCTCTATGATGAGTGAATTAGGAAGAAACACTGTTGGTGCTTATGCTGCTGCAAAAGGTGGCTTAAAAATGTTAACACAAAATATGGCTACAGAATGGGCTAAACACAATATTCAAATCAATGGAATTGGACCTGGCTATTTTGCTACAAGCCAAACCGAACCTATTAGAAAAGACGGCAACCCGTTTAACGATTTTATAATAGGAAGAACTCCTGCTGGAAAATGGGGAGATCCAGATGACTTACAAGGTGCTGCAATTTTTCTAAGTTCAAAGGCTAGTAATTTTGTTAATGGACAAGTAATTTATGTAGATGGAGGTATTTTAGCTACTATTGGAAAACCTGCTAACGAAGATTAAATTTTAAAAGCAAACGTAAATCATATAAAATTAAAGAGGGCTAAAATAACATTTTAGCCCTCTTTAATTAGTGAATAACATCAAACTTATAAACACAAGTAGATGTATACAATTCCCCAGGTCTTAATAATGTTGATGAAAAATTAGGCTGATTAGGAGCATTTGGAAAATGTTGCGTTTCTAAGCAGAAAGCACTTCTAAAATCATACGATTTTCCGCTTTTACCTATAGTACCACCACCAAGAAAATTACCGCTATAAAATTGCAACCCAGGTTCATCAGTATATACTTCCAATACTCTTCCTCTTATTGGTTCTATTACTTTTGCTGCCAAAGTAAGTTGGTTCTTATTTTTTGATGCACCTTTTCGTAAAACAAAATTTTGATCATAACCATTTGCTATAATTAATTGTTCGTTATCACCTTCTAAATCTTTCCCTATAGCTTTTAATGTTCTAAAATCAAATGGAGTACCAATTAGTGAACGCAATTCTCCCGTTGGAATTAAAACTTTATTTACTGGTGTAAATTTATCAGCATTTATCATTAACAAATGATTATTAATTGTACCATTACCTTCACCCGTTAAATTAAAAAATGAATGATGAGTCAAGTTTATAACAGTTGCTTTATCTGTTTCAGCAAAATATTTTATTACAAGAGCATTTTCATCCGTCAATAAATAGTTTACACGTACTTTTAAATTACCTGGATATCCTTCTTCCATGTCCGTAGACGTTCTAGTAAACTCTATTTCATTTTGAGCAATTTGATGAGCATCCCACATTACATTATTAAATCCTTTGACACCTCCATGCAAGTGATTAATTCCATTATTTTTAGTTAAGGCATACTCCGTTCCGTCTATTGAAAATTTACCATTAGCTATTCTATTTCCATAACGACCAATTATTGAACCAAAATATTTTTCTTTGGCTGAAATATATTTATTTAAGGTTTTAAATCCTAAAACAATATCTTCAAACTTTCCATTTTTATCAGGAACCATTAATGATGTTAAGCGCTGACCATAATCTGTAAATGTAACCTCAATACCATTTTTATTTGTTAAAACATAAAAACTAGTAGAATCTCCACCAATTTCTATTTGAAAATCTTTAGGATTTAAATTTGTTTTTAATTTCCTCTTTATATTTTCAGGAACTATAGTTGATTTTTTGGTTTTATTTTCTGAAACCCTACAACCTATTACTACTATTAGTAAAAGTATAGCACATAATTTAAATGCAACAATGGAGGTTTTAATACTCATCTTATTTAAAATTTATCAGATTTAATTTGAATAACTTTCTAGATTATTAGAACAATAAAATTGTATTTATTCTTTTAAAAGAATAAAAAAAGCGCTCTTGTTTTAAATAAAAACAAGAACGCTTTCAAACTATGTTAAATAAAAAACAAACTATTAATTTTTAAGTTCTATCTTTAAATTAGGTTTATAATCGGCATAAAACTGCCCTAATTCGGTTAGCGTTCCATCAGGTTTAAATAATGCTGAAGAAGTACCTGCCGCAGAAGTTTGACCAAAAGAAAACCAAGTATAACGATGTACATACTCCAATGCTTCTAATTGTGGCAAAACTTCTTTCATAAAAGCCAGTACCTGTTCTGAACTAAATTTATTATCCTCTGGAGATACTGCTGTCCAATCAGCAGGAGCAAATTCGGTTATCCAAATAGGTTTTCCATATAAATTGTAAGTATCTTCTAATCTTTTTATAAATGAAGTAGCGCTTACACCTCCATACCAATGTACGGTAACAAAATCAACTCTTAAATCATTTTCAACAGCCTTTTCCATAAATTCTTGCATCCAATCTCCAGTTGAATTTACACACGCTGGGCTACCTAAAGGCAATCCAACTTCTTCAAGTTTTGGCCAAAGTTCAATAGCTTTATCAACAGACATATTTGCTTGTTTTGCACCATCTGGCTCGTTAAAACCAAGTAAAAACTTTATTTTACCTTCTTCTTTTAATGATTTCATACTTGCTACAAACGCATCGTTTACATCCCATTTTCCCCATTTCATCGGTACAAATTCGATATTATTAGGAATTAAATCTTCAAAATAACCTTCTCCCCAAGTATAAAACCAATGTGCTTTTAATATTGAAACTCTTTCTGGCCATAGTCCAGAAGCAGTTGTAATAGCAAACCCTTTTTTACCAACCACTAAAGAATCTTCAACTGGTTGTATAATTTCAGGTTTTTCTATTTCTTCAAAATTAAATTTATCGTTATTAGCCTTTTCACACGAACTGAATATTAAAGTAAAAGCAATAAATATTTTAATTAAAATTCTCATTTCTTATTTTATTTATTGTGTTTACCAACCTATATTTTGAACTAAATTTGAATTTTTATTAATTTCAGATTTAGGTATTGGATATAAATTCATACGATCTTCAAAGGCTCTAACTTCTATTAAACTTTTTTCATATTCAAAATTATTAGTTACAGCATCTTTCGTTATTTTAACCCCGTAAATATCGGTAGTTTCATTTCCTATTTTCCATCTTCTAACATCCCAAAAACGGTGATCTTCAAAGGCCAATTCAACCATACGTTCATTTTGTAATTTTTGGCGAAATTCATCTTTGCTCAATCCACTTGGAAAGTTAGGCATATTTGCTCTTGTTCTTATTTTATTAACCGCATCTAAAGCAGTCATTCCATAGGTTGAAGCATTTTCTGGTCCATAAGCCTCATTCATTGCTTCAGCATAATTTAGTAGTACTTCACCAAGTCTAAACAACACCCAAGTATGCTCTCTACTTGTTGTATTTGTAGGTGTTAAATTTATATCTTCAATTACATATTTTTTAAGATAATAACCTGTTTTTGTAGCATTTACAATAGGAGCACCATTTAAACCTCCTACAAAACTTTCTATAGTTTTACCTTTCCAGGCAGCACCGTTTACAAGAACAGTTTGTGCTAACCTTGGGTCTCTTCCTGCATAAGGATTTGTTGCATCGTAACCTGAAGCTGGATCCATAATTGAAAGTCCTGTAGCTTGCATTTCATATGCATCAACTAAATTTTGTGTAGGACAAGTCCCTGTGTTTCCTCCTTCAAAACCTATTGGGAAATTTCTTTGTTCAAATCCATTTGTAGTACCTTGACGACGTTCAAAAATTAATTCGGAACTTAGATAATTGTTTACAATATCAGCATAATTACCCTCTAAAGTATACGCATCTAAATCTAATACAGATTTAGCAGCTTCAGCCGCATCAACCCATAAAGATGCATTACCAGTAGTATTGTGTAAAGGACTTGCTGCATAAAGTAACATACGTGCTTTTAATGCTAACGCGGCTCCTTTTGTAGCTCTTCCTGTTTCTCCTACTGAAGAAAAATCTTCGTACTTTACAGGTAACTCTTCTGCAATTACATCACATTCATTCACTATAAAATCTACAACCTCTTCAAAGCTATTTTGACTTACATTTATAGCTTCTTCTGAAGTTAACACATCGGTAATAAGTGGTATATTTTTATATCTTTTTACTAATTCAAAATAAAAATAAGCTCTTAAAAAACGTGCTTCATATGCATAATTTTTAAACTGCTCAATAGTTTCTGCATAACTTTCATTGTATTGATCTTCTAAAAACTCAACGCCTTCAGTTTCAACAATAAACATATTGGCAGCTCTAATTCCAGAATACATATTTCCCCAAACATTATCAATAGGTCTTAAATCGCTATATCTACCTTCATTAAACCTTTGAATATCCGATAAATCTAACACATGCTCTGCTTCGTCTGTAGCTGAAGAACGCATTGCTCCATCTACACTATTAAAGTCTGTTGGTAAATAACTATATATGTTTGTTAAAAAACTTTTAGAACGATTAAAATCTGTAAACACATCATCTTTACGATTAAATGAGGTTTCATCATACTCTAAATAGTCACAACTAATTATTGCAAAAAACAACACTGCAAATAGTCGATAATTTATATATTTTAGTATTTTCATAAGTCCTTATTTTTAAAATTCTAATTTAATTCCAACGTGGTACGATGCAAGTGACGGATAACTAACCCCAATAGATTCTGGGTCAACATCTCCAGTATTATCAATACTAAACACATTCATTCCACGGCCATATATTTTGGCTTTTGATATATTTAATTTACTAATTAATTGCTCTGGTAATTTATAATAAACTTCAAAACGTCTTAATTTTAAGTAGTCTCCACTAACTAACCAGATGTCGTTTTTACGGTAATTATTTTCATTTTCTAATAAAGATAATCTTGGTAACGTAGCCGTTGCGGCAGTTTCTGGAGTCCAACTATTTGCTGAAAAATTAGTAATATTGGTATTACCACGTAATGGGATGTGTACACTTTTTGTGTTTAAATAAACTGTTTGATTTGCAATTCCTTGAAATTGTAAATCAATACCAAATCTTTTATACTCTCCACCTAAATTAATACCGTAATATATTTCTGGATAAGCATTTGCATAACCAATAGGTACAATATCTAAATCGTCTATAACACCATCGTTATTTTGATCTTTATATTTAATATCTCCTGGGCGTACATTTGAAAATAGTTGTTGAGGACTTGCATCAATATCGGCTTGATTTTCGAAGAAACCTAATGCTTGTAATCCAAATTGTTGTCCGATAGAATTCCCAGTTTCTTTTAAATAATCGTAAGGTTGAAATTCTTCATTCTTATTTACAATTTCATTTTTTGCAAACGTAAAATTACCACCTACATAATATTTGAATGAACCTGCATTACTTTTCCATAAAAGTGATGTTTCAACTCCTCTATTTTTAACCTCACCTTCATTTGCTATTGCGGTATTTACACCAATTAATGAAGGAATTGTTCCAGAAGTGGCAACAAGAATGTTTTCTCTTATATCATAAAAAGCATCTAGAGTTATTGAAAGACTACCAAACAACTCTATATCTACACCTAAATTACTCTTAATAGAATTTTCGTAGGTAAGATTATTAGATGCTAAACGCCATTCGCTAATACCTCCAAGATTGCTATTATTATTGTTAAAATAATATCCTCCTCCGCTTCCAAAAGCTTGCTCGTAAAGGTTTGGATCCATAATATTATTACCACTCATCCCCCAAGATGCACGTACTTTTAAATAATCTACTGATTTATTATCTTTTAAGAAATCTTCGCGGTTTAAAACCCAACCGGCTGAAATAGCTGGAAAAAATCCAAAACGATCTCCATCAGGTAAAACACTACTTCCACTATAAGATAGTACAGCATCTACAAAGTATTTATTTTTATAACCATAACTTGCTGATGCAATAGCATTTTGACGCAGGTATGTATTGTATTGACCATTTTTTTAACACGTTTTTCTTGTTGATACATTAAAGATGTGTTTAAAACACTGTTTTCCCAAGATGTATCGTAATTTAATTTACCGTATAAAGAGGCTTGACGAAGTTGATTTTTAAATCCTTTTGAGTAATTTAAATCGGTTTCACTACCATAAACATTTGCTATTGTATCGTTTATAACACCAGTTAAAGGGTTTCTTGTAAAAGACAAACTTTCATATATAAAATTTCTCTTTTTACTTTCAGAATAATTAACTTCATTATCGTAAGCTAAAGCAGCTTCAGCAGATAAACCTTTTAACCAGCCACTTAAATCTTGAGTAATTTTACCATCAATCATTATTTGTCTACCGTTAGGTTGCAGCACACCTGTTGAAGACACTAAAGCCACAGGATTGTTATCGTAATATGCTGTTCCTCCCCATTCCCCGTTTGGAGTTCTTACTGGAAATGCTGAAGAAGGCACGCTATAAATTGCATCCATAATAGTACTAACTCCTGCTCCAGGCTCTGTTCTACCATCAATATGTCCTGCCACATTAACAATAAACTTTGTAGTATTTGTTAAATCTATATCTAAATTTGTTCTAAAATTAAAACGGTCATATTTTAACTGACTATCATAACGATCATCAAAAGTTGTATTATCAAATAAACCTCTTTCATTTTGGTAATTTAATGAGGTAAAATATTTTAATTTTTCACCACCACCAGAAAAACTAGCACTAACATTTGTTGTACTACCAAAATCTCTTAAAGTTTCGTCTAACCAATTAACATTAGGTAGCAAGGTTAAATTTTCACCCGTTTGAAACCCATATAAATCCAAATCGGAATATACAGCTTCATTACCATCTAAAATACTTGCTTGGTTTACAGCTCTTGCATAATTATAAGAATCTAAAAAATCAGGTTCACGAGCAGCAAAGTTTATTCCATTATCATAAGAAACATTTATTTTAAAAGAATTGTAAGCGCCTCTTTTGGTTGTAACCAAAATTACCCCATTAGCGCCTCTTTGTCCATATCTGGCTAAATCTGCTCCATCTTTTAATACGGAAACACTTTCAATATCAGACAATGCTAATGAAGCCATATCTCTTTCAAAACCATCTACTAATACAAGAATAGCGTTATCATTAAGGGTTCCTAAACCTCTTAAATACATACTAGGACTTCGTTCCCAAGGTGTTCCTGCATTTTGAAGTACCATCAATCCTGAAAGTTCTCCATAAAGACTTTCTAAAGGATTGTTTAATGAACTTTTTTCTAATCTATCAGAATATACAATATCTATAGAAGAAGTAATTTCATCTACTGGTTTTGATATTCCGTAACCAAGGTTTATATTTTTAGATGTTTTGCCTAATTGAATTGTTAATGTTTTAGAATTAACATTAACTACCTTTTGCATATCGCTAAAAGTTAATTTAATTAAACCTTGAGGTTCCATATTTAAAACTGCTGTTCCAAAATCATCAGTTACAACAGTTATATCTGAATTTGTAAGTGATTCTATATTAACACCTGAAAACGGTTTTCCGGCATCGTTAATAACAGTAATTTTTATAGTATCTGATTGTGCTAAAATTAATTGAGACGATAGCAATAATGCTAACATACAGCAAATTTTCACAATCTTTTTATTTGTTTTCTGCAATAAATTTTGGAAATAAATAAAGGTGAAACTATTTAAATAGTTGTCCTTCCAAGTTCCATAACTTAGTTTTCCTATTTTGTATTTTTTCATTTGATAGTGATTAGTTTATTCAAATTGTATATTACCATCCTGGATTTTGTACCAATCCATAACCTTTATTAATTTCATCTGGTGGAAACGCACTTAAATACCATTTTGGTGAAAAATTAGTTTTCCAATAGCGCTCTGGCAGTTCAAATGTGTCGTAAGTATATGAACCATCACTTTCCTTATTTGTGTTTACACCGTATAAAGTTTTAGTAAAACTATCTTCATCTTTCCAACGAATAAGATCGTACCAACGTACTTCTTCATAACCCAATTCTAAAGCTCTTTCATTTAAAACAGCTTTTCTAAAATCTTCTTGAGATAAACCTGGAGTAAGATCATTTAATCCAACTCTATTACGCACTTTATTAATAGCTGCATACGCTTCTACAGTAGGACCCGAATTTGCTTCATTTAATGCTTCTGCATAGGTTAAATAAATTTCACTTAAACGTAAATAAGGCCATTGAACAACTGAATTTAAAGATGTTGCATTGTTTCTTTCTAATAAAAATTTTCTTAAACCAAAACCAGTTTTAAAACCTGAAGCGTTTATGTTTTTTCGTTCTCTACCACCAATCCATAATTCTGCTGTACGACCTTGATAAGTATCTCCATTTATTAAAACAGTTTCATACAATCTAGGATCGCGATTTGCCCACGGATTGTTTGGATCCCATCCAGAATTAGGAGCATCTATTGGGGTTCCATCTGCCATAGGAAACATATCTACGTAATTTTTAGTAGGTAACCCAGAACCATATCCTCCAGAACTTTGGTAGAAATAATAATTTCCAGACCAATAACCTCCTGATTTATAGCGAACTCTTGTACTTATTAAAATTTCGTGATTATTACGCATATAATACGCATCTTGAAAATCTTGTCTTGGATCTCCTGTATTTATTAGGTTATAACCTCCTTGATTTTCAACAGCATCTAAAAGTTCTTTTGCTGCTTGTGCAGCTTCTGTCCACAAATTAGCATCGTAACCTCCAAACCAAGTTAATTTACTATCTGAAGCCTCTCCAGTAAGGTAAGGTTCCGAATTGTTAAATAAGGGACTTGCACCAAACAATAAAACTCTCGCTTTTAGCCCCATAGCCGAAGCTTTTGTAAATCTTCCATCCCAGTTAGATGCATCTTCAATTGTCCAAGGTAGTGCAGGAATTACCTCATCTAAAAGTGCCACTATATTATTCATAGTTTCTTTTGCTGTTAACCTAGGTAAATCTGTATTCTCAGTAGGCGTATATGCGTGATCTACCCAAGGCAAACCTCCAAAATTTCTATACATATCTACATAATGAATAGCGATAATCATTTTTGCTTCAGCTTTTAATTGATTGATATAATCTTCTGAAACATCTGGTATTTTATCTGCATTTTCAATAAAATTCCAACCTATTCTAATCCCTTCCCAACTTTGTTCTTTTGTATAACTATATTTTGAATTAGAAGCGCTATTTTCTGTAGCAGCAGTATACTGACCGCTATAGTACAATCTATTAGGACCACCCCAACCAAGGTAACTATGACCAAGGTCTGATAAAGACTCTAAAAGATCCATTCCTATTTTATTTCCTTTTTCAGACCAGTTTACATTTAGTCCATAAGGTAATGTTGCATAACCGCCCCATAAATAACGTTCAGATAGTTCTATAGAGTTAAATATGGTATCTTTAGTAACATCTACACTAGGTTCCTTTTCTAGAAACTCGTTTCCAAACTGAACTTTTTCACAGCTGTTTAGAATGAGTGCTAGAATAGCAATAATGAATATTATATTTTTTAGTTTCATACTATAATTTTTTAATAATTTTTTATAAACTTTATATCTTATAAGAAATTTAATCTTACTCCTAAATTAAATACTTTAGTCAACGGATATTTTGAATCATTTGCAGTTTTAGATTCTGGATCTGCAATATCTAGTTTATCTATTGTAACTAGGTTTGTTCCATTAATAAAGGTTCTAAGGTTGCTAATCCCCATATTTTTTAAGAAGGCAGATTTAAAATTATATCCCATTTCAAGATTTTTTAAACGCACATAAGAAGCGTCTCTCAACCAAAAATCTGAGTTTTTAGTATTGTTAGAACTTCCCGTTAAAGTCATTCTAGGGTAGGTAGCTGTATCTGCTGTTTCTGGTATCCAACGTCCATCAGCCATATATTGCAATAAAGAACGATCTAACGTGGCTCCAAAAGCAGTTCTGTAGGTATCTCCTAAATATCTTGAAGTATTTGCTGCACCAACCCACGACATAGAAAAATCGAAGTTTTTAAAGTTAAACCCTGCATTTACACCAAAACTATATTGTGGATATACAGAATAACCAATTGCTTTTTGGTCATTTTGATCAATAACACCATCTGCATTTAAATCTTTATAAACCATGTCTCCTGGTTTTAAATCGTATTGATGGTCTGGCAACTCATCATTTCCTGCATCAGCATCGTTATAAAACTTATCAAAAATATACCCAAATGGTTGTCCCACTGGTTTTCCTGTACGGTATAAATAATCTTCAGATTGAGGAATTTCATCCATAAAAATTATTTCATTTTGGGCATGTGATACATTTGAATTAACCCAGTATCTAAAATCATCGGTTAGTTGTTGTTTCCATTTAAGTTCTAATTCAAACCCTTTATTTTGTACTTCACCAATATTTACAGCAGGAAGATCGTAAGCTACATATCCTGGAACTGTTCCTCTATAGGTTAAAATATCTGTACGGTTTTCTATAAAATAATCAAATGTTAAGTTCAATTTAGATTCAAAAAGTCTTAATTCTATACCGTAATTTTGCTTTTCTGCAGTTTCCCAAGTAACATCTGAGTTTCCAATTTGTCCTTCACTAGCAGCTTGTTGATTGGATGGGTTATTATAGCCAAAACTATAATTACCACTTGCTGAATTATAACTATCTGGAAGATACAGAAAACGGTTACTTCCAATTCTATCATTCCCTACCAATCCATAAGAAAAACGTAATTTCATAAAATCAAGAACATTTTGTTCTTGCATAAACTCTTCATTTGTAAGCACCCAACCAGTTGAAAATGCTGGAAAAAATCCAAAACGTTTATCTTTTGCAAAATTTTCTGACCCATTGTAACCAATACTAACATCTGCCATGTATTTATTATCAAAATCATAAGTTACACGTCCAACCAAACCAACTAAACCACTAGGTAATTCTGTATATTGTGAAGGATAATAGGTTTTTTGTTGATTGTAAAGCAACAATCCACCAACATTATGACCTCCAAATTTATTACTATAACTAAATCCACCTTCTAAATACCAATTTCTTCCTGTTCCATAAGACTCGCCATAAGTTAAATTACCATCGGAACCACTTCTTCTATATACAATTTCGTCACTATTTTGATCTGCAGAAGGATTAATATCTCTTAAAAAAACAGGTTCATAACTAGCTGATGAAGAATTTCTAGTTTTTGTATGTGTATAGTTTGTATTATAAGCAAACTTTGTTCTAAATTTTAATCCTTTAATAAAGCCTAATTCTTGTTCTAAATCAATATCTAAATTCAATTTATTATTTAAAATATTAGAATACCCTTGACCATAAAATGGAGCTAAACCGTCTTTTTTAGTTCCTGGAATATAAAGTTGACTAGAAGTAATATATTTTCCATCTACAATTCCTGGCCCTGAATATGGAACAGACCAATAAATATCTCTAAAAAGCTCGCTAAAACTATTTTTTGTGTTTGGTCTATTTGTAATACCTGCTTGACCTCCAATAGTAACACCTAATTTAGTGGTATTGGTAATATCAATATCAATATTTGAACGATAATTATACCTTTGAAATGAGAAGTTATAATCGTACTGAGAATCGTAGGTTTTAAATAAACCATCTTGATTTAAGATCCCTAAAGACACAAAATATTTAACTTTATCTGTACCTCCAGAAATATTTAAATTCCCTTTAGATTGACTTGCTGAAGGCTTTAAAAGGTAATCCATCCAATCTGTATTTGGATACATTAATGGGTTAGAGTTTGTTCTAAATGCTTCAATGGCTTCTGGTGTAAACTTAAGCTGACTAGGATCTAGACTCGGATCATCGTTTAACTGAGCTTCATTATAACGCTGTGCATACGTATAACTATCTGCAAAATCTAATAATCTAGTAGGTTGTTGCATACCTCTAGAAAAACTTGCTGTTATTTTTGCTTTTCCTTCTGAACCTCTTTTAGTAGTAACTATAATTACACCGTTTGCACCACGCACACCATAAACTGCTGTTGCAGATGCATCTTTAAGAATAGTAATACTTCCTATTTCTTCAGGATCTAAGGACATAAAAGAACGCTCAACACCATCTACTATCATTAAAGGTTGCGATTGTCCTTCTGACAAAGTAGCAACTCCACGTAAATAAATACTTGGATCATCGGCTCCTGGCTGCCCTGAATATTGAACTGTAGACAAACCTGTTACTTTTCCTGCTAAAGAGTTTGCAACATTAGCTGCTGGTGATTTTGCTAATTCTTCAGAATCTATTGAGCTAATTGCCCCAGTAATTGTTACTTTCTTTTGCCTTCCATAAGCTACTACCGTAACTTCATCTAAACCAGTTAAACTAGATTCTAAAACAATATTAATTACTTTTTGAATAGTTATTTTAACTTCTTTAGTTTCAAATCCCATATAACTATAAACTAGGGTACTGTTAGGTGAAGTACTTATTTCATAATTTCCATCAAAATCTGTTGCTGTACCATTTAATGTTCCTTTTTCAAGTATTGTAACACCCGGAAGAGGAAACCCTTCGATGTCTGTTATCACACCAGTGATTTTTGTATTTTGAGCCCATAAGGCTTGATTAACTCCTAATAAAACCATTAAGGTTAGGAATAAATAAATCTGTTTTTGTTTTATTCGCATAGGTTTAAATTTTCATAAAATTTGTTGTTTGTTTAGTTTAATTGTATCTAATAAGAAAACGTTTAAGTAAAGCCTTCAAAAAAAATTAGCGCCTTAATTCCAAAATATTAGATTTAATTGTTTGCGTAAAAAAGATAGTGTAGTTAATTGAATCATAATTTGTAGTTTTTATATTGTTATGGTTAAGTTATTGTTATAATTATTTTAACATGGTATAATCACAACAACCCAAAATTAATCAGAACCTATTCAAAAGACTTGGTTATATAATTCAATTGATTGGTTATATAGTTCATAGCTTTAAAAACAAGCTTTTACAAATGCTTTAATTAGTTTTACTGACTTCAATTACAAAAAACTAAGATTTTAAATTCCTAATCTTGTTTTCAAAATAACAGAAAAAACAACTTAAAAGTCTTTTTATTGGTGCTGAAATTTATGGTTAAATTCTAAAAAAATAGATTTATTTAGGAAGTATATAACACTTTAAAAAAATTTTGACACTATCCCAAAAAGTGTGTAAGTTAAAAATATTGGGTTTAGATTTTTCATTAAATCTGAACCCTTTTTTCAAATATAGTCAAAAATTGGTTAAGAATTATCCCCCAGTTATGAATTGGCATCGACCATTTTTTTGTTGCCTCTCTTATAGCTAAAAAAACAGATTTCATTACGGCTTCATCTGTTGGGAATGAGAGCTTATTTTTAGTGTATTTTCTTATTTTTCCATTTAAATTTTCAATAAGATTAGTGGTGTAAATAATTTTTCTAATTTCTAGAGGGAACTCAAAGAAAACAGTAAGTTCTTCCCAGTTTTCCTCCCAGCTTTTTATAGCGTAAGAATATTTATGACTCCATTTGTCTGAAAAATCTTTTAGAGCCGCACGTGCAGCTTGTTTGGTAGGTGCTCCGTAAATTTGCTTCATATCATTTGTAAACTCCTTTTTATCTTTCCAAACCACATATCTACAAGCATTTCTGATTTGATGCACAACGCAAATTTGTGTTTTAGATTCAGAGAATACATTTTTAATAGTATCGGTAAATCCGTTCAGGTTATCAGTTGCTGTAATTAAAATATCTTGAACTCCACGTGCTTTTATATCTGTTAAAACACTCATCCAAAAGGCTGCCGATTCATTCTTTCCAAGCCAAAGACCTAATACTTCCTTTTTGCCATCTCTACGCAAACCTACTGATATGTAGATTGTTTTGTTAATCACTTTTGAGTTCTCACGAACCTTAAAAACAATGCCATCCATCCAAACAATTAGATAAATGGACTCTAATGGTCGGTTTTGCCAAGCGATTATATCATCTGTAATACGGTCTGTAATTCTTGAAATAGTGGATGTAGAAACATTAAAATTATACAATTCATTTATTTGAGACTCAATATCGCTGTTGCTCATTCCTTTGGCATATAAAGATACTATAATGTTTTCAAGACCATCAACCATACTTTTCCTTTTAGGAATAAGCATTGGATTAAAGGAGGCGTCTCGGTCGCGAGGTACATTAATTTTTGATTCACCATAACTGGTTTGAATCTTCTTATTTGAATATCCGTTGCGAGTATTATCGGTTAAGGACTTTTGGTGTTTTTCGTAGTCTAAATGACTATCTAATTCGCCTTCTAGGATTTTTTCAATACCTCGTTTTTGTAAGGCACTTAAAAAGCTATGAAGCTCTTCTCCATTTTTAAATTGCTTTAAAAAATCATCGTTTAATAAATCTTCTTTTTTCATTAAAGTGTGTATTTAAAAGTTAAAATTAATTACTTAAAAAGTTATTTCCGAAATATTTTTTGCTTTTTAAGAAGCAAAATATTTCAGAATAACTTTTACACTTACACACTTTGTGAGATACTGCTAAAATTTTAAAACGAGAAAATATTAGTACTATAAATAACTTTTATTTAGGTTCAATTGCTCCAAGACTCGGATTTCCATTGATCGAATTTCCCATAATATCCTTAACTTGTTTTAAGCCCTGTAACAAACCAACAACATCATTTGGAAGCAAATTAATTTCTATTCCTTTATGTTTGACTAACTTTTTATTTTTAGGAATATAATTACTAATTATTATATCTCCTAAATTTTCAAACCCAGCATCTCCATACATTGGAAGTTCATCAGCTATCTGCATATACTTAGGCCAGCTAGCTTCAGTTAAAAATAAATTATTTTTGAAAGTTAAATTTTTTATTGATTTATCATTTTTTAAATCTGGCTTATATTGATCTCCTACAACAGCTGCAGAATTCCCCATAATATGAAAAATATTGTTTGCTATCAATACTCCTTTACTTGTATTATCAAAGGCTATTTTAGAAACAATAGAAGCATCGCAATAAATTGTGTTATTATAAATATAGGTATTAACAGGACCTTTTCTAACTTTTTTAGTTCCCTGATAACCACTTAACCATATTGTTTTACCTTCTTGGAAAGCCCCATTAACTCCCTTAACTCTATATCCGTCATTAATACTAATATTATAACGATATGCACAATTATAATTATTACCTAATATTTCACAAAATCCACCTGCATTATATGCACTTATATTATATTGAAGCACAATATTATCACAATTAAAATCTATATGAGCTCCTGCAGAATCTCCTGGACCATTGGCGTATAAAAATTTATTTTTTTCAATTAAAACATTTGAAGAACTCCAAGTCCATAAACCACTACCACGTCCCCATTTCCTAGAATCTGTATTACTGCCTGAATGCGTTACAATATTACCTGTCACCTCCACATCCTTAACTCCAGACATTTGTATTCCCGGACCACCTGTAGCTTCTAAATTGTTATTTAAAATGTAAATATTTGATATATTTTTTCCTTTACCTGTTAGTTTTATGCCTGTATGTGATACATCTTTAATATTGGAATTTTTAATATATACATGTTTTATAGCAACAGTTTTATCCTCATTTATAACACGAACACCCCAGCCATATTTTTGAGTTCCATTAGCAGTTCTCACCTCTTCTTTTCCTCTAGAAAACCCTTCTTTTTCATAATAAACATCTAAAATAGATACATTATTTATTGTAATGTATTTCATTTCTTCTACTCCTTTATTTATTATAAGAATAGCACAATGCATTTTAGCTTTATTATTACTCTTTAAATAACCGTTAGCAGTTAAGCGTATATTAGAAATATTTACATAGCTACAATTTTCAATTAAAACACCATTAAGGTTATGGGTAAAATTAATGGTTGCTGGTATAAAACTATCTTTAGAGTTCCACAGTACTGAAGTTATACTTATTGGTTTATCTGCTGTACCTTGCTTGTTAATAAGTTTAAATCCGTGATTATAGATTTGCCCAGAGGCAAGTAATAATCTATCGCCACTATTAAAACTAATTTTATTTGCACGCTCAATTGTTTTAAATGCTTGAGCTTTTGAAACACCTGTATTGGTATCATTACCAAGTTTTGGATGTACATAATAATCTTTTGAAAACAATATGTTTTGAAAAAATAAGATTAAAATAAAAGGAATAAATTTAATGTTCATTTTTTTCATAAAATAATAATTTTAAATTAATTATGCTTTAAAAAAGCATCTCGTTTATAATTAAATAAAGCAATATTTAATCATAATTTTTAAAGACAATAAACAAATTAATTATTTATTTTTTTTACCAATTCTTTATATTTAGAAGGCAAACAATTAAACTGTTTCTCAAAAGATATTTTAAAGTATTTATAATCGTTAAAACCAACTTCGTAGGCAATCTGGTTTAAATTCATATCGTTAGCAACCATAATAAGATTGGCTGCTTTTTTTAAGCGAATAGACCTTATAAAAGCTGTTAAAGACAAGCCAGTTAGCGATTTAATTTTTCGATATAAGGTAGATTGGCTCATATTTAGTTCATCAACCATATTATCAATTCCAAAATCAGAATTTTGTAAATTATCTTCTACTAAAAGAATTGCTTTATGTATAAACGCATTTTCGGTATCTGAATCTTTAACTGTTTCTATTGAAGCTGTAGGTTCAAAACGTATTTTATTTTTTAAATGAGTTCTTAATTTTTCTCTATTTTCTAATAAACCAGCTATTCTTGCTTTTACTACAGTTGTATTAAAAGGTTTTGTAATATAATCGTCTGCTCCCGTTTTTAAACCTTTTATTTCAAATACAGAAGAAGTACGTGCAGTTAATAAAATTATTGGAATGTGCGATGTTATAATTTGCGATTTCAATTCTTTACATAGCGTTATTCCGTCCTTACCCGGCATCATTACATCACTAACTATTAAATCTGGAATTTCAGTTGATGCCATTTGAAAACCTGTAGTTCCATTATCGGCTTTTAGTATTGTATATGTATCTTCTAAAATATCATTTAGGTATGCTAAGATTTCAAAATTATCATCTATTACTAATATTGTATATTTTTTAGTTTCATTAGTATTATTCTGCTCTATTTTAGATGGTTTTTGAACATTATAAGCTTTTATATTGTCTGTGTTTACAAAAGTTTCATCAATTTCACCTTTGTATAATTCTGGGGTTAATGATAACTTTATAACAAACTCTGTTTCAACATTTTTTTTACTAGACACTTCAATACTTCCGTGATGTAATTCAATAATTTTTTTAGAAAAAGCCAACCCAATTCCGCTACCAATCATTCTTGTAGTATTTGCTGATTTTATTTGAAAAAAACGATCAAATATTTTACCTAAATCTTCTTCATCCATACCTATTCCGGTATCTTTTATGGAGATAATACAGTAGTTAGCATCTTTACTTAAGGTTATTATAACTTTATCTTCTTCATTACAATATTTTATTGCGTTTGAAATTAAATTGCATAAAACAATTTCCATTTTTTTTCTATCAAACGGAAAAAACAATTCATCTACCGTAGTTTTAAAATCGTATTTAATATTTTTTGATTTTGCTAATTGCTTAAAATAAAGATGTACCTCACTAGCAAAACGCACAAAATTACCATAAGAAACATTTAGCTTTAACAAGCCATATTCTGCTTTTCTAAAATCTAAAAGCTGATTAATTAAATCTAATAATCTATTTGCATTTCTATCTATTAAATTTAATTTTTTTAATGTACTATAAGGTAAATCTTTACTACTTAAAAGCTCTGTTAGAGGTGTTATAATAAGTGTTAAAGGAGTTCTAAATTCATGTGAAATATTGGTAAAGAAATTGGTTTTTGTTTCACTTAACTCCATTTCTTTTTCTCTATCTATTCTTGCTATTTCTAGACTGTTTTTAAGTTTTAACCTATCGTTCTTAGCTTTTATAAAGAACATAAGAATACCACATAAAATTGTAAAATAAATAAATACTGCCCAAGGCTCTAACCAAGGAGAGTTTAATAAATTAATTGACATTACTTTAGGCGTGCTCCAATTTTTACCATCTCTAGAAGCTTGTACTTTTAATTTGTATTTACCTGGTGGTAACCCCGTAAAGTTCACCTCGTTTTGATGACCTAAATTTATCCAGTCTTTCTGATATGTTTCAAGTTTATAACGATACATGATACTAGAAACCCCTAAATAATCATTAGCTACAAAACTAATAGAGAAGAATTTATCTTTATGAGCTAGAGTAATATTATCTGTATAACAAAAACTTTGATTGAGTTTTTTACTATCTGAATGGTATTCTATTAAGTTGTTATTTACTTTTAAATTCATATAGATAACCTCAGGAGTAATATCACTATCTATCACTTTTTGAGGATTGAAAAAAGTTATATTATCATTCCCTCCAAAAAAAATTAATTCGTTTTTATAATTACAAACTGCATTTTTATTAAAGGAACTAGTATTAATATTATTTAAATGATTATAATTAATTAGTGTTTTCTCTTTAGCATTGTATTTTACTATTTCAGTAGTTGTACTCACCCATATATTTCCTAAATTATCTAAGGTAGATGAAGATATAAAATCACTATTTAAACCATCTTTTTTATCTAATTTAGATAGTATCTTTAATTCATTATTTATATAACTTAATTGAAATAAGCCACTAGGTGTTCCAACCCAAATAATATCTTTATTAATAGTAATAGAATTTATAATTTTTGGGAGCTGCTCTTTTGATAATGAAGAGTAATGAATAATTTTTTCACTACCTTTATTTATAATATGTAATCCATTATAAGTTCCTAGCCATATATTTCCTTGTAAATCTTCTTTAATAACACTAACCCTATCACTTTGCAACTTTTTATCTTCTACTAAGTTATCTGAATAAAAAACATACGCACTTTGTACATTTAAATTATTAAGATTTACAATACAAAGTCCATTTTGTTGTGTACCTATATACAAATCATTTTTTTTATCTATATAAAAATCGGTTATTTTTTTAATTTTTTTATTTGAAAAGATTACTTTTTTTGTTTCAACGTTTAATATATAAAAGCCTTCACTAGTACCAACATATAATTTTTTATTATGCTCGTATATAGATCTAACTTTAGAGTTATCTATTGTCTCTATTTTTTTTAAATCGGAAAAATTAGTTCCATAAAATAAGCCTGAAGCTTCTGTTCCTATAAAAACATTTGCATCATTTTTATAAACACTATTAATATTATAACGTTCACCTACTTTAAAAAAAGAAGAAGCATTATTAAAACCGTTACCTTCAGTTAGTTTTAAAATACCACCATTTGCTGTGGCTACCCAAATTAAATGATTTTGATCTTCGTGAATATTTAATATCGTCTGATAATTTACTTCCATTTTATCAGAATGATTTAACACCAAATCCATTTTAGAAAATTTCGAAAGATCCTCATTGCTTCTATACAAACCATAACCCCAAGTACCAACCCAAAGTCTATTTTTTCTATCCAGCAATAATTTTTTTGCAAAATTACTGAAAACACCAGTTTCTATTGAATCTATAGCTTGCTTATTATAATTAAAACTATATAATTTAGTTGTTTTGTTATCAATAGAGATCCAAACTTTATCTCTAATTTTATCTGCAAGAATATCTGTAATTAACCCATTCGTTTTATAAATAATTGTTCTATCTTCTGAAGGATCATATTTTACCAAATTTTTATATCTGGTAAACCACATATTATTATATGCATCTTTTTCAATATCATATACTGTAGAACCACTAGGAAAACGTTTAATAAGTTTATTATTAATATAATCAACAACAAAAACACCATTTCCCCAAGTGCCTAACCATATATAACCTTTATTATCTTCGCTAATAGCAGTTATTCTAAGGTTTTTTCCAGGTTCTAAATTAATAAGGTTATTTAAGTGTTTTATTCTGTTTTTTTTAATATCTAAAAAAGAAATACCACCACTTTTTGTACCAATCCAAATATTATTAGATTTATCTTTATATAAAACTTCAATATTTTCATTTAATAATCCTACGTGTTTATTACTTGGCTTTATATACTCAAAATCATAACCATCATATTTAGAAATCCCGTTTTCAGTACCAATCCATTTTATATTTTGATCATCACTAATAATTGAAGTAACATAATTATGAGACAATCCTTCTTTTGTCCCTATAAAATCAACTATATAATCCAGGTTATTTTCTTGCGCAAACACAGTAATAAAAAACAAAAGGTGAATTAAAATTAAAAAAAATTTCTTCATATAACTTTGTACTTATTTAATTGGTATTCGATAAAAATGTTTTTAATCTAGTTTTCAATTATTACCATTTTATTATAAAGTCTCTTAATAGTTCATAAAAGTAATATAAAATTAAAACTAGAACTATTCTAATTTCTATATTGACCATATTATCCATTATTTTGAATTAATAGACCTACTTATTTTCTTAATGTGTTACTTAACTTTGTTTTAAAGTAAATTAGCTTACAAACGTCATTAAATTTGTCTCTATATTTTACTTGTTCATATAATTTAAGTACGCTGTATTTTTTTTAAAAATTTGCTACTGAATAAAAGAGTACTCCTTATAAAAAACAAATAATTCTACAATTAAAAATTTTAAAAAAACATTATTTAATTTATAAATTTTAAAAATGAGTAAAAAACACATCTTCTTCTATTTTATAACTTTATCCTTTATACTAACTGGATATTCACAAAAAAAATACACAACTTTTAAACCTGGCGATTTATGGTTAGATAATAACGGTAAACATATTAATGCACACGGTGGTGGTATATTAATTTATAACAACACATATTATTGGTTTGGAGAACATAAAACAACTGGAAGCCTAGGAAACAAAGCTATGGTGGGTGTAGGTGTTTACTCATCTACAGATTTATACAACTGGAAAAATGAAGGAATTGCTCTTAAAGCTGTAAATGATACTACTAGTATGCTTCAAAAAGGCTCTATTATAGAGCGCCCAAAAGTTATTTATAATAAAAAAACTAAAAAGTTTGTAATGTGGTTTCATCATGAACTTAAAGATCAAGGTTATGCTGCAGCATTAACAGGAGTTGCTACTGCAGATAACATCACAGGGCCTTACACATACATAAATAGTTTTAGGTTACACCCTGGAGTTTTACCACTTAATTTCTCTAAAAAAGAATTTGATGCTGTAGAAATGATAAAAGACAGAACCGATAAAAATTGGAAAGAAAAAGTTGTAAAAGGCGCCTATTTTAAAAAGGATTTTGAAGTTGGGCAAATGTCTAGAGATATGACGCTTTTTGTTGACGATGATGAAACAGCATACCATATTACAGCTTCAGAAAACAACCAAACGCTTCATATTTCTAAATTAGCTGACGATTACTTATCCGTAACAAATGAATATATTAGAGTTTTTCCTGGTGGTAGAAATGAAGCTCCAGCTATATTTAAAAAAGACGGTAAATACTATATGTTTTCATCTGGATTAACAGGTTGGAAACCAAACCCAGGAAAATCTGCCGTTGCTGACCATATTATGGGAGAATGGACGTTTTTAGGCAATCCTTGTATTGGTACAGAAAAAGAAAAAGCAACCACTTTTTGGTCTCAAAGCACCTACGTAATACCTGTTATTGGTAAAAAAGATGCATTTATTTTTATGGGAGATCGCTGGACTCCTAAAAACCCAATTGATGGAAGATATATATGGCTTCCCGTTGAATTTGAAAATATCAAACCTATTCTAAAATGGCAATCTGAATGGGATTTAAATTACTTTAATAATAATTAACAATTAATCTATGAAAATTTCAATCCGCATATTATTTGCAACACTATTAACTTTTTATATTGGATGTAATACTGCAACAAAACAAAAAGAAACTGAAGCCACAAAAAAACCAAATGTAATTGTAATCTTAATTGATGATGCAGGTTACGCAGATTTTGGATTTATGGGCTCTAAAGATTTAGATACTCCAAATATAGATGCACTTGCAACAAGCGGTGTTGTTTTAACAGACGCACATGTAAGCGCAACAGTTTGTGCTCCATCTAGAGCAGGAATAATGACTGGTAAATACCAACAAAGATTTGGTTTTGAAGCCAATGGAACTGGTGGAATTGGTTTAAGTAACGATGTGGTTACTATTGCCGATGTTTTTAAATCTAATGGATACAAAACTTATGCCTTAGGTAAATGGCATTTAGGATTTGATAAAACTGACCATCCAAACCAACGAGGATTTGATGAGTTTTATGGATTCTCTGCGGGTGGTAGATCTTACTTTCCAATTAAAGATCCTGCCAAATCTCATATGCTACAACACAATGGAGAACGCGTTGTTTTTGATGGGTACTTAACCGATGTTTTAGGAGATCAATCTATAAAATATATAGAACAAAGTGCAAACGAGCCTTTCTTTATGTACTTAGCTTATAATGCAGTACACACTCCAATGGAAGCTAAAAAAGAAGATCTTAAAAAATATGAAGGACACCCTCGTAAAGAATTAGCTGCTATGACCTGGTCTCTCGACGAAAATGTTGGTAAACTAATAAATAAATTAAATCAACTAGGAATACGTGATAATACTTTAATTTACTTTTTAAGCGACAATGGTGGTGCACATAACAATCAATCTACCACAGGACCTTTAAAAGGCTGGAAAGGAAATAAATTTGAAGGTGGACACCGAGTACCTTTTATAATAAGTTATCCAAATGAAATTAAAGGTGGAGCTACTTATAACGGACTTACTTCTTCTTTAGATATATTTGCAACATCAATAGAAGTTGCTAACATTACTAAACCAGAAAACTTAATTCTTGATGGTGTAAATGTCATACCATACTTAAAAGGAGAAAAAGAAGGTGAACCTCACAAACAACTTTTTTGGAGAAAATTAGAAGAATCAGCTGCAAGAATTGGAGATTATAAAACCATTCATTTAGACAAATATGGTACAGTTATGTATAATTTAAATAACGATCTTGGAGAAACAGTTGATCTATCTAAAACTGAACTAGAGAAATTTAACGAACTTCAAAACGCCTATCAAAACTGGGAAACTATAGTTTCAGATCCTTTATGGGATGAAGAAAATAATTGGATGGATGCTACTTACCACATTCATAAAATGCTAATGCAAAATAAGGAACCTAAATACAAATCCCCTTCAAAAGACCCATCTATTGTAATTAAAAGAGTTAAAATAGGAAATAGTGACATTCCTTAATTCTATACTTTTTTAATTTTAAAAGAGACTGTCTATAAAGTTGAATTTTCGTCAACCTGAATTTATTTCAAGTTCTCATAGTGATTGTTTATCAGCAAGATGAGATTCTGAAACAAGTTCAGAATGACGGATTCCTAGGCTTTTTAGACAGTCTCTTTTTTTGATGAATATCTTACACAATTTTTAGAATCGTATAAATAATTTGAAAATAATTATACCACACCTCAAAATACTAACTACAGAAAATTTAAGCTATAATAAAGCTTTCATCTTTAGGTTAAACCTTAAAGCAATAAATGTTGTTTCTCATAAGAAAAACAACATTTATTTTTATTGTATCAATTTTAAATTATTCTATAAACTTACTTACTATCCATAACATAAATACGCGCATAATCTATTTCGTATTGACGAGGAAATTCAGTTTTTTCAAACTTTTCTAAATCTGGATGTGGTTTACCTCCAACAGCAAGGTTTATCCAATAATTACACGTATTACCTTTAAAAGGATATTCTAATTTTGAAGTATCTCCATTTTTAGTATCTAAAGCTATTCTCGACATAAAAACATCATCTAAATATATTGTTAACCATTTTCCGTTTCCAATAAGTTTCCAAACATGGTATTTTTCTAACCAATCTTTATCAGTATTAAAACCTAATGCTTTACCGCTAATTATATTTCTAATATCTGAATTTAATGCATTGTCTTGTCTATTCCCCTTCCAATTAACACCTTTTTTCCCTTTCGTGGCAAAATTAGCCATCATATGTCCGGTGTAATATTCCATAATATCTATTTCTCCTCCGTGTGGCCAAGGTCCAGCACCTGTTGTCCAAAATGCAGGCCATACTCCATAATCTTCATCTCCACCCGTTTTTAGCGGTAATTTGGCCCTCATAATCATCATAATAGAATCGTACTTTTGATGATGTTCTTTTTTTGTAATAAAACTTGCTGAAGTATATTTAGCATAGGGTCTGTTTTTTTTCCAATTAGAACTTCCTTCTTCATAATCAGGATTTACAACTTGTTCTTTTTTTGCAGTTATTACAAGGCGTCCTCCTGTACAAATTCCATTTTCAGATTGATACCATTGATGCTCGTTATTTCTTTTAAATCCAACTTCTGCATTCCAATATTCCTCTTTCATTGGACCTTCATGATTAAACTCATCATTAAAGACTAATTTATATCCATTTATATCTTTTTTAGGTTGAGAATTATCTGGTTCATATGGATTTATCTCATTGTTAGTCTGAACTTTTATTTCAGATTTTTTATCAATTCTAAGGCATCCAACAAATAACACAAAACCAATTACAACAGTCAAAATAATGTTTACATTTTTAATAATTTTCATATTTTACTTCTTATTTATAGATTACATTTTAACAATAACTAACTTTTTTCATAAAAAGTTACTCGTACACATTGTTGAATTTTAATACTTCAACAACATTGTTAAAACAAAAATAAAAATACTTTAAATTACATTTTGGAGGTAATCAATTCAAATTAGGGTATAAATAGGTCTTTACCTATTTTACAATGAAGAAATTGAATTGTTTAAAAACTAAATACTATCTATAATGTTATTTTATTTCATAATTATTTTGAACTGTATCATAAAAATAAGGTTCAATCATAAACCTTTTGAATACTAAAAATTAATTTCTTATTAAAAAAAATCACTTCAATGAAACACTGAAGTGATTTTAAAAAATAATTCAAACAAAAATATTAGGGTATGTTGTTATATTTTTAGCTCATTAAAGAGTTCAATTAATTTTGAATTTGATGGTCTTGGAGCATTTGCTGTTACAATATTACCTTCTGGATCTAATAAAATAAATTTAGGAATACCATTAATTACATAATCCTTAATAAATTTAGATTGAAAATCGTTATCAGCAAACAATTGAACACCGCCAAGTTCTTTATCTTCAATCATCTTTTGCCATTTTTCGAAACTCTCTTGCCTATCAACAGAAATACTTACAAATTCTATATTTTTACCATGGTAATTTTTTTCAACTTTTTTAAGCGATGGAATTTCCCTTATACAAGGGCCACACCAAGTTGCCCAAACGTCTATATAAACGTATTTTCCTTTTAAATCATCTAAAGAACTAGTTCCTCCAGTATAATTTATATAATTTTCAAATTTAGGTGATGTATTTCCTGCTTGTACTTTTTTTAAATTTTCATAAGACTCTGTTATAGCTTCTTTTTGTTTTTTATCTGTAGAAGCAGCCATAAAAAGATTGTAATATTCGTCGAGATTTTCTGTTCTAGTTATGCTAGCAATAGTTGAACTCAACAAATCATTTTTAATAATTTGGTTATTAGCTAAAGAAAATGCTTTTAAATCGGCAATATCTTTTGAAATATTTTCAGATTCTTTAATCTCAGCAGCTTTATTTCTATAATATATACCTACTAGAGATTTATAGGCTCTAGAATTTATATAATCTTCTTCATTATCATAATCTATATTATCTAAATCATTTAAGAAATCTGAAGTAACTTTAAAATCTTCTTTTTTTGTATACCTAGCGTGAGCATATTCAAAATTGGCTATTTTATTAAGATAGGTATATTTTATATCCTTTTGTTGTATTGACCTAAAACTTTCTTGAATATCTTTTGTATTGCTTAATAATTCACTTAGAGAAGAAATAATTGTATTCATTTTTTCTTTAAATACATCTTGTTCTAAAGTATAAATATTCTCTGTACCCTCTAGTTCTTTAGCTTTTTTAGCTCTAGTTCTCAAAAAATTATTCTCTCCTGCTCCATTTCCGCTAATAACAACAGTACTATCTAATGCTTTTGAATCTGCATTCATAGTTAAATCATATCCATTTTCTAAATGAATATTGGTCCGCATTTTATTATATATTAATTGATATAAGCCTTTTTCACCTCTAATGGTATCTTTAAAAGACCCATCACTTGATACTTGTATAGTATCTCTAAATGCGCGATCATTAAAGCTTAACAAAATTATTTTATCATCATTATTGTTCAGTAACTTACCTGAGAGAAGCGCATAATCTACAGGGGCTTTTTCTTTACAAGAAAGAGCTAGTATAGTCATTCCTATTATAAATAGTTGTTTTTTCATACGATAGTTATTATTTTTTAAAGGCATCTGTTAAACACCTAACTCATTAAATAAGGTTATTAATTCTCCATTTGAAGGCCTAGGCGCATTCCATGATACAATATTTCCCTCTGGATCTATTAAGATAAAACGTGGTATACTGTTAATTTTATAGGCCGTAATAAAATCAGTACTCCAATCCTTATCTGCAAGTAACTGAATTCCTCCTAATTCTTTATCTGTAATCATTTTACTCCAAGCGTCTCGTTTTTCTTGTCGATCAATTGAAATACTTACAAATTCGATATTCTTACCATGATATTGCTTCTCAACTTTTTTAAGGGAAGGCACTTCAGCTAAACAAGGACCACACCAAGTTGCCCAAACATCAATGTATACATATTTTCCTTTAAAATCATTTAAAGAATTTGTTCCTCCTGCATTATTAACATAATTTGTAAAAATAGGAGAAGGTTCACCTTTAGAAAGTTTTTTTAAGGCTTTATACTTTTCAGTGAAAACGTTGTTATTTTCTTTTGAAGTAGAAACAGCAATAAAAGTGTCATAATACAAATCCATATTATCTGTATAAGCTATGTCGTATTTTGCTGCGGAGTTTAATAAATCATTTTTTATGTAATCATTAGAAATTGCTCCAAATACTTTCAATTTAGCTAAGTATTTATCAATACCTTCTTTGTCTGCTAATTCATCTGCTTTCAGATCGAAATATTCTTCAACTAAATCTTTATACCAACCTCTATGTTTATAGGTTTCTTCGTTGGTAAAATCTAACCCTTCTAATGGTTTAAGAAATTCCTTTGAAACTCTATAATCAGGTTGTTTAAGATTATGTCCGTGTCTATCTTGATATCTAACTAAAGATAAAAGATAATAATTAGTCAATTGCTCTCGTTCAAATTGAGCAAAATCTTTAGGAAGATTTGGAAAGCTATCTAAATATTTTATAAGATTTTCTTTAATCATAAAAGCTTTAGCGCTAAAATCTGATTCGTTTAAATTATTGTATTCTTCAAAATCTCCTCTTAAGAGGTCGTTTCGACTATCTTTTGTCAATAAATATTTAGAGGCATTAGAATCAGGGCCTGTTAACACTGAGGTATTCCTCATATCTTTTCCGTCTGTGATAAGTTTATAACTACCTCCATTGGCCAAGTAAATATCAATCCTATTCATTCCTTTACCACTAAATCTATATGTTCCTGTTCCAGAAAATATTGTATCGAAAACAAAAGATCCATCCTCTGCTGTTTTAATAGTAAATCTACCTTTAGCATCTTTATGAGAGAGTCTAAATTCTTTTAATGGAGCATCTGAAATGGTTCCAGACAACAAAATATAATTTTTGGGAGCTTCTTCTTTACAGGATATTATTGTTAGCACAAAACTTAATACACAAATTATTTTTTTCATCTTTATTGTTTCTAAATTAAAAATTCTACTAGAACATTGTTTATTGTTTAAATACCTAATTCATTAAACAAGGTTATTAATTCGCTTTTAGAAGGTCTTGGCGCATTTGAACTGATAATTTTACCATTAGGATCTATTAAGATAAAACGAGGTATTCCATTAATTTGATAAGCTGAAATAAAATCGCTTTTCCAATCTTTGTCAGCAATTAATTGTACTCCTCCAAACCCTTTATCTGTTACCATTTTTCTCCAAGAATCACGAGCTTTTTCTGTATCTATAGAAATGCTTACAAATTCTATGTTTTTACCATGGTATTGTTTTTCAACTTTTTGAAGTGAAGGAACCTCAGCTAAACAAGGTCCACACCAAGTTGCCCAAACATCTATATAAACGTATTTTCCTTCAAAATCACTTAAGGAAGATGTTCCTCCCGCATGATTTACATAATCTGTAAATATTGGTGAAATTTGCCCTCTACTCAATTTTTTTAAAGCTTCATACTTTTTGGTAATGCTTTCGTCATTTTTTGTAGAAGTAGAAACTGAGCGGTAAGCTTTATAATACTCATCTATATTATTAGTATAACTAATGTCGTAATTGGCAGCTGACACTATTAAGTTGTTTTTTATAAAATCATTAGGTATTGCTCCAAACACTTTCAGTTTAGCCAAGTATCTATCTACACCCTCGTTTTCTACTAATTCATCAGCTTTATCTTTAAAGTGTTTTTCTACTAATTTAGTGTAAGAGCCTCTAAGTTTATAAGCTTCTTCATTAACATAATTTACACCTTCTAATTCTTTTAAAAAATCTGCTGAAACTTTAAAATCAGGTTGTTCAGCATATCTTTGGTGTAAACTTTCGTAATTAATTAAAGTTAAAAGGTGGTAATAGTGTAATTCTTCACGTTCGAATTCTTCAAATTCTTTAGGTACATTTGGAAAGCTTTCTAGGTATTTAATATAACTTTCATTCAGTTTGTTTTGTGTAGCAATAAAATCAGATTCGTTTAATTTGTTAAATTCAGCATAATCACCTCTTAATTTAATAATGTTATTTATTTTAGTCATTAAATAATTAGACGCATCGGGGTCGGTTCCAGTTAATTTTGAAGTTCCTCTGAAATCTTTTCCATCGGCTGTAAAATCATATTCGCCTCCATCGGTTAAATACATATCTGCTCTGTTTCTAGAATCAGTAAATATATAGTGTCCGGTTCCAGTTGTTAAGGTATCTAAAAAGGATCCGTCTTCTGCTAGCTTAATATTAAGTGTACCTGTTCCGCTATTTTTTTTAACTAATCTAAAATTTTTTGTTGGGGCATCTGAAATGGTTCCAGAAAATACAATATAATTTTTAGTAGGATTTTTTATGCACGATGCTAAAAATAGCATTGAAAATAAGATGATAAAGATTTTTTTCATGGATGTTTTTTAAGATAATTAGTAATATAAGTTTACCTATATAAATATAATATACTGATTGACATTTAGTTAAAAAATTAATACTTATTTTATGAAACTAATGTGTTAAAAAAACGGGGAATTAACTCCCCGTTCAATTTAAAATAGGTATAAAATAATTCAGTAGGTTATTGAAGACGAATTCCATCTAAACAGAACATAGAAGGGTATACCATTTTTCCTTGATCATCAACATAATCGGATGACATTTTAAATAATACTTTATCTACAGTACCTAAAGAAGTTAAATCTACTTTTTTCCAATCATTTAAAATAAAATTAAAATCTGGATATGCTGTATCAACTTCTGATCTTAGCGCTAAATAAACATCTACACTTCCTGTAGAACTTCCATTTAAAGAACCTTCAATAGTTAATTTTACATAACCTTTATGTATGGTATCGGTTGCAGCTTCAAAAGCAGCATCGTAGGCATCTTTATAAGCAGCATCATAAACAGCTTGTTGCTCTTCTAATGTGCTATCAGGATTACTCGCTATAAAAACTGAACGAGCTTCCTCACCTGCAGAAATTCCTGCTTCTTTCCCTATAGGATCTCCAACTTCATATTTAGCTAAAAGTTCAGTTCCTGCTAATCTAATGGTGTTAAGAGTTCCATCAATTCCAGGAAGTGTAAATACACCGTAACGAGCAACATCTGGATTTTCTATTCCAGGGTTGTCAGTTACGTCTCCGTCAATTAAATAGGATTGAGTAACAGGATCTAAATCATCAGAAAGTATAGATCCGTAACTAGCTAAAAGGTAGTTGTAACTAGTGTTTGCTACTAATAAATGCTCAACGGTTCCAGGTTCTGCTAATGTAAAATATGCGGCATCTCCAGTCGTTTTTCCTACAAGATAATTTTCTGTTCTATTTACTGCACCTATAGGTGTGTAAACACTAAAAGCGGTGGTATTTATAGATTCTTGTACTTCAGTTGGTGTAAGACCTCCTGCTGGAGCAAAAGTAGGGCTTAAATCCCAAGGATAGGAACGGAAATTTTTATTAGATAAAGCAAACCCGCTATAATTATTACCAGTACCAGCTACATTAACAGTAATTACTCCAGATTTATTATCTCCAGAAGTAAATGGAGCTGTTGGAATCTTGTAACTAAACCTATCTAGGGTCAATTCGTTAAACGTAATATCGTTTGGGTAAGGTATTCTAAGATCTACTTCGTCTTCGCAAGCACTAAACAAAACTAAACCAATGATGGCAGTTATGATGCCTATATATTTTTTTGTGAATTTCATATAATATAATTTAAATTATTGTAAATCTTGATTTTGGTGCATTAATGTATTTGTAGTCATCTCCTCTTTTGGAATAGGATAACATAATCTATTATTCTCTAATGTTATGTCTTTCAAACTTTCCATCCAAAGTTTTCCTGTAGCATCTTTAAAGCGTACAGAAGCAAAAAACTCACTCCCATTTTCTATGAATAATTCGAAAAAATATTCTTTAAAGATCATATCCATTAACTCTTGTTCATTTGTAGGATTTAAAGGTGTTGGAAATACTGGATTTGTTCTTTTAGAGCGCATGGTATTAATAGGAGCAATTGCCTCAGAAATGCTAGCTCCAGTTCTTGCCAATAATTCTGCTTTCATAATATACAATTCTGGATATCTGAAAAAATAGGTATTGTATTTATTATCTACTGGAGACGCTCTCAACCCGTCATATTCACCAAGTCTTGTAACCTTAGTAAAGGTATATCTTCGTGAATCATCCCAGGATAAAGCACCTCTAGACTCTCCTGTAACAATAGGCCAACGCGGATCAGCTTGAAACCAATCAGCCCCCTTATCTAGTCCTGCAGTAAGTGCTTCAGGAGATGAAACAGGTAATCTAGTTGAATAGCTATGAATAATTCTATAACGATACCAAGCATCACTATCTCTATAATTCGTATTCCCATCTCCTTCTAGATAACCAGAAAATAAATTTTCTGGAGAGTCCCATGAATCTTGGTATACCTGAGCTAAATCTCCTTGCATAGAAAAACCTGGAATACTAGCATTTAAAACTTCATTAACCAAGTTAAGAGCTTCTTCAAGACCTGCTCTTCCATCGTTAAACCCATGTCTATAAAGTAGCATCTTAGCTTTAAAAACTTTAGCAAATTCTTTAGAGACGTATCTATTATTAGTAAAACTAGGCAGGTTAGCAATAGCGTAATCAAGGTCTTCATAAATTTTTTGATAACTTTCTCCTACATTAAGTCTCGCAACTTGTAGATTTGAAACTGTAGCTAGTTCATCACGATATAATATACCATCAACATCACTATCATCTGTATTCCACCAATGCCCAAACATCCAAAGAACATAAGCATGTGAAAAGCCTCTTAAGAATCTGGCTTCAGCAATTAAAGCTGTTTGTGTTTCTTCATCTATTTGCGATGCATTTAACTTAGAAATACCATCTATAGCAAAATTAGCAGCATTTATAGTTTCATAATAACCCAACCATACATATTGTACAGAAGGACTATTATTTGATTGCGTGGTAGTCATATCATAATCTCCTGTAGACCATTTAACAAATCCTGATTTAGATGCTAATTTACCAGCAAGAGTTCCATTATAATTAGAGCCTTGTGTTATAAATGGGTAAATACCTCCAACAGCCGCTCGAGCTTTCACCTCATTTGTAATTGCATTTGTTTCATTCAACTGATAATCAGGTTTTAAATCTAAACTATCAGAACAAGAACTAATTCCAAAGATTAGAGTAATTATCAATATATATAATACGTTTTTCATATTTATCATTTTTAATTAAGTTTTAATTTAATTCCAAGACTATACACTTTTGCAGTAGGATACGTACTAGAATCGTCACCCGCTCCAGAATCAACATTTGTATAAGCTGAACCTCCTCCATCAGGGCTAAATCCAGGATATTTTGTAATTGTTAGTAAATTTGTAGCTTTAAAATTAAGTTCAACTCCATTAAGTATGGAATTATTAAAAAATTTATTAGGAAGTTTATAATATAAATTCAGAGCATTTAAACGAAGATAAGATGCATTGTGTAAGTAAAAATCAGAAAATAGATCATTACCTCCAATTCCATCTGGTGTAATTCTTGGAAAAGAAGCCTCGTATGGACTCATTACAATAGTACTTTCTCCTGCAATTAGGTTACTACTATTCTTGTCTCCAAAACCCCCAACATCATCATTAGGTAAACTCCAATATCTTTTATGTCCATAAGCATATGTAAAGGTTGTATTAAGTCTAAAAGCTTTATATGTGTATGTTAATCCAAATCCTCCATATCCTTTAGGTATTGAAGTTCCTAAATTTACACGATCACCTTCTTCGGTGATTTTTCCATCTCCATCTTGGTCAATATAAATAAGATCACCAACTGTTTCAGTATCAGTATTGAAATAATCTGGATTTCCAGAAGAAGTTGTGTTGTTTCTCATTGAATATGCATCCTCAGCAGTTACATAAAAACGACCAGCTGTTTGGTATCCAAACCATTCACCTATTTCATCTCCAGCATTCACCACCATTCGTGGTGCATAACTTCCTGGGAAAATTAATTGTTCTTGATTATTATTAATTTTTAATATTTTAGAAGCAGTCGTAGCATAATTAAAATCAAAAGTTAACCGATGATTGTTAGTACGAAGGATGTCATATTTTACATTAAATTCAAAACCTTTAGCCTCCATTGACGCTACATTTGAACTAATGTCTCTTTCAGCTGAATTCCAAGGTATATCATCATCATAAATTAATTTATCACTTTCCTTATGATATATCCCAACAGAACCAGCAATACGATCATCTAATAATCCGAAATCTAATCCGAAATCAAACATTGTTGTCTCTTCCCATTGTAAATCAGGGTTTCCAAGTGAGTTTGGATAAATTGCAGGAGAATCATTATATGTAGTAGCATCTACTCCGGTTACCCAATCAAAATTACCGAGATTTTGAGATCCCGTTATACCCATAGATGTTCTTAACTTTAAATAGGTAACATATTTTTTAATTTTTTCAGACTGCATAAATTTTTCTCCAGTAATCAACCATGCTGCAGCTACAGAAGGAAAAGTACCCCATCTTTTATCTGCTCCAAAACGAGATGAACCATCTCTACGAAGTGTTCCTGAAATAATATAACGATCATCATATTTATAGTGTACGCGCCCAAATTGCGAAAGCAATGCACTACTTGTTCTAGACTCATCTATATCATCTATATTTGCTTGAGACCCAAAATTATTCAAAATATCATCATCAGGAAAATTATATGCTTCCATCAGGTAACGTCCACTAACATTTTCCTCTAAAGTATATCCTGCTAAAACTTTAATATCATGTTTATTATTTAAAAGTGCAGCATAAGTCAAAGTGTTTTCAAATGCATCACGAGAAGATTTTGAATCACTCCAATATCTTTCTCCTTGATCAGTCACATAAGTTCCTATTCTTTTATAACTTAAACGTTCAGAATCAGCATAAGTATTTGAAAACGAACTTCTAAATTTTAAATTATTAATTAGTTTCAATTCTATAAAAGCAGTTCCTGAAAAGTTTATTCCCTTTCCTGAATTAGTATTTAATAAAGAAGAATGAGGATTTTCAATATAATAATCTGGTGTATATATAGAACCATCATCGTTATACTCCTTAAAATCTGGTGATATTCCTCTCAAAGTAAATAACAAACCGTCCTTATCACTAGTTTTACGGGTACTACCGGTTAAGTTTACTCCAAACTTAATATTGTCATTAATACTAGTCTCAAAATTAATACGTCCTGTATAGCGTTTACTAAACCCTGTTACAATACTACCTTCGGTATCTTGATGGTTGAAGGATACGAAATAGGTAGTTCGTTCTGACCCTCCACGAACGGAGAAGTTATAATCAACATTTAAAGGGTTTTGTGTAATAATATCTTGCCATGGTGTATTTCCATCATGAAAAGCACCTGGTAGCACCTGTAAATCAGACGCATCATATTCACTGGTATTCAAAGCCCAAAAAGCCTCTTCATCTATATAATTACTATTAAAATATTGAAATCCTGCAGAAAGAATATGGTCTTTACTACTGGCTGTTACATAGTCAATGTATTGAGGTGCATCAAAATATTCGAATGAATTATAATCTGTAACCACATTCGAAATACTTGTAGATACCTCAAACTGAGGTTTCGTATTTGGCACCCCTCTTTTTGTTGTAACAATTACTACCCCATGGGCAGCTCTTGAACCATAAACAGCAGTTGCAGAAGCATCTTTTAAAATATCTATACTTTGAACATCTTGTAAATTTAAATTATATAATGTATTCTCTATATTACCAGAAGTTGTTGAGGAAGCTTGTGCTATACCATCAATAACCCATAAAGGTTGATTATCTCCATCTAATGAAGAAGCTCCTCTAATAATTACACTTATTGGTGACGTAGGTGAAGCAGATTGAATTTGTACATTTACTCCTGCAGCTTTACCTTGTAATAAACTTTCAATACTTGCCCCAGCAGGAGCATCTTCAATTTCTTTAGCGCTAACTCTAGAAATTACTCCTGTTGCGTCTTTAACTTTAGATGTACCATAACCAATTACTACAACCTCTTCTAGACCAGATAAGTTAGTAACCATTTTCACATCAATAGTCGTTTTGGTTCCAATTACAATTTCTTGATTTTTAAAACCAACATAGCTGAATACTAATATGGTATCTTCATCTTTATTATTTAATTTAAGTTCGTAATCTCCATTAAAATCTGTTGAAACACCAGTTTTAGAACCCTTTACAATAACATTTACTCCTGGAAGTGGTTGACCACTTTCATCAACTACAGTCCCTTTAATAATTATTTGCTGCAATGGATCTGTAATCTCAGGATGTTCCTCTATTACTGGAGGTTTTTCCTTAATTACAATGGTATTTTTATTGGTAAATTCAAAAATAACATTGGAGCTAGAAAGACTTTTTTCCAGCAGCTTATTGGCCTTAATTGTTCCTTTTTTTAAATGTACCAAAGGAAGGTTTTTAAATAAGTCTGCGTGATAGATAAATTTATAATCTGATTGGTTACTAATCATATTAAAAACTTCATCTATTGTAACTGTTTTATCAGTGTCGACAACAATTTTAGCATTTTGTGATAACACATTTATTGGTGACATACTAAATACTGAAAAGCAACACAAAAAAATTGTTAATCTCATAATGATTTTTAAAAATCGTTTCCTAAAAAGAAAACAATGGGTAATAGAAATAATTTCCATAAATTTACATGCTGTTAGTTAGTTAAACATTTTAATTAATTAATCGTACTCTAAGGAGGGAAAATTATTTACGGTGAGATGTTTATATTTATTTCCCTCTTTTTTTATTTCAATATTATTTTTTTCTCATTTATTTCATATTGATTTATATAATTTGTATTTTTTATTAAAATTAGGATATCTTCTAAATTTTGTGATCTACCAAAATCACCATTAAATTTCACATTCTCAAGTGATTTATTTTGGATCTCAAAATCTACATTATACCATCTACCTAATACTGTTACAATGTCTTTCAATTTTTTATGTTTAAAAATAAAGTCGCCATGCACCCATGCAATTTCCCCTGATACATCAACCTCTTGAACAGATAATTTATTATTTTCTATTTGAACCTTAGATTGTTGATTTGGTTTCAACAGCTGTTTAGCTGCAGCAGTCTTTACTTTAACTTTACCTTCTATTAATGTGGTATATATATTCGACTCTTCTTTATAAGCTTTTATATTAAATTTTGTACCCAACACCTCAATTTCTTGTGCTTGATTAATCACCTTAAATTTTGCACCTTCATGCATTGTACTTGGTGAAACTTCAAAATAGGCCTCTCCGTAAAGCAATTCTACTTTACGTGTTTTTCCTTCAATAAAAGCTACTGGATATTTTAGTTGAGATTCAGAATTTAACCAAACCTTCGTATCATCTGCCAATTCAACAAAAAACTGACCACCTCTTGGAATTGTTAAAATATTATAAACAACTTCTTCCACTTTTTTTTCTTTTTGATCGGTATAAACTAATTTTTCACCATTACTTTGAACTGTTTTAGTATTATAGCCTTTACCTTTTTTTAAGGTAACACTAGAACCATCTTCAAGCGTAAGAGTTGCTTTTTCAGTTCCTATTTGAACACTATTATTTTTAGCACCTTTTTGATTACTATTGTTTGTAGTAGGTTTTATTATTTGTGTTAAAAAATATCCCGAAGCAATTAAAACAATAATAACAGCAACATATCTAAATAATTTTCTTCGATACATTGGAATCACTTTTGTTGATTCTTTATGATCAATTAGAGCTTCAATTTTTGCCCAAGAAGAGTTTTCTTTGTTATCATTAGCTAATTTTAACTGTTCTATAGAAAAATTTAACATTATATGTTCATTAAAAATAGCTCTATTTCCGTTTTCGATCCAAACAATAAGTTCATTGGCCTCAGCTTCTGAAATCTCATTATCAAAATATTTTACAATTATATACTCTATTCTTTTATTCACAATATTTATCTTAATTCACTACTAATACGTTAACATTTTATTAGATGCCTATAAAAATTTAATGTTTTTTTAACTTTTATATGAAAATTTAATATTTTTTGATTTTTATATCTAAATTTACGACCATACTTAAGATGGCAAACAAAGAAAAAATATCAAGTTTAGTGTGTTCGCTAAAAAAAGGTGACCAGCTTGCTTTTAAAGCTATTCATAATTTATACTATAAAAACCTATATGCTTATATTAACAGTTTTACTAAAAATGACTGTGAAACTGAAGACATCTTACAAGAAACATTCATAAAAATCTGGCATTTTAGAGAAAAATTAAATGAATTAGATTCTATTAAAAGCTATATATTTAAAACTGCTTATTACACTTATATTGATAAATACCGTAAAGATAAAAGGGAACAAAATGTATTAGATAGCTGGATATATCAACAACTTATAGAATCCATTGATGAGGATGACGAAATAAACCTTATGAGAATTAAAAAACTAAGGCAGGAAATTGACAAACTTCCAAAGCGATGTAAAGAAGTATTTATTCTCTGTAAATTTGAAAATCTTACGCACTCACAAATTGCCAATCATCTCGAAATTTCTCCAAAAACAGTTCAAGCACAAATGTGTAAAGCATATACACTAATTAGAGAAAGTTTTAAAGATAACGTTTTTTTAAATTTATTTTTAAATTTTTATAAAATTCTAAAAATTTAAAACTGTATTATTTATTTTAAATATACTAATTGGTTTATATAAAAAAACTCCATAAACTTAACGTTTATAGAGTTCTATTTTTATTGTTTCTTGCAGAGAGGAAGGGATTCGAACCTTTGGAGATTTCTCTTTATTTATAAGGACTTCCCTACTCCATTAAATTTTTGTTGACCGATTTGTTGACCTAACCATTGATATCCATTGATTGGTTTTAACTCTCAATCTCACTAACAAATATACGATTTTAATACTACAAATAGCACCAAACAATGTCAAATACTATGATACTTTTCTCAAATAATCGTTTACAATTTCAAGCTTAATACCACTATATTCTGCAAATTCTTCTGAAGTAATGAATTGATGTTTTTGTTTTCCGAAATGTAATTTGATTGTATTCAATAATTTTCTTCCATAGCGTTCACTACGTCCAGTGATGCATTGAATGTCTTTTGGGTAAATACAAGCTCTTACTATCTTCATTTTAATACTCTATCTATACTTTATCCTACTAGTATTTATACTTTACCTATACACCCTTATTTGTTATAAAAAGGATGTTTTCGGAATGGATGGATTTCGGTTTTTTAATTCCTTTATAAAGATAGCTTCATTTGTTGAGAATTTAAAATTTATAACATTATGGCTAAACAAACCGGTATTATTAAATTAAAAGGAACCATTGGTGGAATTTCCTTTTACAAAACGAGTGATGGACACCTTGCTCGCGAAAAAGGTGGTGTTGACAAATCTAGAATTGCAAATGACCCTGCGTTTCAAAGAACGCGTGAAAATGGTTCTGAATTTGGAAGAGCAGGTAAAGGTGGTAAAGTTCTACGTAATGCAATTCGTATTCTTTTGCAAAATGCAAAAGACAAAAGAGTGGTTAGTAGATTAACTACTGACTTATTAAAAGTAGTTAAAACAGACACAACTAACGCTCGTGGATTGAGAACTATTCAAGATGGGGTTTTGAGTTCTTTGGAAGGATTCGAATTTAATTTGAATGGTAAACTTGGTTCTACGTTGTTTGCTCCATTTTCAACAACTTACGACAGAGCAAGTGGGGATATCTCTGTTGACTTGGCTGCTTTTGCTCCTGCTGTTAGAATTGCTGCTCCATCTGGAACAACACATTTTAAAGTAGTTACAGGAGCTGCTGAATTGGATTTTGAAAATGAAGCTTCTTCTTTTGAAAATGACGAAACTGCTATTTTACCTTATGACAGTGCAAATACAGCCGCTATTGGTTTAACAGTAACTGCACCTGCAAATTCTACTCATCCAGTATTCATTGTATTGGGAATTGAGTTTTATCAAGAGGTAAACGGACAAATGTATTCGTTGAAAAACGGAACCTACAATGCTTTATCAGTTGTAAAAATTGATACGGTATAATGGAATTGGTTTTACATAGAACCTATTTTGAAAAGGGCACGAATAGTGTCCTTTTCTTGAATTCTAAATTTCTAGGGTTTACTATTGAATTGCCCTGGAGAAAAAACCAAAAATCTGTTTCGTGTATTCCAGAAGGAACTTACGTATTAAAACCTCGATTTTCTGAAAAGTTTAAACATCATTTAATCCTTGAAAATGTAATTAATAGAAGCTTAATATTAATTCATCCTGCAAATGATGCTTTAAAAGAATTACGCGGTTGTATTGCTCCTGTAACCAATTTATCTGGTATTGGAAAAGGAACTACTTCAAAACTATTATTTCAAAAAATTGTATCGCTATGCTACCAAGCATTTGACCGAAAAGAAAAAGTAATCTTAACCATTAAATCATAACTTATGAAACTTAAAGAACGATATAAAAAACCGACTCCTCCATTTTTTAGAAAATTAAGAAACATTGGAATTGCATTGGCCACCGCAGGTGGTGTTATAATTGCAGCTCCAATTTCATTACCTGCTGCAGTAATTACAGTTGCCACTTATTTAACAGTTGCCGGAACAGTTGCTACGGCTGTAAGCCAAGCTGTTGTTTCTGATAAAAAGAAAGACAAGGATCTAGATTCTAAAATTGACTAACTCTTAAATTTAGCAATTGAAGTGGCAAACAATATTCAAATAAAGTCTGGGATTATTGGGGGGACTTTGCTATCCACTGTTTTAAATATTAGCTTAAACGATGTTATTTTCACCATTGTTATGGCTGTTATTGGTGCAGTGGTTAGTTTTTTTGTTTCTTATATTTTAAAACGATTATTTTCTAATAAATAAAAAGCCTAGTTAATTTTTTAACCAGGCTTTTTGATGCTTGAACGTTTTTTGGTATCTTTTGTTGAGTTGTTTAAGCTATAAATTTAGTAAATAATTAGCGACCAAGAAAATCCGATAGGATTTGTGTAAGTGTGCTAGAACCAAACAATAAAATATATCAGTTGTTGGCTAATGTTATTTTTCTAATGCAAATTTATCATTGAATCTATACGCAGGTTCTTTTAATACAGATTTTATATATTCCCTTTTTTTCTTAATTCGTGTCTCAATTTTAGATTTTATTGCCTTGTCAACGGATTTTTTTTCTATCATACCTAATTCGATTGCAAAGTCGGCTATTAAAGGTAGTATAGGGTGTGACATAAACTCTTCTCTTTCTATTAATTTTGAGAATTTTTCATCATCGTTTATGTTAGGTGTCATTAATGTAGTTGATATCATTAAACTTTTGAAATTATTTTCAAAATTATTGTCAAGTTTGAATATTTCGTCAAAACTTATATTTAACGTATTTTTTAATGTTATAGATTTAAAATTTTCATTAAACCAATGGTTAAGTGTACCTAATAGTAGAGGTAATGGCATTTTATAAAAAACACTAGCTTCATCTTCAGTCATCTTTTTTATATGATGATAAGATTTCATTATATTTTCTAATGATTTTAAAACAAGTTTCTTTCTTTCAATCGGTTTTGTTTGGTATAGTGCTTGAGACAAATAACCCATTCCACTTGAGTTAATGAACCAATCTCTTAAATCAACATTTGGTGACTGTTCAATTACATCATCTATCATTCCTTCTAACTCTTTTGAATGTCCTGCATAAAATATTGCAGTGTTTTGCCAAGCTACGTCATTAAACTTTGTTACTAACTTACTATAATGTGTCTCTCGTCTATGATGGTATATTTCAATTGATGCAAGAAATTCAATAAATGCTTGTTGTTTAAATCCAATAATATTATTGTCAGTTATATAAAGAAGTCCTGATTTTTCGATTATTTCAATTACGTCATTTTCAGTTTGACTTTCGTACGCTCTTTCAGTTAAAAATGAATTTACAAATACTTTGAAATCTTTTAAGGAAATCTCAAATACCCTATCATCTAACATTTTTAAAGCTAATGAAGTGAAAATTCTACGTTTTAAATTATAAATTAATAATTCTGTTTTATTATAAACTTCTAGTTTGCCTAGTAGAACATTAGTAAAGTCAGTATATATATCACTTAAAGTTGCTGGGATTTCAAAATTATTTTCGTCATATAACAATGAAATTAGAGATATCGTTAGTGGTGTAGTTGGTAACTTTGAGAGAATATCACTTTCTTTTAATATTTGAATAAATTTTTCAGCCCTACTAGTACCTTCAAAGAATTTCTCAATAAAAGATTCAATTTGTTTAATATTGAAATTGTGAATTTTTATTGATTTTATTGAATCGTTATAACTGATTTCACTTTTACTGTAAGTTATTACGAAATGTGTAGAATTTTTATCACAGTATTTTTTCAACTTTTCTTTTAATTCAGTTTTTTCAGAGCTTCTTAATAAATCAAAGTCATCAATAAATGGAATTATTTTGTAATTTTTGATAGTTTCTTCATCAAAAAACTGATTAGAATAATATTTAATAATATCGTGAATAGATTCCTCAAGGTTAAAACTATAATCTCTTAACTCTAAAGCTTTTAATTTTATCGGTATTTGCTGATTGTTGAAAATCGTTTGAGGATGTGACAATCTACAAGCTAAAGTATTTAATATTTTTGTTTTACCAACTCCTTGCTCTCCAGAAAGTAAAATGTTTGTGTCAATTTTTTCAAGTTTATCTATACTGAATTTTTTTGTTTTTAGATTTTTTTCTTTTGTTTTTTTGTCTTCCTCAATTTCATCTGTTGTCAGTTTAGGTTCTATAAAAATATCAAGAAGTTTTTGAAGTTTTTTATCATCGACTTTTTGAATACTTAAATCGCGAATACTAATCTCTTTTTGTAAATCGTTAATAAAATTTTTAGAAAATTCTTTTGCAAATGAATCACCTGGAAGCCAAAAATCTGAATAATTTTTATCGATTAATGGAATTAAATTCTCATTCCACCAAAAACTAAAATTGTTATATAAACTTAATTTAGGGCTTTCAGTAATTTGATATTGAGCTCCGTTAGTGAAATTTTCATTTGTAACAACAACAACTTTGTTAATCTTGATTTTATCACCATTAACTCCTTTGTAAGGATATTCGAAAGATTGGAGAATTTGATTTTTTATCATTTCAATTTCATTTGTTCCTCCTGCAATTCTTCCTTTTTTAACAACAAAAGCAAACCAATCATCACCAGTTATTGGGTGTTCTATTCTTGCTATAATATCTTTTCCTTGTTCTGGAAAACCATATCGATGAGTATGAATAACGTCTTTAAAATTACTTTTTATTAAAAAGTCGATTAAAAACTCCCGAAACTTATTTTCATTTTTAAAATCTTTTAGTTTTTCTTTTTTCGTTTGTGTTGTCATTAATTGAGTTTATGCGTTAGTCTTTTTTATTATTAGCCAACTAGTTATATCAAAACAAAACATCCGATTTAACACTCCATAGAAGTATTAAACAGTGAAATTTGTATTAAATAATGATACTAACAGTATTGCAATTTTTATTAGTATTTCAAATCTATAACAAGTAATTGAGTTATTTGGTGATAATTGTCAGAATTATTTTCAATTAGTATTATTATAAATTGTTCTAACTTTTAAACCTCTTGTTTTTGCTAATTCAATCATATTTTTAGTACCTCTACTTTTTCCATCCCAAAAGGCAATTAACGTATCTGCATATTCTGCCATTTGTTCGTTGCGTTTTGGTCCTGCAGCTCTTCTATATCTTTTCCAATTTGCAGGGAATCTAGTTATTTTATATCCTCGCTCTTTTGCGTATTGTTCTCCAAGTTTGTCGGCTCCTTTGTAATAAGCTCCAGACACAATTTCAATGTTGTTTTGATCTTGGAGAATGTTGTCACATTCGGTGCATAGTTTTTTGTAGTCGTTGAAGGTTCTGGTTCCTGCAATTATTAGTTTCATCATTCTAGTTATTGGTTTTTTGTTGTTGGTTTGAATTCCTGCCTACGCAGGAATGACAAGAAAAAATTCAAGACCTCAACAAGGCAATTTTTAATTTTGAAATCGCTTGCAATTGCAATTCTAGATTTTGCTCAAAGGCTGTAATTTTTTTAAGCTTTTCAACTTTTAGTTCCCATTGCTGCAGCTCGTAATTTTGTAAGGCTGTATTTATTACCGTTTTTGCATCTGAAATACAGATAAACGGAATAACACTACCTTTTAAATAGTAGCCAAAGAATTGACCTGTTTTAAGTGATAAACATAGGTAATACAAAGACTCCCGAGTTTCTTCTGAAGCGGTTGTGATTACAAAACAGTTTGGGCAAGGTTGCTCCATTGGCCTACCACTATTTAAACCTTTGTTTAAAATAAAAAAGTGTGGTTTGTTGTAGGTTCTTCCTTCCTGGTGTGTCTTGATTTCATAAGTTGACATAGTTCTCCATTTAAAATTATGCGCTTCGCGCACATAATTTTTTCAGAAAACAAAAGAAAAAAGATAGCCACAGCTAGGTTGTGTGGATATGACTGTCAAGGTTTTTTGTAAAAAACACTACCTAAATTGATAGTTGAAATCATTACTAAAAATATTGTGAGGTGGAGGTTTTTTTCAAAACCCAACGGGCTTGACCTTGAAAGGCAGAAAGCGGCTGGAGATGGTAACAACCGATATTTGCTATGTTTTTTATTTTTACTTTGAACCTAAATACTTGTTTTATGTAAGAGATATTTTGAAGTTGTTTTTTAAAAAACTAACTGCTATTGATTGGAATCAAAAATATGTTTTTAACTACATTGAATAAATGTTGAAGAATTTAGATAATTTGTAATTATGTTATTTGTAGTATCGTTTTATATAATGTTTTTAAGTTTCTTTTAGCAGGTAATCGCGAAGCATTAAAGCGAGCCGCAGCGAGTTGAACGAGGGTGTTGGAGCAAGAGTACGTTGCCATCGGCATAAGTACGTGCTACGACTACGTGGAACACGCAAGGTTGGCGGAGTTTTTGAAGCGGTTGGAAAAACAAGTGCAATTTATGTAGTGATATTAATTGTTAGTCATATTCATTTTGCCTTGATGCAAAACGAAACAAAAAATCAAGACTTCTTAAAATAGCTTTGAATACTACGCTACCTCACTTTGATATTCCTACAAAAAAGATTACATTTTTAAGCGGCTCGTTTAGTTTTGATATTTTTTAATATTATTTCCATTTCTAGAGGAGTTAAATAGTCTAAAGACTGATGTATTCTTTTAGTATTATACCAATGAATATAACTATCTATTTGACTATATGCCTGGATAAAGGTTTTGAATGATCTTCTGTAAATTAATTCGCATTTAATTGTTTTAAAAAATGATTCAGCTACTGCATTATCCCAACAATTACCTTTTCTACTCATACTTTGATTTATCTTTTTATTATGCCTAAAAATAGCAGTCATTTTACCTGACGCATATTGAACCCCTCTATCAGAATGAAAAATAAAATCATCTGAAATGGGTCTGTTTTTTCTAGCTCTTGCCCAGGCTTTATAAACTGTATTTTCTACAGTCATATCATTGCTTAAAGACCATCCAACAATCTTTCTATCAGCTAAATCTATCATAGTAGTTAAATAAATCCATTTGTCTTTACATCGAATGTAGGTAATATCAGAAACCCAAACCTTACCAAGTTCTTTTATGTTGAAATTCCTATTCAATATATTAGGACTGATGTTATAATTATGATTAGAATTCGTTGTAACTACATATTTTCTTTTAGATTGGCTTCTAATTCCCATTTGCTGCATAAGTCTTGAAATATACGATGGATGATAATGATATCCCGCTCTAGCTAAGGTTTTAGTGATTTTATAACTACCATATACTTTACGATTTGTTTTCCATATTTGATAAATTTTCGCTTTAAGTATTCTTGTTTTAGAGACTCTGATAATACTACTATTTCTTAGCCATTGATAATAAGAATTTCTACTAATTTTTAAAAGTTTACACATCTTCTCAACAGGATAGTTGGTACTGTGTTTATTTATAAACCTGTACTTTACCTGTCGTTCTTGGAGAAGATGCTCACCGCCTTTTTTAAGATATCCCTCTCCATCTCAGCATCTCTAAGACGCCTTTTCAATTCTCGAATCTCTTTTTCTTCTGGTGTTAAGCTCGGAGTTCCTGAACCTGTAAAAGATTCTCGGTTTGATAAATAGGATCTTTTCCAACTGCGTATACTTGCAGAATGGACACCATATTCTTTCCCCAAATCTTCTGCACTCTGACCTGAGAGCATTAATTCTACTAACATAATCTTAAATTCCTTGTCGTACCTTTTTGTTTTACTCATAATTCAAATATATTAATTTATGAGCCGTTTTAACTGTAACTATAAATGTAGGTATTCCACTTTCGACTCCAGGCCGCTTCGCTCTTTGGATTACTCATACGTTTCGATAACTTGTATTTCTACAGCTATTTTAATAGGTCGTTTTTGTGAGTGTATTTTAAATACTAAATAATTATTAATCCTATAAATTTAATGGAATACTTTGCTCTTGTGCGCGTTTGCAATATGTAATAAATCCGCTAAATACCTATCGATGCAGAATCAAATAAAATTGAAGAATACATTTATAAGATACCCACATTCGTGAGGACAGGCGGTTTATTTTATATGCAAAATGGATGCCTTCAAAAACTGTGACAACCTGATTAGCCCGAAGTGAGCAGCAGGCGAGCGAAAATAGTGTAATAGCGGTTTACCCCTAATAAAAATGCATTTATACCTTATTGGGTTTTAGGGGTAAAAGATAGCTATGCGTGAGTGATGCGTGGAATGTGTGAAGTAAAATAAATGAACTAGTGCTAAATGAGGACTGTGGACGAATTAGTGCTATTTATGGTATATGCAAGGTTTTAAAACTATATCTATACTTATAGTGATGAGATTCTGAAACAAGTTCAGAATGACGTACTTTTCTGGATTTACCTTGCAGATATATTTTATGTAACAAAATGGTGCGTATTGCGAACACCTTATTACCTGCACGAATGTTTCTATTTTGTTCTATTGTTACTTATGGAAACGGATTTGAAAAGCGCAAAGGCAAAAAGTAAGTGCTTTTTTCAAGCTCTTACTGTGCGGAATTGGAAGCTGTATTTTTGGTTTGTTGTGAACTTGACTAACTTTTAAAGATGAGATGCAAAACAAGTTCAGAATGACGTAAAGATTAAAAAAATACTGCTGTAGATGGGGTGTTTATTATTTTATGAAAAAGAGCCCCTTTTGAGGACTCTTTTTATAGTTTCTAATGATTATGACCCGAATGATCTTCATCATTATGTTTAGCGTGTTTCTCTACCTTTTTTAAATCCATTTTACAAACTGGACAATTTCCTTTCTCATCGTATGTTTTGCCTTTTTCACAATCCATAGGACATTGGTAAACTTCCATTGCCATTTCTTTTTTGGCTTCTGTTTTTACAGGCTCTTTATCTTTTTTTGTTTCTGTTTTGCAGCTTGTAGCTACGAATAAAGCTACTACAGTTATACTTAAAATTACTTTTTTCATTGTTTTAAAATTTAAAATATTAATAATTGTTTTAATTTATTCTATTACTTGTTTTACTTCACCACATTTAAGCATTGCATCTCCAAAATAAGGGTTAAGAACTTTTTCTTCTTTGCTTAACCAATATGCACCGTTATTGTTATCTGCCATTGGACAAAATTCTACATATACTATTTCGTTGATTCCAAATAGTTGAATTGCCTTGGTTAAATGAGAAGATAAATGCTTAAAATGGTCTCTTTGAACTTTTATATCATCAGTATTTGAAATAGCGATTGTTGAAGATTTAATTTCTTTTTCTACAGTCATCCAATGCTTATGTGCTTCGCCTTTTAGTAATTTCATATTTATTTTATGAATGCTTGAAATTAACTTTTTGGCACTGTTTGTAGCTTCTTTTGAATTGTCTTCTACCAATGCATCTTTAAGAATGATATAGTTCTCATACACTGTTTTTAATTGATTTTGAAATTCTTTTGGAGCTTCTAATCGTTTATTAATTTCATAATGTTCTGTAGCATCTGAAATGTTATTTTCCATACCAAGATGCCCTTCGTGACCTGTCATTGTAGTTCCGCCAGTTTTATTCATCATACTTTTTTTACCTTGTAGTTGGGCAGCAGCATCTATGGTAAACGTACCATTTGATACTATTTCATCACCATTATTTAGACCTTTTAAAACTTGATAATTTGTTCCAATTTGGTTCCCTAAAACAATTTCTTTCATTTCAAAAACAGGTTCGTTAGGATTGGTTTTTACATAAACTATAGACCTTTCACCAGTCCAAAGAACTGCCGATGCAGGTATCATTAGTATATCATTTGTATTTGATGTGGCATTATTTACTTTACCTTCAACAAACATTCCTGGCTTAAATTCATTGTTTTTATTTTTTAATACAACTCTTAAAGTTACCGTACGGGTTTTAGTATTTAAAACGGGGTCAATAAAACTTACTTTTCCTTTAAACTCTTTATTAGGGTATGCGTTAGAAGTTATCGTAATTTCTTCACCTATTTTAAATAAGCCTATCTGGTTTTCATACACATCGAAATTTGCCCAAACTGTACTTAAGTTTGATATTTTCAGCAAAGGTTGTCCTTGTTTTATTGCTGAACCTTGTTCAACCAATTTTTCAGATACGGTACCTGAAACTGTTGCATACACAGGGAAAAATTCTTTTGCTTTTCCAGAGGCTTCAATTTGGTTTATTTGATTATCTGATAGTTTCCAGAATTTTAATTTGTTACGAACGGCATTGTACAATTCTGGTTGAGATTCTTTTAATGAAATTGCAGTTAATAATTCTTGTTGAGCAGCATATAATTCAGGTGAATAGATAGTTGCTAATAATTGTCCTTTACGAATTTCTTCACCAGTAAAATTTACATTTAGTTTTTCAATTCTTCCAGAAAAATAACTGACTTGAATTGAATTAACTTCTTCGTTTACTGCAATTTTACCAGATAATTTAAGCACATTATCTTCAGCTAAATGCTTACCAACTTTTGTTGTTTGAATGTTGGCTAATGCCATTGCATTTTTTGTTAACTTGAATTGATCTGCAGACAAACCATCAGCACCTGCTTCGGCAGGAATTAAATCCATACCACAGATAGGACAGTCACCTGCTTCTGGTTGCATTATTTGTGGATGCATTGAACACGTCCACATTTGATTTGTTTCTGTTGTGCTAGTATGATTATGTTCTGTTTTATTTTTTGAAGAATCATTGAACAGGAACTTTCCCAGAAGAAGTCCAACAGCTAATATGCCTATATAAATTATATATTTTTTCATTTTTTTAAATTTTAATATTTCTTAATCTTAATGCGTTTACAATTACCGAGACCGAGCTAAAACTCATAGCTAAAGCTGCAATCATTGGTGATAGTAATAATCCAAAAAATGGATATAAAATACCTGCTGCAATAGGAACACCTATAACATTATATATAAATGCAAAAAACAGGTTCTGTTTTATATTTTTTACAACAGCGTGACTTAATTTTTTAGCTTTTACAATACCTTGTAAATCGCCTTTTACTAATGTTATTGATGCACTTTCAATAGCAACATCAGTACCTGTACCCATTGCAATTCCAACATCAGATTGTGCTAAAGCAGGTGCATCATTAATACCATCTCCTGCCATTGCAACTATTTTCCCTGTATTTTGAAGCATTTTTATTTCATTTAATTTGTCTTGTGGAAGACATTCTGCTTTAAAGTGTTTTAGGTTTAGTTGTTTAGCTACAAATTTTGCAGTATTCTTATTGTCACCTGTTAGCATTATTACGTCAACGCCATTATTTTGTAATTCTTTAATAGCATTTTGACTTGTAGTTTTAATAGCATCGAAAATTGTGACATATCCTACTGCTTTATTATCTATTGCTATGTATGAAACTGTTTTACCTTGCTCTTGTTCTACTATAACTTTATTCGATAAACTTTCAGAAATAGTAATTGTGTATTGCTTTAATAAATTATCATTACCTAAAGCAATATTTTTATTTTCGACTTTACCTATAACTCCTTTTCCTGCCACAGCTTCAAAATCACTTACTTTAGTAATTGAACTGTTTTTTGATTTACCATAGTTTACGATTGCTGCTGCTAACGGATGCTCGCTATATTGGTTTAAAGATGTTATGTATTGTACTAAAATAGATTCATCTATAGAGTCTGTTGCTATTACCTTTTCAACTGATGGTTTTCCTTCTGTAATCGTGCCTGTCTTGTCAACAATAAGTGTATCTACTTTATTCATTTTCTCTAATGCTTCCGCATTTTTAATCAATACACCAGATTGAGCACCTCTACCAACACCTACCATTACAGACATTGGCGTAGCCAATCCTAATGCACAAGGACACGCAATAATTAATACAGCTATTGCATTTACAAATGCAAAAACATAAGCAGGTTCGGGACCAAATACAGCCCAAATGATAAATGTTATTACTGAAACAATCATTACTATTGGAACAAAGTATTTTGATATTCTATCAGCTAACTTTTGAATAGGTGCTTTAGAACGACTTGCGTTATTTACCATATGAATGATTTGAGAAAGTAAGGTCTCTGAACCGACTTTTTCAGCTTTCATTATAAACGACTTTGTACCGTTGATTGTACCTGAACTTACTTTGTCATCTACATTTTTATCTACAGGAATAGGTTCTCCTGTTATCATAGATTCATCAATACTACTATGGCCTTCAATAATACTACCATCAACAGGGATTTTTTCACCTGGTTTAACTCGTAATAAATTACCCTTTTCAATTTTATCAATAGCTATTACTTTATCAATTCCATCAATTACTAATGTTGCAGTGGAAGGAACTAATTTTAATAATTCCTTTATTGCTCCACTTGTTTGGCTATGCGCTTTTGCTTCTAACAATTGCCCTAGTAATACTAATGTTAAAATAACTGTAGTTGCTTCAAAGTATACAAATACGTTTCCTTCTGAAGTTTTAAAATCTTCAGGGAAAACATTAGGAAATATCATTGCAAAAACACTAAAAATCCACGCTATTCCAGAACCTATTCCAATTAGGGTAAACATATTTAGGTTCAATGTTTTTATTGATGTCCAAGCACGTTTAAAAAACATCCAAGTAGCATAAAAAACTACTGGAATTGATAATATGAATTGAATCCAATTCCATTGTTTTTGTTCTAAAACTGTATACAATGGATTATTTTCTAACATTTCAGACATAGCTATTAAAAAAATTGGAGCTGTAAATAAAACAGCAATCCAAAACTTATTTAGCAGCTTTTTATAAGTCTTATCTTCTTCAGATACATCCGCTTCTAATGGAATCAAATCCATACCGCAAATTGGACAAGATCCAGGTTCATCTTTTATGATTTCTGGATGCATTGGGCAGGTAAACTGAATATTTGAAGAAACCATTTTTTTCTCTTCGATTAAATCCATACCGCATACTGGGCAATCACCAACTTTGTTATAAACTTTATCTCCCTCACAATGCATTGGACAATAGTAAGTACCACTTCCTTCTCCTTTCTGAAGTTCTTTTTCTTTTATTTTTATAGGTATATGAACTCCTAGTTTATGAATACTATACCTGCCACCATCATTTTTTAAGGCTTCTTGAAATGTTTTTAACGGAATATGTGATTCCATTTCAATTGTAGCTTCAGCTTTTTCTAAATCAACTGTTGCTTTTGAAACACCTTTTACTTTAGAAAGTGTTTCTTCTACGTGACTGCGACAACCGTTGCAAGTCATACCGTGTATGTGAAATGTGTGTTTCATAACGATTAATTAATTACAATGATTACATCCTTTTTTTGCATCTGTCAATTCGTATTTACAACAACTAGGTAGTGAATTATAAGCTTTTTTAGAAGCACTTACATATTTTGTGCTGTGTCCAACTTTTGCAACTGCTTGCTCTACTTCGTAGGCACTACTTTCTTTTAGATCAAATGTAATTTTCAACATTTTGCTTTCAACATTCCAATTAGCTGTTTTTATACCTTTAACTGATTTGGCTGCTTTTTCTATTCTGTTTTTGCACATTTCACATTTACCTTCAACCTTAAACTCTTCTGTTTTTAATTGAGCAAATGTTATGTTGATTGTAAATATGAATATGATTATTAGTATTGATTTTATATGTTTCATTTTTTAAGTTTTAATTTGAAATTAAATAATTGATGATTGTACTTTGATTGTAATAATTTTTAACTGATTCTATTTGATTTATTTGAAACTTTAGCTGTAACTCTTGTATGTCTAAAACATCATTAAAATCAATAGTTCCAGTTTCATAACTTCTAATTAGAATATCTTCAGCATTTTTGGCCTGCTTTAAGTTTTTAGCTTGAATATTGTAACTAATTTTTGCTGAAATTCTTTCATTAATAGCAGCATCAAGTAAAGTTTGTAATTTGTTAAAACGCTCTTGTTTTTCGTTTTTTATTGCAAGTTGCTGCAAGTTATTTTGCTTACTTTTTGATTTGTATTTCTTATTAAATATTGGAATAGATACTGAAACCATTGGCATTAAAATATCTTTACCATTATCGCTAATTGTAATATCTGGTCTTTCTTCTACATTGACATAGTCTAATCCAAAACCAATTAAAGGATTGCTTTCTTTTTGATTTAATAATTCTGACTTTTCAACCGCTTTGTACAATTTTTCATACTTTAATAATTCGGGATGTAACTCTAAACTATTTGTATTTAAAAAAGAATCATCAGCAGGTATTTCAAGATTGTTTTCAATACGAACTTCAATAGCTTTATCACGATTCAACAACTTGTTTAATGTTGTTTGCTCTGCAATATATTTCTGATGCAATAATTGTTTTAATTTATCTAGTTCATTTTGTCGCATTTGTAAGCGTAATACATCTACTGCCGAGGCTTTATTCACCTCAACAGAAGCTAAAGCCATTGTTTCATAGTTTTTTAATAGTTCAATATTTTCGACCAAAACCTGTTGCTTTGCTTTATTTTCATACAAATTGTAATATGATTGTGATACAGCAACTATTAATTTTCGTTTGGCAATAACTATATCTTCAAACGAAGCATCAGCTAAAGAATTGGCATAATTTTCACGAGCGGTAATTGAACCAAACCAAGGTAACATTTGTTTTGCTGAAATTTTAAAACGTTGTGCTCCTGTTCTTGTTTCAGGTTCGCTTACAAAGTACCCAACACCAAATTCTGTATTTGGAAGTGTATTTACTTCGTTCGCTTTTTCTGCTTTAATTTTATATTGCAATTCAAACTTCTGAATTGTAGGACTGTTATTAAATGCCTCTTTTAAGAGCGTTTCTAATTGTTGTGCATTTGTGTTAACTGTGATAAGTAATACACTTAAAATAAATGCTATTTTTAGATTTTTCATTATGCTGTTTTTTTAAGTTTTAATTCTTCTCTCCAGCTATACAAAACAGGAACTATAAAGTAAGAAGTAATGTCTATAACCATTCCTCCAAAAATTGGAATTGCCATTGGCATCATAATATCACTACCTTTTCCTGTTGAAGTTAAAATAGGTAACAAGGCTAAAATTGTTGTTACTGTTGTCATTAAACAAGGTCTTATTCGTTTTTCAGCAGCTGCTAAAGCCGAACTTCTAATACTTTGTTTATTCGTAGGTTTGTCTCTGTCAAAAGTTTGTGTTAAATAGGTTGCCATTACCACACCATCATCTGTAGCAATACCAAATAGTGCAATAAAACCTACCCAAACTGCCACACTTAAATTGATGGTTTTCATATTGAATAACTCTCGCATATTTTCACCAAACAAACTGAAATTGAAAAACCAGTCTTGCCCATATAACCAAATCATTATAAAACCACCTGCAAAAGCAACAGTAATACCTGTAAATACCATTAAAGAAGTTGTTACTGATTTGAACTGGAAATACAATATCAAAAAGATAATGGCCAATGCTAATGGTACAACCACGGCGAGTGTTTTTTCAGCTCTAATTTGATTTTCATAAGTTCCGGTAAACTTGTAACTAATTCCTTTAGGGACTATTAATTTACCTGATGCTATTTTTTGTTGAAATAAGGCTTGTGCATTTTCAACAACATCTACTTCAGCAAAACCATCTAACTTATCAAACAGTACATAACCCACTAAAAAAGTATCTTCACTTTTAATAACTTGGGGACCTTGTTCATAACGAATGGTTGCCAATTCGCTTAAAGGAACAGGATTTCCTTTTTCTACAGGAACATAAATTTGTTCTAAATCCGTTGGGTTTGCTCTTAACTCTCTTGGATAGCGTACACGTACTGAATAGCGTTCTCTTCCTTCAACTGTTTGTGTTATTGGCATACCGCCAATTGCAACTTTAAGTATTTCTTGAACATTTTCTATAGAAATACCATAACGTGCAATTTTTTCTCTGTTAATGTCAATTAACAAATATGGCTTTCCAACAATTCTGTCTGCAAAAACGGCTTGTTCTTTTACACCTTCAGTTTGTTTTAAGATAGCTTCTAATTCCAAGCCAAAGGCTTCAATTTGTTTTAAATCTTGTCCTTTTACTTTAATTCCCATTGGTGCGCGCATACCTGTTTGCAGCATTACCAATCGAGTTTCAATAGGTTGTAATTTAGGTGCAGATGTTACTCCAGGCAACTTTGTAACTTTTACAATTTCGTTCCAAATATCATTAGGAGATTTAATTTCAGGTCTCCAATTTCTGTAAAACTCACCATCATTATCTTCAATCAGTTGAGACCTTTCCACTGCGCTCAAGGTGACATTTTCAGAATTGTTTGGATTTGAGATAAAGCGTCCATCTTTCAATTCAAATAAGCCTTTATCATTTACTTTGTATCGTTGTTTTTTACCTTTTTCATTCTTCATATATTCAGATTTGTACTGAATTACATTTTCGTACATAGATAATGGTGCAGGATCTAATGCTGATTCTGTTCTACCTGCTTTACCAACAACTGTTTCAATTTCTGGAATACTAGCAACTGCCATATCTAATTGTTGCAAAACTCTCTTGTTTTCATCAACACCAGAATGTGGCATTGAAGTAGGCATTAGTAAGAATGAACCTTCATTAAGAGAAGGCATAAATTCTTTTCCGGTGTTATTCATTATATAAATACCTGAAATAAGCACTGTAGTTGGAATGATTAAGAATGCCAATTTATTGGCTAAAGCCCATTTTAAAATTTGCGCATAATACTTTCTTAAAACAGAGAATATACCTAATATTCCAAAGCAAATAATGGCTACAAATAAAAGGTTTATAAGAATACTTCTTTCAACACCTAACGGTCTCCAATATTCAGTTAATAAAAGCACTACTGATGCAGCAGCAATTATTATGTTGATTAAATTAACCTTTTCGGGTCCAAGTTTTCCTTTTAAATTTAAGATTCCTGTAACTCCAAAAGCAATTAGAATTATTCCAAGCCAATAACCCATAATTATAGCTGAAATTCCTGCAATAATTAAAGCGATATTTATAACATAACTCACTGTCTTTTTTAACACCGTTTTTCTGAATAAAAAGGCCGCAAAAGGAGGTATTAAAAATAACGCGATTACTAACGATGCTGAAAGTGCCATTGTTTTTGTAAAAGCTAAAGGTCTAAATAATTTACCTTCAGCACCAATCATTGTAAATACTGGAACAAAACTGATAATTGTAGTTAGAACTGCTGTTAAAATTGCTCCTGAAACTTCTGCAGTAGCATTGTATACAATTTCATTTGTTGTTAGTGGTGTGCCATCTTCATTTAATCGTAGTTTTTCTTCATCTAAATGCCTAATCATATTTTCAGCGAGAATTACACCAACATCGACCATAGTTCCAATAGCAATTGCAATTCCAGAAAGCGCAACAATATTTGCATCTACATTAAATAGTTTCATTGTAATAAATACCATTAATACAGCTACTGGTAATAAACCTGAAATTAATATGGATGCTCTTAAATTGAAGACCATTACAATAATTACTAAAATGGTAATCAATATTTCTAGAGTTAATGCTTCGTTTAAAGTGTGTAAGGTTTCTTCAATAAGTTCTGTTCTATCATAAAAGGGAACCAATGTTAATTGAGAAACTGTTCCATCAGCTAATTCTTTAGTTGGTAAACCTCCTTTAAGTTCTTCAATTTTAGCTTTTACATTATTGATAACTTCCATTGGATTTGCACCATAACGAGCTACAACCACACCACCAACTACTTCAGCACCTTCTTTGTCTAACAACCCTCTTCGTGTTGCCGGACCAAGCGATACTTTGCCAATATCTTTTATTTTTATTGAAGTAAAATTTTCTGAATCTACAACGGCATTTTCTATGTCGGCAATAGATTTTATATACCCTAAACCTCTAACTAAATATTCGGCTTGGTTAATTTCTAAAGTTTGCGCTCCAATATCTCTGTTACTTTCTTTTACTGCTTTTACAATTTGATGTAAACCAATATTGTATTGACGCATTAATTCTGGATTTACATCCACTTGATATTCTTGTACATAACCTCCAATTGAAGCTACTTCAGAAACACCGCTAGCAGAAGATAACGCATACTTCACATAGTAATCTTGAATACTACGTAATTCGTGTAAATCCCAACCTCCAGTTACATTTCCGTTTTCATCTCTACCTTCTAATGTATACCAAAAGATTTGACCTAAACCTGTGGCATCTGGACCTAATGAAGGGTTAACACCATCTGGCAATAAATTACTTGGCAAAGAGTTTAGTTTTTCAAGGATTCGACTACGACTCCAATAAAACTCTATATCTTCTTCAAAAATGATATAGATACTTGAAAATCCAAACATAGATGAACTACGAATGGTTTTTACTCCTGGAATACCAAGTAATGATGTTGTTAATGGGTACGTTATTTGGTCTTCAATATCTTGTGGTGAACGACCGTCCCATTTTGTAAATACTATTTGTTGGTTTTCACCAATATCGGGAATTGCATCTACTGCTACAGGATCGCTAGGAAGAAATCCTGTATTCCAATTAAAGGGTGCATTTACGATACCCCAACCTATAAACAGTGCTAGTAATAATACTGCTACCAGTTTATTTTCTATTAAAAATTTGATGCTTTTATTTAGCATAGGTTTGATTTTAAACAATTAGACAATGGTGTTAAAAACACCGAATACAACAAATTATCCTTATAACTTTACAGCCATAGGATAAAACAGTCTATTGTTTTAAAATCAGATTAAATATGTTTCGTCTAGCTTGTAGATTTTCCTGCTGACGAGAGGGGATTGATGTTCATCATATAAAGATACCTCGCTATCTATACTTTCGAAAAGATTTACGTAAGTATAAATAAATGAAGTAATGAATACTTGTTGCTCAAAAGAAATAGTATCTATTGAAGATTGTAATTCATTTTGACCCTCAATTTTTTCAAAGCCTTCACTACAACAATTTTTCTTTGATACAGAACAATTATTAGTTGAAGTTGCTAATTCCATTTCCATTCCGCAAGTTTCTGCTTTTGAAAATATGGCTGAATCAACCAATTCATCTCCACAATAATGCATATTAATAGTAAATGACATTGTAGAGAATAACACTACAAAAGCCATTAATATTGACATTATTTTATGGAAAACTTGTTTCATATTGGTAACAAAGGTAACAAATTATAATGATTCTAAATTAGTTTAACAGGAGTTTAACGCTTAACTCCATTTCATTCGTTGCAATCTAACCGCATTTAAAATAGCTAATAAAGCTACACCTACATCTGCAAATACAGCTTCCCACATTGTTGCTAAACCACCTGCTCCTAGAATTAAAACAATAGCTTTAACACCAAAAGCTAATATGATATTCTGCCATACAATTTTACGAGTAGAATGACTTATTTTAATGGCTTTTACCACTTTTGAAGGTTGGTCGGTTTGAATAATAACATCTGCTGTTTCAATAGCAACATCACTTCCCAAACCACCCATAGCAATACCTACATCACTTGCTGCTAAAACTGGTGCATCGTTAATACCATCACCAATAAAAGCTATTTTATTTTCAGGGTTTCTCTTTAAAGTTTCAACTTCATTTAATTTATCTTCTGGCAATAAACCACCTCTGGCCTTTTCAATATTTAATTCAATTGCTATTTGTTGGGTAATAGAATCTTTATCACCTGAAAGCATCATTATATTTTTAATACCTACTTTATGCAATGCTGTAATTGTTTCTTTAGCATCTTCTTTTAATTCATCTGCAATTACAACATAACCTGCGAATTTATTATCGATAGCTACCAAAACAATGGATTCTACAATAGCTTCTGTTTCAGTTGGAACATCTATGTTATTTGTATGCATTAAGGCTTTATTTCCAACTAAAACTATTTTACCATTCACAATGCCTTTTAATCCTTTTCCTGCAACTTCAGATACTTCTAATGCTTTAAAATCTTTTCCAACTTCTTTATACTCCATTATGGCTTTTGCAATAGGGTGTGTGGATTGTTCTTCCATAGCCATTAGGAATTTCATAAATTCAGATTCTTCCCAGCCAACAGTCTTTATTTCCTTAATTTTGAAAACACCTTTGGTAACAGTTCCTGTTTTATCCATTACCAATGTATTTATTTTGGTCATAGCATCTAAAAATGAAGCACCTTTAAATAATATTCCATTTTTTGAAGCTGCACCTAAACCTCCGAAATAACCCAATGGGATAGATATTACCAAAGCACAAGGGCAAGAAATTACCAAGAAAATTAATGCTCTGTATAACCAATCTCTAAAAATATAATCCTCTACAAAAAAATAAGGTAGAAATGTAACAGCAATTGCTAAATACACTACAATTGGTGTATAGATACGTGCAAATTGTCTAATGAACAATTCTGTTTTCGATTTACGTGCTGTAGCATTTTGAACTAAATCTAATATTCTGGCAATTGAACTATCTTCAAACTTGTTTGTTACCTCAACTTCTATCACACTTTCTAAATTGATACTACCTGCATATACTTTTGCGTTTTTTGTAATCGTATCTGGTTTACTTTCACCTGTTAAAGCTGCGGTATTTAATGAGGCCTTTACTGATAGTAAAATACCATCTAAAGGAATTTTTTCGCCAACACGAATTTGAATTTTTTCGCCAATATTTACGTCTTCTGGTGAAACACTTGTATAATCACCATTCCGAAAAACGTTAGCTTCTTTTGGTCTGACATCTAATAATGCTTTGATATTTCCTTTGGCTCTTTTAACAGCAGCTCCTTGGAATAATTCTCCAACTGCATAAAATAGCATTACTGCTACTCCTTCAGGATATTCACCAATAACAAATGCTCCAATTGTAGCAATAGACATTAAAAAGAACTCTGTAAATACATCTCCTTTTTTAATGCTTTTCCAACCTTCTTTAACCACGGGAAATCCAACAGGCAAGTATGCAATTCCATACCAATTTATACGTAACCAATCTTTGAAAAAAGCTACATTAAAATAATCTAAAGCTATTCCGATCATAAGCATTAAAAAGCTTACGATTGCAGGGAAATAAATTTTGAAAGTAGCACTATTTACAATGCCGTGGTTATGACCATCATTGTGACTATGCTGCTTTGTAGATTTTGGCTTTAAATCTCTTAAATTGACTTTCTTTTTTTTCATTATTATTCTAAATTCTTCAAATTAAATATTTATATCCAACGTCTTACTTTTTTTGCATACTCTAAATAATCATTTCCAAATTCTTGTTTTAAGAATGCTTCTTCTAATCTAATTTGGGTATTTATACTTGTTGTTGATAATGCGATTATTACTAATGTAAAAGCGTTTGGAATCACTAAAAACAATCCAATATTTGCAATCATAATCCCAAGGAAAATGGGGTTTCTTGAAATCGAAAACAATCCTTTGGTAACTAACGATGTCTTGTTTTTTTCATCTATTCCAATTCTCCAAGAATTGGCCATATTAGATTGAGCAATCCATACTACAATTAGCGAAAGAATTAAGAGTCCCCAGCCTGTTTTTAATAAAGTAACACTTTCTAAATACCAAAAAGGGAGTAAATATTTGTACCAATCAAATTTAAAAGCATAAATACTTACAATAATTAGCTCTAAAAAAGAGATCAAAGTAAATACTTTACCATTATAACCGTGTGCATCATCTGTTTTGTTAAAAGTTAAAGGGTTTACTCTAGTTTTTATAAAGAGTGAAACTGACCTTATTACAAAAACTAGCAGAAAATATATTAGTAAGTAAATAAATAAAATCATCAAATTATAATTGCATATTCAAAGCAAATATGCTGAAAAAACAAATGCAATGGAAGTGCATTAATGACCGCTACATTTATCACAAATCCCTTTTACCACCAAGTTTACATTTTCTGCAACAAAACCATCAGGTACTTTAATTTGAGGAATTTTATGAGCTGTAAGGCATACTGTTTCATTGCAATTGTTACAATGGAAATGTAAGTGTAAATCATTTTCAATTTCACAATTACATCCTTTTTCACATAATGCATACTTTGTAATACCTGTACCATCATCTATTTGATGTACGATTCCTTTTTCTTCAAATGTTTTAATAGTTCTGTATAATGTAGTTCTATCTGACTTTTCAAAAGCATTTTCGATATCACTTAATGTTACAGCAACATCCTTTTCTACAAGAAACTTATAGATAAGTAATCGCATTGCTGTAACACGTATATTTTTAGATTCTAATAATTCCTCTATTGTTTTCATTATTTAATGTTCGTGTTCTGCTTCGCCTTTTTTCATTTCAGCAATCAGGTAATAAGCATTATTATAAGCAAATTTTGTGGTTTTATCTAATTCTTCAGTAAATTGAACTGCAATCCAATTGCCATCTTTTGCACCTAAAAGCACTTCAACAGGTTTAAAACTCCAGTGGTCATTTTCTTTTTCTACTGAAAATGCATAAAACCTATCTCCATCTTTTATAATTGCACTTTCAGGTAATGCTTTTGTTTTAGTTTTATTTACCTGAATTTTACCTTGAATGTACATACCAGGAATTAAGTTATCTCTTTTATTTTCAATTTCAGCGTGAACGTGTACCGCTTTTGGGTTGTCTTCAAATGTTTTACTTATTGAAAAGATTTCAGCTGTAAGTTCTGTATTTGGAATAGACTGCACTGTAAATGTCACTTTTTGACCTTTTTTTACTTTATAGGCATCTTTTTCAAACACCATTAAATCTGCGTGAACGTGAAGCGTATTAACAATTTCGAATAATTCTGTTTGCGGCTCTACATATTGCCCAATTTTCACCTGAACCTTTTGTACAAACCCTTCTATAGGACTACGTAATGATATACTTTGTGCAATTGTACCATTTCTTACTGATATTGTATTGATATTTAATATTCTTAATTGAGCTTCCAATCCATTTACCATAGCTTTTGATGCTTCATACTCGGCTTCTGCTTTTTGAAAATTTGCACCAGAACCAACACCTGCATCATATAATTTTTGTTGACGCTCATAGTTTTTCTTTAAAAAATTACTATTGCTAAAAGCATTCAAATAATCAGTCTGTAGTTTTATAATATTAGGGTGTGATAGATAGGCCACAACTTGGCCTTTATTAACTTTATTACCTTCAATTACTTTTATAGATACTACATTTGCACCAATAACTGAAGTTATTGCTGCTTCGTTTTGTGGGGGTACTTCTAATGTACCATTAGCCTCTACATTTCCACTCATATTTCGTAATGAAAGTGTGTCAATCTTCATTTTTAATGCATTATACTGCTGCTGCGAAAGCATTACTTCTTCGTTCTCACCGTGTTCTTCTTCATTTTTTGGTTTTTCACTATGTGAATGACCATCATTGTCACTATGACTTTCTTTGTTTCCGCAAGCAAAAACAGTAATGGATAACACTAGAGCAGTTAGGATTTTATATAATTTATTTTTCATTTTCTTATTGATTAAAATATTGTAGTTGAAATGTGCTTTCTAAATAGTTTATTAAAGCTGTTTGTGCATCTAGCTCGGATTGAATGGCTTCTTTTATTAATTGTGTGAAGCTAGTGTATTCTATTTCGCCTTCTTTGTACGCCAGTAAAGCACCTGTTTTTTGTTCCTTTGTTAATGGCAATACCTGGTTTTTGTAAAATTCCCAAGAGTTTTTCCATTTGATATAATTTTCTTTAGCCTGAACAAATTTTGATTGTACTTCTTGCTTTTTGAATTGGACATTGGCTTCGGCTATCTCTTTATCAATTTTGGTACTTCTAATTTGTGCTTTGTTAGTACCAGACAAAAACGGAATGGAAATACCTGCTTGATAACTGTAAAACCCAGAAGTTCCTTCTACTTTTTGTAAACCACCTTGAAGATTGAATTTTGGTAAATTATCAGCTTTTGCTACTTTATAATTGGCTGCTGCTTCATCTACAATGTTCTGCGACATACTGTACAACGGATGGTTTTCAATATTGAACTTTTCAATGTTTAAATCTATTGCAGAATCAAATTCATCAGAAACAGTAAAAATTTCATCTGAAACCAACCATAAATTTAATTGCTGTAGAGCGATTAGATAATCACTATATGCTTGCATTTTTTTATTTTGAATTTGAAAAGCTTGGTTTTTAGCGGCTGAATATTCTAATCTTGAAATCGCTTCTACTTCATAATTTAACGCAACAGCTTGTTCGAAATTGGAATAAATGGAATCCAATTCCATATAAAGATTATAGTTTCTCTTCATCTGATAACATTTTGACCAGGCCTTTTTAACTTCTAATTCTAATTCTAATACAGAAAGTTGATAAGCTTTTTGTGCTAATTGTACTCGTTGTTTTTGTAACTTCCTCTTTGAACCAATACCAAAAATATTTATATCGGATTGACCAATACCAATGGTTGTGTAGACTCCTTCATCTCCATTAATTTCTTCACCACCTGTAAAGACTTCAGTTGTACCTAAATCATAAGCAGTAGCTTTTAATTGTTCCTGTTTTGTGATTTCTAACTGTTTTTGCTTTAACAATGGGTAATTCCTTTTAGATAGTTTTACCGCATCCATTAAGGTTATTTCTGGAAGTGTATTGTTTATCTGTTGTGCATTACTTTGTTCAGAAACACCAAACATTAAAAGCAAAACTGCTGTTGCTGTAACCAACTTTTTATTCGGAATAAATTTAAACGATTTGTTTTCTACCCAATGGTATAAAATTGGTAAAACGAATAAGGTTAGTAATGTAGAAGTTAATAAACCACCAATAACAACAGTTGCTAGTGGGCGTTGAACTTCTGCTCCGGCAGATGCCGAAATCGCCATAGGTAAAAAGCCTAATACATCTGTAAAAGCTGTTAGCATAATTGGTCTTATTCTTCGTTTTGTACCTTCAATAATTCTATCTTTAAGGTTGGTAACACCCTCTTCTTTTAATTCATTCAAACCACTAACCATTACCAATCCATTTAAAACTGCAACCCCAAATAGTACTATGAAACCAACACCTGCTGAAATACTAAATGGCATATCTCGTAACCATAAAGCTACAACACCACCAATGGTTGCCATAGGAATAGCTATGTAAATCATTAAAGTTTGTGGCAATGATTTCAATGCAAAATAAATTAACACAAATATTAGTAATAGTGCAATAGGTACAACCGTTTGTAATCGGTTACTTGCACGTTCCAAATTCTCAAAAGCACCACCATAACGAATGAAATAACCAGATGGTAATTCTAATTGTGCATCTAATTTTGATTTTATTTCATTTACTAATGATTTTACATCGCGACCTCTCACATTTACACCTACATAAGTTCTTCTGTTTGTGTTATCTCTACTAATTTGCATTGGTCCTGCTTTATAACTTACATCAGCTATTTCACGCAGTGGAATTTGAGTTCCCGAAGGTAGGTTGATGTACAAGTTTTGGACATCTGAAATATCTTTTCGGTTTTGAGAATTTAAACGAACTACTAAATCAAAACGTTTTTCACCTTCAAAAATAACACCTGCTATACCACCTGCAAATGCTGATTGTACTGTTTGATTTAAGGTATTTATATGAAGACCGTACTGTGCTAATTTATTTCTATTGTAATTAATAGTCATTTGTGGTAAACCTGTTGTGGCTTCTGCTTTCATATCACCAATACCTTCTGTACCTGCAATAATTTTGGATATTTCTTCGGCTTTTTGGGATAAGATGTCAATGTCTTCCCCATATAATTTTATGGCAATATCTTCACGCACACCTTCAAGTAATTCATTAAAACGCATTTCAATAGGTTGGGTAAACTCATAATTAACACCTGGAACTATTTCAACAGCTTCTTTCATCATCTCTATCAATTCATCTTTTGAAGTTGTTGTGGTCCACTCACTTTTAGGCTTTAGAATTACAAAAACATCTGCTAAATCCATTGGCATTGGGTCTGTTGGAATTTCAGCTACACCAATACGACTAACTATTTTTTCAACTTCCGGAAATTTAGCTTTTACAATTTGCTCTATTTTTGTAGTTGTTTCAATGGTTTCTGTAAGTGAACTTCCTGGTTTTAATATGGCGTGAAATGCAATATCACCTTCATCAAGCTGCGGAATGAACTCACCACCCATTTTTGTAAACATAAAAACTGCAATTGCGAATAGCACAACTGCACTACCTATAATCCACTTTCCTTTTTGTAATGCTCTTTCCAATAAAGGTAGGTATTTGTCTTCTACCCATTGTACAAATTTATCTCCATAAGATTTTTTATTGTTTTTTGGAGCTCTTAACACTAGTGCAGACATCATTGGTACATAGGTAAGACAAAGCACCATCGCTCCAATCATAGCGAAAATGAAAGTCATAGCCATTGGTTTGAACATTTTTCCCTCAATACCTTGTAAAGCCAAAATTGGAAGAAAAACAATAAGAATAATGAGCTGACCAAAAAATGCAGCATTCATCATCTTTTTAGAAGCATTAGAAGCTACTTTGTCACGTTCTTTTGCTGTAAGACTCTTCTTTTTTAATATTTGGGATGTAATTAAGAATACTGTACTCTCCACAATAATTACAGCACCATCTACAATAATCCCGAAATCAATAGCTCCCAAACTCATTAAATTTGCCCAAACATCAAATACATTCATCAATATAAATGCAAATAATAATGATAATGGAATTGTTGAGGCTACTATTAAACCACCTCGCCAATTACCTAGTAAGAAAATAAGAACAAATATTACTATTAAAGCACCTTCAACAAGATTATTTGAAACTGTAGAGGTTGTTTCTCCAATTAATTTACTTCTGTCTAACAATGATTCAATAATAATTCCTTCAGGTAATGACTTTTCTATTTGAGCCATTCGCTCTTTTACACTGTTAATAACATTATTGGAATTAGCACCTTTAAGCATCATCACCAATCCACCTACAACTTCGCCTTCACCATCTTGAGTTAATGCACCATAGCGAATTGCAGCACCAAATTGAACTGTCGCAATATCACCAATAGTTACTGGAATATTATTAACGTTTTTGACTGTTATTTTTTTAATGTCTTCTAAACTACGCACCAAGCCTTCTCCACGAATAAAATTTGCTTGATGGTTTTTTTCAATGTAAGCACCACCTGTATTTTGATTGTTAGCTTCAAGTGCATTAAATACATCTGTAATAGTTAAACCAATAGCGTTTAAATCGTTTGGATCAACAGCTACTTCGTATTGTTTAATTTTACCACCAATGGCATTTACTTCAACCACACCTTCTACCATAGCCATTTGTCGCTGTACAATCCAATCTTGCATAGAACGTAGGTCTGCAATACTATATTTGTCTTTAAACTCTGGTGCTACTTTTAATGTATACTGGTAAATCTCTCCTAATCCAGTTGAAATAGGTCCCATTGATGGTTCACCAAAACCTGCAGGAATTTGTTCTTTAACTTCGTTTAGTTTTTCTGCTACTAATTGTCGAGGTAAATATGTTCCCATATCATCGTCGAACACAATAGTAACAACCGATAAACCAAAACGAGAAATAGATCTAATTTCCTGTACATTTGGAAGGTTGCTCATTGCTACTTCAATTGGGTAGGTTACAATTTGTTCAATATCTTCTGTACCTAAATTTGGGGCTTGTGTAATAACCTGTACTTGGTTATTGGTAATATCTGGAACAGCATCGATGGGTACTTGGGTCATACTCCATATACCTGCTCCAATAATGGTAAGCGTAAGCAAACCAATTATAAATTTGTTATTGATTGAAAAATCAATGATTTTATTAATCATAGAAAAGGTGTTAATTCAGTTAAACTTTTTGATTCAATTCTTCTAATAAAATTAGAATTACTCGAGTTGAAAAGAACCTTTAAAGGTTCAAAATTGGATATAATTATCCTAGATAAAACTGAATTATGCCCTTGGAGGCTGTAAAATAGAAGTAGAATAATTTGTTTCTAAACCGTTTAGGTAGAAGAAATTTTGAGTATAATAATTATTTACATCAAGTTTTGTATAAGTGAATTGAAACTGTATTACATTAATATGACAACAATGACACATACAAAAAGGGGAGCATAAATCTGAATCTTGATGTTGATGCTCGTCACCATTAGTTTGTGAAATTTCTGTTTTAACATTATCATCAATTTCACTATTATCTACACAAGGTGTAAAATTAAGTGCGAGAATATAAATTGATAATATGAATGCTATAAATTTCATTGTAGCAAATATATAAATTATTTAATGCAATGGCATTGCAAATAAGTTAACGCAATATATAAACTACTTTTTAAGGTAGTTTGATTTTGTTTGATACTACAAAATAGAAAAATGTTTTTTTTGATTTTAGGAAGATAATGCTATATTTGAGTATTAGGTTTTCATAGGCCTAATCTTTTTCATAGCAATTTTTTTTAACCCACTTCTCTTGAAGTGGGTTTTGTTTTTTCATTCCACAACAAACAACCTAATATAATTGGTGGGACCCTGAACCAAGTTCAGGGTGACGAATAAAAAGTTATTTTCTTTTATCAATTGAGTTTTCATCAAAGCTAATTAAATTAAACATTGTTCTCATTCTGCTTCTCACCCTGTTTCCGTAACGTTTTTCAATTTCTTGCGCGTTGAGGTTCGTGGTTATGTGGGTTAACACCTTCTGACTGCGTTCAGGATTACGCATAAATAAATCGTAACGAGAGAGCAAGATTTCACCTAATACATTGCACTCTTTTGCGTAGTGGCTACCTGTTGGTTCTACTCCTAAATCATCGAAACAATAGTTTTGAGTTTGATTGTATTTTTCAAAAACAGCATAACCTTTTGCATTGAAATTGAAAACAATATTCCTGGAGGGAATGAGTTCGTAATTAGTTTTGTGTGGCGCTAGATGTAAAAGTAATTTCATTAGTGATGTTTTTCCACAACCTACTGGGCCAGATAGTAATAATCCTTTATTGGTGTCTATTCCCATTTGTGCACAACTATAATGATCCTGGATAAAGTAATTGCATAGTTTGAAAAGTAGAGGTTCGTCTTCATTGTAGATTTTGAAATTTTTACCGAATAGTATGTGACCTTTGATGTTGAGGTAGGTTTTTATTTTTTCAAAATCGTAATGGACTGTGTTGTTTCTTATTTCTCCTATTTGGAATTTTGATGTTCCTTCGATTTTTATGTGTGGTTGTGGTTTCATAGTTTTTATTTTCCAAATGATGAGATTCCTGCCTACGCAGAAATGACAGAATCTTATAAAGGTTCGTTATAGTTTTTGTTTTGGTTGGTGTGGAGGTTGTCTTGAAAATGGTCAAGTGGTAAATCTGTGTTTTGATTTGTTTTTGATTCTTTTCGTTTTGAAATAGTAAATTCGTCTATTTTTAACATCCAACTCTCTGCTGCAGCTTGCCAATTTTCAATTGGATTGTTTCCTTTTTTCCATCCTACAGATTCGTAGTAATTGAAAAATTTTTCTGCTTCTTTTTCTGACCAATCCTTTTTTTTAAAAAAATTGAAAACCTTTTTTAGAGAGAGAGGTTTATTTATGTTTATAGTATGTTTATTAATGTTTATATTAGATACCAGCGCTTGTTCATTTATGGTAGAGTCTAAATACAAATCTTGCTTATCACTTGTACTGAAATTAAACAACTTCACTTTACTGCCTTTAAACGGATTGTGAGAAGGACTATAAATAATGTATTTCCAATGACTTAACTCTTTAATACAACGATGATATGTTGTGTTAGAACCGATTTTAGAAAACTTCATAACTTCTTCTCGATTTATATAAAATTCATCTGGAAATCGATTGTAATTCCAAATCTGAAATAAAGCAATATATAGGCTAATATGTGTTGGATTTAAACGAGTATCTTTTGAAAATTGATGAAAGATACCGTTGAGATGTTTTATGTAATTCATAGGCTCTAAATAGTAAGATTCTGAACAGGTTCAGAATGACGTTATTCTTAAAATTTGTTATGAATACTGTTTTCTTTCATTACGTTTTCAATTTCTTCTGCATCGTAGAAAATGATCCCTCCAATTTTTGTGTACGGTAGTGTTCCGTTAATTCTTAAAGTTTGAAGTGTTCCCGGACTTACTTTCAATATTTTCATTAATTCTGCTGATTTTAAATATTTTTTTTGAGGTGCAGCAGTTGTTTTTTGAAGTAAACTTTTAATGTCATCTAATAGTTCAATTTTAAACTCTCTTAAATCATCAGTTGTTATAATTTGTGTTGGCATTGATTAAGTATTTTTTAAATTAATAATTGTTTATAGCGATTTGACTTTCGTGCTACAAAGCTTAAAAGTTTTATTGAGAATCTTTAGGTAGTCATTAGGTAGTACCTAAAAAATTTAACATTTTAAAAATTTTAACTTACTGAATGACAAGAGTTTAAAAACTTTGCATTTTAAAAAAAGTTAGAATTTATAATCACACTGGATTCAATTTCAATAAAAAGGTATGTTTATAAATAAAAAGAGATGATTTTTTAATAAAAAATCATCTCTTTTTTTCAATTTTAGGTAGTCGTTAGGTAGTCCTATTTATTATAGAACATATAAAAACCATAACCAACACTAAAACAGTAATTTAACAACAATACTTTAATTAGATTCAATTCTATTAATGAGTCCAATTTTTAAAGAATCTATAAATTTTGTTTGATCTTTCTCTCTAGCTTTAATTTGCTCAAAAACTTTATAAATATTACCTAATTCAATTTCAAAAAGTAGTTCAATTACATTTTTAATTTTTTTTAGTTCTGCTCTTCCATTTCTTAAAACACCTGACTCTTTTAAAGCGAAAATTAATTCAACTAAATCCGTTTTAGTTCCTGTCCAATTTAGATCTCTTAAAATGGCTGGTTTAACCTCTTCGATAACTACATCATTTGATTTCTTGTTTTTAAGTATTTTCAACTCGTTAGAAAAAAATGCAATTAATAAATCGTGTGCAATAATTTTTGATACAAGGTAATCGTGACTGGTTGTAAATTCCGGATCTTTAAAGTGATGCGAGCTATCGATAAATAAATCTAATTGTTCGATATCTCTTAAAAAATAAAGGTGGTCTAGTTTATCTTCTTTTAACCTATAATACTTTACAAATTCCAACTGTTTCCATTTTCTCCTATCTAACCTATCAAGTTCATTGCTAATGTACTTCTGTTGTTTTGAGTTACCAGAAATTGGTTTTTCAAGTAAATAATTATGTAACCATTTAAAGTACTGGAGTCTCCCTTCTACATACGGTTTTTGATATTTAAAAAATGTTATTTCTTCTTTTTTTGAAGGGAATTTTTTAGTCCTTACAAGTGTGCTAAATTCATTTAGACACGTTCTTGAAAGTACAATACCTTGTTTTAAAATTGTTAGATCTTTTAAATTAGATTTTTCAATTAATACAATAGATTTTTTATACCGATTAAAGGCAATAGTAGTTTTTTTCATATAGGTTTTTCAATTTTTTTAAGCATTTAAAAATAAAAAAAAAACCTATAAATTAGTTAGCTGTTAGATTTCTTCTGAACTACTTCTGAACCTTGCTCTGATTTGGTATTTAATAACACTTTTAAAGCATTCATATCATCACTTACTTTTCTTTCAATTACTCTAGCATAAATTTGAGTTGTAGCAATTTTTGTGTGTCCTAAAATTTTAGAAACGGTTTCAATTGGAACGCCATTTGTTAGCGTTACTGTAGTTGCAAATGTATGGCGCGCCATATGAAATGTTAGGTTCTTTTTAATCTTACAAGCATCTGCTATTTCTTTTAAATAACTATTTAATTTTTGATTTGATAACGCAGGAAAAACGGTACCATTTAGAGCTGCTCTTTCATTATTTCTGTATTTATCAATTAAGTATTGAGCTTGGTCTAGTATTGGTATTTTCACTGGTGTATTTGTTTTTTGTCTTTTGGTAATTATCCATTTATTACCATCAATCCCAAAAACCACATTGTCTTTTTTAAGCTTCATAATATCAACATATGCAATACCTGTGTAGCTGCTAAAAATAAAAAGATCCTTTACTAAATCTAAACGTTCAATATCTGTGCTATAGTTTTCAATACTTTCAAGTTCTTTTTTTGATAAAAACTCACGTTCCTTTTTAATAAATGAAGGTTTATATTTAACAAATGGGTCTCTTTCTATCCATTCCATATGAAAGGCCATAGTTACCATTTTTCTTAAGCGTTGAATGTGTTTTATGATGGTATTATTACCTATTCTTTTCTTATTTCTTGAAAGTTTATAGCCTCTTAAGAAATTGTCAAATTGCACAACAAATGAATAATTTAGGTCTCTCAAGTAAATATCTGAAGTTTTGTATTCTTTCAGTACGAACTCCATTAAATAACTCTGGGTAGTTTTATAAAGGCCAAGTGTGGCTTTATTTAACTTGTGAGCAAAATTAGTATTATGATAATCAATAATATTTTGAAGCGAATAATATTGTTGGTCGGTTCCTAAAAATCGAGCTTTAATAGCTTCAGCTGTTATTAATTTTCTTTCATTAACTAATTCCTGGTATGCTTTGAAAATTGAAGCTTGTGTTTGGTCAATATAATTATTGATAACTCTAGCCTCTTGACTGTTTCCTTTAATTTTGGATTTAGATTTATCCCAAGATTCTAAAAGAACTTTTCTTTTTAGGCTAATATTAACTCGTTTCTGATTAACCGTAATTCTTGCGAATAAATCCGCTTCGTTATTTTTGGCACGTGAAGCATTAATCCAAATTAGGATTGAAAAAGTGTTTTGGGTTTTCATAGTTGTCGTCTTTTTAAGTTTAACTTTTTTTAAAGACGAAAGTCAAATCAACTATGGATATTGGCCCTAGTAACAAATGTATAAGATTTGTTGACCAAATCCTACCTTATTCTCATTAAATTATGTACTGTTTCACCGTTTTTAAAAATACATTTTATCAGTATTTACAGTATCTACAGCAATAATTCGGTCAACAAATTTACTTTTTTTATTTGTTGACCGATTTGTTGACTTATTTAATGAATTTAAATCAATATATCTGTTAACTCCTAAAATTCAAAACCCCGTAAAACCTATGGTTTGCTGTGTTTTGATTCAATTTGTGTTCATTTTCGCAGAGAGGAAGGGATTCGAACCCTCGATACGTTGCCGTATACACGCTTTCCAGGCGTGCGCCTTCGACCACTCGGCCACCTCTCTAAAATTTAATTATTTAGATATAAGTCTATCAATCCTGCAGGAGATTCAACAATAATTTTGTTTTTTCCTCTATCTACTTTCTTAATAAAATCATCTATCATCGGTATAAAGACATCTACGCCATTAGAATTAACTTCAAATAATGGCTGTGCTGAAGAATCATTAACTCCAGTAATTACACCCACATATCCGTAATTAACATCTTCTAAGTCGAAACCAATTATTTCGTGAAAGTAAAATTTATTTCCTGTTAGTTTTGGAAGAAACTCCAAAGGTAAGTACAATTCTGAGCCTAATATGGCATCAGCATCTTCTTCGCTTGCAACATCTTCAAATTGTATCCTTAATTGATTTCCTTTTTGAAGTAAACTTTCTTCAATAAAAAAAGGAACCAGATCGCTGCCTAAGGCAACAAATACTGATTCCAATTTTGTATAAAGTTCTGGTTCATCTGTATCCAATTTGGCTACAACCTCACCTTTAAAGCTATGTTTTCTAACGATTTTGCCTAAATAAAAACAATCTTCTTTACGCATTATCGAAAAAAATTAAGCTTCTTCGCTTGCAGCGTTTTGAGCGTCATCAATAGATTCTGGACCTTTTTCTTCTACTGGCTCTGCATTTGCAGCAGCTTCAGCAGCTTTTGCGTCAGCAGCAGCTTTAATAGCAGCATCTTCTGCTTCTTTAGCAGCAGCAGCACGCTCTTCATTTATTTTTACCTCAGCTTCAAAAGCTTTAGCTTTAGCATCTGCTTCAGCTTTTGATAAGCCTTCTACTTTTGCATTAATTTTAGATTCTTTTTCAGCTAACCAAGCTTGGAATTTTTCTTCTGCTTGTTCTTCTGTTAAAGCTCCTTTTCTTACACCTCCAACTAAGTGATTTTTTAGCATTGCTCCTTTATAAGATAAAATAGCTTTTGCAGTATCAGTTGGTTGTGCACCATTTTGTAACCATTTTACGGCTCCGTCAATATCTAAATCGATAGTTGCAGGATTTGTATTAGGATTATAAGTCCCAATTTTGTCTAAGTATTTACCATCTCTTTTTGAACGTGCATCAGCTGCAACAATCCAATAAAATGGTTTTCCTTTTTTACCGTGTCTTTGTAATCTAATTTTTACTGGCATTTTGTTTTAATTTTTAAGGTTCTCGACCTTGGTTATAAATTTTAAGTTTGCAAATATACTTAGTTATTTTAATATATTTAGTTAAAAAGCATAAAAGTTTGATTTTCAAAAGAAAAGTAAAAAAATAAATTTTAAAAGACTCATTTTCAACCTCTAATCCTTTTCACTTTTAAACTAACCCAGTAAATCCTAAAAATGCTAAAGACAACAATCCGGCTACTAATAAGTTAATTGGCACTCCTTTCATTCCTTTTGGGATATTTGCTAATTCTAAATGTTCTCTAACACTTGCAAAAAGAATTAATGCCAATCCAAAACCAATAGAGTTAGAAACTGCAAAGAATACTGCTTTTAGCAAACTTCCACCATCTAAACCTAAAGCTAAAATTGCAACACCTAATACAGCACAGTTAGTTGTAATTAAAGGTAAAAAAACACCTAATGCTTGGTATAAAGGCGGACTCACTTTTTTAAGAATAATTTCTACCATTTGCACCAATGCGGCTATTACCAATATAAATGTTATAGTTCTTAAATAATCCAATCCGGCAGGAACTAATATAAATTCGTGTAATAAATAGGTTACCATTGTTGCCAACGTCATTACAAATAAAACAGCTCCAGACATACCAACTGAAGTTGATACTTTACTTGAAACTCCTAAAAACGGACAAATTCCTAAAAATTGTGATAATACAATGTTGTTTACAAAAACAGCTGCAATTAAAATAATAATATAATCCATCTTCTAAATTGTTTTTGTTGTTAATTTATTAAATAAAACTGTTAAATATGCCAAGGCAATAAATGCTCCAGGAGGTAAAATAAATAAAATAAATGTATTTGCATCTTCTGCTACAAATTTAAATCCAAAAATGCTTCCACTTCCTAATATTTCGCGTACTGCACCTAATGCCGTTAAGGCTATTACAAATCCTAAGCCCATTCCTAAAGCATCTATAATAGATGATAAAACATTGTTTTTAGAAGCAAAGGCTTCAGCCCTTCCTAATATTAAACAGTTTACAACAATTAATGGAATAAAGATTCCTAATTGCTCGTATAAAAAAGGAACAAACGCTTCTAAAACCATTTCAACAATAGTTACAAACGATGCTATAATTATAATAAAAGCTGGAATACGTACTTTACTTGGTATTTGTGTTTTTACTAATGAAACCACAATATTAGACATTAATAACACAAATAATGTTGCAAGTCCCATTCCCAATCCATTAAATGCAGAAGATGTTACACCCAAGGTTGGGCACATACCTAACAGCATTACAAAAATTGGATTTTCTTCCACAATTCCTTTTAAGAAATTCTGGGTTTGATTTACTTGTTCAGCCATAATTCTTAATTTTTAAGTTCTTTAAGTCCTTCATTATTTTTCACAAACTCATTATAAGCCATTTGTACAGCCTCACCAAAAGCACGAGAAGTTATAGTAGCACCGGTTAAAGCATCAACTTCTCCTCCATCTTTTGTTACTTTTAAATTATATGTTGAAGGATTTTGCTCTCTAAATTGAGCCAAGAATTTTTCATCTTTCATTTTAGTACCCAATCCTGGAGTTTCTTTTTGTTCTAAAACGGCTATATTTTTTATAGTTCCATCAGGTGTAAATCCAATCATAATTTTAATAAGTCCGCTAAAACCTTTTTCTGAAGAACCTATAACAGCCGCGCCTACAAAAGCATTATTTTTAAACGCAGGATATACCTCTACAGAATCTTTTGAAAATTCTGACGCTACCAATCGCACTTCTTCAACAGGATTATTATCAAATTCTGGCAATACTTGTTTTAACGCAGTTACTTTTCGTTCAATTTTACCTTTTTCAATAGGACCAACAGTTAATTCGTTTACATATCCTAATGAAAAGCCTGATATTATGGTAATCACAAATAATGATACCACCATATTCATAAATGTATCTTTCTTTTTACTCATAATTACACAATTTTAGATTTGATTTTTGAACCAAATCTTCTTGGTTTAAAATACGTATTGATTAGCGGAACAAATGCATTCATAATTAAAATTGCGAATGAAACTCCTTCTGGATACGCCCCAAACAATCTAATTACAACCGTAATTACAGCAATACCAATTGCAAAAATTACCATTCCTTTTTTTGTCATAGGACTGGTAACCATATCTGTTGCCATAAAAAAGGCTCCTAAAATTGCACCTCCAGATAATATATGAATTAAAGGACTTGCATAACTTTCTGGATCTATTAGCCAAAAAATACCGGTCATAACAGCCATTGTAACTAAAATTGTTACTGGAATATGCCAGGTTATTACTTTTCTAATCAATAAATAAATTCCACCTAACAGTAATGCAAAAGCAGACATTTCACCAATTGAACCACCCGAAATACCTAAAAACATCTCTAAGTTTGAAGGAAGATTTGCACTAATATTAGTCATAGTATCACCAAACATTAAACCTTCTTTTATCATTCCTAATGGTGTTGCACCTGTAACCGCATCAGCAATTGTAGTATTATTTTCAACGGCTGTTGGCCACATAGTCATTTGCACTGGAAAAGATACCAATAAAAATACCCGTCCAACTAATGCCGGATTAAATATATTGAATCCTAAACCACCAAAAGACATTTTTCCAATTCCAATAGCTACTAAACTACCAACTAAAATCATCCAGATTGGCAATCCTGCTGGTAAATTAAATGCCAATAAAATCCCTGTAATTAATGCTGAACCATCTCCAATGGTTATTTCAGATTTTAATAAATATTTTTGAATTAAATATTCAAACAGCAAACAAGAAGCTACTGCAACCGCTGTAAGAATTAATGCGCTTATTCCGAATACATATAGCGAAACTAAAAATGCTGGAATTAAAGCGATAACCACATCATACATTACTTTTTTTGATGTTTTAGCCGAATGTACGTGCGGTGAGGCCGATATTATAATAGGTTGACTCATGTTAATTTTTAGAAGTTGATAATTTTTTAACAATATTTTTTCCGTAACGGATATAATCTAGCAAAGGTCTATGCGAAGGACAAACATAACTACACGAGCCACATTCTATACACGTCATAATATCTTCTTCCGAAGCTTTTTCGTACATTCCTTTTTCTGTTAAATTCATTAATAAATGTGGTTCTAATCCCATTGGACAAACAGAAACACATTCGCCACATCTAATACAGTTTTTGGCTTTTCCTCTACTTGCTTCCTCTTCAGAAATAACTAAAATTCCTGAGGTTCCTTTGGTTACAGGCACATCTGTATTTTTAATAGCTTTCCCCATCATTGGTCCACCATTTACTACTTTTCGAGTACCTTCTGGCAATCCACCAACTTCAGCAATTAAATCTTTAATTGGCGTTCCTATTTTAACCCAAAAATTAGCTGGATGTTCCATTTTTTTACCTGTAACAGTAACAACGCGTTCCATTAAAGGTTTATCGTGTTGAACCGCTTCATACACAGCAAAAACAGTTCCTACATTATTCACAATTACGCCAACATCTAAAGGCAAACCATTTTTAGGAACTTCTCTGCCTAAAATAGCTTGAACTAATTGTTTTTCACCACCTTGAGGATATTTAACTTGCAGTGCTGCAACTTGAATTCCTGGTTCGTTTACTGTTAACTCTTTAAATTGATTTATGGCATCCTTTTTATTATTTTCAATACCTATAACTGCTCTTTCAATATGTAAAGCCTTCATTAAAATTTTAATTCCAACAATAATTTCCGCTGTTTTTTCAAGCATTAATCTATGATCGGCGGTTAAATATGGCTCACATTCTACTCCATTTATAATTAAGTAATCTAACTTAGTACCTTCTTTTACATTCAATTTTACATGTGAAGGAAATGTTGCACCTCCTAAACCAACAACACCATAATCTGAAATACGTTTTATTATATCTTTTGGTTCTAATAAAATTTCTGTTTTTAAAGGATATTCTTTTTCTTCAAAATTACTTTCGTTTTTAGCATCGGTTCTAATAACTATACATTGCTTTTTATAACCACTTGTATCTATTATTTGATCTATTTTAGTAACCGTACCAGCAACTGGAGCATGGATATTTGAAGAAACAAATCCGCCAGATTTTGCAATTACCTGACCAATTTCAACTTTATCCTTTCTATCAACTACAATTTCTGCAGGAATTCCAATATGTTGAGCAATTGGTACAGTTACCACTTTTGGCAACGTCATTCTTTTAATTCCTATAGATGAAGTGATTTTATTTTCTGGAGGATGAATTCCTCCTTTTGAGAACGTTCTAATCATCCTTTTTAGGGTTTTCTAGTTCAACTTTAGCTTTTATTTCATTTTTAACAACAGCAACTTTCTCTACTTTAGCCTTTTCAGCTTTAACTTTTTCAGCTTCAACTTTATCAACAGCCTTTTCAATAATCTTTTTTGCAACAACTTTTTTAGGCTTTTTTTGCGGGAAATTTGTTGCAATAATAGAATGTGTTGGACAAACATCTACACATTTTCTACAAAGAGTACAAAGATCTGCATCTATATAAGCCAAATTGTTCTCTATTGTAATTGCACCTTTAGTACAAACATCTTCACATTTAGAACAACCAATACAAGCTACATTACAAGCTTTTTTTGCAATACCACCTTTGTCTTCATTTAAACACCCAACAAATACTTTTAAATCGCGTTTATTTTTCGGACGCATTTCTATAATATCTCTAGGACACGCTTTTACACAAGCTCCACAAGAAGTACATTTATCTGTAATAATTACTGGCAAACCTGTATCTTCGTCCATATACATGGCATCAAAATCACAAACTGCAACACAATCTCCATCTCCTAAACACCCATATTCACAATCGGTTTCACCACTATAAACCATAGCCGAAATAGCACAGGTTCTTGGCCCTTGATACTCTGTTGTTTTTGGTCGTACATCACAACCTCCTTGACAACGTACAACTGCCACTGTTGGCTCTCTCTCCACAACATCTTTTCCTAAAATTTCCGCCACTTGCTTCATTACATCATTTCCCCCTACCGGACAAAACAAATCTGAAATATCTTCTGAGCCAACTAATTTTTCAGCAAAAGATTTACAACCCGGAGAACCACAACCAGCACAATTTGCCCCTGGCAACACCTCATCAACTTCTGCAATTAAAGGATTTTCATATACATAAAACTTTTTAGAAACCACATACAGCACTACTGCAGCAATAACTCCTAAAGAGACTAACAACAAAACACTATATAAAACTGAATCTGTCATTCTTAATTAAATTTTAATATTGATACTTGAAATGCTTTCTGAAACTTATCTTTCGATACAAAAAGCATAAAATAATAAGGTACTAGAACAAAAAGTGATATTAAACCAGCAACCCATTCTTTAAAGAAAAAAGAGGCAATTATCAACACTACAAACATTAAGATAAAAGGAAACACATAAGCCCAAAAAACAGCTTTTAAACCCAATTCACGTTTTAACAAAACATCAACAGGTTCGTTTATTTTAAATGATTGATTCGAATTAATAATTTCTATTTCTTTGTCGTTAGATTCTGAAACGCCACAAGCAGATTGTGCTTTACAACCTTCACAATTAACATTACCTTTTAATGAAATAGTTATTTTTTTATCTGAAATTCTCGAAACAACCCCTTCGTGTTTTACTAAGTTATTTGTCTTATTTTTATAACTATCTAAATCCAACTGAGTCATAATCTACTTCTTCAATTTCTTTGCAGTAGTAAAATTACAGTTAAAAAATTGCATAAAAGATGACGAATGTTAGCCTTTAAATAAAAATTGTTTTTATAGCCTAATTTAACATTTTCATCTTTTATGTAAGAAAAACCAATTGGTTAACCACCTAACTAATATTAACATATAGTAATTGTTAATAAAAAAACCACTTAATAGATTTCTAAAAATATTAAAATTCATACTTTTAAAAATTGATTTTTCTCAAGCAATTTAATCTAGCACATGTTTTTAATATTTGATACAGAAACCACCGGTTTACCTAAGAAATGGAATGCACCAATATCAGACACAGATAATTGGCCTAGATGTATACAAATTGCCTGGCAATTACACAATGAGTATGGAGAACTTATAGATCAGCAAGATTATTTAATTAAACCCGAAGGCTATAATATACCTTATGATGCCGAGCAAATTCACGGAATTTCTACAGAATTAGCTGAAGAAAAAGGTGAAGATTTAGAAAAAGTTTTATATTTATTTAATGAAGCTTTATCAAAATCTAAATTTATTGTTGGTCAAAATGTAAAATTCGACCTTAATATTATGGGCTGTGAATACTACCGAAAAGATGTAGACACGCCTTTAGGTGATTTACCAGTTTTAGATACCTGTACCGAAACTACAGCCACTATGTGCCAAATTCCTGGAGGAAGAGGTGGTAAATTTAAACTCCCAACATTAACAGAATTACATCAATTTTTATTTAACACCCCGTTTGCAGAAGCACACAATGCAACTGCCGATGTTGAAGCAACTACACGTTGTTTTTTAGAATTAATTAGAAGACGCGCCTACACAAAGGAACAATTAGACGTTCCTGCAGATTACTTTCAACATTTTGATGCTAAAAACCCTTCAACAATAGATGTTATAGGTTTAAAGCATGTAAACTTAAAAAAAGAAAGTAAACGCTTAAGAAAGAAAGAAAAATCCGAAATTAATACTTCGGCACCTACAGCGGTTGAAATAAAAGATCTTAAAACCGCAAATTTTGCACATTTGCATTGCCATTCTCAATTTTCAATATTACAATCTACCTCTAGTGTAAGTAACCTTATTAATACTGCTATTAAAGATAATATGCCAGCTGTTGCAATTACAGACACTGGAAATATGATGGGGGCTTATAACTTTGTTAATGAAGCCATTGAGCACAATAATAAAATTGAAAAATTTAATGAAAATTTAAAAGAAGGAGAACAACCTAAACTACCTATTAAACCTATTTTAGGTTGTGAATTTTATGTCTGCGAAAACCACTTAGACAAATCTCACAAAGACAATGGTTATCAAATAGTTATTCTAGCTAAAAATAAAAACGGCTATCACAATTTAGCCAAAATGTCTTCAATCTCGCATACGCATGGTTTTTATTATGTACCTAGAATTGACAAAAAAATAATTGAACAATACAAAGAAGATTTAATTGTACTTTCAGGAAATTTATATGGAGAAATACCCAGTAAAATATTAAATGTTGGTGAAAAACAAGCTGAAGAAGCACTTCTTTGGTGGAAAGAGCAATTTGGCAACGATTTTTATTTAGAAGTAATGCGTCATGAGCAAGAAAACGAAAATCATGTAAACAATATATTAATTGAGTTTTCTAAAAAACATAACGTAAAATTAATTGCCACAAATAACACCTTTTATACTCGCAAAGATGAAGCAGAAGCACATGATGTTTTATTATGCGTAAAAGATGGTGAAAAAATGGCGACTCCTAAAGGAAGAGGAAGAGGCTTTAGATATGGTTTACCAAACAACCAATATTATTTTAAATCTCAGGATGAAATGAAATCTTTATTTAAAGATTTACCTGAAGCCATTACCAACATTCAAGAAATTATAGATCAAATAGAAGTTTACACTTTAAAAAGAGATGTTTTACTTCCAAAATTCGACATTCCTCAACAATTTGTAGATCCACAAGACGAAATAGATGGCGGTGTACGAGGTGAAAATGCCTATTTAAAACATTTAACTTTTGAAGGTGCTAAAATAAGGTATGGAGATGAGTTAGATGAAGATAAAATTGAACGCTTAAACTTTGAGCTTTCAATTATTGAAAAAACAGGTTATCCTGGTTATTTTTTAATTGTTTGGGATTTTATTAACGAAGCACGTAAAATGGGAGTTTCAGTTGGCCCAGGACGTGGATCAGCAGCCGGTTCAGCCGTTGCTTACTGTTTATGGATTACCAATATAGACCCTATTAAATACGATTTACTTTTTGAGCGTTTCTTAAATCCAGATCGTGTTTCATTACCCGATATCGATATTGACTTTGATGATGAAGGTAGACAAAGAGTTATTGAATTTGTAATTGAAAAATATGGCGCCAGTCAGGTTGCTCAAATAATTACTTACGGAACCATGGCTGCAAAATCTTCTATTAGAGATACAGCCAGAGCTTTGGATTTACCTTTGCATGAAGCCGATAGAATTGCCAAATTAATACCTGGTTTAAAACTGCAAAACATTTTTGGTGAAGACCCAAAAAGTATTGCAAAAGTAAAAGGTTTACGAGCCGAAGAACTTGAAAAAGTAGAAGAACTAAAAAGACTTTCTCAAGGTTCAAATTTAGAAGCCAAAACCATAAACCAAGCACGCGCATTAGAGGGGTCTGTTAGAAACACAGGTATTCATGCTTGTGGGGTTATAATTACACCTGAAAATATTACCAATTTAATTCCTGTTGCTACTGCCAAAGATTCTGACATGTACGTAACGCAATTCGACAACCATGTTGTTGAAAATGCTGGGTTATTAAAAATGGACTTTTTAGGATTAAAAACATTGACTTTAATTAAAGATACCGTTAAAATTATAAAAGCTAAACACGGTATTGAATTAAATCCAGATGATTTTCCTTTAGACGACCCTAAAACATACGAATTATTTCAAAAAGGTGAAACTATTGGTGTTTTTCAATATGAATCTCCTGGTATGCAAAAGCATATGAAATCGCTACAACCAACCGAGTTTGCCGATTTAATTGCAATGAATGCCTTGTACCGACCAGGTCCAATGGAATATATCCCTTCTTTTATCGATAGAAAGCATGGCCGTGAAGAAATCACCTACGATTTAGATGATATGGAAGAATACCTTAAGGAAACTTATGGTATTACAGTATATCAAGAGCAGGTAATGCTACTTTCTCAAAAACTAGCAGGCTTTACAAAAGGTGAAGCAGATATGCTACGTAAAGCAATGGGAAAAAAAATATTTGCTTTGCTAGAGAAATTGAAACCTAAATTTATTGAAGGTGGAAAAGCTAAAAATCACGACGAAAAAAAATTAGAGAAAATTTGGAAAGATTGGGAAGCATTTGCTGCCTACGCCTTTAACAAATCTCACTCTACTTGTTATGCTTATATTGCATACCAAACAGCCTATTTAAAAGCGCATTACCCTGCCGAATATATGGCTTCGGTTTTGTCTAATAATATGAACGACATTAAGCAAGTTACTTTCTTTATGGAAGAATGTAAACGTGCAGGAATCGCTGTTTTAGGTCCAGATGTAAACGAGTCTTATTATAAATTTGCCGTAAATAATGAAGGTGCTATTAGATTTGGAATGGGGGCAATAAAAGGTGTGGGAGCTGCTGCAGTTGATGCTATTGTTGAAGAACGTAAAAAAAATGGACCATTTACATCTATTTTCGATATTACAAAACGAGTAGATTTACGCGCTTGTAATAAAAAAGCTTTTGATGGATTAGCAATGGCTGGTGGTTTAGATTCTTTTAAAGATGTACATCGTGCTCAATACTATCAATTAGACGAAAAAGGTGTTACTTTTATTGAAAGAGCCATTAGATACGGTAATAAATACCAAGAAAATAAAAATTCGGCACAGGTTTCTTTATTTGGCGAAGCATCTGAAGTACAATTTCCTGAACCAGAAATTCCACATGCTGAAAAATGGGGAATGATGGAAGCACTCTCTAAAGAAAAAGAATTGGTTGGTATATATATTTCGGGTCATCCTTTAGATGATTTTAAAAATGAAATAAAATATTTTTGTAGTACACCCGTTTCTATTTTTAAAGAAGATTTAAGTAAATATATAGGTTCAAATCTGTCTTTTGCAGGAATTTTAACAAATGTGCAACATCGTGTTTCTCAAAATGGAAACGAATGGGCTTCTTTTGTAGTTCAAGATTTTAGTGATAGTCACGAATTTAGAATTTTTAAAGATGCATATTTAAATTTTAAACCTTATTTATACGAAAATGCTTTCAGACAAATTAAAGTAAATATAGCAGCTGGATGGAGAAATAAAGATGGTGTTGTTGGTGAGCCAAGAATTAATTTTACAAGCATTCAAATTTTACAAGATGTTTTAGAAAAACAATCTAAAAAAATAACATTTCTTTTAGACATCACAAAAATTAACGACACTAAAATAGCTGAACTCTATAAAATATTTAAACAAAATGAAGGTAGTGTTCCAGTTGATTTTATTGTTTTTGATATGAAAGATAAAATAAAGCTAAATTTACACAGTAGATCGGTAAAAGTAAAAGTTACCAACGAATTTTTAAAAATCTTAGAAGAAAAAAACTTAAGATTTAAATTAAACTAGTTTATGAAAAAAACCATTTTTATCTTTTTAATTTTCAGCTTTACAGCTAGTTTTAGCCAATCAAATTCATCGTACTTTCAAGCAGATTATTTTTACGGAAATATATTACGCCAAAATCCAGATGCTACGGTTTTAATACAAGGGCATCCAACTGGTTTTTTTATAAGTTACAACAAACGAACTTATGGAGAAGAAAATTGGCAAGAGCACTATAATTATCCAGATTTCGGATACTCCATTGGATATCAAGACTATAAATCAGACATAGTTGGTAAATTATATTCAGTTTACGGTCATTATAATTTTTATTTCACCAATAGAACTTCTCCCAACCAATTAATTTTAAGAACAGGAATTGGCTTGGCTTATGTTACAAACCCATATAATAAAGAAACAAACAACAAAAATACAGCCTTTGGTACACATTTAAATTCTAGCACCTACTTTAAATTGTATTTTCAAAGAGAAAATATACTAAACAACCTAGGTTTAAATGCTGGTTTAACATTTATTCACGCTTCAAATTCTAATGTAAAATCTCCCAATTCAGGCATGAATGTTTGGGCTGCCACTTTAGGTTTAAATTACAATTTATCAACACCGCAATTACCACATTATATACCATCTTCAGAAAGTAAAGAATTTACAGAACCTATTAAATACAATTTTGCTATTAGAGGTGGTGTAAATGAATCTGAAATAATTGGTAGTGGAATGAAACCATTTTTTGTGTTTTCAGCCTATGCAGACAAACGTTTAAACAGATTATCTGCACTTCAACTTGGAACCGAACTATTTATTTCACCCATATTAAAAGATTATTACGAATTAAATTTAACGATACCACACACCAATTTAAAAGAAACTTCAGATTTTTCTAGAGTTGGAGTTTTTATTGGACATGAATTATTTATTAATAAATTATCTATTGAAACTCAATTGGGTTATTATGTAAAATATCCTTTTGAATACCACGGAAGAGTCTATGAAACCCTTGGATTAAAAAGATATATAAACAATAAATGGTTTGCTTCTATACGCTTAAAAGCACATGCTGCTGATGCTGAAACTGTAGAATTTGGAGTGGGAATACGACTTTAAAATATATTTATGAAAAATCTAATTTTAACGTTTTTCCTCTTATTTACTGTTTTGGTAAGTTCACAAACAGCAACAACCATAGAACACAATACCGTTCAAATGGATTTCTTTTATGGAAGACCTATTGAACACGATAAAAAACTAAAAAAAGCCATAGATGGTAATTCGTACGGAGTATTGCTTAGCATAAATAATAACAGTACCAAAAACAGCACATTTAATAAACTATACAATTATCCAAAAAGAGGTTTTTCTTTTCTATATCAAAATTTTAATTCAGATGTTTTGGGTGAAGTTTTTGGAGGCTACAGACACTTTAATTATAAATTAAAAAACACTGCTACCTCTAATCTTAAACTTATAGCAGCATTTGGTGTGGGCTATGCCACAAAATCTTACAATGCAATTTCCAACCCAAATAACCATGCTATTGGATCTAAATTATTAGCTTCAGCATACTTAAAATTACAATTTCTTAAATTATTAAATAAAGAGCGTTTAAGTCTAAATACAGGTCTTAGTTTAATTCATTTTTCTAATATTGCATTTAAAAATCCTAATTTAGGAATCAATACCATAAACCTTCATTTAAGTTTAAATTACTTGCTAGATCCTTTAAAAACACCCCCTCAACAAGAAAACACTAGTATACTTGATAAAAAATTATATTTCAACCTAATTTTACGTGGTGGTTATAACGAATCTTTAGAAATTGATAGTGGTTTATTTCCCTTTTACGCTGTTACTTTTTATGCAAGTAAAACTATTAACAACTTTTCTACCTTTACATTTGGAACAGATTATTTTAAATCAGAATTCTTAAAAAATCATATTAAAATTAAAAATTTAGAGGAAGGAAAAAATTACAATGAAAATGATTATGCTAGAATTGGTCTATTTGTTGGACACGAATTAATTCAAAATAATTTTTCATTTATTTCACAAATAGGATATACAATTTATTACCCTTTTCCTTATGTTAGTAGAGTTTACGAGCGTTTTGGATTAAAATATAAATTAGGAAAACATTTGTTTTCTGAAGTAACTATGAAAATAAATTTATTTAGAGCTGAAGCCTTGGAAATAGGTTTTGGCTATAAATTTTAAACAGTAACGAACTAAATTTATGAAAAAAATACTATACATATTTTGCTTAATTACACTTTTTAGTTGCAATAGTGAAGATGCTGGAGATTGTTTACAAACTGCTGGCGATATAATTCAAAAAGAATTTGATGTTGCTTCATTCACTAGAATTTTGGTAAACAAAAAAATTGAATTAATAATTAAGGAAGGACCAACACAAAAAGTAGTTGTAGAAACTGGTAAAAATTTAATGCCAGATATTGAAATTGAAATAGTTGATGATCAAATAATATTAACAAACCATAATACGTGCAACTTTTTTAGAGATTACGGCATTACCAAAGTGTATATTACCTCTCCAAATATTACAGAAATTAGAAATGCCTCAGAACTTAATGTTACCTCCGATGGCATACTAACATACCCTAAATTATACTTAGAATCTACTGGTGTAAAAAATGAATTTTTAGCGATTGGCGATTGGTATTTAAATATAAATAACCAAAATCTAACCATTTTAACTAATGGAATTCCAAACTTTTATATAAATGGAACAAGTGATAATTTAACACTCTATTTTTCTGATGGCGATTCGAGGTTTGAAGGACAAAATTATGAAGTTAAGCACGTCAATTTATTTCACGTAAGCTCTAATGATATACTAGTTAATCCTACCGAAAGCATAAAAGGCTCTATACATTCTGTTGGAAATGTTATTTGCTACAATAAACCTCCTATTGTAGAAGTAGAAGTACTTAGTAAAGGAAAATTAATTTTTAAATAAACATAATACTTTAGCTCAAAAAAGGCTTGTTATACCTATGGAAACAGCCATCTATTTTTGTTAAGTGTGGAGTTTAGTTTACACTTCAAATCCGCTAAGTGAACAAGTAGAATTTACTTTGGTATTAACTCGTGAAACAAACTTTCTAAATTTTTATTTTTTGTATTTAATTTAAGTGTTTTTAAGCCATTATCATGCGCAAAATCAAAAACAGAGGGGCGCATATCTTTTGATGTATTAAATGTTAACAACCAACTAGTGTCGTGCACATTGTCAGCAAATTTTAAATGAGGAATGGTATTAATAAATTGTTTTTCAATTTTAAAATCAAATTCAACCTCTATAACTTGTTCCTGATTTTTTTTCAATTCAATTAAATTTTCATCAGCAATAATTTTACCTTTATTAATTATAATAACACGGTCGCAAATGGCATCTACCTCTTGCATAATATGTGTTGAAAAAAGCACTGTTTTATTTTTACCAATTTCTTTAATTAAATTTCTAATATCTATTAATTGATTAGGATCTAACCCTGTAGTTGGTTCATCTAAAATTAATACATCCGGATTGTGTAATAAAGCTGCCGCTAGCCCAACTCGTTGTCTATACCCTTTAGAGAGTTGCTTAATTTTTTTATGAGCTTCTGGCATTAAACCTACTTTATTTATTATTTTTTCAACTTCATCTTTTGCAATTTTATAAATTGAAGCATTAAACAACAAATACTCTTTAACATACATTTCTAAATAAAGCGGATTGTGCTCTGGCAAATAACCAATATGCTTTTGAGCCGCTAATTTATTAGTGTTTACCTTACAGTCGTTAACTAAAACGTCTCCTTCAGAAGCAGGTATAAATCCGGTAATAATTTTCATCATAGTCGATTTTCCTGCTCCGTTTGGACCTAAAAACCCAACTATTTCTCCTTTATTTAAAGAAAAACTAACATTATTTAATGCTTTTTGATCTTTATAAAACTTGGTAATATTTTTTACTTCAATAGACATTTAACAAAAATACATTTTAATTACAATTAGCTGTTACAAATTAACGTTGTATGCGTCATATAATTTTAAGAACTTTGAAAAAAATAATTATGGGCTGTTTTAGAGTATTACTTTGTATCATTTTTCCACCATTAGCTGTGATAGATAAAGGCTGTGGTTCTTTAATTATTGTATTTATTTTAACCTGTTTAGGTTGGATTCCTGGTGTTATTGCCGCTTTAATTATTAATAACAACCCAGATAACTAATGCAAAAAGTTAAATTACAAGATTTAGGTTTAAAAGATTATAAAGAAACTTGGGAGTATCAAGAAAAATTATTTCAAGGTATTATTGATCTAAAAATTAGTAATCGTAGAAACGAAACCACAATTAAAACTCCAAATTATTTTCTATTTGTTGAACACCCGCACGTATATACTTTAGGTAAAAGTGGCGATTTAAGTAATTTATTACTAAATGAAAGCCAACTTCAACAAAAAGGTGCAACTTTTTATAAAATTAACAGAGGCGGCGATATTACTTACCACGGACCTGGACAAATAGTAGGCTACCCAATTTTAGATTTAGACAATTTTTTTAGTGATATTCATAAATACCTACGATTTTTAGAAGAAATTGTTATTAAAACGTTGGCTGAATACGGTGTAAAAGCTGAACGCAGTAAAGGAGAAACCGGTGTTTGGCTAGATGTAGGCACTCCTTTTGCACGTAAAATTTGTGCTATGGGTGTTAGAACTAGCAGATGGGTTACTATGCACGGTTTTGCACTAAATGTAAATACAGATTTAGGCTATTTTGACAATATAATTCCTTGTGGAATTAGAGGAAAAGCTGTCACTTCTTTAGAAGCTGAATTAAATAGAAAAGTAGATTTAGAAGAAGTTAAAGCTAAAATTTTAAAGCATTTTACAGCGTTGTTTGAAGTTGAGTTTGTAGGTTAAGACATCATATTTTAACAATCCTTTTTTTTTTGAAATAACAAGATGAAGTGCTGAAATAAATTTTGCATGACGGAAGTTAACTTTGTCTCTTTAAACTTCTGCAACTTTAAGACTGCCACATTTTACTAAAAAAATAAAATTCGCATTGACGAAAAAATTTACCTTTAAAACTTTGTCCCTTTGAAACTTTTCAAAATCTAATCTTCTTCGTTATAAAATACTTTATAAAATTTCATTTTTTTCTCCTCGTCATAGCCTTTTTCTAAGTATTCACTTGAAGCATCTGGAGCATCAATATCTAATTTAATTTGAATATTAGTATCTAATTTAATTTCAGTTTTAATTTTTTGTTTCTGTTTTTTAAGAACAATATCTGAAATTGCAAACTGATTTCTAACCAACACATCGTTAATTTCTTCGAATTGTTTTTTATAATTATCAAACAAAGGTTTAAAATCTTCATTTTCTTCAAAAACCTCATCTTTAAAATCGTGAATATTTACATCTTCATTTTCTTTAAAAAAGTCAACTGTTTTAGCTAAGAATTTCGACTTTTCTTGTACACCAAAATCTTCTTTTATCACTTCTTCAGAAAATTCTTTACACATTTCTATGTAATTTTGAGTATGCTGGTTACTGTCATCGGCATATTTTACATTTAAAAAGTTTTTAACCCAATATTGCGCATCGTAATTATTGGTATCTACACTTAAAACCACCCTTCCTTCAGCATCTGAAGAGTTAATAATAAGACATCCTTTATCTAATTTTTTTGTACTAATTCCTTTCTGAACAAAGACATCTAAACTATCTTTTTCCATAAAAGTTTGAAAGAAATTTATTTTATTTTCAATTTTAAAAATTCCTACAGCATTGGTTACAACTTCATTGTACTCAATATCTTCAATAAGTGCAATTATTACATCTCCAACTTTAATTTGTGCAGAATTAGATTGTTCAAACAAGTGATTAACAATATGTTTAGACACATCAACAAAAGTTGATTCATCTGTAAAAATTTCATTAGAATAATTGTTAATTTCGTTTAATTCTATATTTGCGTGGTGATTAAAACGGAAACTTTCAGCAACATTTCCAAAGGGTTTCAATAAAAAAGGCTTCATTAACTCATAACTTTCTTCATCAAAAGTAACTACATCTTCAGAAAAAATATTGGTTGCACTATTAAATTTATTTCCAACTTTATGAATTATAAATTTTGTAATTGAAGCTCTAGTACGTTTTATCATTAGTTCTTTTTTTTAGGAAAACAAATGTAATTTATATTCTACAAAAAGAAAACTTTTAAAATTAAAAACACTTCTCGATACAATTTTAGGTAGTATTTTACGCTATTTTATTTTGAAAACCACTTAATGTCACTATTTAAATTACAAATAGACCTATTTAGTAGCGGTAAAATCTAACTTTAACTGTTCAGGAAGTAACCGAAATGACTTTCTATGGTATGGTGTAATTCCAAATTCTCTAATGGCTGCTCTGTGTTGTTTTGTAGGATAGCCTTTATTTTTTTTCCAAGAATACACCGGAAATTCTACATCTATTTTTTGCATAAACGCATCTCTATATGTTTTTGCTAAAACAGAAGCCGCTGCAATACTCATAAATTTAGCATCACCCTTTACTATTGTTTTATGAGGAATATTTTTAAAAGGTTTAAATTTATTTCCATCTACAATTATGTGTTCTGGAGTTATAGAAAGCTTTTCTATAGCGTTATGCATTGCTAAAATTGAAGCTTGTAAAATATTTATTTCATCTATTTTTTGCTCATTTATATACGAAACACCATAAGCCAACGCATTTTTTTCTATAAAAGGACGTAATAATTCTCGCTGTTTTTCGGTTAATTGTTTAGAATCGTTTAATAAAGGGTGTTCAAAATCTTCAGGTAAAATTACAGCTGCAGCTACAACTGGCCCAGCTAAACAGCCTCTTCCGGCTTCATCTGTACCAACTTCTATCGAATTTTTTAAATACCTTTTTTTAAGTCCCATTGCACAAAAATAACATTCCAAAATTAATAAAAGTTATCATTACAATTTACTGTTATTATTTTCGTTCAAATAATTACCTTTGCAGCTTTATATATTTTATGAAAAAAGTATTAGTAATATTATTTTTAGGGTTTTCTTTTTTAAATATTTCGGCACAAGTAATTATGCCCGATCGAGACAATGGTTTATATCAAACAGATAGTACTTCGTTTAGTGGGCAAACAAATGTGAAGCTTAGTGGAAAAACAAAGTACACAGACTTTAGACTTTTTTCTATAGATAACGACACTACAATTATAGATACCACATTAACGCTAAAAAAAGATTTTATATTTAATTATATAAGAAAAGATAATTTTGAATTATTACCTTTTAATAATCAAGGTCAAACTTTTAACAAGTTAGATGCTGATTTTGAGAATAATTCTTTATTTCCAAAAATGGGAATGGAAGCCAAACAATATAATTATTACAATGTAGATGCTATAAAATATTACAAAGTACCAACTCCAACCTCACAATTTACCTATAGAACTGGATTAGAACAAGGGCAAGTTTTAGATGCATTTTTAACAATGAACACCTCTCCTAGATTTAATTTTTCTTTAGCATACAAAGGTTTGCGGTCTTTAGGAAAATACAGACAATCTTTAGCAAGCCACGGTAACTTTAGAACAACCTTTAATTACCATTCTAAAAACAAAAACTATTATTTAAAAGGACACTTTTACTCTTTTGACTTAATGAATGAAGAAAATGGAGGTTTACCACAAGAATCTATAGACTATTTTGAAGCTAATGACCCTAATTATACCGATCGTGGACGTTTAGAGGTTAATTTTACAGATGCAGAAACTATGTTTGAAGGAAAAAGATATTATATAAACCACAGTATGACTCTTTTTTCTAAAAAAAATCAACTTATTAAAAAACACAAAAAGAGCGAATTATTAATAGCACAAAGAAAGGCAGATTCTATAAATAAAATAAAAGCTCTTAAAATTGCAGATTCTCTATATAAAGACTCTATAAACCTTTTAACTAATAAAGAACTTATTACAACAGGTATTAAAACCAAAGATTTTATTACCGAATTAAATGGTAATAAATTCGCATTAGATACAGTTATAGCAATTAAACCTGAAGATTCTACATTGGTTAAAACTCTTGAAACAACTACTGTTCTAAAAGACACTTTGCCTCCTTTAACTAAAAAAGAACTAACAACAGCTGATTTAAAACAACAAGATTCTATTAAAAAGAAAGATAAAATTTCTGAACTCGAAGAAAAAAAAGCACTTGCTCTTAACCAAAAGAATAAAATAGCACATGGTGAAACAGCTAAAGATTCTTCAAAAGTTAAAATTAGTAAACTAGATTCTATTGAAAATATTAAAGACAATCTAGTAGCAAAAATAGGCCATACTTTTATGTATGAAACCAAACATTATAGATTTGATAAAGCTGCTTCTGGTAGTTATTTTGGAGATTCTTTCGAAACATCTATTAGCGACCACACCTCTTATCAAAATATGGAAAACCAACTCTATTTCGAGTTATACACACCATATACAGGAACTTTAAGAGCCAAAGCAAATCATTATAAATACAATTACCATTACAATAGTATTTTATATCTAGACACCCTTACAATTTCAGATAAATTAAAAGGAAATGTATTTTCTGCAGGAGCTGATTGGAACGCTAATATTGGTAATTTAAATATTAAAGCCGATGCTACCTCAGTGATTTCTGGAGATTTAACAGGTAACTCTATAAAAGCTTCTGTAGGCTATAAAAAAGATAGTATTTTTAGTATTAAAGGATATGCTGAAGTTACTTCAAAATCACCTAGTTTAAATAAATTGTTATTCCAAAGTGCTTATAAAGATTACAATTGGAAAAATAATTTTGATAATGAAGAAATAAAAAATGCTGGAGTTGAATTTAAATTAAATAAATGGGGTAGCATAAATGCTTCTTATAATTTAATAGATAACTACACGTATTTTGACACAATATCTAGTCCTACGCAAGCAAAAGAAACTTTAAATTATATTAAAGTAAAAGCAAATCAATATTTTACATATAGAAATTTCACATTAGACAACACAGTAATGTATCAACACGTTACAGAAGGTGAATCATTTTTTCATGTACCTCAAATAATTACTAGAAATACCTTGTATTACGCAAATTATGTATTTAAAGGAAAACCTTTATACTTACAAACAGGAGTTACTTTTAAATATTTTACAGCATTTAAAGCAAACGCCTATGACCCACTTTTAAGTGAGTTTGTTTTACAAAATGATGCTGAAATTGGAAATTTCCCAATCTTAGATTTCTTTTTTAATATGCAAGTACGTAGAACTCGCATATTTTTTAAAGTTGAAAATTTTGGAGCTAGTTTTACTGGAAGAAACTATTACAGTGCACCAAACTACCCGTATCGTGATTTAACTGTACGCTTTGGATTGGTTTGGAACTTCTTTATTTAATAGCTTTAGATATCTATGATAAAAATATTATAGAATAACGTCCGTTTATGCTGAACTATAATTTCAACTTCTAACAGGCTTTAATATGTAAGTCTTTAATAAATATATTCTAATGGCAAAACAACTAATTATTTTTCGCCTAATTGTTTTATTTTAATATCTAATGCAGCAAAAAGCAATGTCATAAATGGACTTAACCAATTAAATATGGCATACACAAAATAATCTGCTACGCTTACACCTAAAACCGTAGATTGATACGCTCCACAGGTATTCCAAGGTATTAAAACTGAAGTAACCGTACCAGAATCTTCTAAACTTCTACTTAAATTTTCTGGTGCTAAACCTTTATCTTCATAGGCTTGTTTAAACATTTTTCCAGGAATTACAATTGCTAAATACTGATCGGATGCAATTGCATTTAACCCCAAACAACTTATAACCGTACTTGCAAACAATCCAAATACAGAACTAGCAACTTTTAATAAAGCATCGGTAATTCTGGTTAAAGCTCCAATGGCGTCCATAATTCCTCCAAAAACCATAGCGCAAATAATAAGATATATAGTCCAAAGCATTCCTTGCATTCCTCCTGAACTAAAAAGCTCGTTAAGTTTTTCGTTATCTGTTATTATTTCAGTATCAATAAAAATGGCATTTATAATTGATTTAAAATTAGAATCTGATAAACTACCCAATATCTCTGATTGAAAAATAAATGCAAAAACCGCGGCTAACAGCACTCCTACTCCAAGAGCAATTAATGGTTTTGTTTTAGTAACAATTAAAATAATTACAGCAACTGGTACAATAAATAAATAAGGTGAGATTTGAAATGTATTATTAATAGTATTTAATAAACCGCTTACATCAGCATTTCCAGAAGTATCAATATTAAAACTAATAATACTAAAAACAATTAGGGTTATTATAATTGTTGGTACAGTAGTAATTGTCATATACCTTATGTGGGTAAATAAATCGGTTCCTGCCATTGCAGGAGCCAAATTAGTTGTATCACTAAGTGGAGACATTTTATCACCAAAATACGCCCCAGAAATTACTGCTCCAGCTATAATACCTGTAGGTATCCCCAAAGCAGTTCCAATACCAACCAATGCAATACCAACTGTTGCTGAAGTAGTCCAAGAACTTCCTGTAGCTATCGATATTAAAGCTGCTATTATAACAGATGCTGGTAAAAATATTGAAGGTGTTAAAACTTGTAATCCATAATAAACCATTGCTGGTATAATACCACTAACAAGCCAGGTTCCTGCCAAAGCACCTACCAAAAATAAAATTAATATTGGTATAAAAACACTTTTTAAATTGTCTATTATTTCAACAACCATTGCTTTAAAATTAACTTTATTAAAAAAGCCAACTACTGCAGCAATTAAACCTCCAAGCAATAAGATAAACTGATTTGAATAATCACCCAACAAAACTCCGTCTGCGTAAAAAATATTATACGCTAACATTGCCATTAAAGCAACTACAGGTATAAGTGCTTCTAAAAAATTTAGTTCTAAATTATTTATAATATCTTTATCTTCAGAGGTAGGTGTATTGTTATTTTCTTGCATGTACTATTTTTGGATGTGTAATAATACGGAAAATTGAAACTTTACACAAGTTTAAAGCCCCATTCAACTTAATAAATGAGGCTAAGGAAAAAATAAAAAGAATATAATTTTATAAAACTCCTACTTTTTTCATACACATTCTCATGGCACGGTAAGTACGTTCAATATCATTATCCAACCCAATAGAAAAACGAACAATACCTTCTGAAAGTCCCATTTTTTCTTGTTCTTCTTCAGGAATTTCAGAGGAAGTACTTGTTCCTGAAGCGCTAAATAACGTTTTATAAAAACCTAAACTTACGGCTAAATAACCTAAATTTTCATGTTGCATCAACTCCATTAATTCATTGGCTTTGTTTAAATTTCCAACATCAATAGTTAAAATTCCACCAAAACCATACTCTTTATTATGCATTGTTTTAAATAATTGGTGATCTGGATGACTTTTAAGACCTGGATAAACAACTTTTAATCCGTCTTTTTCAAAATGTTCTGCTAAATACAAGGCATTTTCACTATGTTTCTTCATTCTAATATGAAGTGTTCTTAAATTTTTTAAAATACTAGAAGCACGTAAACTATCCATTACCGGGCCTAATAACATAGCAGCTCCATCATTTACACTTCGCAAACTATCTATAAATTTTTGACTACCACAAACCACACCTCCAACGGTATCATTTGTTCCATTTATAAATTTTGTTAAACTATGAATTGTAATATCTGCACCTAACTTTTGAGGAGAAATTACCAAAGGAGAAAAAGTATTATCTACCACCAATAAAATATTGTATTTTTTTGCTATTTTAGACAATTTAGCAATATTTGCTATTTCTAATAAAGGATTGCTAATTGCCTCACAATAAATCATTTTGGTTTGTGTAGTTATTGCATTTTCTATTGCTTCTAGCGATGTAATATCAATAAAAGTAGTCGCTATATTAAATTTTGGAGCAAAGTTTTTTAGAAAAGCATAACTTCCTCCATAAATGGTTCTACTTGATACAATATGATCTCCCGCATTGCAAACTTGCAAAAAAACAGATGTTATTGCTCCCATTCCAGAAGCGGCTACATTGGCTGTTTCTGTAAACTCCATAGCAGCCAAGGCTTCACTTAAAAATAAATTACTCGGACTTGTATGTCGTGAATACAAATAACAACCTTCTGCATGACCCTCAAAAGTATCAAGCATAGTTTTAGCATGTAAAAAAGTGTAGGTTGCTGAATCTGAAATTGAAGGATTTACGCCTCCAAATTCTCCAAAGTATTGTAAATCTTGAATGTTATTTGCTGGTTTATTACTCATATGTCAACTGTTTTTTAATATTAAAATCACTTTAAAAATACCAGTTTAAAACTATAATTTCTGAATAATTTTACAATAACACTATTATATTCTGAAATATTAAAAAAATAAAGAATTAAACACCATTAAAATAATTCTTTTTATTAATTTTAGTAAAAATTACTTTTTATGAATAAAATTGACTCCATTGACAATCAAATATTAATGCTTTTACAACAAAATTCTAAAATGAATATAAAAGAAATTGCACTAAAAATTGGACTTACCTCAACTCCAACATATGATAGAATTAAACGTCTCGAAAAATCAGGAATAATTACCCATTATAAAGCTGAAATAAACAGAGAAAAAATAGGTTTAAATTTGGTGGTTTTTTGTCAAGTTACCCTTCAAGTACACTCTAAGAAATTAATAACTCAATTTGAAAATGCTGTTGAAAGAATGCCAGAGGTAGTTGGCTGTTTTCACATTGCTGGTAATTTCGACTATTTATTAAAAATTACAGTTCCAGATATTAAATCTTATCAATTTTTTTTAAAGAATAAACTATCTGTTTTAGAGTCAGTTTCAAATGTACAAAGCAATTTTGTAATGAGTATGGTTAAAGAAAATGCCATTTATAAATTGACATAAAAAAAGCCCGAATTTAAAATTCAGGCTTTCTTATACTATTTTTATTTATTAAATACTAAACTTTTATTTTGAAGCATTCACTTCAAAAGAAATTTCAAATTCATCATTAATAAATTTATCTTTTAAATTATCGAAGAATTTTTGAGATTTGTATTGAATGTTAAACTCAGTTCTGTCAATTTTAAAAGTAGCTCCTGTTAATTTCACTCCAGTTTCAGTAGTGGTTAAACTTGCAGGAAACTCAATACTTTTAGTAATTCCTTTAATTGTTAAATCTCCTTTAACTAAAGTAGCTTCACCTTCAGTAACTTCTGTAATTACAAATGTTGCTGTTGGGTTATTTGCTACATCAAAAAAGTCTTTACTTTCTAGATGACTTTTTAATTTTCCGTTAGAATCTTCTTCTGCTGGAATATCTAAAACTGTAATTGAACTCATATCAAACACAAAATCACCTCCAATTAATTTTCCTTCATTTACTTTTAAAGAACCTGTTTTAATTGCTACGGTACCATTGTGCATTCCTGTAGGTTTAAAACCTTTCCAATTTAATACCGAAGTTTCTGTATTTGCTGTGTAATTTGCGTCCGCAACTTGTTCAATTGCTGCTTTAGGAGCTGTTTCAGTTTTTTCTTCTTTTGCTTTCTCTTTACAAGAAATAAAAAGTATAGATAATACTAAGATTGATACAATGTGTTTTTTCATTTTTAAGTAGTTTTAAGTTTAGTACAATTATACAAAATAATATATATATATACTTCTATAACGTTTAATTTATAGTTTATTAAGCACTATTTTTTCTAAGTTTTTAGCTACTATTATTTTATAAAGTTCCCTAATTTCTTGATAATTATGAACTGGCACTATACCTTCTTTAACATCGATTAATGACTTTACTACAATCTTATTACCAACTTGTTTAGTTGTATAAATAAACTTCACAATTTCATCATTCAATACAATTGCTATATCTTCTGGCAGAGACTCAACACTATAACCTTCTGGAATTTCAATTCCTGTTGTTATTCTTTTTTCCCAAGGAGTTCCAAAATCTATTGGATATTCTCTTTTTTCTAATTTAAATGGATTTTCTTTTTCCGATAAAAATAACATAGGTGTTAAATACATATTGTTCCCAATTACTTCTACACCATCTTCTTTTTCAAATTGATAAACTTCATTAATTGGTTTTGAAATTTCAGTTAAATTTGAAACTCGATAGTTTAATATTTCAATATCATCATTATACTGTTCAATATCACTTATCAATGCTTCTTTTTCTAGACCTACATTTTCATTTCTATAATTAATTGCTGACAAATTCTCATATCTAACCATTGTTATACCTTCAATTACAGCTTCATCAGTAATTTTATAATTTAAATTAAACTCTTTGATAGAAGGTATTGAAGTTGCTAAATTTATAAAATCAACGGTTTTATCGTCTCTAATAATTGTACCTTGCCAATTTAACACTCTTAAAGGCAATACATTTACTAAACTATATTTTTCTGATGCATCAGCTAAAAATTTACCATTCTCGGTTTCTGCCAATGCAATAACGTAATTAAAACCTCTATTTGTTGGTGATATTGGAACACCATGTTTTCTAGTACTTACTAAAACTGGGTTTGCATTAACACCTAATTCTCTTAAAACTACAACTAGAGTTAAATTAATATCTCCAATATTTCCACTACCTTCAGAATATGCTTTTTTTAAACCTTTTTCTGCATATTGGCTATAATTCCCATTCCACTTTATCTTACTTTTTACAAATTCTAATGCGCCTAAAATTTTGGCTTGATCTGTTTTTAATATAGCTTTTAATTTATCTATATCTTCTTTTAAGTGTTTAGTTTTTTTTAATTCACCTCCAAAAGATGAACTTTTTAGTATTGTCTTAGCTATTTCATCCCAACTTGTTGCATAATTTTCAAACATTCCATATTCTGGTGCAGATAGAGAGGCTACTTCCAATTGCAAAGCAGATGCATAATTACTCATATTATTTACATAAGGTTCGGCTTTTAGTGCTGGAATATTTTCTTCAAGTACTTCAACTACCTTATCGTTAGTTTTTAATTCACTATTATAATCTGAATATTGATTTACTTTAAATGGATAATATCCTTTTTGGCGTTTGTTGAAATAAAACCACTCAAGCAGATTAATTTTAGCTTCAAATTTTTTAATTGGAATTTCTTCTTGTAAAACAATATCATCAATAATTGAAATATAAGGTGAAAATATTCTATAAGACCACTCTAATACAGAGCCTTCTTTTACATTTGGCATAGTGAATTTCTGAACCTTTAATGATTCATTTTGTTTTTCATAAAAAATAGCTTTTTTATCTAATTCCATTTCTTGAACTTTTCCATCTACTAAGTTATAAGTAACTGCCTTTATATTAGATACTTTTTCACTATTAGATTTGGTGTCTCCATATAAATTAATAGACACTGTGGACCAATCAAACCCTTCTTTATTATATATTTTCATTCTTACTTGCACCTCTGTAACAAGCACAATACCAGCAGCATTTAAAGTTGTATACGTTAATCTTTTTTTATATAAATAAGCCGCATTAGCTGTTGAATCTAATGGGTACGCCTGCTCTTGTAATTCTTCTTTTGAAACTTTTCCAAATTTATAATTTTGACTATAACTAATTTGAAAAAATACAATTCCAACTATAATAATTAATACTAACTTTTTCATATTTATTTTTTTAATAAAACTATTTTTGATTTATCATTTTTTGCTATTTTTTTTAAAAAATCACGAAAATTATCATAAAATTCTTTCGGATAATTCCCACTTTTTATAAGAATCTCTCGCTTATATTTTAAAATTTTATCTGAAACTTTTTCAATAGTTAATTTATACATCCCAAATTTACTATCAATCTCTACGCTTTCAGCTATTGCTTCAATCTTATAATCATCAGGAAGCTCAATTTCAACTTCATCAACATCATAAAACCCTCTACTTAAAACTATTGGTAGTTTACGATTTCTAATACGTTTAGGCACACCCTCAAATACATTAAATGCATTTATTGGAACAATCATTCGCTCACCGCTAATCAATCCATAATTAATAGCCGAAAATCTTATTGATTCTTCAAACCTCCCTTCTTCTTTATTATTTTTAATAGCAATAGCATCAATTGTAATATTGTTTATATTACTCCAAAACTCTTTATATAATTTATCTAGCTCTTTACTTGTAGCTCCTTCATAATATATATGATTGTCGAATTGAATTCCTGAGCAAACCATATTAACAATTGCTTTAATGGCTCCATTATTATTTAAAATATACTTTCCAATAATTTTTTGATGATTTTCTTTATCATCATATATTTTTGTACGTTTAATTTCTCCTCCTTCTGGCGAAATAACAAGCGCATTTCTATCGTCTGTAAAGTCTCCTCCTTCAGCAAAAGGAGTTTTTTGACTTGTACACTCTAACCATAAATCTCCGGTATTAGTTGGTATATTTAAAACTGCGTGATTTCCTTGATGTGACAAAAATTCATTATCAATATCTCTCTTTGTCCTATCTCCATAAATTAATGTATAATTTGATGCAACACCAGCTGCATCTAATAATGTTTTAGTATAGTTTGTTAACGCTTTACAATCTCCATAACTTAATTTATCAACCTCACTAGCCAACATTGGTTTAAAACCCCCAATACCAACTTGAATACTTATATACCTAACTTTATCTTGCACATAATTGTAAACAATCCTGGCCTTTTCAATTGGATTTTCAGTTACACTTGTTAAGTTTTGTATTTCTTTTTTTGTAGATTCTGGTAAATCGAATGTACTTTTTAGCAAATTATTATAATACCATTTACCAAATTCGCTCCAATTATTTGCCTCACCATCAATACCTTCCAAATTAAATTTATTTACTCCAAATTTAACATTAGGCACCAATTCTCTTATTGAAGGTGAATAAGGTTCTGAATCTTCTGCTGGCACATTTTGTATGAAATATTTTAAAATCTCTGATCCCTCTGTTTTTTTTATTTGATAATCCATGAAATTATTTTCAGACTTTCGAAGAACTATATCTGAGGGACATTTTATAGTATAACTAGATTTTTGAACGCTTTGCCTGTAAGAATCTACTGGGAACCAAGGAGGAATAAATGCTGTATTCGATGTTTTTACCTCATAAGTATAATGAATTGTATAAGGGTAACCTATCGGAGTATAATTATAATACAACGCTCTATTATCCGAATACAAGGCTCCTCCAGAAGCACTAAAATCTTTAAAATCACTTTTTTTTATTTTCTTTATTTCTTTACCACTTGCATTGTAAACATAAGCTTTTACATTTTTTATATCTGTACCTTTATTGTAATAAATTGTAATATCAGCAAATTCATCAGCTAATTTATTATAAATCGTAATCGCTGCATCAACACTATAAGTCATTTGACGTTGAGATTGAATATCCAACGAAAAATTTTCAAATCTAATTACAGAATTAGCATCTTTCTTAAGGCTATCTGGTATTTTCGAAATATTAAAATTAAGGTTTTGTGAGAAGGAAAATAAGGTAAAAAAAAGCAAAAAATAGAATGGGGCACTTCTTAATTTTTTCATAGAAATTAATTTTATATAAAAGAACAAAAAATTCTATGAAAAAACCTTGATAATTATCAACCTTAATTAATTTAAGTATAAATCTACTCCTTTTGTTTAGTGTCTATTATAATAGTTACAGGTCCATCATTTATAAGAGCAACTTTCATATCTGCTCCAAATTCTCCTGTTCCAACTTTTTTAGCTAACTCTTTTTCAAATTGATTTACAAACTGGTTGTATAACGGAATTGCAATTACAGGTTTTGCGGCTTTTAAATAAGAAGGTCTGTTTCCTTTTTTTGTACTAGCTTGTAGCGTAAATTGACTGACAATAATTGCTTCTCCATCAACATCTTTTAATGAAGTATTCATAACACCATTTTCGTCATTAAAAATTCTAAGGTTTATAATTTTTTTTACCAACCAATCTATGTCTTCTTTTGTATCCTCAGCTACAATTCCAACTAAAATAAGCAATCCGCTTTTAATTTCACTTACTACTTTTCCTTCAATTGTAACCGAAGCTTCTATAACTCTTTGAATTACTGCTTTCATTATTTTTTATTATTGTAAAATTGTTTACTATTCTGTCTTCTAGCATACACCTTCAACTAACCAAAAAATTACTTAAATTTTGTTTAACTTTAGGCTTTGGTTTCTACTCCGTTTAGCCGCTGCCTATAAACTTTTTGACTTTAGAACTTTACAACTTTTAACTTGTCTAACCATAAATATCTGTTCTATAATGTTCTTCATCTCCTTCAACCATTTGCAAATAACTAGTATAACGCGAATAGGCAATTTCACCATTTTCTACAGCTTCTTTTATAGCGCATTTAGGTTCGTTTATATGCAAACAATTATTAAATTTACATTCCGATTTCAACCTAAAAAACTCTGGAAAATAATCTGTTATTTGATTCGGCTCAAAATCTACCACTCCAAAACCTTTAATTCCTGGGGTATCTATAATAAATCCGCCAAAACTTAAATGAAACATCTCTGCAAATGTAGTTGTATGCATACCTTGCTTATGTTGTTTAGAAATTTCTTTTGTTTTTAAATTTAAGCTTGGTTCAATAGCATTTATTAAGGTAGATTTTCCAACACCTGAATGCCCTGAAAACATAGTAGTTTTATCTTTCATCAATAATTTTACCTCAGCTACACCAACTTTCTTTGTTGCAGAAATAGCAATGCACTTGTAGCCTATATCTGTATAAATTGCATCTAAAACTGCAAGTTTCTCTAATTCTTCGTCTGTATATATATCTAATTTATTAAACAAAATTACTGTTGTAATATTATAAGCTTCAGCAGTAGCTAAAAAACGATCTATAAAACCTGTAAACGTTGGCGGATTATCAATAGTTACTAATAAAAAGGCAATATCAACATTTGCTGCAATTATATGCGTTTGCTTAGAAAGATTTACAGATTTACGAATAATATAATTCTTTCTATCAATTATTTTATTAATTACACCAGTTTCTTTACCTTCTTCAAATTCAAATGTAACAGCATCTCCAACCGCAACCGGATTGGTACTTTTTATTCCTTTAATTCTAAATTTCCCCTTCAATCTACAATCTATAGTACCACCATTTTCGTCAAATACAGTATACCAACTTCCAGTTGATTTTGTTACAACTCCTTTCATCTATTTCTACTTATTATTTAAAAGCCTAAGAAACATCTATTTTATTATACCTTAAAAAAAGAGATGTTCACATTTACAAATATAATATAGTTTAAAAGTAATAGCCCAAATTATGATTTAAATTTAATTGGCTGCTGCTTTTATTAAAAAGTTAAATTAATTTTATACTTTTAGATTACTTACAACAAAAATAAATCATCTTAAAAAAAAACCAAAAATGGGTAAAAAAAAACTAACTAGAAAAAAGTCTAACCCGCAAAATCTCATTTTTACAGGTACAAAATATACCGAAGATTTTAAGATGCAACTTTTTAGTTACAACCAAAATGAATTGCTTGAAATTACCGACTTTTTAGAAAAAGATTTCATTGGCTTTACAGATGAAACCAAAAAATATTGGTTAAATACGCACGCAATTCACGATGTAAAACAAATAAATAGCATTTGTAAAAAAATTGGAATTCACAATTTAGTAATTCAAGATATTTTAGATGTAAATCAACGACCAAAATTTCAACAATATGAAAATTACTTATTTTTTACAATAAAATCGTTATTACCTACAGACAATGTAGATATAGAAGCCGAACAATTAAGTTTTATTTTAGGGAAAAACTTTTTAATCTCATTTCAAGAAAAAAAAGCAGATCATTTTGAACATGTAAGACATCGTTTAAGAGAAAATATTGGTATTTCGCGCGAAAGAACTTCAGATTTTTTACTCTTCCTTTTGCTTGAATCTATTTTAGATAATTATTTTAAAACAATTGACAGTATTGAAGATAAAATTGAAAATATAGCGCTTATAGACATTAATGAAGACCCTTCTCCTGAAATTTTAAACACTATAGAAATCTACAAAAGACAATTGCATACTATTAAAAAAACAATTATTCCAATCCGCGATTTTGCAACAAAAATTGAACGAGAACCCTTTAATCTTATTGAACAAAAACATCTAAAATACTTTTTTGAAATTAAAGATATATGTTTAACGCTTTTAGACAATTGCGATAAAATTGAAACAAGACTTGAAAGTAATATTAATTTATTTTTTTCAATACAAGGTCATAGAATGAATCAAGTTATGAAAACACTAACCGTGGTTTCCACTATTTTTATACCACTTACTTTCTTAGCAGGAATTTATGGCATGAATTTTACTAACATTCCAGAACTAACTTGGAAATGGGGTTATGCTGCTTTTTGGGGTATTATAATTGTTATTTTTATAATTATGCTCTCTTATTTTAAACGAAAAAAATGGTTTTAAAACAACAAACTTTTCAAGGTTTTTATTTCTAAAAAAATAATTCAATAATCAAAAATATTATCTAATTTTACTTTGTAAATAACATAAGGATTACAAGATATTTTTACTTATATCTTTCTTATTTAAAACTATTTACTACAAAAAAATGAAAGATATAGAAAATATAGAATTAACATATCTTACGTTAGATGATTATCAAGAACTGAAAGAAGTAATGATAGATTCTTACGTAACTATGCCAGATTCTTTTTGGAAAGAACACCAAATTGCAACACTAATAGACCGTTTTCCTGAAGGGCAAGTTGTAATAAAAGTTAACGATCAAATTGCTGGTTGTGCATTGGCTATTATGGTAGATTATAATAGCTTTGACGACCACCATTCTTATAAAGAAATTACCGGAAATTATACATTTAGCACACATACACCAGACGGAGATGTGCTCTACGGAATTGAAGTTTTTATTAAACCACAATACAGAGGTTTGCGTCTTGGACGAAGATTGTACGACTACAGAAAAGAATTATGCGAACGCTTAAATTTAAGAGGTGTTGCTTTTGGCGGAAGAATTCCAAATTATCATAAATATTCCGACACTTTATCACCTAAAGAATATATTTCTAAAGTACGAAGAAAAGAAATTCACGATCCTGTTTTAAATTTTCAGGTTTCCAATGATTTTCATCCAACAAAAGTTTTAAAAAATTATTTAGAAGGAGATGAAGCTTCTAACGATTATGCTGTACTTTTAGAATGGGACAATATTTATTATGAAAAAAAATCTAAAAAGGCTTCTGTTATAAAAAAAATAGTTCGTTTAGGTTTAATTCAATGGCAAATGCGCCCTTATAAAGACCTAGAAGAATTAATGACTCAAGCAGAATTTTTTGTAGATGCTGTTTCTGGATACCGATCAGATTTTGCTTTATTCCCTGAGTTTTTTAATGCTCCATTAATGGCAAAAAACAACCATTTAAGCGAATCGGAAGCAATTAGAGAACTTGCAAAAGATACCGAAGCAATAGTAAAACAATTTTCGCAGCTATCCATCTCATACAATATAAATATAATTACGGGTAGTATGCCCGAAATGCAAAATGGTAAACTCTACAATGTAGGTTATTTATGCCGAAGAGATGGAACTACCGAAAGGTATGAAAAATTACACGTAACACCAGATGAAGCACGTGTTTGGGGACTTCAAAAAGGGCACGAATTAAAAAGTTTTGATACAGATTGTGGTAAAATTGGAATTTTAATCTGTTACGATTCTGAATTTCCAGAATTAAGCAGAATTCTTGCAGACGAAGGCATGGATATTTTATTTGTTCCATTTTTAACAGATACTCAAAACGGTTATTCAAGAGTTAGAAATTGCTCGCAAGCCAGAGCTATTGAAAACGAATGTTATGTAGCAATTGCAGGTAGTGTTGGAAATCTTCCAAAAGTTCAAAACATGGATATTCAATATGCGCAATCTATGGTTTTTACACCCTGTGATTTTGCGTTTCCTGCAAATGGAATAAAAGCAGAAGCTACACCAAATTCTGAAATGATTTTAATTGCCGATGTTGATATAGACCTATTAAGACAATTACATCAATTCGGAAGTGTAAGAAACTTAAAAGATAGACGCAAGGATTTGTATGAATTAAAGAAATTATAGTAAATAAACCATCTAAAAAGAGCTTAAAACCATATTTAAAAACTTATTTCAAACTTCACTCTACAATTTATTAATTATTTCGAGGTTCTGTACTATTTTAAACAAACTATAGTTTTACTTTTTAGACGGTTTTAAATTTTAAAAAACTAACAAAAAAATAACCATCATGAAACAAATCATTTATTTTATAGTTACATTTTTTATTGTTGTTGGATGTAGTTCTACAACAAAAACAACTACCCAACTTCCAAATGAAGCTGTTAGAATTGCTAATGACGATTTAGAATACGAGATTATTATTATAGATCCTGGTTTTAAAACATATTTACTTAGCCAAGCTAAACCGGCTAACTTTTATTCACAATCTTATTACGAAACAAAAAATAAATTTTATGTAATTGAGTGGAATAAACGAGTAAATAACCCTTTAGCCTATAATCCAAATATCTACGAAAACGTAATTGATTACGATTTTAATATTGATTATGGTTTAGATGTTAACTATAAACTATTCAACTATTTTAAATTTGTTGAATATAAATACAAACAACAGTTTTAATTTATTTTACTGGTTTTAAGGTAAATTTTAAAACAAAATAACCTATTAAACCAGAAACTAAAGAACCAATTATAATTCCCATTTTTGCTGCAGCAACTACGCCTTCATCTACATAAGCTAGATTAGCAATAAATAAAGACATTGTAAATCCAAGACCTCCTAGTATACTGATACCAAATATTTGTTTAAAATTAACATTCTCTGGTAAATCTGCAATTTTTAGTTTTACACTAATAAAACTCATTAATAAAATACCTATGGTATTACCAAACACTAAGGCTAAAGCAATATTATAAACCACATGTGCTGCATCTTCAATACCTGCAAAACTTATTACAACCCCTGCATTTGCCAATGCAAAAATTGGCATAATTAAGTATGAAACCCAACCGTGTAAATTATGCTCTAAGTGTTGTAAAGGAGAGTGTACTTTCTTAGAACAATTTTCTATAGAATCAATAGCATGTATTTGATCGTAAGATAGCAACTTACTCTCATCTACAGTTTTTTCTTTAAAAATTGACAATTGTTGTTTAACTGTTGTTAAATATTGAGATATATTAACTTTTCTATTAATTGGAATTGTAAATGCCATTAAAACTCCTGCAATAGTAGGGTGAATTCCAGACTTTAAAAACAAAATCCAAACCACACATCCTATTAAAAAATAAAAGTATTTAGAATATACTTCTTTATAACTTAAATAGGATAAACCAGCAATTAATAACATTGCATAACCAATTAAATCCCATTGAATATTTGCACTATAAAAAACGGCAATTACCAATACTGCCCCAATATCATCTACAATTGCAAATGCTGTTAAAAATATTTTTAAACCAATTGGAACTCTTTTACCTAACAACTTTAATATTCCTAAAGTAAAAGCAATATCTGTAGCCATTGGAACTCCCCAACCTTCAATTCCTATTTTACCTTGATTTAAGAAAACAAAAATTAATATAGGAAATGCCATTCCTCCAAAAGCAGCAAAAACAGGTAGTGCGGCTTTTCTTAATGTTGTAAGTTCTCCTGCTAAAATTTCACGTTTAACCTCTAAGCCAATTACAAAAAAGAAAACTGCCATTAATCCATCATTAATCCATAATATTAATGACTTTGATAGATGAAAATCTGTATTTGCAAAACCGATTGTGAATTTTTTAAACCAAATTTCTTCATACAAATATCCAAAAGATGAATTTGCCCAAATTATAGCAAAAATTGAGGCTAAAAAGAGGATGATACTTGAAGCTGTTTCTAATTGAATAAATCTTTTTAACTGTGCGCTTAGGTACTTCATTTAACTATGTTTTTTCGGTTGAAATATACGATTTTTCCAAAACATATCCCATTAAATTAAAGTGAAGAATTCATAAAAAAATATTAAATTTTTAAAAAAAACTTAAAACAATTCAATTAAAACAAACAATATTTAGTTAAAATATTGAATTTAAAACAAAAAATACTTTTGAAAAAAGAGCTTATTTTCTAAAAAAAAATGATTTATAATAGTTGATTTAAACAGCTTTAAAATACAGCTTTTCACCTATAAATGAACATATTAATCATATAAATATAATTTACTTAGTACACTAATTTTTACGATAATTTAATTACCAATAGAACTATTTTTAATATAAAATGCCATTTCACCGACAATAAAGGCTACAAAAAGCAAAAAGGCATTCAAGAATGAATACCTTTTAATTTTTAAAAAAAATTTAGTTATTGTTTACATAACTTCTTTTACTTTTTCAACTTTTGTAATATTAACGTTTACTTGTCTACCTTCTAAATCTTTTAATTTAGATGTTATTTCTTCTTCTGTTCCTGTAAACTCTTCTTTAACCGTTATTATTTCACCATTTTTTAAAGTATCTGTAACTACTACTGCATTCATAGTATTATCACTATTTACAGTTAGTGTAACTTCTACATCTTTAGACAGCTCTACTAAATCAGCTACAACTTCATTTGGAGTATTTTCATTAGCATATGCAGTTACTGCATCAGTATCTACAGCAATACTAGGCGCAATAACTAAAGCAACAACCGACATTAATTTTAATAAAATATTTAAAGAAGGTCCTGAAGTATCTTTAAATGGATCACCTACAGTATCACCTACAACAGCAGCTTTATGAGCTTCAGTACCTTTTTTACCTTGTTCTTCAATCATTTTTTTAGCATTATCCCACGCTCCACCAGCATTTGATTGAAAAATGGCCATTAAAACTCCTGACGTTGTAACACCTGCTAAAAGTCCTCCTAACATTTCTGCACCACCTACAAAGCCAACTAATACAGGAACTACCAACGCTAATAAACCAGGTAATACCATTTCTCTAATTGAAGCTTCTGTAGAAATCTCTACACATTTTTCATATTCAGCATACCCATCAGCTTCATCAAATATTCTTCTATCTTCTGGCGTTGCTTTAGACATATCTGTATCATATTTACGCATAACTTCTAATGCAGCTTTTAACTGTGGAATATCTTTAAACTGACGACGCACCTCTTCAATCATAGACATTGCAGCACGCCCTACAGCTTTCATAGATAATGCAGAAAAAACAAAAGGCAACATACCCCCTATTAATAAACCTGCCATAATATCTGGACGAGAAACGTCAATTGAAGTTATTTTTGCAGTTTTCATAAATGCAGCAAATAATGCCAACGCCGTTAAAGCTGCAGAAGCAATTGCAAATCCTTTTCCAATAGCTGCGGTAGTATTTCCAACTGCATCTAACTTATCGGTTCTTTCACGCACTTCTTTTGGAAGTTCAGACATTTCAGCAATACCACCAGCATTATCAGAAATTGGTCCATAAGCATCAACTGCTAATTGAATACCTGTATTGGCTAACATACCAACAGCTGCAATTGCGATTCCATATAAACCAGCGAAATGGTGAGAAACTATAATGGCTGCTGCAATTAATAATATTGGTAGCATTGTAGACATCATACCAACACCTAAACCTGCAATAATATTTGTTGCAGAACCTGTTTCAGATTGTTTTACAATTGAAAGAACTGGCTTTGTACCTGTACCGGTATAATATTCGGTTACTTTACCAACAGCTAAACCTGCAGCTAAACCTGCTATAGTTGCCCAAAACACACCCATAGAAGTATAAGTAATTCCAGCATCTACCCAAGAAGCTGGCAACATTTGTTGAATAATAAAATACGATGCTACTAACATTAAACCTGCAGAACCAAATTCTCCAATATTCAATGCAGTTTGAGGGTTTCCTCCATCTTTTACTCTCACAAAGAAAGTTCCAATAATAGACATTACAATACCAATAGCAGCTAATACTAAAGGTAAATATACAGCGCCTAAACCATTAAAAGAAGCTTGAAATTCTGGTAATGTAGCATAAATAGCTCCTAAAACCATTGTTCCAATAATTGAACCGACATAAGATTCGAATAAATCTGCTCCCATACCAGCAACATCACCTACATTATCACCAACGTTATCGGCAATAGTAGCAGGATTTAATGGATGATCTTCAGGAATTCCTGCTTCTACTTTACCTACTAAATCAGCTCCAACATCGGCTGCTTTTGTATAAATACCACCACCAACACGTGCAAATAAAGCAATTGAAGAAGCACCTAATGAAAACCCTGAAAGTATATTTAAAACCATAGCAAGATTTTCTTGTCCAGGCCAAATTCCTTGATAAATTATAAACAATCCGCTTAAACCAAGTACTCCTAAACCAACAACACCTAACCCCATAACAGCTCCACCTGCAAATGCAACTTCCAAAGCTTTTTCTAAAGATGTTGTTGCAGCCTGTGTTGTTCTAACATTTGCCTTTGTTGCTACTTTCATACCAATAAAACCAGCTAATGCAGAACAAATTGCTCCTATAATAAATGAAACAGCAACCATACCATGAGAACCAACATCGTAAGTTCCTTTTAAATACAATAAAATTGCTACAGCTATTACAAAAATAAATAGTATTTTATATTCTGCCTTTAAAAAAGACATTGCACCATCTGCAATATGTTTAGCAATTTTTAACATTTTCTCATTTCCTCCATCTTGTTTTGACACCCAAGCGTTTTTTAGTACTACAAATACAAGCGCTAAAACCCCAAAAAGAGGTAAAAATTTTACAATATATTCCATTGTTTATTTAAATAATTTAATTAATAATTTTTTTAGTTGCACACAAAGTAGCAAAAAATATAACATTAAAAAAACCAGCTTTTTAAAACTGGTTTGTAAATTATACTTTTACTAAATTGTAAATGTTCTTTTTTTCTTGTGCTCACTATTATTGTATCTAGCGATACATTCATGATAGATTTTTACGGCTTCTTCGGCATTACCCCAGCCACCAACATCTACTTTCTTCTTTTCTAAATCTTTATAAACCTGAAAGAAGTGTTCAATTTCTTTCAATCTATGTGGATTTAAATCGTGTATATCTTTTCTATTATTCCAAATTGGATCTGAAACTGGCACACAAATTATTTTTTCATCTGGCCCTTTTTCATCAGTCATATGGAAAACTCCAATTGGTCTAACTTCCATTACAACCATAGGAAAGGTTGGTTCAGTACCTAATACTAAAACATCTAAAGGATCTTTGTCCAATGCTAATGATTCTGGAATAAACCCATAATCTCCTGGATACATCATAGATGAAAATAACATTCTATCGAACCTAATTTTGTTCAATGCAAAGTCGTATTCATATTTATTTCTACTTCCTTTTGGAATTTCAATTAACACATCAAATGTTAACGGTTTTTTAGATTTAGCAGTCATTTTATATTTTATTTTCGGCAAAAGTACAAAAATGATACTTTTACATAGGCATTTTTTAACATGATTTTTAAAAATGAAACCCAAAAGCTCCTTTTATGGCAAATTTATTAGCATTTGGAACGTCTAAATAATTACCTCTCCAACTAAAATCTATTCTAAATACTTTAAAAATATTACCTATTCCAACACTATACTCGTAGTAACCTTTTGTGGGTGCTACATAATTTATGTTTGAAGCATTTAGAGCTATATTTTTATCTGATATTTCTCCCCAAACACCTTTAACACCAACAATTTCTCTTAAATTTAATTTTCTTAATAGCGGAATTCTAGATAAAAAACGCCCATTAAAACTATGTTCAATATGAAGTGAAGCGTATGTATCTGTTACAAATTCGTAATAATCTAATAAAGCATAGGTATTTTCAATTGTAAAATAAGATTGATTTCCAGGAACTACATTTAACAACCCTAACGGAACTTCTCCAAATGTTTTACCTACTTCAAAAGTGGTAAACATTCTTCCAAAACCACCAATTAAAATTGGCTGACGGTAATAAAATTGTAATTTATGATAATCAAAATCACTATTAAAAACTCCTTTTATTCCTTGTGAATAATTTAAAAATAATGTAGAATACGTATCTGAAACTTCATTTCTTTCTACACCATAACCAATTGTTTTTCTATTTGGTGTATATCTTATTGAAAAATCTATTTCAGATTGGATAATATCAGATTTTTTTAAATCATTTTGTTTATCTACCCAATAATCTAGATTAAATGTTTCTGGAGAAGCAGTAACTAAGGTTCTATAAGATGCTCCAATTCTAAATAACAAATTCTTTTTTGGCTCTATAGACATAAAAACATTTGATAAATTTATAGATGTTAATTTACTATTATCTCCGCTTGCAAAAAATGACGATGAAGCAAAACTTCGTCCTAAAACATCATTTGTTGTCGTTAAACTTACACCTATTTGCTCTACATCTCTCCTGTTTCCACCACCAATAATAAATCTACTTTTCGGGTTTACCATCCACTTACCAGACATGCCGTATTTGAATTTATCATCATCAAAACCATAAGCGGTATACCCTTGCAAACGCCAAGGTTCGTTTCCACCTAAATACGTTCTTCCACCAACACGCAAACGTAACCCTTCAACATCATTTTTACCAAAAGTTGAATAGATAGACCCATAATCGAAATTATTAAACTCTATATATCCAGAACCTAATATTGAAACGGCATTATACATTTTCTTAAACTTTGGAACCGTTGTCAGCGTATCTAACATTTTATAAATTCCAAGCTCATTATCGTTTAATTTTTCTTGCCTATTAACACTCCAGTAGGCATCTTCTTTATTATAAATTTTTTGATCGTATACATTAACCTCTTCATTATAGAAACTTGCATCTTTAGGCTGATCGAATTTATAGTCTTTATACATAGTGGTTCTTCTACCATAAACTCCTTTAGATTTGTCTTTTTTATTTAAACTAAAATCAGACAACATATAATCTCTTTTTAATAAAAAAACAGAATCATTTAACACGTCAAATTCTTGTTCTATATAAATATCTTTAACCCAGTTAATATTGGCACTTCTGGTTGCCTGCATATTAATTTCTTTAATTGCAAAGGTGGTATCGTTAACCCAAAAATCTCCTTTAAAAGTTAATTCACTTTTTCTTCTCGGATAATACAGAATATTATAACACCATTTATTATCTACATAAGCACTATCTGCCAATATATAATTATAAGTTGAAATTCCTGCCGCCTTAGAAATTGGGCTTACAAAGCTTTTATCAAAAATTTTAATATAACTATCATATACATTATAATCTACATACAAATCTTTGATAAATGCAATTACATTTTGATTCGAGTTAAAACCCGAATTTTTATTAGCAACTAAATCTTCACGAAATTTTTCACCGTTTTTATTCTTTCCATAAGAATTATAAACAGATTCGTTAATAAAAATTGGCAAAAATGCTTTTCCTGTTATGTTTGAAGTATCAATATTTTTAAAAATAAATTCCATTCCTTTAAACAGTTTCTTTTCCATAAAAGCACTGTCCACATTATTCATATCAAACTCTAGTTTCTCATACTTTTCATATTGATACTGATCAAATAAGTAAATTCCATTTTTACGTTCTTTTGCCCAAACTTTTTTTAGAATTTCAATAGCGGGATTTCCTTTTTTCTTAACGTTTCCGGTATAAATAAAAACTTCATCTAATTGAGCGGCAGCTTCTTTTAAAACTATTGTTAAATTAAAATCTCTACTTTTTATAGGAATTATTTTTGTTTCATACCCTAAAAACGATACTTCTATTCCTGTATATGTAATGTTTGATTCTAAGTAAAACTTACCATTCTCATCTGAAACCGTTCCTACATTAGAATCTACAAACATAATATTTGCAAACGGAATTGATTCGTTTTGCTCATCTACAACCACACCGCTAACTTTAACTTGAGCAAAACTCATTGAAAAAATAAACAAAAAAAGGATGTATATAACTTTAAAAATTCTCTTCATTTTAATACCTATTGTATTTTAGGGTCAAATTAGTCTATTGTTTAAATGGGTTAAAATAGACGTTTGAAATAAAAAATCCTTTCAAGTAACACTTGAAAGGATTTAATAACGCAAATAATACGTCTTTATTTTATATACATAACGTCTTTTACAGCTTTAACAACATCGTTAAAGTTTGGCAACCATTCTTCCATTAAAACTGGAGAATATGCTGCAGGTGTATCTGCTGTAGTAATTCTTCTAATTGGCGCATCTAAGTGATCAAACACATTTTCTTGTACTTGAAAAGTAATTTCTGATGAAACACTAGCAAAAGGCCAAGCTTCTTCTAAAATAACCAATCTATTAGTTTTTTTAACTGAAGTAAAAATAGCTTCAAAATCCATTGGTCTAACAGTACGCATATCTATAATCTCGCAAGAAACACCTTCTTTTTCAAGAACATCTGCTGCTTTATAAGCTTCTTTAATAATTTTACCGAAAGAAACAATTGTTACATCTGTACCTTCTCTTTTAATATCTGCAACACCAATTGGTATAATATATTCTCCTTCAGGAATTTCCATTTTATCACCATACATCTGTTCAGACTCCATAAAAATTACTGGATCATCATCTCTAATTGCTGCTTTTAATAAACCTTTTGCATCATAAGGATTTGATGGTACAACAACTTTTAAACCAGGAGTATTAGCAAACCAATTTTCAAATGCTTGAGAGTGTGTTGCACCTAATTGCCCTGCAGAACCTGTTGGTCCTCTAAAAACAATTGGACAATTTAACTGTCCACCAGACATTTGTCTAATTTTAGCAGCATTATTAATAATTTGGTCGATACCAACCAAAGAAAAATTAAAGGTCATAAACTCTACAATTGGCCTATTCCCATTCATTGCTGAACCAACAGCAATACCTGTAAAACCTAATTCTGCAATTGGAGAATCAATAACTCTTTTTGCTCCAAATTCATCTAACATTCCTTTAGACGCTTTGTATGCACCATTATATTCAGCAACTTCTTCACCTATTAAAAAAATAGATTCATCGCGACGCATTTCTTCACTCATTGCCTCGCAAATAGCTTCTCTAAATTGTATTGTCTTCATTATATTTTTTTTATGGAATTGCAAAAGTAAGCATTTCTAATTTTACTATCAAAAAAATAATACTTAATAAAATTTTATTATGCACGCATAGCATTTTTGAAAAAAAGTAGTATATTCGTAAAAAAATAACATTAAAAATCGTTATTTTTATATAAAAAAATCAAATAAATAACAAAATGAAAATATTAGTTTGTATAAGTAACGTTCCAGATACTACTTCAAAAATAAATTTTGTCGAAAATGATACAAAATTTGATAGTAATGGCGTACAATATGTTATTAATCCGTATGACGAATTTGCTTTAACCCGCGCTATGTGGTTTAAAGAAAAACAAGGTGCAAGTGTTACCGTAATATCTGTTGGAGACGCCTCTATAGAACCTACTTTACGTAAAGCTTTAGCTATTGGAGCAGATAATGCTATTAGAATTAATACACCTGCTACCGATGGGTTTACTGTAGCAAAAGAATTAGCTGAAGTAATTAAAAACGACACTTACAATCTAATATTAGCCGGAAAAGAATCTATCGATTATAATGGAGGAATGGTTCCTGGAATGATAGCTGGATTGCTAGATTACAATTTTGTAAACGCTTGTGTTAGCTTAGAAATTGAAGGCGAAAAAGCAACAATTGCAAGAGAAATAGATGGTGGAAAAGAAGTTTTAACGTGTAATTTACCTTTAGTAATTGCTGGACAAAAAGGTCTTGTTGAAGAAAAAGACTTACGTATTCCAAATATGCGTGGTATTATGATGGCTCGTAAAAAACCTTTAACCATAATAGAACCAACAACAAATGATACTGCAACCGCTACAACCTCATTTGAAAAACCAACAGCAAAATCTGCTTGCAAATTAGTAGATGCCGATAATGTAGATGAGTTAATTAACTTGTTACACAACGAAGCAAAAGTAATATAATTAATTTCTGTTAAATTGTGTATTTGTTATATTGTGTAAAAACAGTTAAACAGTTAAACAGTTAAACGATTAAACAAAATAAAAATATATGTCAGTTTTAGTTTTAGCCGAATCATCTAACGGAAAATTTAAAAAATCATCGTTTGAAGTTACTTCTTATGGAAAAAAAGTTGCTGAACAATTAAATACCAATTTAGTTGTTTTAACAGTAAATACTACTGATAACGAAACACTCTATAAATATGGTGCCGAAAAAGTATTAAATGTTTCTAATGAAGCTTTAACTACTTTTAATGCCAAAACAATAGCAAACATAGTTAAACAAGCTGTAGAAAAAGAAAATGTTGAAGTTGTAATTTTAGATTCAAATGCTAATGCACTCTACGCAGCCCCTTTGATAGCTGTTAACATAAATGCAGGATATGCAAGCAACACAGTAGCTCTACCAAGTTCAACAACACCTTTTATAGTAAAACGCAAAGCCTTTTCTAATAAAGCTTTTAATAATTGTGAAATTTCAACAGCTATAAAAGTAATATCATTAGCTAAAAACTCTTATGGAATTTTTGAAAATGAAGTTTCAGGCACAACCGAAAGTTTTACACCAGAACTTACAAGCAGCAATTTAACTTCAGAATCTATAGAACAAACAACAGGTAAAGTAACAATTGCCGATGCAGATATTGTAGTTTCAGGCGGACGTGGATTAAAAGGACCTGAAAATTGGGGAATGATTGAAGAATTAGCTTCAGTTTTAAATGCTGCAACAGCTTGTTCTAAACCAGTTTCAGACTTAGGATGGAGACCACATAGCGAACATGTTGGACAAACCGGAAAACCAGTAGCTTCAAATTTATATATTGCTATTGGTATTTCTGGAGCAATTCAACATTTAGCAGGTATTAACTCATCTAAAGTAAAAGTAGTTATAAATACCGATGCCGAAGCACCCTTTTTTAAGGCCGCAGATTACGGTATTATAGGAGATGCTTTTGAAGTAGTTCCTAAATTAATTGAAAAGTTAAAAAAATTTAAAGCAAATAACGCATAATTTTATTAAATTGTGCCTCTTAACAAGGCTGTCTAATTTTTGGGCCAACTGTCCTTTGATTAGGCAGCTTTTTTTGCTAATTTTAATTTATGAGTTTAGTTCGTCTAAATATAAAAGGAATATCATACAGTCAAACACAGAGTGGTGCTTATGCATTAGTTTTAAGTGAAGAAGAAGGAAACAGAACGTTACCAATTGTAATTGGTGCTTTTGAAGCACAATCAATTGCTATAGCTCTTGAAAAAGAGATTAAACCTCCAAGACCTTTAACACACGATTTATTTAAAACTTTTGCAGACAGGTTTCAAATTAAAATAAAACAAGTAATTATTCACAAATTAGTAGATGGTGTTTTTTACTCTAGTTTAATTTGCGAGCGCGATAAAATTGAAGAAATTATAGACACTCGAACTTCAGATGCTATTGCTTTAGCTACCCGTTTTAGTGCTCCAATTTATACGTATGAAAACATTTTAGATAAAGCAGGTATTTATTTAAAAATGAAAGATGAGTTAAGTCCAACAGAAGAAGATGATTTAGGTATCGAAAAATTAATTGAAGAACCTGAACCTATTAAAGAATCTGCTTATTCAAAAGTTTCCTTAAAACAATTAAACGAAAAATTAGAAAAAGCTGTTCAAGACGAAGATTACGAATTAGCTGCAAAAATTCGTGATGAAATTAATAAACGTACCCAATAATCAAACTTCAAAAATGATAAAAAAAATTGGTTTAGCTACACTGCTATTTTTCAGTATTACAACTGCAAATTCACAAGAAATTACATCAAATATAATAATAGAAAATCAAGGTTTTTCAATCACTTCTTTATGGAGGGGAATTTTAGGAATGCTTTCTTTATTAATTGTAGCCTACTTATTTAGTAGTAATAAAAAAGCAATTAAATGGAAAACTGTAGGAGCCGGTTTAACAGCTCAACTTTTAATAGCTATAGGTGTTTTAAAAGTTCCTTTTGTACAAGCAATTTTTGAATTTGTAGGAAGTATTTTCACAAATATATTAGACTATACAGCTGCTGGTAGCGAATTTTTATTTGGAGGTTTAATGAATATAGAATCATACGGTTTTATATTTGTATTTCAAATTTTACCTACTATCATTTTCTTTTCGGCTTTAACCTCTTTATTATTTTACTTAGGTATTATTCAAATAATAGTAAAAGGTTTAGCTTGGCTACTTACAAAATTATTGCATATTTCTGGAGCAGAAAGCTTGTCTGTTGCAGGTAACATATTTTTAGGACAAACAGAAGCTCCTTTAATGATAAAAGCATATTTAGAACGTATGAATCGTTCTGAAATATTATTAGTTATGATTGGTGGTATGGCTACAGTAGCCGGTGGTGTTTTAGCTGCCTATATTGGTTTTCTGGGCGGAAATGATCCTGAACTTAGATTGCATTTTGCAAAACACTTATTAGCCGCTTCTGTTATGGCAGCGCCTGGAGCAATAGTAATATCTAAAATTCTATACCCACAAACTGAAAGTATAAATACAGATGTACACGTATCACAAGATAAAATTGGCTCTAATATTTTAGATGCTATTGCAAACGGAACAACAGAAGGTTTAAAATTAGCAGCAAATGTTGCCGCTATGCTTTTGGTATTTGTAGCCATTATTGCAATGCTAAACGGAATGCTAGGTTGGGTTGGAGATATAACCAATTTAAATGAATGGATGGTAGCAAACACACCCTATCAAAAATTTACTTTAGAAGCTATTTTAGGAACTATTTTTGCACCATTAATGTGGTTAATTGGTGTAGCTAAAGAAGATATTATGCTAATGGGCCAGTTATTAGGTGTAAAATTAGCAGCAAGTGAATTTGTTGGCTACATACAATTAGCCGAACTTAAAAACGTTGCAAACATTACTCATTTCACCTACAATAAATCTGTAATTATGGCAACCTATATGCTTTGTGGATTTGCAAATTTTGCATCCATCGGAATCCAAATTGGAGGTATTGGATCTTTAGCTCCTGGACAACGCAAAACACTTTCAGAATTTGGAATGAAAGCATTAATTGGAGGTTCAATTGCTTCATTACTATCCGCTACAATTGCAGGAATGATTATTGGGTAATTTTTTATATTGAAATGTACAAAAAGTTGAATGGTTATAAATCTTATAACATATTTAACTTTTAAAATTTTAAACAGCATAAATGAAACAATATTTAGATTTAATAAAACACGTTCAAGAAAATGGAACGGTAAAAGAAGATAGAACAGGAACAGGTACAAAAAGCGTTTTTGGCTATCAAATGCGATTTGATTTAAGTAAAGGGTTTCCAATGGTAACCACAAAAAAATTACATTTAAAATCTATAATTCATGAGCTTCTTTGGTTTTTAAAAGGAGCAACAAACATAGATTATTTAAAAGAAAACGGCGTAAAAATTTGGGATGCATGGGCTAATGAAAATGGTGATTTAGGTCCTGTTTACGGACATCAATGGCGTAATTGGAATAGTGAAGGTATAGACCAAATTACAGAAGTAATTAATACTATAAAAACAAACCCAGACAGCAGAAGAATGTTAGTAACAGCTTGGAATCCGAGTGTATTACCCGATACAAGTATTTCATTTTCTGAAAATGTAGCAAACGGAAAAGCTGCGCTTCCACCCTGCCATGCTTTTTTTCAATTTTATGTAACAGATGGAAAACTATCTTGCCAATTATACCAACGCAGTGCAGATATTTTCTTAGGAGTTCCATTTAACATTGCTTCTTACGCCTTATTAACTATGATGATGGCACAAGTTTGTGGATTAGGTTATGGAGATTTTATACACACCTTTGGAGATGCACACATATACAGCAACCACAGCGAACAAGTAGCACTACAGTTATCTAGAGAACCAAAGGAGCTCCCTCAAATGAAAATAAACCCAAATATTAAAAATATTTTTGATTTTAACTTTGAAGATTTTACCTTAGTAAATTACAATCCGCACCCACATATTAAAGGTGCAGTTTCTGTATAATATTATAGAAAAGTAAACGTTAAGCATAAAAAAACAACATGGACTCTATACAACTTAAAAACAAAATTATTCAAAGAATTATTGAAATTGAAGACATTAATTTGTTAAAATCAATAAATGTTCTTTTAAATGCTTCAGATAAAAATATTTCAAAATTTCTAACCTCTGCTAACGATAAGCTTTCTGAAGCTAATGAAACAGAAGATTATACTAACTATATAAAAGAATGGGTTAAAAATATGTAAAACTAGTTAGATTATGAATGAACAATTTGAATTGTATGAGAATGCAAGAAAACGCATCAAACAAAAAAAACGCCTTTACTTACATTTTGTAATTTTTTTAATCGGGTCTGTTTTTTTAATCATCCTTAATAAATTTGTTAAAGTTTGGGAACAGTACGATTGGTTTGTTTGGGCAATTTTAACTTGGTTTTTCTTATTTATATTACATTTTATCAATGTTTTTATTACCAACAAGTTTATGAACAAAGAATGGGAACGTAAACAAACCGAAAAATTAGTTCTAAAACAAGAAGTAAAAATAGCTAAACTCGAAAAAAAAATAGCAGAAGAAGGTAAAAGAAAAGCTGAAAGTGAAAGTTATGCTTCAGAAGTAATTGAAAAAGAACAACAAAAGCTACCAAACATTAAAAAAAACGAATGATCACTATTATTGCTGCAATAGCTAAAAATAATGCTTTAGGAAAAGACAACAAACTTATTTGGCATTTACCAGCAGATTTAAAAAGATTTAAACAAGTTACTTTAAATCACCATATTATTATGGGAAGAAAAACTTTTGAATCACTTGGTAAACCACTTCCTAATAGAACTTCAATTATAATTTCAAGAAATAAAAATTATAAAGTTGAAGGTTGTATTGTTGTAAATTCTTTAGAAGAAGCCATAAAAGCCGCAGCAGAAGATGAAAACCCTTTTATTTTAGGTGGCGCAGAAATTTACAAACAAGCTATTGATATTGCTGACAAATTAGACTTAACATTTGTACATCATACATTTGAAGCCGATGCTTTTTTTCCAAAAATAGACACTTCAATTTGGAAAGAAACTTCTAGGCAAGATTTTAAAGCCGATGAAAAAAACAACTATGATTATAGTTTTGTTAGCTTTGAAAAATTATAAGAATTGTAATTCTTAGTTTAAACTTTTAATTAATTATTTTTTTTTACCATAATCACATATATTTACAAATTAAATTTGTTTTGAGTGATTTTGGATATAAGAAAGGTGATTTTAAATTTAAAAAAAGGTGATACCAATGCATTTAAATTAATTTTTGATGCTTTTTATGATCGTCTCTATGCATTTTCATATCAGTACGTTAAAGAAAAATATGCGGCTGAAGAAATTGTTGAAAATACCATGCTAATGGTTTGGGAAAAAAGAAAACATTTAGACGCCATACAAAACCTAAAATCTTACTTATACAAAACAGTTAGAAATGCATCGTTAGATTATTTAAAAAAAAGCAGTAAAACAGTTCAATTAGATACGGAATTACACGACACTCAATTCAATCAATTTATAATTGAAGAAGAAACACATCAATATTTTATCAATGCAATGGAACTACTTCCAGACAAATGCAGACAAATTTTTAAAATGTGTTGCATTGAAGGTATTAAATATAAAGATGTTGCTGAAGACTTAAATATAAGTATAAATACTGTAAAATCTCAAAGAGCTCGTGCAGTAAAATTACTTCAAAGTCACTTAAAAGACAAGCCCTTCTATTTAATTATTCTTAACCTTATGTAAAAAATATTATTTTTTTTACACCCTTTTTTACTTTTCTTTAGTCATACCTAAAATTAATCGCTATAATTTTCAATATTTAACAACAGTAATGACCAAAAAACTAACTACATATAGAATTGCTGAACTTATATACAAATCTGTATCTCAAACAATTAACAGTACAGAAGAGAAAGAACTTCAAGTTTGGCTAAAAAATAAATCTAATAAAGATTTATTTGAAAAAATAATTAAAAGTGATGCTATTGAACAAAAAATATTGCTTTACAAACAATCTAATAAACAGGCTGTATACAATAGATTATCTAAAAAAATAGCTCTTAACCAACAAAAAAACAATAAAAAGAACAAATTTGCTACAGTCTTAAAATATGCAGCAATATTAATTATATGTCTAACTGTTGGAAATTTTATTTATCAAAATAATTTTAATGAAACAGTCATTACAAAAAATGCTGTAAAGCAAATTAAACCTGGTTATAAGAAAGCTACTTTAATTTTAAGTGACGGAAGCTCTGTTGACTTAGAGAGCACAAAAAATACAGTAATCGCGTCAACAAATACCACACAAATTAAAAATACAAATAACATTTTACAATACAATACTGTAGACAAAGCTCCTAAAACAAAAGATAAAACAACCCCAGAAGAAGTAACCTATAATACATTATATGTTCCTACGGGAGGTATGTACCAAATTGAATTACCTGACGGAACTAATGTTTGGATAAATTCAGAATCTTCATTAAAATACCCTATAAAATTTACCGGTAACAAACGCATAGTAGAACTTACAGGTGAAGCATATTTTGAAGTAACAAAAGATAACTCAAAAGAATTTATAGTTGAAACAAACTCAGCTTCAATTACTGTTCTAGGAACAAAATTTAATGTTTCCTCATACAATACTGATAATTATTTTTCTTCAACACTTGTAGAAGGAAAAATTAAATTAACCAGTTTAATAAATACTAAAAAATCGATTATAATGCTACCGGGAGAAAGAGGAAAAATCGATAACGGAAAATCATCAATTACTATTAATAATGTAGATTCAAACCTATACACAGCTTGGATAGAAGGGAAATTTTACTTTGAAAAAGAAAATTTAGATAGAATTCTAACTAAAATAGGGCGCTGGTATAATATTGATATTGAATTTGATGACCCTTCAATTAAAAAACAAACATTTACAGGAGTTGCTTTAAAAAACAAACCTGTAGATTATTTATTAAAAATGATAAGCGAAACAGCAAATTTAAAATATAACATTAATAAAAACAGAGACAATGATAAATACAAGCTAATCATATCAAAAAATTAGCAAAAAAAACCGAGAAATGCTACCAACATTTCCCGGACATTATTTATTTGCTAATCAAACCTTTACGGATATAAATTATTAATTAACTAAACATACAAATTTATGAAAAAAAAGTTAACCGCAGAAATATGTAGGTTACCCAGCAAACAAAAATCTTTAATACTTCAGTTTATGAAACGATCCCTTATTTTATCAATTCTATTCTCTAGTATTACTGCGTTCTCATTTTCTCAAAAAATTACAATTAATATGGGAAAAGTATCACTACATGAAGCTTTAAAAGAGATAAAAAAAGAAACAAATATTGACTTCTTTTATAGTGATAGAGAGTTAAATACTGATAGAGTTGTTTTAGCAAACTTTATAGATACCGATATTGAAGAAGCTATATCTAAACTTGTTGGTAAAACATATAAAATTCAAAAAAACGAAGAAGGTATTTTATTAATTACCCCTATACATTCAGTTAATTTTCAAAATGAAATAACAATAAAAGGAGTTATTACAGATGAATTTAACAACCCACTACCAGGTGTAACAATTTTAGTAAAAGGGACCAAACAAGGAACCACTTCAGATTTTGACGGAAACTATACAATAAAAGCAGATAAAGAATCTACTTTAGTATTTAGCTATGTTGGTTACAATACACAAGAAGTTAGTGTTAATGGTAAAACAGAAATAAATGTACAACTAAAAACAGCTGTTGCAGAATTAGATGAAGTTGTTGTTACTGGTATTATAGAACGACAAAAAGAAACCTATACTGGAGCAGTTACAACCATTTCTGGAAATGAATTAAAAGAAATAGGTAACCAAAATATTATTCAAAGTATAAAAACTATAGAACCTTCATTTTTAGTACTTGAAAACAACATTCAAGGAGCTAACCCTAATATATTACCAACTATTGAAGTTAGAGGACAAACCAGTATATCTACTGAGGATTTAAGAGATGAATACGATTCTGATCCAAATAGCCCATTATTTGTATTAGATGGTTTTGAAACTACTTTAAGAACAATTGTAGATTTAGATATGAATAGAGTAGAATCTATTACTATCTTAAAAGATGCAGCCTCTACAGCTTTATATGGTTCAAAAGCAGCAAATGGTGTAGTTGTTGTTGAAACCAAGAAGTCTAAAGATGGAGAATTAAACATAAGCTATACAGGAGATTTTAGTGTAGATATTCCAGACTTATCAGATTACAACTTAATGAATGCTGAAGAAAAATTAGAATTTGAACGTTTATCTGGTAGATGGACTTATTACTCTGTAGATCCAGCATATCAAATTCCTTTAGATAGTGCATATAATGCTAAACTAGCTGATATTAAAAGAGGCGTGGATACGTATTGGTTAAATGAACCAGTACAAACAGCTTTTACACAAAGACACTCTGTTTACGTAGATGGAGGTAGCGATGCTTTACGTTTTTCAACAGGATTAAGTTATAGAGATAACGAGGGTGTAATGAAAGGCTCTGGTAGAGATATTTGGAGTGGTAATATAGATTTAACCTATAGAAAAAATAAAATAAACATTACAAATAGATTATATGTAAGTGGTTCTATGGCAAATGAATCTAATTATGGTTCTTTTGAAAAATTTGCACAAGCAAATCCATACTATAAAAAATACAATGATGAAAACGAAATAACTAGACATTTAGAAACTTCTGCATATGGTAACTATGTTAGAGGTTATTATGGATACAACATTGTAAATCCTTTATACAGTTCAACCCTAAACAATATAGATGAAACTAACGGTTTTTCAGTTCAAAATAATTTAGCATCTATTTGGACCATAAACAACAATTTAAGAGTTCAAGCAGGGATTCAACTTAAAAAATCAACTACAGAAAATGAAGTATTTATCTCTCCTGAAGAAACCATATACGACAACGTAAGTTTTTTTGAAAAAGGAGAATATACAAATGCACATTCTGAAAACTTTAGCTATGTAGCAAATGCTATGTTAGTTTACCATAATTTATTTAATAAAAAACATAGTTTAACTGGTAATTTAAGAGCTGAAATTGAAGAACAAAACAACGAATCTTATACTACAAAAGCGGTTGGTTTTCCTTCAGGATCTAATGGTAAACCAAGCTTTTCTTTTAGTTATGATTTAAATGCCAAACCTAATTTTTACACAAATAAATATAGAAGAAATAATGTTATGGCATCTGTAAATTATTCTTTTGATAAAAAATACTTTATAGATTTAAATTATAGATTAGATGGTTCAACGGCTTTCGGCTCCAAAGAACGCTACTCTCCTTTTTGGTCTGCAGGTCTTGGATGGAATCTACATAACAACTTTGGAATTAAAGGAGATGTTATAAATGTGCTTAGATTAAGACAAACATTAGGTTATACTGGAAACCAAAACCTTGGAAGTGTTGCTTCAACCTCCGTTTACACATATAATAGCCTAATAAACTATTACGGTGCAGGAGCTAAATTAACTCAATATGCAAATGCAGACTTAGAATGGCAAAGAACATTTGATACTAATTTAGGTTTAGATTTAGTAATGTTTAACAATAAACTTGATGCCCAATTTAACTTATATAATAAAAATACCAATCCATTAGTAGTGCCTATAGATTTAGCTTCTTCAACAGGTTTGGTTAACTATCCTTTAAATGTTGGGAAACTTAAAGTAAACGGATGGGAAGCTGTTATAAACTACAAAATAATTAACAATTTAGAAGATCAACTATTTTGAAGAATAGGTGGAACAGCAGCAATTGTTAATATGGAATATGATGATTTTGGTAATAAATTAAAAAGTTTAAATGACGACGCCTTAAATAGTGGCTCTTTAAAACGCTATAAAGATGGATATAGTCCTGATGATATATGGGCTGTACCGTCTTTAGGTATCGACCCAACTACAGGGAGAGAAGTATTTCTTAAGAAAAATGGACAAAGTACTTTTGACTACGATTATGATGATGAAGCTGTAGTAGGTAGCACTAGAGCTGATATTGAAGGGGTATTTAATACATTTTTCAATTACAAAGGCTTTAACTTAGGTCTTAATATTAGATATAGAATAGGAGGTCAAGCATTTAACACCGCCCTATATGAAAAAGTTGAAAACATTAGTACAGCAGATATTACACTTAATCAAGATAAACGTGCACTATATGACAGATGGCAAGAACCAGGAGATATTTCTCAATTTAAATCCATTTCAATTACAAGCACCACTCCAATCTCATCTCGTTTTGTACAAGATGAAAATGTACTTATTGGAGAATCTATAAGTATTGGCTATAGAGCAGATTCAAAACCTTGGTTAGACGCACTTGGTTTAAAAAATATACGCTTTACAGCATATATGAGTGACATTTTCCGAAATTCTTCAATTAAAGTTGAAAGAGGTATCCAATATCCATTTGCTCGTTCAATATCATTTAGTATTAATACTTCATTTTAACATACATAATCATGAAAAAAAATATATTTAAAATAATATCTATGATAATTGTTTTAGGAACTTTATTTTCCTGTGATGATTATTTAGATGTACAACCAGAAGATAAATTACTAGAATCTCAAATATACACTACTGAAGGAGGTATTAATAATATCTTAAACGGTATATATATGGATTTAGTTAGCTCAAATTTATATGGAGGTAACCTAACTATGAGCACCATAGAACTATTGGCACAACAATACAGTGTGTCTGATTCTAGATGGAGCAACAATTCATTTGTAACCTATCAATATGAACAAACCAACGTAAAATATGCTTTCGAGAATGTATGGTCTTCAGCCTATTTAGCAATTCTTAATATTAATGACCTTATAGAAAATATTGATAAATACAATACATTACCCCCTTCCAAAACTAACATTATAAAAGGAGAAGCATATGGCTTAAGAGCTATGATGCATTTTGATTTATTACGTGTTTTTGGTCCTATTTACAGTGTTTCTCCTGAAGCCTCAGCTATACCCTACTATACTAAAGTTAGCACACAAAATGGCAAAATTCTATCAGCATCAGATGTTGTGACATTAATTTTAGAAGATTTAAAAAAAGCTGAAGAATTACTAATAGACGATAGCATTAAAACAGGTATTATAGAAAGTAGTGAAAATACTTTTTATGAAAGTAGACGTAATATGAGACTAAATTATTTTGCTGTAAAAGCATTACAAGCTAGAGTAAATTTATATGCAGGAAATACTGTAGAAGCTAATAGTGCAGCAAAAATAGTAATAGAACAAGCTTCAGAATATTTTCCGTGGACAGATCCTTCTAGTATTATCTCAGCTGGAGCAAATCCTGATAGAGTTTTCTCTTCTGAATTAATATTTGCTATTCAAAATGTAAACTTATATGATAGTCATGATGAATATTTTGCCAGCCACCTACAAGATGAATACATCTTAACACCAAACAACACAAGGCTATCAGATGTATTTGAAAATAACGAAAATGATTATCGTTACAATTCTACTTGGATTTTACCAACTACTGGTGAAAAAACATATAAAACTTTTTATAAATATGCTGATGTTACAGATACAAGTATGTCTTCTAGATTTTTACAGCCTTTAATTAGAATTTCAGAAATGTATTATATAGTTGCTGAAACTGAAACAGACCCTAATTTAGCTATAGAATATATTAACACCGTTAGATACAATAGAGGACTTATAGATCTAGATGCAAGTGCTAATATAAATGCAGAACTTAAAAAGGAATATCAAAAAGAGTTTTATGGAGAAGGACAATTGTTTTTTTACTATAAGAGAACTAATACCTCTACAATACCTTTAGGCTCTTCTGAACAAGATCAAACAATTTCAATGGGAGAAAATGAATATGTAGTACCACTTCCAGATTCTGAAACTCAATATCAATAATCTAAAAAAAGAAATATGAAAAAAATAAATATATACTTAATTTTAATTTGTTTTGGACTTTGTTTGAGCTCGTGTGACACAGATGATATTAAAACCTACCAAACTAGCGATAACATTTATTTTAGTTGGTCAAAACATCATAATTTATGGATAAATAATACGAGCCAATATATTGATAGTATCGGGTTTTCTTTTGCCTTTAAAAACGCAACTGTTGTAGACACATTATTTCAGTTGCCAATATCTGTTCAAGGAAAAGCATTAGACAATGACAGAATAGTTAATTTAAAAGTTTTAGACCAATCTACAGCAATAGAAGGTGTTCATTTTGACATTTCAGATCCCGTTATTTTTAGAGCTGGAATGAGTATTGACAGTATACCTATTACATTTTATAGAACACCAGAAATGAAAAACAATACATATACTTTGGCTATTGAACTTTTGGCTAATGATGACTTTTCTGTAAATATGAAAAATGAAGTCTTAGATGATCTTACAGAAGAAATAAGAAATCATACTATATTTCAAATATCTGTAAACGACATTTTAACAGCTCCTGAATATTGGTATGATGGATACCTAGGAACATTTAGTTCTAAAAAAATGTTTTTAATGAGCGAGTTACTTGGTATTGCTACTAACTTTTACGATTCACCTATTCAAAGTTACTCAGAAGTACAATATCACGGACTTTTTATGCAACGTTACTTAAATGAAAAAGAAGCTTCAGGAGAGACCGTATATGAAGATGATGGTAGTAAAATGATGATGGGGCCATATGTACAATAATTTTAAATAAAAAATTTAGACAATATGTTAAATAAAATAAAATATCCTACAATACTATATATAATTGCTTTTTCAATTATGTTATCATGTTCCGAAGATCTCGGAAACTATGGCTACAAAGAAATTAATGAAGTGAATATTGAAGGCCTAGAAAATGAATATACAGGTTTATTAGGACAACCATTCGAAATTATACCAACACTTAATTTCACTAAAGATTCAGATGAAAATGAAGATGATTATGAATACTAATGGATTGCGATGACCAAAGGAAATGTGTTAGCAGCAGACCGACAAAAAGATTTAGCAACAACTAAAAATCTACAATTAGATGCTTTATCTATACCTCCTGCTTCTTATGAAGTATTTTATAGAGTTACAGATAAAAACACTGGAATACAATGGTCTACCTCATTTAACTTAAATGTAGAAAGCACCATTTATCAAGGGTGGTTGATTATGAATGATGTAAACGGAACAGCTAGACTAGATATGATATCTAAATTAACAGATGACGAATTGATAATGCATGATGTATTAGCTTTATCTGGTTCATCATTAGTTTTAGAAGGTGCTCCTGGAAATGTGTACTGCTACCCTTACGACCCAACATTTTACGGAATATATGTAACATCTGAAGAAACTGGAACAACAAAAATTCACCCAGAAACTTTTGATTGGGAAACAGAATACTATTTATCATTTGAAATGCTTTCTTCTGTTCCTACAGATTTTAAGGCAGATTTTATTAAAATGTTGCCATTTGGATCAGAAAGTTTAATGTACAAAGACGGTAACTATTACTATTACCTAAGAGTCTACCAATACAGATATGGAGTACCTATAAATATTGTAGATGGTGAAGTAAATACTTTTAAAGCTTCTCCTTATGTTGGTACAGCTGGAGTAATGGGAGAAAGTATACTTTATGATGAAGATAATAAACGCTTTGTGAGACATCCTTGGGCTTCTTTAAAATCTAACGTATTTCCAGAAGGAACATTATTTGATTATAATATAGATATGGATTTGGTTTTTATGGATAGAACTGAATACAATGGAGGAGAAGTTTTTGCAATTTTAAAAGATAACCCTAGCAATAAACTATATTTAGCACGTATGAGTTCAGGATTCTTTGGAAATATAAGTCAAAGATATTTTGAAGAAATACCTACTGAAATTGCTGAAGATATGGCACTAGCAGAACACTTTGCTATAAGCCCACAATTTGGATATCTATTTTATAATGTAGGTAGTAAAATTTATGAATACGATTTTGGAATTAAACAATCGAAATTAATGATTGATAAAGGAACTGAAGAGATAACCCAATTAAAATTCTCAAAATTTTCATATCCTAATAACGAACCACAATCGTTATATACTAATCAATTACTTGTTGCAAGCTACAATTCTGGAGAATCTAATGGGACTCTAGAATTCTATGAAGTACCTCCAGTAAATGGAGATTTAATCTTAACAGAATCTTATGATGGTTTTGGAAAAATTGTTAGCACTTCTTTTAGAGAACGCTAATTTCTAATAAATTAAATAAGGGATGATAATATCATCCCTTATATTTATCTATTAAATAATCATCAACATTATTAATTTAAGCCTCCCAGATAAGACTCAAACATTTACATTCAATTGTTATCTACAGGTAAAGTTCAAAACTAACTATTTTTATTTTTTTCATAAATAATAATCTACAACCTGCTCAATAACCTAAAAACCTTTAAAAGTTATACAACTTTAAACCCTTTAAAAACAAATTATGAAATTACAACACTTAATTTTCACTATACTTATTACAAGTTTATTTATATCGTGCAACACTGATAAAACCTCAACCAATAAAAACGGGTTTTCAACAATAACAGGAACACTTGATATGCCCTATAAAACAGAAATTAACTTATCCAAAGTCGAACATGGTAAATCTTCTATAGTTAGTACTGCACAATTAAATAAAGACAAACAATTTGGATTTACTGTAAACCCTGATAAAGAAGGGTTTTACATTTTAGGAGATAGAGATATTAAAATTCCTATATACATTAAGGGAGATCAAGCATTTAATATACAATATAATGAAGAGGGCTATAAACTATTAGAAAACCCTGATATTGAAAATGAAATACTTTACAACTGGATTAAATCTAACGATACATTAGAGGTTTTCGATTTTAGAAAAGGAGCCAAAACATATAAAGATTTTTTCCCTTTCTATACAGATTTTATCCCTGAAATGAAAAAACAACACGAAAATGTTAATTCTAAAAACAATCGTTTTAATGAGTTAATGCACGCTTACATAGATTTAAATATTGAATACCAAGCATTAAATTTTTTATTTACCCCAAGAAGTGCTCACCCAAAAAGAAAAGATTTAGCACCATTTTATACTGACTTTGCAAAAGGTGATACCTTTAAATCTGACATTATATTAGATGTTCCAAATGGTTTAAATACTTTAAGATTACATCAACAATATAAATTTAGCCATACAGGTAAAGATTCAAAAGAAAAAAATTATCTAACAGAAGCTTTAAAAGATATTGAAAATGATAAGCTTAGAGGTTATATAGCTTTAAATCATATTAAACGATTTAAAGCTTATAATAAAGAATATTTAGATTTTATAGAACCTTTAAGAAAAGATATTGCACTTAGTGAATATGTAAGTGCCGAAGTTGATAAATTCGAAGTTGGTATTAAAACAACAACAGTAGGAACCCAAGGCTATCCTTTTACATATAAAGACCAAAACGATAAAGATGTTTCTTTTAGCGATTTTAAAGGAAAACTTGTATATATAGATGTATGGGCAATGTGGTGCGCACCTTGTAAAGCAGAAATTCCTTACCTGAAACAACTAGAAAAAGATATTCATGGAAAAGATATTCAATTTGTTAGTATTTCTATGGACAAGCCTAAAGAACATGAAAAATGGAAACAATTTATAAAAGATCAAGAATTAACTGGTGTTCAATTATTCTCTGATGATGCCTTTAATACTAGAATTGCCAAAGATTATAAAATTAATACCATTCCAAGATTCTTATTATTTGACAAAGAAGGTAAAATTGTAGATGCTGATGCAAAACGTCCATCAGATCCTAAACTTAAGCAACAATTATTAGAATTACTTAAATAATAAACAGTATGAAATTTAATTTTCAAATAATATTACTTTTAATTCTAATAACTTTTAGTTGTAAAAACAACAATCAAAAACATCAAAATAAAACAAGTGAAATAGCTACAACAGAAGTAATTAAAGAAGTTAATGTTCTAAAAAGTTCAACATACATAACTAATGTTACTAAAAAAGTACAAAATTTAATAGGAGAAAATAATTTCACTCATTTTAATCAGTTACAAATGCAAAAACTAGATAGAATTGAAGAGAATTCTGAAGTTATAGTAAACACCTCTACTCCAATATTAAAAAATGGAAATCAAATGTATTATCATTTAAAAGAAAGCACCTTATACATTGGCTCTTCTTATTTATGTGATAGATGCCCAGAAATCCATTTAAATAATGCTAGCGGTTTTGTTATTCATGAAGAAGGTGTAATTGTAACTAACTATCATGTAATTGAAGTAAAAGACAATATAAATGTTTCTGCAATTTTTGCTGCAGATAGCAATGGAAATGTCTATCCTGTCTCTAAAATACTAGCTGCTAGTCAATCTAACGATTTAGCTATACTTCAACTGGACACTAAAGGAACAAAATTAAAAGCACTTCCAATGGCTGAAGAAGAATCAATGGGTGAAACTATTTATATGATGGGACATCCATACAATAATCTTTTTTTTATGACCAAAGGAATAGTATCTAGAAAATATTTAAGTGAAAGAGATAGTGAAGTTAAAATAGCAGTAACAACTGAATTTGGACAAGGTGCAAGTGGTGGACCAATAGTAAATGAACATGGCCAAGTAGTAGCCATGGTTGCAGGCGTACAACCTCATAATGCATCAGGTAACCAAGGCCCAACATTAATGGTTTCTAGAGAAGCTATACCTGTTAGTGTTTTAAACAAATATATAAGAAAACCTTAATTACTCAAATTAATGAAAAAACATATATTTACACTAATACTTGTAACCACTTTTGCCTGTAACAATAAAACCCCACACCCTAACTATATTGAAATATCAGGCAAAATAGTAAATGCAAAATCAAAAGAAATTTCTTTCTATGGAATGGGAGGTCCTTCAAAAAAAATTCCTTTAAAAGAAAATGGTAAATTTAAAGACACTTTAAAAGTATTAAAAGGTAGAAATAAATATCAATTATCTTTAGCTAAAGATGAAATAATGGCTTTATTATATTTAGAGAATGGAGCTAATCTATCAATAAAAGCTGATGTAAAAGATTTTGAAAACACACTGAAATTTGATCAAGATTTAGCTGATTATAATAATTTTTTAAATAAAAAATTTAATTTAATTTCATCTGAAAATGGTTTTAAAAAAACTTGGTATCAAGAAAAACGAGGAGTATTTGATACAAAAATAACCACTTTAAAAACTGAATTAGAACAGACTCTAAAATCTTTTAAAAACATATCAGCTGATAATGTTGAATATGAAGAAAATTACATCAACTCTTATATAAAAAGATTAACTGATAAGTACCCTGAAGAACATATGTTTGCAATAAAATTAGCAAAAGGTACACCATCTCCTACATTTAAAAACTATGAAAATATTGATGGATCTTTAACTTCTCTTTCAGATTTTAAAGGAAAATATGTATATATAGATGTGTGGGCAACTTGGTGCGCTCCATGTAAAGCCCAAATTCCATTTTTAAAAGAATTAGAAAAAGAATACCATGGTAAAAATATTACCTTTATTAGTATGTCTGTTGACAAACCAAGAGATAGAGATAAATGGTTAGCTATGGTTAAAGATAAAGAAATGTCAGGAGTTCAAATAATAGCACCTAATGCTACAGCTTCAGATTTTACAAGAGCATATAATATTACAAGCATTCCTAGATTTATTCTTATAAACACAGAAGGTAAAATAATAGATTTTAATGCTCCAAGGCCTTCTGTGAAAGAAAAAATAAAAACATTATTTTCATCATTAAATATCTGAATTAATTAATTTGTAACTATTTTTTAGTAGCATTTAACTATTTGAAATTTAAAGTTTATAAAACCAAACTTTTTTATATACAAATAGCTGATGCTACTTTTTTTATTAAATAAGTTATATTAGTAGTAATAAAATACTAAAACTTTTAAATTAAATACTACCTACGATAATTATTTATCTCACTTTAAACAAGTTAAAATACGCTATATTTTCACTAAACTATAAAACAAAAAAAAGTCTTCTAACGAAGACTCTTTTTTACTAAACCAAACATAAATAATATATAAATTATATACTACTATTTTTTATAAACATTTTGTTCAAATATTTTTCCTGCACTTTTTGTTACAACTTTATAACTTCCAGATTTAAGATCTTTTAAATTAAGAGCCTTCCCTAAATTTACTTCTCCAGCTAATAACTCGTTATACAATAAATTGAATTCATCATCATATAAATTAATTTCAAAGTTTTCCTCGTTAAAAGCTATTTTAGAAATAAGAATTAAATCTCCTTCTTGTCTTACAGTAGGCTTATAATATGTACTTGTAATTTCATTATTAAATTCAAAACCTCTTGAAGTTACCGTAAATGGCATTAAATTAATTTTTGTAACGCCTTCAATCTCGAAATAATAATTACCAATTGGTAATGTATTTAAATCGTATTTTTTTGAAAAATAACTTCCCGAAAATTCCTCAGAGTATAAAACTTCTCCATAAGAGTCTTTTACACTTATAGTTAAATCTCCATCAGAATTCTTCAATCGTAAATCAATTAATTTAGAATCAATTGTACTTACTTTTATATCTAGGTTGTTATTAATGTTCGTTGCGCTTATTACTACTGTAGTTAAAACGGCTACAATAAGTAAACTTTTTTTAATTAAATTTTTCATAATTTGATATTTTATCAATTAGTATGGGGCAAATATATGGCAGATTTCAATTTTAAAATACTTCACATTTCCCATATTTATATCCTATTTTAACCATTAATTAATTGTTAAGTTTTCAAGGTTAATTTAGAGTATAAAAAGGTTAAATAGCATTATTTATTACTAAATAATAGTTGTAATCTAGTGGGTTTAGAATTACTCGTTTTACTAGATTTTATTCATAAAATTTTAACAGACTAAAGAATTGTTTATAAACAAATAGAATACGCACTACAAACGTTTTATTCATTATAATTAATATAGAATCAACTTAATCTTAATATTAAAAGCTTATTAGTATAAAACAAAAAAAAGATCTTCAAACGAAGACCTTTTTTTTACTAAACCAAACATAAATAATATATAAATTATATACTACTATTTTTTATAAACATTTTGTTCAAATACTTTACCTGCACTTTTGGTTACAACTTTATAACTTCCAGATCTAAGGTCTTTTAAACTTAAAGCTTTGTCTAAATTAATTTTACCATTCAATAATTCGTTATACAATAAATTAGATTCTTCATCGTATAAATTAATCTCTAAATTTTCTTCGTTAAAAGCTATTTTAGAAATAAAAACTAAATCACCATCTTGTCTTACTGTAGGTTTGTAATACGTACTTGTAATTTCATTATTAAATTCAAAACCTTTTGAAGTTACTGTAAATGGCATTAAATTAATTTTTGTAGTACCTTCTACTTCAAAATAATAATTACCAGTTGGCAATGTATTTAAATCGTATTTTTTTGAAAAATAACTTCCTGAAAATTCCTCAGAGTATAAAACTTCTCCATAAGAGTCTTTTACACTTATTGTTAAATCTCCATCAGAATTTTTTAATCGTAAATCAATTAATTTAGAATCAATTGTACTTACTTTTATATCTAGGTTGTTATTAATGTTCGTTGCGCTAATTACTACTGTAGTTAATACGGCTACAATAAGTAAACTTTTTTTAATTAAATTTTTCATAATTTGATATCTTATCAATTAGTATGAGGCAAATATATGGCGGATTTTAACTTTAAAATACCTCAGATTTTTCATATTTATATTCTATTTTAACTATTAATTAATTGTTAAGCTTTTATGGTTAATTTGAAACATAAAGAGGTTAAATAACACACAATGCTAAATTCTTAAAGATCTAAATAGAACTACACTAATAATATTCCTTTCAACATATTTAAGGTACTAAGTGTAATATATTATATATGTAGATATTTTTTTATTAATAGGAAGTAAACAATATTAATTAATACAGTACTAAACTTGCAAGTATTTATTAAAAGAAAAACTATAAAACAAAAAAAAGTCTTCAAACGAAGACCTTTTTTTACTAAACCAAACATAAATAATATATAAATTATATACTACTATTTTTTATAAACATTTTGTTCAAATACTTTACCTGCACTTTTGGTTACAACTTTATAACTTCCAGATCTAAGGTCTTTTAAACTTAAAGCTTTGTCTAAATTAATTTTACCATTCAATAATTCGTTATACAATAAATTAGATTCTTCATCGTATAAATTAATCTCTAAATTTTCTTCGTTAAAAGCTATTTTAGAAATAAAAACTAAATCACCATCTTGTCTTACTGTAGGTTTGTAATACGTACTTGTAATTTCATTATTAAATTCAAAACCTTTTGAAGTTACTGTAAATGGCATTAAATTAATTTTTGTAGTACCTTCTACTTCAAAATAATAATTACCTGTTGGCAATGTATTTAAATCGTATTTCTTTGAAAAATAACTTCCTGCAAATTCCTCAGAGTATAAAACCTCTCCATAAGAGTCTTTTACACTTATAGTCAAATCTCCATCAGAATTCTTCAATCGTAAATCAATTAATTTAGAATCAATTGTACTTACTTTTATATCTAGGTTGTTATTAATGTTCGTTGCGCTTATTACTACTGTAGTTAAAACGGCTACAATAAGTAAACTTTTTTTAATTAAATTTTTCATAATTTGATATTTTATCAATTAGTATGGGGCAAATATATGGTGGATTTTAAGTTTAAAACACCTCACATTTCCCATATTTATATCCTATTTTAACTGTTAATAAAATGTTAACTTTTAAAAGGTTAATTTAGAACATAAACATATTAAATCTAAATAGAATCATTGTTTATTTTATATTTACTTTTGTATATATGGCAAACATGAAAAATACAAAGCCCACATTTAAAAAACTAAATCCAGAATTTGGAAGCTCAATACGCATAAAACAACATAACAAAAACGTAGTTGATGCTGTCCCTTCTTGGCATTTCCACCCAGAGTTAGAGTTAATATATGTTAATAAAGCAAATGGGAAAAGGCATATTGGAAGCCATTTATCACATTTTAACAACAGCCAATTAATACTTATTGGAGCAAATTTACCACATAGTGGTTTTACAGATAGGTTTACTTCTAATGGTACAGAAACTATAATTCAATTTAAAGAAGATTTTTTAGGTAAAGATTTTGTTAATTTACCAGAAATGCAATTTGTAAAGTCCTTATTTATAAAGGCAAAAAAGGGGATTTTATTTAATGTTGAAGCAAAAAAAGTAATTGGACCAAAGATAGAAAAGCTAGCTGAGTATGAAGGTATGGATAGAATTATCCACTTTTTAGAAATTCTAAAAGACCTTGCGCATACAAAAAATTACTCGTTGTTAAATGTAGATGGTTTTGCTTTTGAAATTGAACCACAAGACAATAATAAAATAGATATTATTTTTAGTTTTGTTAATTCAAACTTTAAAAGACCAATTCCTTTAGATGAGATTGCAGAAAAAGTTAGCATGACGGTTCCGGCATTTTGTAGGTATTTTAAAAAATCTACAAATAAAACATTTACCCAGTTTGTAAATGAGTTTAGAATAGTACACGCTACAAAATTACTTGCTGAAAATCACTCGAGTATAACCGAAATTTGTTTTGAAAGTGGTTTTAACAACTTCTCTCATTTCAATAAATTATTCAAAAAATTTACAGGAAGTAGCCCTTTAAAATATAGAAATGAAATGAAAAAACTGTTAGTTCAAAAATAATTATCTTTTTGAATTAACAGTTCTTATTGTAATGTAGGTAAGAAACCCCTCCCATTCTTTAATGGTTCTACCTACTTAACAGTAAGCGTATATTACATAAACTTTTATGCTATTTAATATCTAACACAAACGGAGCTCTAGCTTGAATTCCTTTTAACTTAGAAACTTGCTTTAAGTTTTTATACATTCTATAATTCTCCTCTCCTAACTCTTCAATAATTAATTTTTCTTTTGATTTTGCAAAAGGAAGACTATTAAGTCTATCTTCAAAATCTATATTGTAATTAGGATAATTTCTAACTCTATAATCTGTAACACCGGCCAATTCAGCAGCTTCTGTAATTGCAGCTTCTAAATTACCTAATTTATCTACTAAACCTTTTTCAATAGCCTCTACACCAGACCAAACTCTACCTTGCGCAACACTATCAACTTCCGTTACCAACATTCCACGTCCCTTTGCAACTCTTTCTAAAAAAGTTGTATAAACTTGCTCTACTCCTTCTTGAGTAACAGTTCTAAAAGCATCTGACATTGGTTCAAAAACACTATAATTAGCACTATTATTTGTGCTTACTTGCTCTGCATTAACACCAATATTATCTGCCAATTCACTAATATTTGGCAATACTCCAAAAACACCAATAGAACCAGTAATAGTAGTAGGTTCTGCAAAAATAACATCTGCATTACAAGCAATATAATAACCTCCAGAAGCGGCAACATCTCCCATAGATACAACAATTGGGAGCTCCTTACTTGCTAACTCTAACTCTCTCCAAATTAACTCACTTGTTAGTGCACTACCTCCCGGTGAATTTACTCTTAAAACAATAGCTTTTGTATTTTTATCATCTACCGCCTTTCTTAAAGCATTAATAATTAATTCTGGACCTATATAGTTTTCATCACCTTTACCATATATAATTTCACCTTGTGCATAAATTACAGCAATTTTGTTACTTGCTGAAGATTTTAAACGCCCCTTTCCTGTAGAAATATAATCTTTTAAAGTAATTTTATTTAACTCATCTTCAGTAGAAACACCAACAGCTTCTTTAAGTTTATCCGTATATTCATCAAAATAAATTGCTCCATCTACCATATCATTTTCAAGTGCTAAATCAGCATTTCTTGTCAACAAATTATCTGCAATTGTATTTAATTCTTCAATGGTTTTATTTCTACTTTCAGAAATATCTTGCAACATTTCATTCCAAATAGAAGTTAAAAACGATGTAATTTGAGCTCTATTATTATCACTCATTTCATCATATAAAAAAGGCTCTACAGCACTTTTATATTTTCCATGGCGAATAACTTCCATCTTTACACCTGTTTTATACTGAATATCTTTATAATACAAAACTTCAGATGAAAGCCCTTTAAAATCTACAGATCCGAAAGAATTTACATAAACCGAATCGGCAACAGAGCTTAAATAATAGCTTTGTTGATCGTACATATCTGCATACGACTTTATAAACTTGCCAGATTCTTTAAAATCTAAAAGCGCATTTCTTATTGCTTGCGTTTGGGCAATTCCAGCATTAATACCTGCAAGATCAATACTTATACCTTTTATATTAGTATCGGAAGCTGCATTTTCAATAGCATTTATTATTTTATTTAACCCCATTTTACCATCATTAACCCCAAATATCTCTTCAAAAGGATTATCACTTTTAGGAGCGTAATCTTTAATAACGCCACTTAATTTTAATTCTAAAACCGAATTCTTTTTAACGGTTACTTTTTCAGTTTCTGAAGCTAAAGATGCTATTAAAATAAATAGCATAAAAATAATACCTAAAGCTATAAATGTTCCAAAAATTGATGCTAATAAATTTCTTAAAAATTTCATACGTTTTTTTTATTGTTTTTTTTGAAGGTCGCAAGCTAATCCGTCTACTGGAAGAGCGTTTTATCTTATTATTAAATGATAAATTTTTAAGCAAGTTCGTTTCGTGAAATATACATTTTATATTAAAAAAACTTAAATGTTTATAAGTTGAACCACAAAGATATATTTTTAAATAATACTTTTCTTTTCTTTGTACTCAGTTTATGAAAATATTACGAACAACATATCTTTCTTTAGGAAGCAACCAAGGTGCTAAACTTAAAATTTTACAAGAAGCTATTAATTTAATTGCTGAAAAAATTGGTACTATATCTAAAATTTCATCGGTTTATAAAACTGCTTCTTGGGGTTTTAAAAGTGATGATTTTTATAATATATGTATAGTACTTTCTACAAATTTAAATCCAGAAGATTTGTTAAGTACTATTCATAAAATTGAAGCATCTTTAGGTAGAACACCCAATTTAAGTTCTGAATATAAAGCTAGAACCATTGATATTGATATTTTATTATTTGATGATGAAATAATTTTTTCGAAAGACTTAAATGTTCCTCACAAAGAAATGTTAAATAGAAAATTTGTATTAATTCCTTTAGCTGAAATTGCCCCAAATGTACTTCACCCAATTAAAAAACAACGTATTAAACTACTTGTTAAAGATTGTAAAGATACTAACGAAATAGAAAAAACAACTTTAAAACTTATTCGTCCTATTCCTATTTCAGAAAAATACAATTACATAGCTATTGAAGGAAATATTGGTGCTGGAAAAACCACATTAGTAAATATGATTGCTGAAGATTTTAATGCTAAAAAAGTGTTAGAACGCTTTGCAGACAATCCGTTTTTACCAAAATTTTATAAGGACAACGAACGTTATGCTTTTCCTTTAGAAATGAGCTTTTTGGCCGATAGATACCAACAGCTTACAGATGATTTAGCGCAATTTGATTTGTTCAAAAATTTTATAGTCTCAGATTATTATATTTTTAAATCGTTAATTTTTGCACAGGTAACTTTACAAAAAGAAGAATATTTTTTATATAGAAAAATGTTTGATATTATGTATAAAGAAATTACCAAGCCAGATTTATACATTTATTTATATCAAAATACACCGCGTTTGTTAGAAAATATTAAAAATAGAGGTAGAGATTACGAACAAAATATTGCATCAGAATATTTAGATAAAATTCATAATGGATACAATACCTTTATTAAAACTGAAAAAAAATTAAACACTTTAATTATTGATGTTTCAGATAAAGATTTTCTTAAAAACCCTGAAGATTATGCCGCTATTTTAAAAACCATAAATAATTGCGATTACTAAGTTTTTAGTTATAATCCTAATCAAAGTCTAGGTCAAGAACTTAAAGGCCTTCCCTACTTCTTCAATTCTAATTTTTCAGCAAAATAATCGCAAAAATCACGCATAGTTGCAGCCATTTTATCATCATTTGTAGCATTTTCAAAAGTATTAGCCATAGAAACCAAAGTTTGATGAAAAAACTGTTTCATTTCATCAATCGGCATATCTTTTGTCCATAAATCCATTCTTAAAGTATCTTTAGTATTTGGATCCCAAACAGAAATCATTAAAGCTTTTGCCTCTTCATTGGTAATACCACCTTCTTCTGCGTTCCAATGTAGTTTTTCAGGAACTTTATTTTCATCTAAGCCAACTGTAAATTCTATTTTTGATGTATGTTTTACTGCCATTATTTTTTTGGTTTGTATTTTGATTTGTTAAATATTTGATCTGCATTAGTCTGCAATAATTGCTGCAAAGTTACATTATTATTATTCATATAAGATTTTACAATTTGCCAACCTAACCATACACCAATACTACCAGGTGTTTCTTTATCAATATCTATAAAAAATTTAGAAAACGGTGCTTTATCAACAAAACGTGTTCTTAAATCAGTATCTGAACTATATAACAGTTTATTTTCAATAAAATATTTCCAAATTTGAGATTCATTACTCACTGCCCATTCATATTCTTCTGAAGTATAACCCAATAAACTAGCTTTTGACTGTTTTGGCAAATAACTTTCAATTAAAAACATTCTTTTACCTTCATCTATAATAACATCTAAAAATTGTCGTTTTCTGGTTGTATTAAAATTTCTCTTACTTATTTCAGTTGCAATATCAACAACCAATTGTTTTTTTTCAAAATTCTTAGAAATATATGCCGGAAAATCAATATAAACCGGATTCTTTTTTCCTAAATACATATCTAAAGCAACAAACAATAGGCTATCTGCATATATTACTTTACTTTCATAATCTAAATCTGTAACCAAAGTAATAACTTTAGGTGCTTTAAAATTTTTATTATAATATTTTATATGTTTAAATAAATCTTCAATCTCCAATGTTTCACCTTTAAAATCACCAAAAACTTTTTGAGTTTCATTAAAAAGTTTAATTTCATCTTCGTCTTTAATCTTTTGAAGCCAAATACTATCAGTATTATAAACTGGAAATAAGTAAGGATATTCACTTTTAATTTTAGGTAAAGTTGCTGCTGTAGTAGTATAAAATTGTTGTTCAAACCTATCAATCTCAACATTTACAGCTATATTTGAAACATCTACATCGGTATTAATTTCATTTTTACAAGAAAAACTTATTAATAAAACTAGTAACAGTATTAAAATTTTGTTCATTAATTTATATATTTACGCTTCTTTATTTAAAACGCTAAAATTACTAAAAAAGTTTAATTATGAATACAGAGAAAGTTGTTGAACATATTGTTAACTGGTTAAAAGAATACGCAACAAATGCAAAAGTAAACGGATTTGTAATTGGAATTTCTGGAGGAATAGACTCTGCAGTTACATCTAAACTATGCGCAAAAACCGGATTTCCTGTTTTATGTGTTGAAATGCCAATTCACCAAGGAGAAAACCAAGTTTCTAGAGCAAAAGAGCATATTTTACATTTAAAAGATAATTTTAAAAATGTAAGTTCAACAGTGGTAAATTTAACAACTTCTTTTGAAGAATTTAAATCTGTAGTACCAACTATTGAAGATACAGCTACTGTAAATATGTCTTTAGCAAACACACGTGCGCGCCTACGAATGACAACCTTGTACTATTTTGCAGGTTTATACGGATATTTAGTGGCTGGAACAGGTAATAAAGTTGAAGATTTTGGCGTTGGTTTTTTTACAAAATACGGAGATGGCGGTGTAGATTTAAGTCCAATTGCAGATTTAATGAAATCTGAAGTTTATAAAATTGCTAAATTTTTAGAAGTTCCTGCAAGTATACAAAAAGCAGCTCCAACTGATGGTTTATTTGGAGATAGCAGAACAGACGAAGATCAAATTGGCGCAAGTTACAACGAGTTAGAATGGGCAATGAACCAAGCAGAACTTGGTAAAACCGTTAATGATTTTGAAGGTAGAGAAAAAGAAGTTTTCACCATCTACAAAAGTAGAAACACTGCAAATAAGCACAAAATGGTAGCAATACCGGTTTGCGAAATTCCAAAAGAATTAAAATAAAAATATTATAACTTAAACGTTACTACAGGTAAATTGGCATGGTTTGTTAAATCTTCGCCAATACTTCCATTAAATAAATATGCCAAACCTTTTCGACCGTGTGTATTTAGCACAATTACGTCAGCATCAATTAATTTAGAAAAATTAAGCACTCCAGATTCTACAGAAACATCGTTATAAATATTTAGTGTAAAATCGTCTCCCAAGTCAAAGCCATCAATAAAATTACGTATAGCTTCACTAGAATCTTTGGTTGTTTCAAAATTATTAATTGTATTAATTTTAAGTAAGTGTAATTGAGCATTAAACAATAAAGTAAAATCTAATATTCTCTGAAAAGCAGATCTATTTTCTATATTAAAATTAGAAGCAAAAACAATATTTTCAATTTTAAAATCTTTAATATCGTTTTTAACAACTAGCACAGGTATTTCAGAATTTCTAACAACTTTTTCTGTATTAGAACCAATTAAAATTTCCTCAAGCCCAGATGCCCCTTGAGACCCCATAACAATTAAATCCACTTTTTGTTTTTGACTTTCCTCGAGTATTCCTTCATAAGCTTTATGAAAATTCACAGAATCTTCAACCTCTAGACCTTCTAAAAAAGGAAGTTTTTTAAACTCTTCAAATTTTTCATGAGCTCTTTTTAAAAATAACAATGCCGTTGGAGCATTATTTGTCATACCAAAACTAGTAGGATCAATAACTCCCGAAGGCAATTCTAACATATGTAATAAAAAAATTTTAGAATTGGTTTGTTTTGCTATTGAAGCCGCTACTTGTGCTGCATATTGTGCTTGAATCGAAAAATCTACTGGAACTAATATACTCTTCATAAAAAATAGATTATTTATAGTTATGCTTTTACGTAAAGTTAAGAATTTTAAATTAAAAAAAGAATGATTTTTTATAATTAAAAAATTGTTAGTATATTTGCACCGAATTATTACAGAATTGAGGATTGGAGGGGACGTGAAGTCCCCTCTTTTTATAAAATAAATGGATAAAAATAAAATTATAAATTTAGTAGATCAAGCACTAGAAGAGAACCCAGAGCTATTTTTAATTGATCTAAAATTTTTACCGGACAATAAAATTTATGTTGAGGTAGATGGTGATAAAGGTATTGCTTTAAACGAATGCATACGAATTAGCCGAGCCGTAGAACATAACTTAGACAGAGAAGAAGAAGATTTTTCTTTAGAAGTAACATCTCCAGACATAGCAAACCCTCTAAAAGTAAAACGACAATACCTAAAAAATATAAATCGTATATTACAAGTTAAGTTAAAAGATAATTCTACAGTTGAAGGAAAACTTAACACCGTAAATGAAGAGGATATTGAGTTAGAATGGAAAGCACGTGAACCAAAACCAATAGGTAAAGGAAAAGTTACAGTTATAAAAAAAGCAATAATACCATTTGTGGATATTTTAGAAGCAAAGGTGAAAGTAATATTTTAATAAAATGAATGCATGGAAAATTTAGCATTAATTGAATCATTTTCAGAGTTTAAAGGAGACAAAAACATAGATAGAGTTACGCTAATGTCAATACTTGAAGAAGTATTTAGAGCTGCTTTAAAAAGAAAATTTGGATCTGATGACAACTTTGATATTATTATTAACCCAGATAAAGGTGATTTAGAAATATGGAGAAATAGAGTGGTTGTAGCTGATGGAATGTCTGAAGATGATAATGAAGAAATAGAACTTTCAGAAGCAAGACTAATTGAACCTGATTTTGAAATTGGAGAAGACGTTTCTGAAGAAGTAAAATTAATTGACTTAGGAAGAAGAGCAATTTTAGCATTACGTCAAAACCTAATTTCAAAAATACACGAACACGATAGCACAAATACGTTCAAACATTTTAAAGAATTAGAAGGAGATATTTACAGTGCCGAAGTACATCATATTCGCCACAATGCAATTATATTACTAGATGATGATGGAAACGAAATTGTTTTACCAAAAAGTGAACAAATTCGTTCAGATTATTTTAGAAAAGGAGAATCGGTTCGCGGTATCATTAAAACAGTAGAATTACGTGGTAACAAACCTGTAATAATATTATCTAGAACTTCACCTCAATTTTTAGAAAAATTATTTGAACAAGAAATTCCTGAAGTATTTGATGGTCTAATTACCATAGAAGGTGTTGCAAGAATTCCAGGTGAAAAAGCTAAAGTAGCAGTAGATTCTTACGACGACAGAATAGATCCTGTTGGAGCCTGTGTAGGTATGAAAGGTTCTCGTATTCACGGAATTGTTCGTGAATTAGGAAACGAAAATATAGATGTTATCAACTATACAAAAAACACCCAATTATTTATTGCTAGAGCTTTAAGCCCTGCAAAAGTAGTTTCTATGAAAATTCATGAAGAAGAAGGTAGAGAAGACGGTAAAAAAGGTAGAGTTGATGTATTTTTATTGCCAGAAGAAGTTTCTAAGGCAATTGGTAAAAACGGAGTAAACATTCGTCTAGCATCACAACTAACTGGTTTTGAGCTAGATGTACAACGCGAAGGTGTAGAAGCTGAAGACGATGTAGAATTAACAGAATTCTCCGATGAGATTGAAAACTGGATAATTCAAGAATTCAAAAAAATAGGTTTAGATACAGCACGTAGTGTACTTGAAAAAGATGTAGCTGAACTTTTAAAGAGAACTGATTTAGAAGAGGAAACTATTCTAGAGGTTCAAAAAATATTAAAAGAAGAATTTGAAGATTAAAAATTAATCCTTACATTCTTCAACATAATTTGGCTAAAAGAAAAAATTATATGGCTGACAACAAAACATTGAGACTAAACAAAGTATTACGCGAATTAAACATTTCGTTAGATAGAGCCGTTGAGCACTTAACAAGTCATGGATATGACATTGAGGCACGACCGACAACAAAAATATCTAATGAAGAGTACAATGTATTACTAGATGGTTTTCAAACTGATAGAAACAAAAAGGCCGCTTCAAAAGAGGTAAGTGAAGAAAAACGAAAAGAAAAAGAAGCGCTAAGAATTGCTCTTGAAGAAAAGATGGAAAAACAACGTCTTGAAGAAGAAGCAAAAAAAGTTGTTGTTAAGGCAAAAGCTGAAAAATTAGAATTAAAAACCATTGGTAAAATAGATATTGAACATAAAAAAGAAGCGTCAAGCGCTCCTAAAGTTGAAACATCTAAACCAATAGTTGAAGAGATTAAAGAAGAGGCTCCCAAAAAACCTGAAGTAACTAAAGAAGTTATTGCTGAAACTCCAAAAGTTGAAGAGAAAAAGCAAGAAGCAAAACCTGTTGCTAAAAAAGAAACTCCAAAAGAAGTTACTCCAGAAACACCAAAAGAGATTAAAAAGGAAGTTCCAAAATTCAATAAAACAACACCTAAAAAGGAAGTTGTTAAAACAGAAAAACCAAAGATTGTTGAACCTGTCGCAAAAAAAGAAGAAAAAACTGCTACAGAACAACCTTCTGCACCTCAAACAATTGAAACAAAATACAAAAAGTTATCAGGACCTAAAATTACAGGTAAAAAAATTGATTTAAAACAATTTGAAAAACCTAAAAAGAAAAAACCTGAACCAACTAAAAAAGAAAATACTACAGATGCTAATAAAAAGAAGCGTCGTAGAATTGTAAAAAAAGCAACTCCTGCTGGTGGTAATAGAAGACCTGGAGGACAACATAATAGAGGAGGAAACCAAAGAGGACCATTAAGAGGTGGACCAAGAAAACCTATTATAAAAGAAGAACCAACTGAAGCTGAAGTACAAAAACAAGTTAGAGAAACTTTAGAAAAACTTCAAGGTAAATCTAAAAAAGGTAAAGGTGCTAAATATAGAAGAGATAAAAGAGATCAACACCGCCATCAAACTGAAATAGATCAAGAATTACAAGCAGCAGAAAGTAAAATACTTAAAGTAACAGAATTTGTTACAGTAAGTGAAATTGCTACTATGATGAATATACCTGTTACTAATATTATCTCTACATGTATGTCGTTAGGAATGATGGTAACAATGAACCAACGATTAGATGCTGAAACATTAACAATTGTTGCTGATGAGTTTGATTATAGCGTTGACTTTATTGGTGCGGAAGTAGAAGAATCTATTGAAGAACACCTAGATACCGAAGAAGAATTAGAAGCAAGAGCTCCTGTTATTACCGTAATGGGTCACGTAGATCACGGTAAAACCTCTTTACTAGATTACATTCGTGAAGAAAATGTAATAGCTGGTGAATCTGGTGGTATTACTCAACATATTGGTGCCTATGGTGTAGAACTAAAAAGCGGACATAAAATAGCTTTCTTAGACACTCCTGGTCACGAAGCATTTACAGCTATGCGTGCACGTGGTGGACAAGTTGCAGATATTGTAATTATTGTAGTTGCAGCTGATGATGATGTAATGCCGCAAACAAAAGAGGCTATTAGCCACGCACAAGCTGCTGGTGTACCAATTATTTTTGCAATCAATAAAATTGACAAACCAACTTCTAATCCAGAAAAAATTAAAGAGCAACTTTCTCAAATGAATTTACTGGTTGAAGACTGGGGAGGTAAAATACAATCACACGATATTTCAGCAAAAACTGGTTTAGGTGTAGACGATTTACTTGAAAAAGTAATTCTAGAAGCAGAAATGTTAGACTTAAAAGCAAATCCAAACAAAAATGCTGTTGGTACTGTAGTTGAAGCCTTATTAGACAAAGGTCGTGGATATGTTTCAACAATATTAGTGCAAGAAGGTACTTTAAAAATTGGAGACTTTATGCTAGCAGGTAAACATAGTGGTAAAATAAAAGCTATGTTTGATGAACGTGGAAATAACATGCAAAGTGCAGGACCTTCTACCCCAGTATCTATACTAGGTTTAGATGGTGCACCACAAGCAGGTGATAGATTCCATATATTTGAAGACGAAAAAGAAGCAAAACAACTTGCAACTAAACGTTCTCAATTACAACGTGAGCAATCTGTTAGAACACAACGCCATATTACATTAGATGAAATTGGACGAAGAATTGCATTAGGAGACTTTAAAGAATTAAATATTATCTTAAAAGGTGATGTTGATGGTTCTGTTGAAGCCTTAACAGATTCTTTCCAAAAATTATCAACTGATGAAATTCAAGTAAATATCATTCATAAAGGTGTAGGAGCAATTACAGAATCTGATGTGTTATTAGCTTCTGCTTCTGATGCAATTATTGTTGGATTTAACGTAAGACCATCTGGAAACGCTAGAACCTTAGCCGATAATGAAGAAATTGATGTAAGAACATACTCTATTATTTACGATGCAATTAACGATCTTCGTGATGCAATGGAAGGAATGCTTTCTGCTGAAATTAAAGAAGAAGTTACAGGTAATGTTGAAATTAGAGAAGTTTATAAAATTTCTAAAGTTGGAAACATTGCAGGTTGTATGGTAACTAGCGGAAAAATATTTAGAAATTCTAAAATAAGAATTATTAGAGATAGTGTAGTAATACATTCAGGAGAATTAACTTCTTTAAAACGATTTAAAGATGATGCTAAAGAAGTAGCTAAAGGTTACGATTGTGGTATTCAAATAAAGAATTTTAACAATATTGAAATTGGTGATGTTATTGAAGCTTACCAAGAAGTTGAAGTTAAAAAGAAACTTAAAAGAAATTAATTTCTTACTAAAATATTTAAACAAAAAAATCGAGGCTTTCACCTCGATTTTTTTATTTATTATTCCGTTTCACATTTACAATAACTTCCATAAGGCGCACGAATACTGCCTCTATTTATTCCATTAAAATAAACGCTACCATAATTTCCTCCTCCAGTATAATCCCTTCTAACAATAAATTGTTGCAACATACACTGTCCATCAGAATTTTTTTGAATAACTACTCCAACAGCCCATTGATACAACGGTACACCAGTTACTTTATGTTTAACAGTTGACCATTTATTAGATGTTAAATACTGCTTTAAATTTTTCATACTTGTTTTTCCGTAATATGCATTTAAACCACTAACAGCTGCACTTTTAATCTCTGAGTTCGAATCAAAACTACCTTTACTTGGCATAACTACATTACTTAACTGCTCACCTTTCCAATCTTTACGTAATTCATCAAACTGTTTAAAAGTTACTTTTGAAGTTAATTCTGGATTCTTATAATATTTCTTAATATTTTCAGGATCTTTTGCTGCAATTATAAATTGTTTTGGTTGCGCATTATTCATCCACTTGTGTCCTTCGTTATTGTTTTTATGATACACCTCTGCACCGATTAATAAAACACCAGGCTCTAATAAAAGCACATTAACATTTGTCCATTCTGGTCCATCTCCCATTCCAAATTGAAATTGAATATTACCCTTGTCGGCAGATTTTCTATAACGTTCTGGAACTACACCATAACGCTTTTTTTCTGGAGTAAAAAACGCATTTAATTCATAAGTTGTAGGATTGTATTCAATTGAAAAACCTTCATAAATAGAACCAGGATCATTGTCGAAATGATTTATTGGACCTTTTACAAAATACTGAGAAAAATGATAATAACCAGACAATCCTTTTGAATCTGAAAAACCACCATCATATGCTGGCTTTTTTATAAATTTTGTATTATTCAGTAAATAAATTTGATTGTTTTTAAACTTTTTATCTTCGCTACTTTCCACAGGAGATGGAATTTCGGTAACTACAATACCTTTACTATTAGCCTTATTTCTTAAAGCTTCTTCTTCAGCCAATTGCTGTGCTTGATATTCTTTATATTTTTTAAAATATAACTCCTGTTTTTCTTGATCATTTGGATATTTTTCAGCTAATTCTGCTTTAAACTCTTCATCTGTATAAGTTGCTTCTGAAGAATTTTCACTGCTTGAAGATACTGTATTATCGCTTTTTGTTACTTTCTTTTCTAAAGCTGCTTTAGCTTTATTCTTTAGCATTTTTCCCAATTGTGCCTGTGTTGAATTATAGCATAACACAAATACACATAATAAAATAATTTTTTTCATTAGTAGATATTTAAATTTACTTCAAAAAAAATTAAAATTATTATAGAATCTATATGGTTTTTTCTGAAAACCGCTGTTTTTTTTCTAAAATCTATAAAAAAACTTCCTTTATAACTTCTAAAAAATGATCGCGTTTAGATTTTGAAATTGGAATTCTCTTTTGATTATTCATTAATAAGTAATCTCCATCATCTTTTACCAATTCTTCAACATATTTTAAATTTATTAAATAGGAACGGTGACATTTAAAAAACATAGAATTATTGGCCAATTGCTGTACAAAATGTTTTAACGGTTTACATATAGTTTTTTGTTTACCCGTTATTAAATGTACATTGGTATACATTCCATCAGCTTCAAAATATAAAATATCAGTGTGAGATGTAAATAAGATTCCCTTTGGAATTTCAAGTGCAATTTTATCTACGGATAGTTGTTTTAATGATTCTCGTAATTTATTTAATTGGTCGTTAAAATTTTGTGCCTTTATTGCTTCTTGGGCTTTTGCAATAGCATACTTGAGTTCTTCTACATCTAAAGGTTTTAGCAAATAATCTATCGCCGACATTTTAAATGCTTCAATAGCATATTGATTGTATGCTGTAACAAATATGATTTTAAAATCTATGTTATTTGGAAAATATTCTAATATTTCTAAGCCTGTTTGATTGGGCATTTCAATATCTAAAAATACAATATCTGGTTTAGTAGTATTAATTAAAGTAACTCCTGAAGCTAAATCTACTGCTTCTTGTATATCTACTATATTAGTACAATGATTAGATATTAAATTAGCCAATAAATGTCTGGCACGTTTTTCATCATCAATTATTAAGGCTCTCATATTTATTAGATTGTCATTGTTATAACTACTTTTGTTCCCGTTGGTTTGTTATTGTTATACAAGTCAATTATATCAATAACAATATTACGTTTTAATTTATTTTTATATAAGTGAACACGCTCATTATTTGCTTGTGTAGCAAAAGGTTTATGCTGATTTGGTCGTTTATTTTTTTCTGATTGTGCTCTACCAATTCCATTATCTTCAACAATAATTTGCAAAGTATTCTCCTTAATAATTGTTGCTTCAACTTTTAAGTTTCTATCGTTAGTTTTATGCAACAAACCGTGTTTTAAAGCATTTTCTACATAAGGCTGTATAAACAAAGAAGGCACCTTTATATGTTTTGTATCTAACTTTTCATCTATAAAAATAATATAATGTAATTCTTCTTCAAAACGAATTTTTTCTAATTCTAAATACAATTTTAACGCATTAAGTTCTTCTTGCAATGTTATTTCATTTTGTTGACTAAACACAAGATACATTCTTATTAATCGGCTAAATTTTACTAGATAAGAACTAGCTAGTTCTTTTTTGTTAGATATTATATAATCTTGTATAGAATTTAATGCATTAAAAATAAAATGAGGATTCATTTGCGAACGTAAATTCTCTAACCTAAGATTTGTTATTTTTTTATCCATTAAAATCTTATCAATTTCTACAATACGTTGTAGTTCTTTTTGTTTTAATCTCCATTTAAAGTAAAGCCAAATAATTCCGATTATAAGTATTAAAACTAATGCATAAAACCAAAAGGTTTCCCATAATGGTTTTTCAATTAAAAAAGTAATTGGAGTTGAAAAAACAGCTTGTTTAGAATTTACATTCTTAGCTTGTAATTCAACTGTATATGTACCGCTAGGAAGACTATTAAAACTTATAAATTGAGTTTTTAAAGGTATATTTTTCCATAGCGAATCAATTTCTTTTACACGATATTTATAATTAACATATTTATTGGATTGATAACCACTTGAATTAAAATCTAATCTGATATTGTTATGATTGTAAGACAGTTTATAATACGATGAAATTACGGTATCTCTATTATTAATTATCACCTTTTTTATTTCAACTTTAGAAGTTAAATAATTTTTGAATAATGCATTTCCTTTAGGTAAAATATAAAAAGCATTTGGTAAAATCACAACCAAATGATTTTTTAAAATAATAAACTTATTAATTGTAAAATCTAAACCATCTTGAGTCCCTATAGCTCTAATTATATTAGATTTTGTATGATATTTAAATAGATTATTATCAGTTGCAATCCAAAGTAGTGTATCTGAATCTGCTTTAATAGCTTTAATATGATGTACTTTAGGAAACAAGTTTAAAACCTGCATTATTGAGTCGTTTTCATATTTTAATAATTTATTATGCTGAGTAGCAAGCCAAACAACATTATCTGTTTTAACTAAATCACTAGCCAACAATCTTTTATTATTAAATTTTAACTCTTCAAATGAAAAATTTGAAGTATTGTATTTAAACACACCATCAATATAAGAAACAAACAAATGATTGTTTGCAAACACAGAGTTAATTACACGACTTGAACGAATTATTTGTAATGAATCTGTTTTATATGGTTTATTATAAACAATCCCCTCCTTATAGTTGCCATAAAATAAATTTTCGTTATCAATTTTTGAAATAGTTTTAGCAACAGAAAACTTAGACTTTACATCAATTATTTTATTGATTTTTAAGTTAACAATAAAAGACTCTGAAGCATTTATACTTACAAGTAATTGATTTTTATTTTCATCATAAAATAAATTACCTATAATTTTTTGACCTGGTAATTGCAGGGTTTTAATCAATTTTCCCCCTTCATAAAACAATAATTTCCCTTTATTTGTTCCCAATACAAATTGATTATTTTCTATACTACAAGCCGAAATTACTTTATCTTTTCTAACACTTAAATCAACACTTTTAATATTTAAATTAGGTGATACAAGTACGCCATTATCTAGAGTAATAAACCAATAGTTATTATTAAAATCTACTTCAACCTTAGCAATAGACTCATTTTCGAAAATTTGCTCTACAAATTGCAAAGAATTATTTTGAAATGAATAAATAAACACTCCTGAGGTTGTTAAAAACCAATAATTAGCATTAAACTCTAAAATATTATAAATTTTTAAATGCTTTATTTCATCAGGTGTTCTAAGTAATTTTGATTTATTATCCTTACTATTAATATGGTAAATTAAATTACTTTCTTTATTTTTAAAACTAACAAATACATTATCCGTAAAGGCATAAATACTAGGTGATTGAACACCATTATATTTTTTAATTTCTAATATTTTTTCTATTGAATTACCAGTAATTTTATATACACCCCCTTGTTTTTTATTTTTAATTCCTTCCTTAACAATAAATGCATATGAAATCTTTTTATTATTAGTAGCACTAACTACCAATCCGTCGGTTATTTTTGTAATATTTTTGTTGGATTTTGCTATATCAAAAATTCCTTGAGAGGTATATACTCTAACACTATTTTCTCTAATAACAAAAGGCGATAATTGTCCTTTAACCAATTTATTAGCATCAAAAAACAATTTTAGACTGTCTTTTTCAACATAAAAAATTTGTCCGTAAATATTATTACACCATACTTTTCCTTTGCTATCTTTTTTTAATCCAAAAACTGCAACTCCATATTGCTGCTTATTAATTATTTTTTTATATGTGTTTCCATCATATTTAAACAAACCTTTACCTGCAGATAATAACATGTTGTTATCATCATCTTCAATAATGTCATAAAATACTGTATCTGGTAAATCAGATTTATCCAACAAATTATAACTTACTGGATTTTGACCAATAGCATGTATCAGAAAAAATAAAAATAATAGTTTAGGTAGTGTTTTTTTTATTAAATTATGCATATTCCAAAAATTCAAACTTACAAACTTTATAAAAAATACAATAGTTTTTTTTCTAGATTAAGGGTGTTTTTTTCTAAAGTATAAAATAAACTAGCATTCATAAATTATAGTATAATGCACCTATTTAATTAGTTGTTATTTTACATTATAAAACTCTTCAACTACCTCTTTCAGAATTCCATATTACAAATAATTAATTAAAAAATAAACCTGCCAACAGTGGCAGGTTCAAATTAGTGAAACACACTTTTAAATTGATTTTAACTATTAAATAACGATTTATTAGAGCCCTCTCCTATTATCTTCAGAGTTATTGTCTATTAACTTATTGTAAGGATCTACACCAACTTCCGTTGGTTTCTTATCTACAATAATGCTCACTTTATTATTAATTGAAGTTATCTTATGCTTCTTTAAATAGAGTTCTACTTCTTCTTTTTCCCCTTCTATTTCTTCATCATAAAAAACACCAATTTCAACATAATCTTTTAATGGAAGTGACATTTCAGGCTTCCTCATTTTATCTGTTTTATAAGTAAGAGTATCTCCTAGTTTTTCGCCATAAATACGTTTTCCTGAATCATTAAGTCTGTATTTATTCACATTAAATTCTATATCTACTTGATATTTTCCGTTTTCTAATTCGGTCGATTCTACATTAACAATTCTATTTCTATACAGTGTAATTGTTTCAAACATATCTTTAATTACATATTGTAAAGAATCTGGTGTAGCTTCTTTTATATACTCAACCATTTCAATAGAAGTTGTGTATGGTGGTTCTTGAAACTTTACTTTATCTACATATTTTTTTATGATTGCATTTAAATTTTCTTCACCTATAAAATCACTTAAAGCATACATAACTAAAGAGCCTTTTTTATAATGAATGTACATTTGACCATCATTATACATTAACGGGCTTTCTCGTTTTTGTTCTAAAGTTCTACCTTGTAAATATTCATCTAAAGATTCTTTTAAATACTTACGCATTTTCTTTTTGCCGTGTTGGTGTTCTAACACTTTTAATTTTACGTAATCAGACATACTTTCAGATAACATAGTTGCACCTTTTACATCGGCTCCAATTACTTGATGTGCCCACCATTGATGCGCCAATTCATGCACAGTAATTGCAAAACCGTAGTCTACGCCTCCTTTGTCCGAATCATCTACATCAGCAATAAATCCTACGCCTTCTGAAAAAGGAATTGTGTTTGGAAATGATTGTGCAAAACTTCCGTCTGTTCTAGGAAATTCAACAATACGAGCTTGTTTGTGTTGGTACGGACTAAAATATTTAGAATTGTAATCTAAAGAAGCTTTCATTCCATCTAACATTCTGTCTAAATTATATTCGTGTCCTTTATGATAATAAATCTCTAAATTAACATCGTTCCAAGTGTCTTTTTTCACTTCGTATCTTGCAGAATTAAAGGCATAAAAATTCAATATTTTACTATCCATTTTATAATGAAAATAACGCCTTCCATCTTCAATCCATTCTTTTTGCAAATATCCCGGAGCTATTGCAATTTGATCTTCTGAAGTACTTACCGTCGCTTCAAAATCTATCCAATCAGAATCACTAGAAATATACGTGTTTCCTAAAGCTGTTGAATCAGTTGGAAACGGTCTTAATTTATTCTCTGGCAACTCATACTTTTCACGAACTTTATCATCCGTTAATTCACCGCCACTTGAATAACCTAAAAAAGGAAACAACACTTTATTATTTATAAATGTTCCATTTTCTTTTACATCTGAATGAATTCTAAGAAATGTATTTGGTTTGTTTTCAACTTGAAAATTTAACTCTAAGCTATCGCCAGGCAACAAGGCTTTTTCTAACTTATAAATATCGAAATTATGAATAGTATCTTCTAAAACTAAGGTATTGTTTTTATTGAAAGTAAACGTACTTGGATAACTGTTATGGCTTAATAAAATACTATCAATTTTTTCTGAAGATTTATTCACCATTGTATAAATTCCATCAGCTTTAAAATCTAACTCTTTTGGATAAATATCAAAATTAACATTTACGGCTACAATTCTAGGTTGAATTTTACCATCGAACTTCTTATATTTTTTCTCCCATTCAACTTGTAACAATTCGCGCTCTTTTGCAGAAGTTCTTTCGTTTAAAATATTGTTTTCATAATAAATTCTATAACCTAAACTTAAAAAAGCGACTAAAAACACTACAAAACCGATTAAATAAACTCCTTTAAAACGATTTTTAGCTATAGATAACCGTTCTTTAAATGAATGTGGCAACCCTCTAACCCAAAATAATGCTGAAACAATAAATAATACAATTCCTGCAAAAACCCAGTAAATTTTGTACGTTATATAACTACTAAAAGACGCTCCATAACCATTCATATCTGAATACGAATATCCAGGACCTTGATTGTATTTAAATATGGATTGTTCTATACCTGCAAAACTTAAAAACGGTAAACCTATAGAAATAACCAACAATATAAAAAGGCCTAAATACGCATTACCAACCAATGTTTGAATACATATTGCTAAAAATGCCCAAATAGCAAAATGAACAAATTTTAAAACTAATAATTCGTACAAATACTGATCTATTTCAAAATTATAGTAACCTCTATAAATTTGAAAAATAATACCACCAACCATAATAACAAATAGCAGTACCAATTGCATTTTTAACAAGGCTACAAATTTTGACAATAATAAAGTCCAATTTGGAATTGGAGTTACATCTATTAAATGATTAGATTTTGCCATTTTTCCTCTTTGCACAAGCATTCCTGCATATAAAAAAGTAAGAATATTTATAAATAAAGAGAAGGTATTTCCAGGATACAATAACATTTGCCAAGTAGTTGGGTATGTTTTAGTTCCTGATATTTCACCTAAAGAAATAGACATTATTAAAATAAAAATAAGGCCAACAAGTAAAATACTTAAAAAAGGCCAACTTTTTATAATGAATTTAAAATCTAAATTAGAAATTCTCCAAGATGTTTTTAAATTTTGTAAAAATGAAAAATCATAGGTAACTTTTGGCAATTCAATTCTTGTTATACCTCCAAAATTACTTTTTGTAACGCGTTCAGCTTTTTGTTTTCTAAAACTAAATGTTAACGCATTTTGACTAAACGAAAAATACTTAAAAACCATTCCAAAAATAACAGCTGCAATCGCCATCCACAATAATCGGTTATAAATAACAACACCTTTAAACGGAATTAGCAATTCGTTTTGCTCTGCAACTGTCCAATAACGTGTATAATAATTTGCTGCCTGCGCTCCAAACGGATCTAACATTGCAGATAAAAATCGGTTATCAATATCTCTTAATAAACTTTCTGAAACTCCTTGAATTAGCATTAACATTACAACCACAATAAAACCTGCGGAAATATTACGTGTAAAAGTAACCGTAGCAAATACAATGGCTCCAAATAAAAATACATTTGGAATTATATAGATTAAATAAGAATGTAAATACGGAACAAACCTAAAATTACCCACAATTTCAGGGTTTGTTCCTGGAAGCCTGAATCCAATAAAAATTCCCAAACCAATTACTAATACAATTATAGTAACTATTAAAAATGAGCTTAAAAATTTTCCGAATAAGTAATTGGCTTTTGTAAACGGATACGAATACAAAATGGTATGCATTTCACTTTTGAAATCTCTAAAAATAGATACGCCAATTATTGATGGAAATAAAAAATAGATTAAAATGGTTAATCCATTAAACATTCCATTTAAATTCATTGGAGAATTCACAATTTTTGAAGACCCCGTACTTAACGTAAGTGAATCAAAAATACCTGCTGCACTTGCTGCAACAAATAACGCTATCACAAAAAAGACAGCTAAATATATATAAAATGAAGGTTTTTTAAACCAATATTTTAATTCGTGTTTAAATATTGTAGTAAACATATAGGTACGTTTTAATTGTTAAAAAAGGAGTTTATTCTGAAACTAAATTTGCTTCATCTTCCTTTAAAGCAATAAAATATACATCGTCTAATTGAGGTTTCGCTGCACTAAAATCTTCCGCAGGTTTTTCAGTTGAAAATACTCGAATATTTAAGGTATTATCTTGATTGTAATTTGAAGACAATACATTATAATTTGCTTCCATGGCTTCTAAATCGTCACGTTCAATTATTTTAGTCCAAATCTGACCTTCAACTTCTTGGGTACAAGTTGTTGGAGTTGTATGTTTCAAAACTCTCCCTCCATTAACAATTACCATTTCGTTACATAGTTCTTTTACATCTTCAACTATATGTGTTGAAAATATAACGGTACAATTTGTACCAACCTCACGTAAAACATTTAAAAAACGATGACGTTCAGCAGGATCTAAACCTGCAGTTGGTTCATCAACAATTATTAATTTTGGGTTATTCAAT